>JAZSKX010000009.1:0-3741 GCA_045535075.1 Candidatus Spyradenecus sp. | reverse complement strand
TTTCCTCTAAACGTTCGCAGACCTCCTTTCCGAAAGCGGAAGCCGCTTCTTCAACGAGTTTTCCAGCCGCGTCAAGACAAAATGTTACAAAAAAAGCATCCGTCAACAGGACACGCGCGATCCGCGTTTTTCGAAAATTTTATTGAGATAATTTTTGAAACAGCGCTTAAATCACTTGAATTTATATCAATTCACCAAATGACTCTTTCATCGTCCCGAATTGATATTAGCGCGTCAAAGTCTTGAATTGACATTGGCGTGTCGGCCGCCGACGTGGCCCGAACGACCGAATTTAGTTCGTCATTGTGCGAGCGGGAAAAACCCATGTTTTTTCCCTCTCGCGCTCTCCCTTTTCCTTCCCCGCCCCTCAGACGAGCGGTATTTGCTCGATTTTATTTTTAGCATTTGCGCGTTAGCTCGGATTCGGGGCGGGACAAAAGGCCGCCGTCGCCCTAAGCACCTCAGATGACCGGTATTTGCTCAGTTTTATTTTAATCGACTTTATGTTAGGTCAAATTCGGTGCATGGGCGACGGAACGACAATCAATAAAACCACCGTATTGAATAGGTTTGGCGTTTTTGTCGTGTCTTTCTGCCGCCCAAGCGCCGAATCTGGCCCATCGAGCGGCCCAGAATAAATCAGGGCAAATAAAACAGGCCATTGAGGCGCTTAGGGCGGGCATTTGTCCGGCGGCCCGCAGCCGGCCACACCTTCGGTGGGAGCGAGGACCGACGGTTGCGGAAGGAAAAAGGGGAGCCGCGAGGGGGAAAAAACATTGGTTTTTCCCCCTCGTGAATTGAGGGCAGATGAGTGCGGCCGGAGCGCTCACGATTCGCGCTTTCCGGGCGGTGAAGCGGAGCTCCAATAAAACGTTTTTAAACAAATCCGCGTTTCCCAAGTGGCGCCTCGGAATGAGTGTTTTTAAAGATTATTGAAATGATTCAACAGAATAATTCCTGGGCTGTGAAGCGGAGATTTAAAGACGTTTTTAAGCAACGAACAGAAATTCGGATTTTCAAGAAAACCAAATAAATTAAATCGAGCAAATTCAAGTCCAAATCAATGCAAAAATAAAATAAAGCCCGCCGCGCGCTCAAGCGCTTTTAATCTGCCCAGCGCTCAAGCGTATTTTTAGACGCTGCGCCGAAGTGCGTCTTTAATAGTGGAAACGCGTTTTTAATAATGCAGTGCGCTCAAGCACAAAAACAGTCACAAATCAATTGTTCCCTTCGACGCTTTCCGCTACACCTCGCGCCGCCGGCGTCCCCGCATCAAGGCCGCGCCGGAGAGAACGTCTCATTTTCACCCCAACACCGCCAAGTGCCGCGCAAGCGACGCTTCAGGCGCGAAAGGAAATCCCTCATGGAACTCGACAAGGGCAAACAACTCATCGCGGGACCGCTCAAGCTGATTGGCCTGGGCATCGAGAGTATCGTCGAAGGCGCTAAGGAAGCTGGCGCGTCAGTCGTCGAGGCGACCTTTCAGCCGCCTGCCGGTGGCGATCCCGAACGCATGCGCGCCCTCTCCAAACTCTTTGATCCGACGCTTGCCGAAAAGATCGACGCCGCCAATCAAATGGCGCTGCAGCGCCTGCTCGAAAGCCGTCCGACGCTTATCGGCGTGGGTGTGGCGCGCGAGGTCATCCCGGGCATGAGCGACGATCTGATTTTGCACGCTGGCCCGCCCATCACCTGGGAACGCATGGCCGGTCCGCTCAAGGGCGCGATTATCGGCGGTCTGATTTATGAGGGCAAAGCCAAGACGCCAGAAGAGGCCGAGGCGCTCGCCGCGTCGGGCAAAATCCGTTTTGATCCCTGCCACCATCACCACGCGGTCGGCCCCATGGCAGGCGTGGTCACCGCATCAATGCCCGTCTGGATTCTCGAAGATATGGCTGGCGCCAATAAGGGTAATCGCACCTATTGCACGCTCAATGAAGGCCTGGGCAAAGTGCTGCGCTTTGGCGCTTACAGCGAGGAGGTTATCGAGCGGCTTAAATTCATTGAAAAAACGCTCGGCCCGGTGCTCGCGCGAACCATGGAAGGTCGCGGTCCCATTGATCTCAAAATGATTATGGCCCAGGCGCTGCAAATGGGCGACGAGGGACACAATCGAAATCGCGCCGGCACCTCTCTCCTCTTCCGTGAATTGGCGCCGGCCATGGTGCGGTTTGGTGGCGACGCGGAAGATGTGGCCAAATGCCTCGATTTTATCTCCAAGAATGATCATTTCATTCTCAACCTCACCATGCCAATGGCCAAATGTATGTTGATGGCGACCGAGGGCATTGAACACGCGACAGTCCTCAGCGTCATGGCACGCAATGGCACCGATTTCGGAATTCAAGTCGCGAGTATGCCCGGACGTTGGTTTACCGGACCGGCGCAATTGATCCGCGGACTTTATTTCCCGGGTTTCACAGACGAACACGCCAACCCGGACATTGGCGACTCGGCTATTACCGAGACGAGCGGCATCGGCGCCTTCTGCATGGCGGCCGCGCCGGCTATTGTTCAATTTGTCGGTGGAACGGTGAATGACGCACTGAAAAACAGCCGCGAAATGGGCAAAATCACCGTCGGCAAAAATCCGCTCTTTCAAATTCCGGCACTCGGATTTGAGGGCAGCCCTACCGGCATTGACGTGCGCCTCGTCGAAGAAAAAAATCAATTACCCGTCATCAATACGGGCATCGCGCATAAGGACGCGGGCGTGGGGCAGGTCGGCGCCGGCCTTGTCAGCCCGCCCTGGGAATGCTTCCATCAGGCGCTCCTCGCCATCGCCGAGAATGAAAACAAATAATCATCGCGCTATGGTTTATTGAATCGTCGCCCCCGCCCAAGGTGTTTCTTGGGCGGGGATTTTTTCAATCAGATACATAAAACGTGGGGGCATCATGAAAGACAATACCTCTCAAAAGAAACGTGCAACCAGAAAAACGCCCAAAAGGCGCCTGCAACTCGTCTTTTCCAAACTTATCGATCAGAATATGGGTAACGCGCCGATGTCAATACGCGTCTGCGGCGCGCGAAAGAAACACCCCAAAAGAGCTAAATGGGAAACGCGTTACGCGCTGCTCGAAATTGATGATCTCTTTCCTCCGGAAGAGTATTCGCCAAACTCGGTTGCGCCAGGTGAAATGACACCGCTGGAGCAATGCTATGTCTGTTATCCAGAGAAATATCAATTGCTGGAAAAGATCGCCGCCAATCCCGATCCAAATCATCTTCTTTCTCTCGAACCGACCGGTGTCGACGGACCGCCGGTTATTTTTTCATTGAATTTTATTGCTCGAGGCAATCTGCGCGCGACTGGGCTGGCCCTCGCGTATGAACGCGGTCAGGCGGAAACATATCGGGCGGCATTGCGCGACGCCGCGCCGGGGGTTGGTGTTAGCCGAAAAGCTGTCGATTGCGCGAAAAAGCCGATTTTGGTGAGAATTGTCAAAAATTTGAGTTAATTTTTCGCGCCACCTTATTGTTTTTGTGCTTCAGCGCACGGCAATTCAAATCCGCTTCAGCGCGGGGCAATTTGATTTTATTCTTATGTTGTTTTGAACCTGAGTTTGCTCGGTTTAATTTATTGAGTTTTCTTGAAAATCCGAATTTCTGTTCATTGTTTGAAAACATTTTCTTGAAACTCCGCTTCGCCGCCCAGGAATTGTTCTGCCGAATCATTTCAATAATCTTTAAAAACAATCATTCCAAGATGCCACTCGGAAAGCGCGGACCGCGAGTGCG
>JAZSKX010000011.1:0-3370 GCA_045535075.1 Candidatus Spyradenecus sp. | reverse complement strand
TCCTCCCGTGAGCGCGTGGCTACGTGGTTTCCGCGATGCGGAATTTGTGGTGACGGATTCGTTCCACGGCTGTGTGTTTTCGATTATTTTCAACAAGCCGTTTATTGCGATCGGGAATGCTTCGCGCGGAATGTCGCGCTTTCGTTCGTTGCTGAAAACATTCGGCTTGGAAAATCGGTTGCTTTCGCTTGACGAAGATTTCTCGAAATCGCGGGAACGCGTTTCTGCGCTCGTTTCCGAAAAAATCGATTGGGAAAAAATCAACGCGATCCGTTCCCGCGAGCAATCCCGCTCCCGCGAATTTTTGGAAAGATCTTTTAAAAATAACTAACCACCGATGACACAGATTTTCACAGATGTTTCTTTGAGCGAAGCGGCTTCCAAGTGCTTCGCGGGAACGCCGATGCCCCCAATTTAAAGAAATAAAGCCATGAATGAAAATTTAACGGAAAAAGATTTGAATCCCGCGACCGGAAAGAAAAAAGTATTTGTCTCTGGCTGTTACGACATGCTCCACAGCGGGCACGTAGCGTTTTTTGAAGAAGCGTCCAAGCTCGGCGAGCTCTACGTCGGCATCGGAAGCGACGCCACCATTTTCGGGCTCAAAGCGCGCAAAACCATCAACCCCGATGCCGAACGCCTCTACATGGTCAAGGCGCTCAAATGCGTCAAGGACGCATGGATCAATCGCGGGAGCGGCATTATGGACTTCGAGCAGGACGTCCTCGAACTCAAACCGGATATTTTCTTTGTCAACACCGACGGGCATTCTCCCGCGAAGGAGGATTTTTGTAAAAAACACGGCATCGAATACGTTGTCGCCAAGCGGGTCCCGCACGGGAATTTGCCCGCACGCTCGACGACTGCGCTGCGCAAGGAATGCAAAATCCCGTATCGCATCGACCTTGCCGGCGGGTGGCTCGACCAGCCTTTCGTGAACGAGCTTGCGCCGGGCGCGGTTTTGACGATTTCGATTGAACCCGATTACGAGTTCAACGACCGTAGCGGCATGTCCACGAGTTCCCGCAAAAAAGCCGTGGAGCTGTGGCAAACGGATATTCCCGACAGTAGCGATTTGGAAAAACTCGCGAAAATTCTTTTCTGCTACGAAAATCCTCCGATGATGGGCAACCGCTACGTGAGCGGCTCGCAGGATTCGCTCGGGATCGTAATGCCGGGGCTGAACAAACTTGATTACGACAAGGGCTATTGGCCGGTAAAAATCACGTCGAAGCGTGATGCGGATTTGCTCAAATGGATTGAGGAACGCATTTGGCTCGTTCCGCTGTACCCGCGCCGCGCCGAATACGATGTTTTCGCGGGAACGCATGTTGACGCGACCAATGCGAAGGCGCTTGCGGATGCGACGGAAGCGGCGTGGGACGCGATTCTTGCGAAAGACGCTACCGCGTGGGGCGCGGCAACGACGGCTGCGTTTGAAGCGCAGATTGCGATGTTCCCGAACATGGCACCGCCGGATGTTCACGAAATGATTGCCAAATACGCTCCCGTCACTCTCGGACACAAGATCTCCGGAGCCGGCGGCGGAGGCTACCTCATCCTCATCTCCGAAAACCCAATCGAAAACGCCCTTCAGGTAAGAATTCGCAGGTAGCACACACTCAAAGAAAAGCAAATATGAAAGAAACCGAAAATCTTTATTCAACAGAAGAGTATGAGGGAACGTTTTCTTCAAAAGGAACTCGAGTAGCCTTTGTTTGTGAAGGAAATCCTCGAGATCGGAGGACGTGGTCGGGAACGCCCTTTGGCGTATTTTCTGCGCTCGAAAAACAAGGATGTGACGTGCGGTGGATTGCTCCTACCGGAACGGCTCTGCGGGTATTTTGGTTTTTAGTGAAAAGTATAGATTGGATAATCGTTAAAATCGTAAGGAAAAATTTTGCGATTCTTCGATTGCCTATTGTCGCTGATGTTTTGGCAAATAGGTTTAAAATAGATGATAAGCGTTTTGATTTCGTTTTGAGTATCGGGTTGACGGCGTGTGCGTTTTACCGAACAAAACTTCCCATTGTCGCTGTCATTGATGCAACATTTCATAATTTTAATGGATATTACGGGGAAAAAGTCCTTTTATTTTTTTCGAGATTAGCAGACGAGACGGAACGACGATCTACGCAACGTGCGGATAAGATTGTTGTCGCGAGCGATTGGGCGAAACGGAGTTTGATTGAGCATTATCGTGTTGCAGAGGACAAAATTCTAGTTTGGCAGTTAGGAGCAAATATTTCTGCGATGGAATTACCCAAAACGAAAATATTTCCTAAAACGAATGAAGAACTCAGGCTACTTTTCATTGGTTTTGATACACGACGAAAAGGCCTTTCGATTGCAATCGAGGCAACGAAATTATTGAAGCTCAAATACGGAAGGAATGTTGTTTTAGATGTCATTGGGACAGACGGAGATGGCATTTCAGAATCTCCTCGTTATGTCCAGTTTTTTGGGCGCTTGAACAAGAATATTCCGGAGGAAATGGCTAAGTTCGAAAATTTAGTAAAAGGAGCTCATGTTTTTATTCTTCCGACAAAGGCGGAGTGTGCCGGGATGGTTTTTTCTGAAGCAGCTGCCTATGGGCTTCCTGTTTTTTCTTATAACACAGGAGGTGTCGGAAGCTACGTAGAGCACAATGGGAACGGAATATTGCTTCCCCTGTTTGCCAAAGGAGAGGATTTTGCATCTGAAATTGTTCGTTGTTGGGATGGAGGGTTGTTTCCTCGCTTTTCGGAACGGGGGAAGGTGTTGTTTAGAGAGAAATTAAATTGGACATGCTGGCGTAGCCGATTTTCTAAGCTGATTGAAGATATTCATGCTTCGATGAAAACGAAATAGTCTTGTGATGTTGTTGTATATCATTGTTCGCTTGCCTCGGGCTATTTTGAGCCGTTTTGCGTATAGAGGATTGCTCTTGTTTAGGGCAATTGTTGCTAATATTACGCTTAAAAAGCGTGTTCGGTTTAATGGCTTTCCGGTCCTCCGAGGAAATATTAAATGGGGAACTGGCGTAACGGTGAATAGCTGTTTTTATTCAAACCTCTATGGACTTTTTCAACGCACAATAATTTATGCCTATGATGGAGCTGAAATTATTATAGGGGATAAGGTCGGTCTATCTGGCGTAACATTGAATTCGCGAGAACGTATTGAAATTGGATTAGGAACACTTGTCGGTGGAAACGTAAAAATTATCGACCATGATTTTCATCCGGTTGACTTCCGTTTCCGAAATCCGGATGTCGTTGAAAGAATTCGCAAAAGCCCTGTTTTTATCGGTGAAAGATGTTTTATTGGGGGGGGGGCAATAAAAATGAAAAAGTCGGATGGGAGCGATGTCGGTCTGGGAGCCAAGGGG
>JAZSKX010000017.1:0-286859 GCA_045535075.1 Candidatus Spyradenecus sp. | reverse complement strand
GGGGGGGGTATTTAGGAAAAGTTTAAGTGCGCGGGAAACGAACTCTTCCTTGGAAAGATTTTCGGAGGCGGCAAGTCGCTCAAGAAGTGCCCATTCCTCTTGAGTGAGATTTAATGCCGTAGGGGAGAGTTCGAGCATCGTCGGAAGAGTTTCGCGTTTTTCGTGCCTCATTGTGCCGCTTTTGCGTATTTTGTCAAGGTTTTAGACGGAAAGAGTTTGCGGAAACGCGTTCCCGTGCGCATAGTTACAGGGGTAATGAGCATCAAACCGTCCATGGGCATTCGCCTTGATCCCGAAGACCGCAAAACGCTGGAAGCGTTGGCGGAACGCTGGCATTTGAATGCAGCGGACATCGTGCGCATGGCGATTAAATCGCTCTTGGAAGATGCCAAGCAAAACGGCGGGAAAATCGAGCTCCCGTACGACTTCAAACCGCGCGCACGCAAAGCGCCTCCGGGCGTTCCCGTGGCGAAAAACGCAGACAAAAAATCTGCCGTGTAGCGGTGTTTTAGAGAGTGCATCTACTCTACATTCGCGAAAAAATTTCAAAAATCACGCGGGAACGAAAAAATCGCGAAATCCGGAGAGCGAAAGGCCTCATCCGGCAAGAATACAACAACCCGCCGCAAGGTGTTATTGCGGTTTTACGTGTTCCGGCTTTCGCAAAACTTAAATGCCGCCCCCGCCGGGCGCGCCCTTTTTCCGTCAATCCTTCGGCTTCCGGCGGATTTTCCGTTCGATCTCAAGAGAGATTTTTCGATGTCCGGAAGAATTACGCAGGCGCATAATGGACTTATAAGCGGATTTCAGTTCGGAGATCATGGAATCGGCTTCACCCGGGACTTCTTCGGTGGCAGGCTTACTTTTTTTCTCGTCCTTTTTCATGAAATTAAATCCTCCAATTCCCGATTTTCGGACAAGACAGTCCGTAATTTTTTGACAATCCGATAAACGGCGTTATTGACCGTGTTCGGCGAAACGCCGAGTTCCCGCACGACATTTTCGACGGGAACGTCTTCGAGTTTTACCATCTCGAACGCGATACAAGTCCGTGCGTCAAATTCATGACGGATTGACATATAAGTATCGAACAAAAGCGCTTGGCGAAACGCCCGCAATTCTTCTTCGGCAAGCCGCATTGCGTTTTCATCAGCAGTATAAATTTCCGCCCGGCGCAAGATTTTTCCGTCTTCGGAGTCGATGGATTCCTCGTTCGAGACGGCGTTTTCCCTCAAGTAATCGACGACACGGCGATCGCACACGGTTTTTAGGAAAAAGCGGAAACGTGATTTTCTAAAATCGAAACGTTTTTCGATAAAAACTTTGTTCAGCGAAATCACGATTTCTTCAATTACCTCGTCGATCACGTGCGCGGGAACGCCGTACCAGCCGCGTTTGTAAAACGAATTACATGCCATGACCCGAATCGTCGCGTGGTAAAAATCAAAAAACTTCCTCCACGCCCCGTTCCAAGCTGCACTTTTTTCAGGCGAAACGAGTTGTTCGATTATAGTCTTGGGTGTTTGCGGAAACTCCATCTCTAATTTTTATTCGCAAAAAAAAACGGGAAAATCACGCGGAATAGAAAAAATTTACGGTGCGGCGTTTGCGGGCGCCTGTTCCCGGAAAAGCGTTAAAATCCCGTCGGAAAAATAAGCCCGCCAAGCTCCGGATTCGAGATTCTCGGCAAGCCGGAGCGACGGATGTTTTGCGAGCGTAATTCCGGAATCGGCAATTTTGTAGCGCCGCAGCCCGATGCCGGATTTTTCCAATTGCTTCAGATATTCGTCGCTCACGCGAATCAGCAAGCTTCCCGCAGCCAAAGTTCCCTTGCCGAAAACGGCAGCGTTTTCTTCATAAAACCCGGAAAGCTCTAGCGCAATTTCCGCCGGAGCAAGACGGACGCTTTTTTGCTCCGCTCCCAGCCGGACACGCCCGCTGCCGGTAAGCAAAAGCTTCGCATTGTCGCCGCCGAGCGCCGACGGCGTTCCCGCGGCAAGGACGCCGGCACGCACTTCGGTCCCGCCGCGATAAGTGTTTTCCCCGGAAAGCATCAGCGTTCCCGCGCCGGTTTTTATAAGTTTGCCCTCGCCGCTGACGGCGCCGGCGATTTCCGCCGCAGTCGGCGCTCCGTCCGCAGCCTGCAACTCAAAAATCGTTCCCGCAGGGCTATCCAAGCGAATTTGCGTCGCAGGCGAAACCCACGACTCGGCGACGGCAATTGTCGCGTTAAAGAGAACGGTTTTCCCGCCGTGAGAAATTCCGCCCTTCCCGATTTCCGCACGCACGCCGTCGTGCATGGTGATGCCTTCCGGCTTGCCGAGTATTGCGTTGGTGCGAGCGATGCCCTTTCCGAAAAAATCGATAAAATAACTCCCGGCGATGTTGTCGGCAATCAGCGTGCCGTCGACAACGATATCCGCGTGAAAGTCGTAGGATAAACCTCCGTTCAGGCGCACGGAGACTCCCTTGTCTATGATGATGTTCGGTTTCGGATACGCGTCCGACGAGCCGGAAATTCCGATGGAATCCAAGGTGTAAAAAGTTGTTCCGTCCTGTTCGGGATTTTTTTCAAAAACAATGTACTCGCTCCCGCTCATGTACATCTCAAGGCGCGGCTCGCTGTCGAGCGTTCCCGCGATGCGCAATTCGCCGCCGGCTCGCACCTTGACGGTATCGAGCACAAAAGGCGCTTCCACGCTCAGTTCGCGCACGCCTCTTCCCTCGACAAGGACTTCGCTGATCCGCCCTTTTCCGGAAAAATAATTTTGCGTTCCGGGAGAAAGCGTTCGTGAAAGTTGAACAATTCTGAGCTTTCCGGAATCGTTCCCGCGACGAAGCATTTCCGTGATTCCCCAAGTTCCCGCGGCGAGCAGCGCAAATGCCAAAACGCCGAGGCCGGCTTTCTTCAAAGGGAAACGCCGGGGCGCTTCCGCCGTTTGTGTACCAAAGCAACGCGAGCTCCGAAAATCTTCCGAAAAAATCGCCTTTTTAAAATCTTCAAGCGTGACGAATCGCTCGGCGGGGCTCTCGGCGATTGTGCGCAAGACACATCGATTCCAATGCATCCACTGTTCCCGCAGAGCTTCCGGGACCGTTTCTTCCCGCCACTTTTCGGGGAAACGATACGCCGCGCGCCCGATGGTGTCGGGGGAATTTCCCGTAATCAGCGAATAAAACGTTGTTGCGAGCCCGTAGGCGTCGGGGTTTCCTCCGCTTCCCGCGAACCACGACGGTGCGCTGTAGAGCGGCGTTCCGATGCGCGTCAGCGATCGATGGTCATTGTCCAGCAATCCGAAGTCGGCGAGCTTCGTTTTTCCGCCGAAAACGAGAATGTTCGCCGGTTTGATATCCCGATGCAACAGAGCGTTTTCGCCGAGGCGGATGGCGGCATCGAAAACCGGTTCGATAAGGTCCAAAATTTCTTTACGGGAAAACCATGCGACATGCGGGTCGCTCAAGCGCCGCTCGATAATTTTTTGGAGCGAAGCCTCCTGCCAGCGGAAATCTTTCGGCGAGAAATGTTCGCTTCCGGGAAGTGCGTCCGCCAGCGGCATCGCGTAAAAAACGGCATCCCCGATATCTCCCCAATCAATGATTTCCGCCCAGCCGTCTCTTGCGGGAACACGAGCGTATTTTTCGAGCGCAATCCGTTCCCGCCGCGCGTTTTGCGTCCGGATGATTTTCAGTGCGACGAAGCCCGCCGCATTTTCGCGTTCCGCCAGATACACGGTCCCGAATCCGCCGGAGCCGAGCTTTCTGAAAATCGTATAGCCGGGAACTTGAAAAATTTCGGGCTTCATGTTACGCGTCTTTGAGTTTTACGGGGAAACGCAATTTGAGGCTTCGGCACAAAGCCGACTTCCGCTCAACGTCCAATTCAAATGCAAAAAATCGCCGCTTTGTCGGGTGATCCTCCGGCGGAACAAAATCACAGGCTCCGCTACGGAAATCGCTACGCGAACCGGACTCGCAAATCGTTGTTTTTTCGACGACTTTAAGCACCGCTTCGCCGTTCACCTGCGTATCGACGTCGCGCTCCATTTCCAAAAAATTCAAGCTCAGGCGAATAATTTTTTCCGGATCGCCGCGACGAATTTTCCAATACACGCGCACCGGCGTTCCCGCGACGAGCGTTCCCTCCGGCTTCAGCAAAATCGCATAGCGAAGCACGCAAAGATGCTTTCGCAACGCGTTAATCGCAACAACGAGAAGAACGATTCCGACAACGACAAACGGCGACAAAACGGCAGCGAAAATCCAATCGTGGGAAGCTTGAGCCAACCACGCACAGATGAAAACGGCGACAAGAGAATTCCAAAACAGAGCGACGAAAACGATCCCGACGGCGGATTTATTTTCCGGAAGAATCTCTCCGGATTCGCGCTGCGTTTTTTTGCGGGAACGCCCGCTGAAAATCCCGAAGAGCATGACACCTCCGCCAATGAGCGCAAACGGAATTCCGAACACCGCCACGAGCGACTTGCGAAAAGAAAACCCGGCAAGCGGTTTTTCCAAAACGGATTCGCTCGGATTTTCCGGATCAATCCAGCAGGATTTCAAGGTTTTGAGTCGCCTCAGTTCCCGCACGGCAGCCTGATAGTTTTTCTCGGAAAATCCGGAAACAAGCGAGACATCGTTGCCCGTAAACGCGTTCCCGTCATACGTGTACCGGAACGTTATTTCCGGAGAATAAGTCGTTTTGCCTCCGCCGCGCCGCCCGCCGCTACTGCGATGCGTTTCGACTTCCGCGGAAACGATTTCGCAGGGAACTTCAATCCACGTCGCCGCTGCCTGCTCGTTTTTTATATATTTTGCAGCGCCGAACCCGCAAAAACCGACCCCGACGGCGAAAAAAATGCCGCCGAAAATCGCGCTCATCCAACGTTGCTTTTTCGTAATTTTCGCATCGGCACTTCCGAGTCCGGAATCCGGAAGAATGATTTTCCCGCGGCGAAAATCGCGAATCGTCGTTCCCGCCTTTTTCAGCGCGTCCAACATTCCCGGCTTCGGAGAATCTTCTTCGGAGCAAATCATGTCTGCGGGAACGGCGCTCACTGCCGGCGCGTTTTTTATCATTAAAATCGTTTTGACGATTCTCAGGATTCCGCCCCCCGCGACGCAAAACCCGATGAAGACAAAAATCGAGATGAACGCGGCGATCAGGGCCGTCGGAGCTTTGCTGTCGCCCGCGTCCGCACGAAGAATCTGAATTAGCATGAACAGCGGCAAGCCTCCGAAAAAAGAGCCGAATCCGACAGAAAACAGCCCGCCGATTATCGAAGACGCCGCGATGCCGAAGCGCGCGATTTTGCTCGGCGCACTCCGATAGTTTTCCTCGGTTTCGTTAAAATTCCCGGTCCTGAGACGAAGTTTCATAGAGATCGATCAAACAAGTCTTCCCGCAAAAATCCTGCGGGAACGCTTTAAACATCATATTCCACGCCCGGGTCGGGACTGATGACTTTCGTTTTCGGCAATTGGATGGCAAGTTCCTCTTCGTACCATTCCCGCGCCACCGGATCGCCGTGCGTTAAAACAACGAGGCGCGGTTCGACGGCATTGACAAAGTCCATCATGCGTTCCCGCGTCGTATGTCCGCTCAAATCGTAGCGCGCGACGGCGGCGCGAACGCGTGCGATGTAATTGAGCGGCGCAAAGCGGAGTTCGTCTATATTCGTGCGCGTGAGCAGGCGCCCGCCCGGCGTATCGGGATCGCAATAGCCGACGAAGGCGATGAGATTGTGCGCGTGGTCAAGCATGTTGGCTGCGATGTACCAAGCCGGCGTGTTTTCGACAAGCATTCCGCTGGAAACGAGGTAAATTCCCTGCACGGGAACGTCCGTTCCGGGAGCTTCCCACGAGCGCAAGGCCTGAACGCCGAGGTCTTTCGCCATTGAACGGTGAAAATAAACCGATCCGGTTTTACGCGCCATCGTGTCAAAATAATCCGCCAAATCGAGCCCCAAGCCCGTGCAAAAAACCGGAATTTCCTTGGGAATGAGCCCTTCGTTTTTGGCTTTGAGCAAAACATGAAAAAGATCCTGCATCCGCCCGAAGGCAAACGCGGGAATCAGCACCGAGCCGCCGCCGGCAAGCGTGTTGGCGACATCGCCGACGAGGCGCTCCAGCTCGCGTTCCCGCGTCAGCTCCGGATCGACTTCCGTCGCGCCGCGCGTTGTTTCCATAATCAGGGTATCGATTTTTGTTTGCGGGAACGCCGCACCGTCCACCGTTTCCTGATCGTTAAAAGAAACATCTCCCGTAAGAAAAATTTTCCGATGTCGGTATTCAATCATGACACCGACCGCGCCCGCGACGTGCCCGGCGGGATAGAGCGTAAACGTGATTTCATCGTCGTTTTCGTGAAAGGTTTTCGGAACGCCGAGCGGAAGCGCCGTCAGCGCCGCATCGACACGATCAAGCTCGCTGTATGTATAAAGCGGATACTCGTTGATGTTTTGCTCCTCACGCTGGCGAAGCATCACGCCGATGGAATTTCGCAAAATCCGCGTTGCGACGACGCGCGACGCCGGCGAGCAAAGAATGCGCGCGCTCGGGTGTTCCCGCAAAGCGACGGGAATGCCGCCCAGGTGATCGAGGTGGCAATGAGTCAGCAAAATGAAATCAACGGAGAGGTCGCGGATTTTTGCGAGGTTCGGCAACGCGCCGCGTCCGAATTTTTTCGGATGAATCCCGCAATCGGCGAGGATGCGAAACGGCCCGACTTCCAAAAGCATACAATTGGAACCGATATCTTTTTCGCTGTTGAGATCTGTAATTTGCATAGGCGGGCTGAAATCCTCCACGTGCTTCAACGATAGGCGTTCCCGCAAGCGAGGTAAAGCGGGAACTCGCTTATGTCTGCGCGAAACAATGATATTTCATCGTAGAGCTGGCGCCCCGACCGAGAATCGAACTCGGATTAACGGTTTAGGAAACCGCGGTTCTATCCGTTGAACTACCGGGACGAAGAACGCAGAAACAATGCCGCGACGGAGCAAGCTTGGCGAGTTTCTTTTTAAAGTGCCTCTTCGAGTACGCGTAATTCGCGGATAACGACAACCCGTATACTTCCCGGATAAGTCAGATTTTCTTCAATCGAAATACGAATTTTCCGGGCAATCGCGCGCGCTTCCGCATCGTTCACCTCGCTACTGGAAACAATGACGCGCACCTCATGTCCGGCCTGAATTGCAAACGCATCAATGACTCCCGGGAACGCCTTCGCGATTTTTTCCAAATTGAAAATACGCTCGGCGTAGCCTTCGTGCGTCGAAGCGCGCGCTCCCGGGCGCGTCGCGGAAATCGAGTCCGCGAGCATGACCAGCGGACCGTAAATGTTTTCGTGACCGACTTCGCGGTGATGCGATTCAACGGCGTTGACGACTTCACGGCATTCGCCCGCCTGACGCAGAACACGCGCTCCCGCGATGGCGTGAGCGTCTTCGTTGTTCGCGTCTACGGCTTTTCCGATATCGTGGAAAAGCCCCGCGCGCGTCGCGAGCCCGACATCCAGCCCAAGCTCTGCGGCGAATGTTCCCGCGAGTTGAGCTGTTTCAATCGAATGCTCCAAGGTATTCTGATTTATCGAAAGGCGAAACTGAAGCTTCCCGAGCAGTTCCCGCACATTTTCCGAGACATTGAGCAGCCCGAGGTCATCGCAGGCTTTTGTTCCGACCGACAGCGCACTTTCGGACGCTTCCCGCCGGGCTTCTTCAACGTAATATTCGATGCTTTGAGGATGGATTCGCCCGTCGTCGATCAAATGTCGCAAGGCAAGCGCAGCGACTTGGCGGCGATAAGGGTCGAAGCAGGAAACAAGCACCGAGCCCGGCGTATCGTCGATAATGAGTGTCGTTCCCGTGAGCTGTTCAAAGCTTTTTATATTTCTGCCCTCGCGCCCGATAAGGCGCCCTTTGATTTCTTCGGCGGGAATCGGCACAAGCTCGGAAGAAATCTCTTCGTTCAGCCTCGGAGCAACGCGTTGCATCGTCGTGATCAGAAGCTTTCGTGCGTCATCGGCATAAGCTTTTTCGGATTTTTCGAGAATTTCCCGACGAATTTTCCGCGCTTCCTCGGCGGCATTTTCGGCAACGCTCCTAAGAATGTCCGCCCGCGCTTCCTCAAGCGAAATCCCGGCGACATCACGAATTTTTTCCTCATAGCGTTCCCGCGCCGCGACTAATTTTTCCCGTTCTTCGCCAAGCATCTGTTCCCGCAAATCCGCCTTCGCAATGCGAACATCCAAATCGCGCTCGCGGACAAGATTTTCCCGCGCCGCGCGCTCCGCCTCCGCCCGACATTCCGCCGCCGCTTTGTCCGCCTCCGCAATGCGTTCCCGCGCGGCAAGCTCCGCCGCCTGACACGCCAACTCCGCATCGCGGCACGCCTTATCAAGGCGTCTATTTTCCCGAACAATTCTACGCGCTCGAATAAAAGCAAAAAAAGCGCCCGCGACGGCAATCGCGGCTATGGTAAGAATAACACTGTTTAGATCCTGAACGGTTTCCACGACGAAATTCAATAATTGATTATGCCGAGGAAATAAGAAAACAAGAAACGGAAAATGATTGGGGAATTTTCTTTTTTACCCTCCGGCTTCTCAAGAAAAAACGCACGGGAACGCGCATTTTTTTATTTCATCCGAATTTTTCGGAATCCCGTTCCCGCGGCAAACGGCAAGCTTATTTCCGGTTGACATATCCCAGCAAAAAAGTAGAGATATAGGACACATCTCCGCGACATGAAAACAACAATGCGCTCTCCCGTCCTCAAACCAAGCAAAGTGCTTGCATTAGGCATTTTCGCCGCGTGTGCTCCCGTCGCTGCGATTGCAGAGACAACGACAATTTTTGCCCCGGGCGTTTCCCTGACCGGAGGTTGGTACGACGTAAATAAAAAAAGTACCGAAAACCGACCGACAAGCGATTTCATCTATTGCTGGGCCGCAAGCGCATCCAATCTAATCGATTACTGGAACGACAGCTATTCCGCCGCGGGGAACTCATTGCCGAACAGCATTCCGGACAGAAAAACATCCGCACTCGGGTACACATCCGGCACCTTCGATCTCTTCCTCGACAGAAACAACTGGAACCCGCAGGTTTTAATGGGGGATTATTATGACAACAAAGGGGCCGACCCGCGCGTCGCCCTTAAATGGTATTTTAACGGAGAAAAACATAACGCGTCCAACTACGCCGTTCCTCTGCCGGGAACGGGTGGATATTGGAAAAACGAATATTCGCAAATTCAGGAAAAACTGGGCGGAGATTTTATCCAAGATGAATTGGGAGCCTATTCCACCTGGGGCGAATGGGCTTCCGACAAATCCAAAACATGCAAACAGATTTTTTCGGAATGCGTTTCTGCAATCCTAAAAAAGGGCGCTGCCGGGATGGGCGCAAACACTTCGCTTCGCGGCGGGCACGCTATCACTCTGTGGGGCGCAGATTTCGACGCTCTCGGAATCGTATCGGCCGTTTATATTACAGACTCGGACGATGCCGAAAAAACATCGGGAGCTCCTTCGTTAAGAAGATACGCCGTCGACTACGATCTTGATGCACGCAACGTTTACCTTTCAAATACCGATTACGGGAACAGGAACCTAATAATATCTCTCTACGGCTTAACCGCGTATCCGATTCCGGAGCCTTCGATGTTCGGCTTGCTCTCGGGAACACTCGCGCTCGCCCTTCTCGCGCTCCGCCGGCGGCGCTGAAGCGGAAAACTGCGTTCCCGCCCTAAACGAGCCTGCAACACGGGAACGAAAAATCGGTAATAAAAGGTAAAATCCATTCCCAAAGGCGATTTACTCATCATCCCCATCAAAAAAGTTTCCTTTATTTATGCAGGATAAACGACGACTTCAAAATATTTCCAAAAAAATACTTGCATTAAAAAATAAAAAAAGATTTAATGAGCCCATATAAATCAAAAATTTCTCTCACGTAGTGAGAGATGGGGTAATAAGCAACGAGATATAGAAAATAAAGGCGGGCAGCTTAGGGGTAGGCTGCCCGTCGTCATTTTCTCAAAAAATGGCAATTTCTAGTATCGTTGAGAGGTTAAAATAAACGTTCCCGCAGCAATCGCCGCGGGAACGCGTTTTTTAAAGGCAAAACATCGAAGCCGATGCGGGAGACTAAAGTTTCTCCAGAGCGGAAAAATTAATCAACGGAGCAGTTTTCCCCGAAGACTTGCGCTCAAGCGGCGTACGATAAGGAGTCGTTTCATTGAAGAATCCGCAATTTTTAAGAAAAAATGCTTTTTTATCCTCGGAAAGACCGCCGGCGTAGTCGACACGAACACCCGATCGCGCTGTGTTATCGCAAGTGAACTCTGCGCCCGTAAGTTCACAGGCGTTCCCGCTTTTATCCCAAACCCACTGATTTGAGTAATACGCCATTCGCGGCAGGTAGCCGGCATCGGGAGCAAAATTTTCAAGAAACGAATAAGCGCCTTTATACCAAGTGGACGTTTTCGGACGCCGGAAACTCGCAATAAGCATCCATTTTCGTTCGCTCGGCACGTGGAAATAAGTTGTATATTCCGTATTCCCGTTCCCGTCAGGGCGAATGCGTGTGAGGAATCCGTACGTTTTTCCCGCTTCCCACTTGTAGCTTAAATAACTTTGCCCTCCGGCACCCTCGTTTCCGAATTCTCCGATTTTAACGCCTTCACCGCGGCGCAGCGGAACTACGCGCATATCCTCCGGGATTTCCTTAGGACTGTGCGCGTCAAACGGGCTCCAAACCGAAAAAATCACACGGCGTTCCTTCGGCGAATTAACCTGAATTCCGCAATAACCTTCCGAAAATCCGTTTACCATAAAATAGGTTCCAACCTTATCCTGCCCTTTCGGAACCGTAACTTCGCCGTAGCAATATTCAATGTTGCGCTCCTTCGGAAAAGAATACTTCAAATGCACACTCGGCCCGCGACGCCCCCAATAATTATCAAAGTCATGGACATAATTTGTCGCGCCGACAACTCCGTCCAGCGAAACCGTCGAAATCTCGCCGAAGGTATCCCCGCTTTTTTCGACTCCTTTGATGTAAATTCTCTGATAGCCGGGCTCTTCAAACGTAATTTTCCCGACCGGGTATTCCTTAAACTCGTCAGAATCAATCCTTACGGTAAATATCTGATTTTTATCCCGATTAACATTAAATTTAATCGTGCCCTTCCCGCGAGCGCGGACTGAAAACTTCACGTCCTTTTGTGCTTCGGCCGTGCGGATATAAACGGCAATCACCGATTCTTCACTCGTCCAATTAAGCAATCCTTTCTGATTGTCAATCTTCGCACCTTTTTTCCCTCTGACAACGTAAGCATTTCCGCCGAGAGAGAGCGAAAGATCGTTCGTGCTTTTTTCAAGCGCAGAACCGAAAACGTTTTTCGGCGCAGCTTCAAGAGCCAAGGAGCCGATCAATACGGCAAATGACGCAACGAAAATTTTTTTTAACAACATAAGGACCGGGGATTAGCAATTTACGGGAAAAGAAAGGTGTTCCCGCGAAGATTCCGGAAACACCCTTCTAATTTATTAAGCGGCAGATTCGCCGGATTTTTCTTCGGCGTTCGCGCCAAGCGTTTCGCCGACCGTCGGATGGACTTTTTCCATGATTTTGTCCTGGATTTCCGCCAACGTTGCCGGATTTTTCTTCAAAAACTCCTTCGCCGCTTCGCGTCCCTGCCCGATTAAATTGCCGTTGTAAGCAATCCACGCGCCTTTCTTTTCCAAAATCTTGTGCTCGACGCCAAGGTCAATCACCGAGCCCGTACGCGAAATGCCTTCGTTATACATAATATCAAACTCGCATTCCGTAAACGGCGACGCCACTTTGTTTTTCACGACTTTGATTTTCGTGCGGTTGCCGATGACTTTGCCCGAAGGTTCCTTGATTTGCCCGATGCGGCGAATATCCATGCGTACCGACGCAAAGAATTTCAGCGCGCGCCCGCCCGGCGTCGTTTCCGGCGAACCGAACATCACGCCGATTTTTTCGCGAATCTGATTTGTGAAAATGCAGAGACACTTCGACTTCGCAATCGCCGCCGTGAGTCGGCGCATTGCCTGCGACATCATACGCGCCTGCAAACCGACCGTCGTGTCGCCCATCTGCCCGTCCAATTCCTGTTTAGAAACAAGCGCCGCGACAGAGTCGAGCACGACGACATCGACCGCCCCCGAACGCACGAGCGTTTCTACGATATTGAGCGCGTCTTCGCCGCTTTCCGGCTGGGAAACGAGAAGATTTTCCAAATCTACGCCAACGACTTTCGCGTAGCGCGGGTCGAGCGCGTGTTCGACGTCGATAATCGCCGCCGTTCCGCCTTCGCGCTGCGCCTGCGCGATCACGCTGAGGCAAAGCGTGGTTTTCCCGGACGATTCCGGCCCGTAAATTTCGACAATACGCCCGCGCGGGAGCCCGCCGACGCCGAGTGCGAGGTCAATCGCCACGGAGCCCGTGGAAATCGTCGTCACGTCCATTTTCGTCGCGTCGCCCATGCGCATGAGCGTGCCTTCACCGTAAGTTTTATTGATTGCGGAAAGCGCGAGTTCGAGCGCTTTCTTCGTATCGGGGACAGCAATATTTTTGGAAGGTTCTTTGGCCATTTTTCTTTTTTAAAGGTAAACGATTAATGCCCTTGAGATAATCCGTTTTTGAATGTTCCCGCGATAAAATTTTTATCTGTCCCCGCGGGAAGGCGTTGAATCCTCAAATAAAAATCATCCGCGCTCCGAGCAACTTGAAAACAATAGAATCTTTATCGGAAATAATCGATTTCACCGGAATACTCACGATCGCCGTCCGCAAACGTTCTTACATCACAAAAACGAAAGCAGGCGTCGTCGGAAAAAAACTTTTCCGGCGATTTTTCCGGTGTTCCCGCGACGTAAGCATAAAGATAATCCGCCTGCTTCGCGGCAAAAAGTCCGCGAAGAAATGTCGGACCGCATTCAAAATAAACACCCGTTATTCCTTCTTCATTACACTTTTCGCGAAACGAATGCCAAAATTCCGCCGGCGAATCCGGAAGAACCCAAATGCGAACCTCCGTTCCCGCGAATTTTTCCCGCGCTCTCTTTTCTGCCCCGGGAACGGTAATAAAAATTGTTTTTCCGCGAAATGCATCGGAAAAAACATTCAACCTTTCAGCACGATCGAGCGTTCTTCCGCGACGGTCAAAAACAAAACGCGTCGGGCAGGCGAATGCCTCGCCGGGGATGCGCACCGTCAGCGACGGATTATCGCAAAGAACCGTTCCCGAACTCGTCGCGATTGCAGGAAAATACCGGCGTTCCCGCATGACATTTTCCCGTGCGGCGTCTCCTGTAATCCGGCTCTGCGTTCCCGCAACCAAAAACATCTTCCCGCCTTGCGTGATCGCGCATTTAGCGGCAAGCAACGGCGAACGATGAACAATATTGTAATTAAAAATCGGATTCAAATTCTTGCACTCTTGCTCAAGCACACCGGAAACGACTTCAACGCCGTGCTCCCGCAAAATTTCCAGCCCGCGTCCCGCGTGTGCCGGGTTCGGATCGGTTGCACCGACAACGACTCGGGAAATTCCGGCGGCAAGAATCGCCTCGGTACATGCGCCTGTTCGCCCGTGCGTCGAACAGGGTTCGAGGGTTACAAAAAGCGTTGCGCCGGATTTCGGATTGCGTCCGAGCGCATTAAGCGCAACACGCTCGGCATGCGGCGTTCCCGCGCGCGCATGGAAGCCTTCGGCAACGATTTTTCCGTCCTCAACGATGACTGCGCCGACAAGCGGATTCGGATGCGTGTTCCCGCGGGCTTTTTCGGCGAGCTCAATCGCGCGCCGCATGAATCCGTCAAGCTCTGCCATTTTTGACAAAACTTAATCGCGCAGGCGTTTCGTGATGTCGCCGTAGGCGTCGATGCGGCGGTCGCGGAAAAACGGCCAAATACGGCGAAACTCTCGCTGAACCGCCAAATCGCATTCGGCGATGAGAATTTCTTCCTTGTCCGCAGAGGCGCGCGCGATGATTTCGCCGTAAGGATTTGCGACAAAACTTTGCCCCCAAAATTCCGTGCGTCCTTCGATGCCGACGCGATTCGTCGCGGCAACGTAGCAGCCGTTGGCAACGGCATGCCCGCGCTGAACGGTTTCCCAAGCGCAATGTTGCGCCGCGCCGAGCTCGGCTTTTTCTTCGGGAAGCCAGCCGATTGCCGTCGGGTAAAACAGAATTTGCGCTCCCGCGAGCGCGGTCAGGCGTGCGGCTTCCGGATACCATTGATCCCAACAGATGCAGACTCCGATTTTGCCGAAGGCAGTTTCCCAAGCGCGGAAGCCGAGATCGCCCGGCGTGAAGTAAAATTTTTCCTCAAAGCACGGATCCTGCGGAATGTGCATTTTGCGGTATTTCCCGAGGTAAGTGCCGTCGGCATCGATAATTGCTGCCGTGTTGTGGTAAATTTCGTTCCCGCGTGCTTCAAACATCGGGGCGACGATGACGACGCCGAGGCGCTTCGCAACTGCGCAAAGTTCCTGCACGGACGTTCCCGCGGGAATCGGTTCGGCGAGGTCAAAGCGGTCCGGGTTTTGGTCGATGCAGAAATATTTCGTCGTAAACATTTCCTGCAAGCCGATGATTTTTGCGCCTTGCGCGGCGGCAGCCTCGATTTGCGGAATCGTCTTGCGGAGATTTTCGGCGGGCGTTTCCGCCGCCGTAAGCTGAATAAGTCCGATGTTGATTTTACTCATTTGCCTCAGCATACAACAGCGCCGAAGAAATTTCAATTTCTAGGGACGCTACATTTTCGGCTTGTTAGATTCACTTTGCCGCACGCGCGCCGCCGCTTGCGATTTTCACGGGAAAAGGGTTCAATCTCTGTCAAAAACGTACGCATGACACACGCAGAAACCATTGAAAAGCTTTGCTCGCTCCGAAACCGAGGCAGCAAATTCGGCATCGATCGCATGCGCCTGCTGAGCGATGCAATCGGCGCGCCGCAAAAACATTTCCCCGCAATTCACCTCGCGGGAACGAACGGCAAAGGCTCCACCGCCGCCATGATTGAATCGATGCTTCGCGGGAACGCCATGCGTGTCGGGCTTTACACCTCGCCGCATCTCGTAAAGCTCGGTGAACGCATCCAAGTCAATCGCAAGCCGCTTTCGGACGAAGCAATTTGTTTGTATACAGAAAAACTTTACAACTCAGCAAAGCAATTCGGGAAGCCGGGCGACGAGGACTTTCCGTCCTTTTTCGAGCTGATGACGGCGATGGCTTTTTTGCATTTCTCATCCGAAAGATGCGATGCCGCGATTATAGAAACCGGGCTCGGCGGGCGGCTGGACGCGACCAACATTCTAAATCCGAAAGTCTGTGTAATAACGTCTATCGGCCTGGACCATTGCGATATGCTCGGCAATACGATCGAAGCCGTCGCCGCAGAAAAAGCCGGAATCATCAAGGCAAACACGCCCGTTGTTTTGGGCTGCGTTCCCGCAGAAGCCGAGCGCGTCATTCGCACTGCCGCCGAGCAAAAAAACGCGCCGGTTTTTTCCGTACGGGAACGCTTCGGAGATGCAATTGCCGCATATCCGCAAACCAATCTTTTCGGAGACCACCAACGAAAAAATGCCGCAACCGCGTTGCTCGCCGCCGAAGTTTTTTTCCGGGAAATGCAAATGCCCGTTCCCGCCGATTTCTCCGAAGCGCTGAAAGACGTTTACTGGCCTGCACGCTGGGAACAGCACAAACTCCGCGACGGGCGGGAACTCATCATCGATGTCGCACACAACGCCGAATGCGCCGTAGCGCTCGACTCCATGCTCGCAAAACACTTTGCCGCGACGGGAACACGTCCGACAATCATTGCGGGGGTTTTGGGAATTGACCGCGCCCGACCGATTCTGGGCACACTCGCAAAGCACGCGAAGCAAATCGTCCTCGTTCGTCCGTCTCAAGATCGCGCATGTACAATTGAGGAATTACGCGCGTGCATTCCGACGGAATTTTGCGGAGAAATCCGAGAATCCGACATTGCAACTCTTTTTCCCCGTGCGGGAACTTGCACTCTCACGACACGGGAACACGAATCGCTGATTGTCGCCGGGTCCTGTTATTTGGCGGGTGAAGTTCTTGCCGCTCTCGCGGGAACAAGCAGCGAAGAGGGCGCGGCGCTTCAGGACAAACTCCCGAAATCCGGACAATGAAAAACACCTCCGAAAAACACAACGCAAGCGTGCTCGCGCTCCACGGATTTACGGGTTGCGGGAACGATTTTGACGTCTTGCGTCATTTTTTCCCGGATACATTTTTCGACTGCCCTGATTTGCACGGGAACGACGCAAATACAAACTTTCGGCAATTGCTCGAAGCGCTTTCAATGCGCTTTAAAAATCTTCCCGCAACGCCGCAACGCATTTTGCTCGGCTATTCGATGGGCGGACGCATCGCGTTGCATCTCGCGCTGAAGCTTTCCCGCGAAAACGCGTTTCGCGAAAGCGACCGCCTTGTTTTAATTTCCGTTTCTCCGGGTTTAAAAACAGAAGCGGAACGCGCCGAACGACGGGAGCGCGACGCAATACTGGCAAAGAAAATTCTCGACGCGCCAGATGCCGGGGCGTTTTACGCGTTTTGGCAAAACGTCCCGATTATTGCGACTCAGAAAAACATTCCCGAGCCGTGGAAGAGCCGCATTCTAAGAAATCGGGGCAACGCCGAAAAAACCGCATGGGCAAATTCACTGGCGACACTCGGGACGGGAACGCTTCCGCCGCTTTGGGACAAACTCGCCGAAGTCGCTTGCGATACTGTTTTTGTCTACGGAGAAAACGATTCCAAATTTTCGCAAATCGCTGCGGCAATGAATTTGCGGCTTCCCAGTTCCCGCCTTATCGGAATTCCGGATTGCGGTCACGCCCCGCATCTTGAAAACCCCGAAGCATTCAGGGACATGCTTGCGGAAAACGAAGTTTTCCCGAGATAGCAAACGCGCCCTCGGAAGAATCACTTCCGCCGGCGCCGCGACGCGGCAAAAGCCAGGAGCCCGATTCCTGCAAAGAAACCGAATGTCGCCGGTTCCGGAATCGCCATCGGAGCCCATGCCGTTCCCGCGTCGAAAGACAATGCGCTCAATTCTGCGTCCGTGAGCCAGGAAGATCCGATGTCGCCGAACAAAATTTTGTTTTTATGAGACGAGACTCCGCTGAAGGACTGAAGGCCTTCTCCGATGAGTTGGTCGCCCAACCATACATAAAATCCGGAAAGCACCTCGGAACTTTCATCAATCCACGCAACCGTGAAATCGTTGAAATCCGTTGTTGCGTCAAATGTGTTGTGAGTCGTGTCGCCAATCGTATCCGAGCCGTACAACAACGTCTGATTCCAAAAGATTCCGTATTCGCGAACATAGAGAACTCCGGCTTCAACTCCGTTGCCCAGAATAATTCCGAATCCGTTTTGTGCGCTGCCGGTTTTGGTCATCTTCAATGAAAACATTGCCGTAAATTCGCGCGCCGTTCCCGTATCATTCCAATTCAGCGACAAATCGTTGCCGCCGGATAAAACGGTTTTTATTTGCAGATTTCCCGCTTCGTTTACGGAAAAACCGCTTCCGTTTTGCGAAAACGCCTTTTCCTGCGCGTCCACGCTTGTCTTAACTTGAACGCCGCTCGAAGACCCCGCAGAAAAATGGACTCGGGAGCTTAGCTCCGTGTTCCCGCGCCGCTCCAAGCCCGCGTTGCGTTGCCCGATTCCAAGCACACGGGCAATATTTCCCGCGACAATCAATTCCCCTTGAGCATTCGGATGCGCGCCGGCAGCCGTGTCAACCATCGCTCCGCTTTCGGCATAAAATCCCGTGGCGATGTTATCAACCGTAACAACGGATGTTGCCGTACTCCACGTTCCGCCGACCGCGCGCAAATGTTCGTTATAAGAGAAGTAATTATTCTTCCGGTTTGTTCCCGTGCCGTTGTCTTTTGCCGTCGGAAGCAGCTCGAAAAGGTGAACCCGGATATTCGGATTATGCGCCTGATACGCCTTTACGATATTGTGAACATGCGCGCTAATCGACTCATTCGAGTTCCCGTCATACAAATCATTGATTCCGATCATCACGCAAAGCGTTTCGACTTTCCGATCGCCGTAAAGCGATTGATATGTGTCTCCGGCATAAGTTTTCAACGCGGCGCCGTCATAAAAAGTGTTCGTCGTTCCCGTGAACGGATTTTCCAAGCCGAGTTTAACACTCACGGGGCCGCGATTTTCAATCGGGAAGACAACACCCGGATCGCCTCGATATCCGGCATTTTGCTCGTGCCCGGCGTATTGATAGGAACGCCCGCTTGCCGCCGCTTCGGAAACATTCTCAAACGTAAATCCGCGATAAACCGGAGTCAGCGAGGAAACGTCGACATTTTTCGCCGCGCCCTGAGTCATTCCCATCGGATTATAGGCAATGTTGTTGTCGACGAAATTTTTAAAAAGCGAATAACGATAACTCGCAACATTTCCGGCATTAAACAATCCGCCCTGCGTAATGGAATCGCCGACAAAGGTAATATTCATCGCGAAAGACGCGACGGGGAGACACGAAAGAGCAAGCACCGCCACGCGGCAAAACATCGTTTTTTTCGGGGTAGTCATAGCGAAACACTACCAAACTTTTCACAGCGTTCAAGTAGTATTTAAAAAACAGACGAACATAAAATCTTCCGCCGCCGCCACTTCCCGTTCCCGCTAAACGGCACCCGGGTCGTCCCAGTTTTTCCCGACAAAAATAATTTCGGGAGAAAGCAGAATTCCCGTCTCGGCTTTGACGATTCCGCGCACACGGCGAACAAGCGATTCAATATCGCTCGCCGTTGCCGCCGGCGTCGCGGTAATAAAATTTGCGTGAACAGGCGAAACTTTCGCACCGCCCTGCTCCGTTCCTTTCAGCCCGAGACTGTCGATGAGCCTTCCCGCGCTGTCGCCGGGCGGATTTTTAAATGTGCAACCGGCGGAGCGTTCCCGCGGCTGCGAGGCACGCCGCACTTCCGCTAAGGTTTTCATTGTTTCAAAAATTTCATCGGACTCACGCATGTTTTCCGAACGCAAAAGCGCGCTCAAAACAATCGCTCCGTGTAACTCAGGGCAATCGCGATAGCTCGGATGCATCTGTTCCCGCGTCGCCTTGTGAATCGAGCCGTCGGGCATCAGCCATTCGACGTCGACGACGCGGTCAAAAATCGAAGCGCCGTGCGCGCCGGCATTCATGCGCAATGCGCCGCCGAGTGTTCCCGGAATTCCTTCCAAAAATTCAAATCCGCCCAAACCTTCCCGCGCGGCAAAAGCGCAAAGCTCCTTGAGCTTAATTCCCGCTCCCGCACGCAAGCAACAACGCTCGCCGGCGTCATCTTCGCTACAACGAACCCGCACAACACGCGTCCAATTTGAACGCGAAAGCCGAATCACCAACCCGGGAAAACCTTCGTCGGGAACAAGAAGATTCGAGCCGCGTCCGAGGACGAAAACCGGCAAATCGTAAACCCGCGCCCCGCGCAAAAGAATCAGCAATTCATTTAACGTCTCAGGTTCGGCATACCACGCGGCGTTCCCGCCGACACCGAGCGTCGTCATCGCTCCCACGTTTTTGTTTTCGGAAAAAACCGCGTTTTCTCCGAGGAGTTTTGCCATCCGTTCTCCGAAATTTTCGGCGTTCCCGCGCGGACGCCCGGCTTCCCTCAGCCAAAGCTCCCGCACAAAAACCGCCGCCGCGATACGGTCAATATCTCCCGCGCCGACAAAGGCGATGACGGTTTCTTCTCCGTTCCCGTCGAGCACGCCCGCGGCGATTTCCCGCAAGCGATTCAGAGCTTCCGCCGCGTTTTCGCAAGTGCGGATTCCGCGCGTTCCCGCGGTTCCGGCGGCGAGAATGGCGGCTGCCTCCCCGCCGGAAATTTTCGCTTCTCCCGCCGAATAAACCGGAAGAATCAACGCTTCGTCGGCAACGGAAAGCGCATTGGCAAACTCAGCGGCATACTGGCGCGTGCGCGAGTAGCGATGCGGCTGAAAGACAACCACAAGTCGCCCGAGGCTCATTTCCCGCAAAAGCCGAAGCAACGCGGAAATCTCCGTCGGGTGATGCGCATAATCGGCAAAAACCTTGAGCCTGCTTCCCGCATAAAGAACATCCTGCCGGCGGCGCATTCCCGAAAATTTTCCGAGCGGCGTAACGCCGATTTTCCCGTCGCAAACATACGCCGTCGCCGCGAGCGCGAGCATGGCATTTTGAATGTTAAACGTTCCCGCAACCGGCAAAACAATCGTTCCCGCCGAAAACCGCCCTCCGATTTCCGCCTGTGTTTCCTTCACGCCGGATCGCACAACGCTAAACGCGTAATCGCCGCCCGCGCCGACAGTGAAAACGGGAATTTTCAAGCCATGCGTCAGCCGAAGGAGGCGAGCGTTTCCCGCAGGAATAAAAATCGCCCCGCGTGTCCGCTCAAAAAGTTCGCGAAACGTCCGCTCCAAATCCACCTCCGTTTTGTAATAATCGGGATGATCCCAATCCAAGTTGACGACAATTGTGATTTCGGGAGAAAAATGCCGGATAGTTCCGTCGCTTTCATCGACTTCCGCGACGAGCCAAGGCGTCGCCGAAGAATAATGCGCCGGCGGCATCGCGGGATCGCGATAAAGCCCGCCGAGAACGTATCCGGCATCCGTTCCCGCCGCCGCAATCGTTTGCGCGAGCATGCCGCTTGTCGTCGTCTTCCCGTGGCTGCCGCAAACGGCAATCAGTTTTTTTTCGGCTGCGCGTTCCGCAAGCAATTCCCCGCGCCGTAAAATGCGCGAGCCGTTTGCAAGCGCCGCGTCATAAAGCGGATTTCCGGGTTTTACGGCGCTGGATCGCCCGACAATCGCCGCATCTGCAGGGAGTTTTTCCTCAAAACGAACGCCCGCCCGCGTCAAAAATACGCGCATCGGCGAATCCGCCGCATCGTCCCAGCCGGAAACATCCCACCCTTCCTCGCGCATGTAAATCGCAAGCGGGCCGACGCCCATGCCGCACATGCCGAGAAGCCATGCTTTACGCGGCATTTCGGTCAATTCGGATTTATCGGAAGCGGACTCGCGAGAGATTGTATTCATAGCCACAAAGCATGAGCGCTCCCGCCGCCGCCTTCAAAAAAGAAATAAAAAAATTATTCCGGTTTTCCGGGAACGCCGGCATCAAAGCCGCGCTTTTCCAAATAAGTTTTGAAGCGGCGGAGATGAGCTTCGTCCGGACCGTCGAAGAAGGAAACGCCGGCGGCTCCGTTGCCAAACGCCGCATCAAGGCACGCCTCAAAATCATCTTTAATGTCCGGGAAAAATAATCCTGCATAAATTTTTGCACGTCCGTTGACGGCGGAAACGCTTTCTTTCACGGAAGCGCCGATCCAGTCCGCGCCTTCATTGTAAAAGCCGTTGTAAATCATCGGGAAAAACGCGTCGAGCGTCCAATCTCCCCAGCTTTGGCGCACCATGCGCCGCGCCATCGACGGTCCCGGGAACACGGCGGCGGAGATAAATTTTCCGTCGCTCTTTACGCGGCGCGCAATCGTATTTGCGACGTTCCCGACGGCATCGTAGCGGAAATTCAGCCACGATTGGCTTTCCTGCGGGAACGGCAGTTCGAGCGGATCCTGCCCCGTTTTTTGCTTAAACGCTTCGCGGCAAAATTCGCAGTAGCAATAATCGTATTGCGGCAGTTCCCGCGTCTGCTCAATACCGTAATTTTTCCACAAATTAACGGGAAGAATCACGTCCGGCAGGCGAATGTAATCGAGATGCACGCCGTCGACATACGGCAAATGCGCATCGGAAAGATAGCTTTTCGCAAGTTCCGCCGCGATTTCCGGGCGGCTCGGACAAAGGAAACGATAGTAATCGACGTAGGCAGGTTTGTCGTGCGAGGATTCGCCGAGGCGGTTCACGGCATACCATTCGGGATGCGTTTCGAGAAACTCGGCGCGATTGAGCGTCCAGCGCCAGTAATGCGCCTCCAAGCCGGATTCTTTGCAAAGACGGTAAACGCGCTCGTCGTAACCTTCAAAAAGCGCGGCGGAAATTCCGCATTCGCGCATCAGCGCAAAGCGTTCCCGCCAAGCGTCGTCCGTAGTTTTTTTATCGATACGAAGCCAAACCCAATTTTTGACGGTGCGCGGCGCGAGCGGCTCTGCGCGAAATTCGCCCTGTTCGTTTACGAAATAACGCGTTTTTAATGCGGGAACGGCTGCAATCACGCGAAACGTATTTTGCGTCGCTTCAACGGAAAGCTTCGTACCGCGCGGCAGCGTTCCCGTTTCTTTTTCCGTCAGGAAAAACTGCTCCGGCGTACGCAGATAATTGCGTTCCCGCGCGAAATTTTCCTGCTGAGCGTAGAACATTGCCCAAAGCAATTTGTAAATACTTTCCGGATACGGGAACGAAAAACCCTCAGGTTCCGAAAGCGGCGTTCCCGCGTTTTTATTCGAGAAAACCACGTAGCCCCAGCGGTCCGGCATGTGCATGTCGATTTTTCCCGTCGGCGACCAGACCCAGTTTTCTTCCGGTCCGCCTTTTTTCAGCCATTGCACACGGGAGAAATTCACGCGCCAGCATTTTCCCGCCTGAAGCGGATTGTCGAAATTCTGCGTCAGCGCCTTGCGCGGAATCGCCATTTCAACCGTCCATCCGGAATCTTTGTCCGCCGCGTCGTTGAGCGTTCCCGCGCAACGGACGGCGGTTTTGAGCCCCGGGCAATTCCACTGCGTGAAAAAATTTCCGCCCGAGCGATACGGCTTATCAAGCATCAGGTCGAACACCGTATTGAAGGCGTTGACTTCGATTTCGAAATAATTTTTCCCGTCGCCGTCCGGATCGAGAAAAACCTCAAAATCGTTGTCGCGGTAAATGATGGAATCGTGTTCGATCAGGCTCGCCTGAAGATTCGGCTCCTCCATCTCGGCTGCGACGTAAAGAAAATCGTCGTCCCAGAGCATTTTCGCCGTCGTGCGAAACTTCGGTTTAGGAAAATCCTCGCCGCTGATATCGACAAACGCCGCCGTCGCGGGAACGTTTTTCCAAGCGGCTTCGTCAAGCTTTCCGTCGATTTTTACGGCCTCGCCGGCGCGTTGGCAAACGTAGGCTTTCGGCGGCGTCAGAAAACGCTCGTATTTTTCAAAAAGCGTTTGTGCGGAAAGCGCTCCGCAATTTGCGCATAAAAACAATCCGGCGGCGAGAAATCGGTTTTTCATGCCGCGAGCATAGCCATCGCGCGGGAACGCTTCAACGGCAATACTGCGGCAAATGCGTTTTCGTCTGCTTATTCGCTTTTGTAGAAGTTTTTGGACTGTTCAAGCGCTGATTGAAATACGGAAGTATTCAATTTCGCGTCCGGAATGAAGCGGTAATTCCGGTCGTAAATTTCGTAAGAACCGCCCATTTTCACGTGCGTGATGCGATCTTTTTCAATCACCGCCCATTGCTCCGGATGCCCGACGAGGAGCCATTCGCGCGGCGCTTCGTCGAAGAGATTTTTTCCGACTGAAAAATCCTCCGGCGGATTTTGCACGTTCAAATAATTTTTCAAAAGCGAAACCGTTACATCGTAATGCGCCGTCCAATGCGAATAGGTTTTCGGCGGGAGCGACGCGTCGAAAAGCACAAACGGCACTTTGAGCTGATGCGCGGAAAAACCGTTCCCGTGCCCCCAAGTGTTGTTCCCGTCTTCGTTAAATTCCTGCCCGTGGTCGCCGGTCAGCACGACAATGGTATTTTCGAGAAGCCCGCGTTCCCGCAAGTCGTCAAAAATCCGCTTCAGATGTGCGTCAAGCCAGTAGGCGCAATTTTGGTAAAGATTGAAAAATTCCGTCGGATCGGTGTCTTTCCCGAGCATTTCATATTTCGGATTTTCCCAAGTTGTGGGAAATTTTTTCTCGGCATCCTTCGGCATCGTCATCGCGTGCAATTCGTCAAAGAACAAAAATCCGAAAAACGGTTTACGCTCGGCGGCGGGAACGCTCGTGTATTTTTTCGTAAAATCAAGCCACGCGTCGGCGGTTTTCACGTCGCCTTCCGCAGTGGAAACTCCGGCGGAAAGATTATAGCGCATCACGCCTTCGGGAACATTTTTGAAAATGGTGCGCGTAAACGGCGGATTCGCCAAACTCGCCGTCGCGTAAATGCCCATTTCGTATTTGTTTTTTACTAACGTATCGATGAATGCGGAGCTGACTCCGCCGTCGCGAATCGCATAAAAGTAATGCCCCGGAAGCCCGTGAAAGAACGAAATCACGCCGGTGCGCGTGCCGTGGTCGCCGCTGTAATGCTCGGTGAAAACCTGAGCATTTTTCGCAAATTCGCAAGCGTTCGGCATGACCTCCGGCGTAAACGTGCGAAAATTCCACGAATCGATGAAAATCACCAAGATATTTTTCGTCGGGGTTTGCGTCGAAACAAGTTCCGCACGCGGATACGCGAGAGCCGTTCCGGCGTTGAGCTTGATTTTTTCACGCACTTTTTCCGGATCGACAAAACCGTGCTTAATCAGGAAACGATTCGCCGTCAGAGGAAAATGCCCGGGATAAACTTCCGCAATTTGATAAACCGAGCGGCTCCCGTTTGCCGAATAATACGCGTGCATCATGTGCGAAGCGACCAACGCAACGATTAAAACCGCAATCGCCGGAATCAGTGCCTTCTTCCCGCAACGCGAAGCAAGCAAACGCGCCGCAAACCAGAGCCCGACACCGGCGGCGACAACTAAAACCGCCGCACCGATCATCAGCAGAATTTGCCCCGCAGTGAAAACAAAAATCCCGGCGGCACCGTCGCCGAAAAGCAATTCGAGTACAAACCCGTTGTATACATGATAACGATACAAACCGAAAACAAACGTATCGATCAAAACGAGCGCAAGCCCCGCCGTTCCCGCCGCAACCGAAAGAATCGCCGCAACCGGCTTTCGCGGGAACGCCAATGCCCACGGCAGGCAAAACGCGACCCACGCGACAAGCGCCCACATCGCGAAATGCCCGAACATCGTAAACAGCGCGTAAACCCAACCTTCGCCGGAAAAATCAATGCTCAATTGGCGAAAATAATTCAGCGAAACCAAGCCCGTCAGCAATGCCGATAAAATAAAAAACCACGCGCCGCGCTTGAGAGCAGTGCCGCGGGGACAAAACGATTTTTCTTCCGCGGGAACGCCCGTCGATTGTTTGTTTTCCATGTCGTCCATAATCTCAGTCTAAAATGACATAAAAAATTTATCTACATTTTTTAAAACCGCAAAAAACGCTCAGGCGTGATGATGCGGAAGAAAATCCCGCAAGTGAAAATGCCGCCACGACTTGTGGATTTTCACCCAATAATAGCCCCAGTCGAACAACTTGTTTTTTACGCCCCATTCTTTTTCCAGGCGCAGTCGATCCGTCGCCATTTGCGGCGCCGAAGGAATTTTCCCGCCGACATCTATCGTTTTCAAAAACCGAATAACCCGCAATTTTACTCGAAATCAGATCATCGTCATACATAGCGTTAGTTATTTCGTTGTGAGTTTGGGGAAAATTAGAACAAACGTTCGATTTATTCAAGTCCGTTTTATGCTCGAAAAATTTGACTTGAGTCGGAATCACGACAGAATGAGGCACCCGATGAGAACACTTGTTCGTAGCTCATACTTTCTTTCCCTCTGGGGCTTAAGCCTTTTTGCGCTGATGATTCTGCTGGCGGCAGGGTGCCTCGCACTTTGGCTATTTGCTGCTCAAGCGGATTTTTGGCAGGCGGAAACTTTGCTTGTTTGGAGCGTCGGCTTGCGTTTCGACATGATGGTCGCCGCCTATCTTTCGTCGCCGATTTTATTTTGCTGGCTGGCGTCTTTGTTTTTTCAAAATAAGCGGAAGATGCTTTTAAGAGCCGCCGCCGTTTCTATGCTTTCGCTCGGATTTCTGCTGATTTTAGCGGAAATCCTCAACTTCGGATTTTTCTGCGAATACCAGGATCAATTCAACGTTTGGGTGCTCGGTCTCATCAACGACGATGCGGCGGCAATCGGGCAAACGATTTTGCGCGACTACCATTGGGGGCGCTATCTTTGCGCGATTATTTCGATTTCCGCCGCGTGGTTTTTCCTCTTCCCGCGCGTCGTGCGTTTCATTTTCAGAAAAAACGCCGCGCATCTCAACTCGCCGAGAAAAAACATCACGCTCGTCCTCATCGCAATCGTCGTCGGCATCATTTTTTTTCGCGGCGGGATTGATCGCCGTCCGCCTCGCCTGCGGGATGCAGCGCCTTGCGATACGGAAATTTTAAATCATCTCGTGATCAATCCGGCATTTGCTCTCAAGCACGTTTTGGTCGATTTACGGATGGTTTCCAACAACGGGAAAGCACCGGATTTCGTCAAGAACATCCGCGATCAGGCAAGGCTTCTCTATGGCGAAACCGCATCAGGAGCGACTTCGATTGAAGCGCTCATTACGACAAAAAACGAACGGCTCAACCCGGACGTTCCCGCGCCGAGGCATGTTTATCTCGTTGTCATGGAAAGCTACGACCGCTGGCCGATGCACGAAAAATATGCGGGCATCGGGCTTTGCGACACGCTCATTGCGCTTGAAAAATCCGGAGCGTCATCGCCGAATTTCGTTTCCGGGGCGTCGGGCACCATGGCATCGCTGACTTCCGTTATTTCGGGAATTCCCTTCATCGACTGCGCCCAAAATTACCGCCCGAGCGGGAACGTCGCGCTCCCGACGGCAACGGCGGAAATTTTCAAAAAACTCGGCTACAAAACGCGTTTCGCCTACAGCGGCTACGGGATGTGGCAACACGTCGAAGACTACGCACGCGCCCAAGGATTCGAGGAAATCGTTTTGGGAAGCGACGTTCCCGACTGTCCGGACAAATACAAAGGAGAATGGGGCGTTCCCGACGGATTTTTGTTTTCTTACCTCGAAAAACTTGCGGAAAGCGACAGCGACACGCCGGTCTTCACGCTTATTTTAAGCGCTTCCTACCATCCGCCCTATGCGCTTCCGATTGAGGAGTTCGGTTACGCGCCCTACAAACTTCCGGAGCCCTTCCGCAAACTCTGCGACGGGAGCGTTGACGACAACGTTTTCGCACACTTCCGCTATTCCGATCGCGAGCTCGGCAAGTTCATCAAAACCGTCACGCAAAAACAGCCCGATTCAATTTTTGCGGTTACCGGCGACCATTTTTCCCGTAAGTTTTTGAACAAAAAACCTTCGCTTTCGGAAAGCAAACAAGTGCCGTTCGTCATCTCCGGAGCCGGTGTTCCCGCAGGGAAAACGTTGCCGTTCGGAACGCACGCGGACATGGTGCCTACGCTACTCGCGCTCTGCGCACCGGACGGTTTCGAGTACCCGAGCTTCGGCGTAAATCTCTTTTCCGAAAAAGCGCGGGAACGCCGCTGCGCTTTCGGGAATTACATGATTCTCCACGCTCACGGCGGATTCGTTCACTACGGAGATGCACCTGCCCAAAAACGAGCTGCCGTCCACTACGGAAAACACGTTCCCGAAAACCTTGCCGCGCAAATGCAAGCCGAGGCAGACGCACACCGCGCCCTCGCGTGGACGTATTTTGAAAAAGGGGATAACGCGCTAATCGAAGCCCGGGAAAACAACAGCGCTCCCCAAGCGCCTTAAAAACGGGAGCTATTTATCCAAAATCATGTGCGCAATGGCGCGGAAAACCTGCGCGGGAACGCTTTCCGGTTGCGCGACGACTATCGGCGTTCCCGCGTCTCCGCCTTCGCGAATGCGCCGATCAAGCGGCAATTCACCGAAGAAATCGGTATTGAGTGCCAGCGCCGTTTTGCTTCCACCGCCCTTGCCGAAAATATAATCGCGCTCGCCGCTTACCGGATTTTCAAAATAGCTCATATTCTCAATAACCCCGAGTAGCGGCACATTCATGCGATCAAACATATGCGCTCCGCGGCGGGCGACGGAAACCGCCAAATCCTGCGGCGTCGTAACAACAACCACGCCGTCGAGCGCAATCGTCTGGGCAAGCGTAATCTGCGCGTCGCCGGTTCCGGGCGGCAAGTCAATAACCATGATTTCGAGTGCGCCCCAGTCTACATCATCCGCAAATTGGCGAATCGCTTTTTGGAGCATCGGCCCGCGCCACACGACCGGCGTGTCGTCATCAAGAAAAAGTCCCATCGACATCGTCTTAAGCCCGTGAGCTTCGCGGGGACGCATCTTGGAGCCGACCAGCTCCGGAGCCTCTTTAACGCCCAACATCATCGGCACAGACGGGCCGTAAATATCACAATCCAAAATTCCGACACTTCCTTCCGCAGGCGCAATTCCTTTTTCTTGCAAAACCTGCGCAAGCGCCGCAGCAAGATTGACGGAAACCGTCGATTTCCCGACTCCTCCCTTTCCGGAAGCGACGGCAATGACGCGTCGCACACCGGGGATGCGCGACGGCGGAGGCGGCGTTCCCGCAGCTGTCGGAGCTTTCGGCACGGACACATCAATTTTTGCGGAAACGTCCTTGCACCCGATCCCCTGCAACGCCCGCTGAACCGCGACTTCAATCTGCCCGGGAATTTCGGGCTTGGATGTCGTAATCGCCATTGAAACAACGGCGTTCCCGCGTTCATCGACTTCAACCTTTTTCACCAAGCCGAACGAAACGATGTCCCGAGAAAGCCCCGGATAAGCCACACTTCCGAGCGCCTTTAAAATGTCTTCTCTGTTCATATCTTCCCGATAATAACCCGCTGCGGGAACGCTTTCATCAAAAAAATTAAGCGGCGGCTTTCGCCCGCGACAGAATCGGAATTTCCCGATTCAAAATTTTTATTTTAAAAGTCGCCTTAAGCCTCTCTAAAAATTTAGAATCCGGTCATTCTAGCAAAAACTTATGATTAACAGGCAATTTCGACGCCAATCCGGCTTTTTCCTCCGTTTTCTTCTCCGCACACTATTCTTCGGCGGAGCCTTGGTTTTCTCTTACATGTTCTCTCACGAATTTATTTCGTGGGTTCAAAACGGCGGAGTCATTCCTTACGAACCGGTTCAAAGCCGGGAAACTGCGCTTTCCGCCGCAATTCTGATTGCCCTTGTCCAACTGGCAGTGCTCGCAAAAGCCGGAATTTATTCCGCCCTCTTGCGTTACTTTAAAATCATGGACGCGATTCATGTTTGCATGATTTTGCTTTCGGTCTCCGCGCTACTTTTATTTATAAGCTATGTTCCCGGGTTTTCGGAAATCGAGGCGCTGTTCCCGCGACGCGTCCTCTGCACGGATGCACTTTTATCGCCTATTCTTTTCTGCGCCTTGCGTCTCGCAATCCGCCTGCTTTGGGAGCGTAAATCCGAAGGCACGGAAGACCGAAAGCTTTCCCGCCGACGGAAAAACTTCACCCGCGTCGCAATTTTCGGAGCCGGAGACGCCGGTTCGGAAATATGCGCAACTCTTTTTGCGCGTCCGCACCTCCGGAAATTGCCGGTCGTTTTCTTCGACGACGCTCCCGCCAAGGAAGGATTTTCCCTAACCGACGTCCCGATTGTCGGGAAATTCGAAAATATCGAATATTGGAAATCCGTTTACAACTTCTCGGAACTCATTATTGCCATTCCGACAGCAAAAATTTCCCGTGTCCGCGAACTGCGGGAAGCTGCCGTTGCCGCCGGGCTGACGGTCTCCGTCGTTCCGGGAATGGAAGAACTCTCGCTCGGGCACACTTCCGTCTCCGCAATTCGTCAATTTGAATTGCAAGACCTGCTTGACCGCCCGCCGCTAGATCTTGACGATTCCTCCATCACCCAAATGATTTGCGGAAAAACCGTTCTCGTGACGGGAGCCGGCGGTTCCATCGGAAGCGAAATTTGCCGCCAAGTCGCGCATTGTGCTCCCGCGCGCCTGCTACTCGTCGAACAGTGCGAAGTTCTCATGTTCCAAATCGAACAGGATTTGATTGCCCGCGGATTTAATGACAGCATCGTTCCGATCATTGCCGACATCGTTGATATTCAACGAATGGAAGAAATTTTTGAAACTTACCGCCCGGACATCGTATTCCACGCCGCCGCTCACAAGCACGTCCCGCTGATGGAGCGCCAGCCCGCCGAAGCTCTTAAAAACAATTCTCTCGGCTCGATCGGACTTTTCGAAGTCGCCTCCAAATACCGCGCCGAAGCCTGTGTCCTTATCTCAACGGACAAAGCCATCAACCCGACGAATGCGATGGGAGCCTCCAAGCGCCTCGCCGAAATCATGCTACAGTCGTTCGCCCAAACCCCGGGCAATCGAACCCGTTTCATGGCGGTGCGATTCGGCAACGTCCTCGGCTCTTCGGGAAGTGTAATTCCTACGTTCAAAAAACAAATCGAACAAGGCGGCCCGCTCACCGTTACGTCGCCGGACATTAAACGCTACTTCATGACAATTCCCGAAGCTGTCGGGCTTGTATTGCAGACGGGAACGATCGGCAAAAACGGCTCGATTTACGTCCTCGACATGGGAAATCCCGTAAAAATCATCGACGTTGCGCGCCACCTGATTCGACTCAGCGGACTTCAGCCCGACATCGATATTGAAATCAAAATTACGGGCCTCCGCCCCGGGGAAAAACTTTTCGAGGAACTCAAATCAACCGGCGAAGATTACGAGCCGTCCGGGCATCCGCGTATCGCACGCTTCAAATGCGAGCCGCTTCCGCTCGAAAAGCTGGAAGATTTAAAAACATTCCTGAAAGAAATCGTTAAAAATCCGGTGCGCAACGAAATCAAAAAAGCAATTCACAGCGTCGTTCCCGAATACGTTCCTTTCCTGGATTAAACAAAAACTCCGACAAGGCGGCAGCAATGCCGCCTTTTTCTTTATTGGCGCAACGCGTAGCGATTGGCAAGAATCGTACAAACCAATAATTGGAGTTGATGGTAAAACATAATCGGCAGGACAATCAGCCCGATATCCAAATCTCCGGCAAGTGCCGCCGCGCCGAAAATAACTTTTGCCATCGGCACTCCCGACGCCAACGTCTTTTTTGAGCCGCAAAAAACCGTTGTAATTTCATCCTCTTTTTTAAAGCGGAGAATTTTTGAAAGCGCCAAAGAAACGCAAAGCGCAGCAAACAAAATCAGAAGCGTTCCCGCAAGCGTTTGGACAAGAATTTCCGCACCGTAATTCTCCCAAAGGCCGCGCGCGACGGAATCGGCAAACGACGAATAAACGATTAACAAAATAACGCATTTGTCGAAGGTATTTATACTTTTTTTAAAGCCTTCGGCGATTTTTATCAAAAACGGGCGCAACAACTGCCCAAGTAAAAACGGGAGAAAAAGCAAAACGAAAAGATCCAGAATCGTTTTCCCGAGCGGGAGCGAATCTCCGCTTGTCGTTGCAAAAATTCCGACCAACAACGGCGTCAGAACAATGCCGAGCAGGCTCGAAATTGACGCATTAAAAATCGCAGCCGGAACGTTCCCGCGGGCAATCGCCGTCATCGCGACCGACGAAGAAATCGTCGAAGGCAGTGCGCCGAGAAAGTAGAATCCGAGTGCAAGTTGCGCAGGAAGCCAAGCGAGCGCGTTATGAAAAACGCCGCAAAACGCGAATGTAATCAGCGGAAAAACAAAAAACGTCATCACCTGGACGGCAGTATGCACGCGCCAAGCCAGCAGCCCGTTTCTGAGGTTTTGCCACGACAGCCCGAGCCCGTGAAAAAAGAACACGGCGGCGACGCCCCAGTTGGCGAGAACGTCAGCGTGAAGAACGCCTCCCGTTTTTCCGACATCGGGGAAAAGCGTCGCCAAGACAACGCAAGTAATCATCCCGTAAAGAAACCAATCTTTGTAAAATGCTCCGCTTTTTCGGGTTGTTTTCGGAGTCTTCGGGAATGTTTCGCTTTCGCTCATGAATTCGAAAATGAAAATCCGAAATGCGCATTCCCGCAAGAAAATCATTGAACCCTACCTTTACGCTCGGCTTAATTAAAAGACTCTCTCCGTTGACTCCGATGAGAAAATCGTTGCCCGAAGAAAACGTTTTGCCTGCACCCGATATCGCCAAAAAATCATCGGGGAAAAATGCGCACTTCGTCATGGGAAAACTTATCAGTCGCGGGAACGACAAAGCTCACGGGAACAACGGAAAGACGCACAAAACGCCCGGCTCATCCCGGCGGCGAATCAGCGGGAACAGCGCCGGATTTATCGTCTCATTTATTGTCCACGCAGCGTTTCTTATTTTTGCGGTTTTTTGGATTACGGAACGCGTCCTTAGCAAGCCCAAGGAAGAGGAGATCGCCGCGTTCGTCACGGGAAGCGGCGGCGGGAGAAGCGGCGAAACTCCGGGAAGTGTGATAAAACGCCCGAAACCGATAAAAGCAAAACCGCCGAAAATTGTTTCAAAATCCTCGAAATCTTCAATCGTACTTCCGGAATTCAACGTCAGAATGCCTGATTTGCCGGACGCATCTCAAAGCCTCAGCGCGCTTGCCGCAAGCGGACTCGCTTCCGGCGGCGACGGAGGGTTCGGCGGCGGCTCCGGCGGAGGAATCGGAACCGGAATCGGTATCGGAATCGGAATCGGGAACGCCCGGAATTACGTCGGGCAGTTCGCGCCGCGCAAAGTCATGGGCGCCAATATTTTGGCGGAGAAAGTCGCCGTCTATCTTGATTGCTCCGGAAGTATGTCGCCCTATCTTCCGCAAGTCCGCCAAGAGATTTACGACAAATACCCGGACGCGGATATTTTTGAATTCGACGGAATCCGAACTCTCGTTCATGACGGAGAAATCGTCGGCGGGAAGCGCTACAAAGACAAGGGGAATGCTTATAACAACTACGGCATACGCCTTGACGGAACAGAAAAAGACCGCCTTTCGAGCAACGGGAAGCGCATTTACAAAAAATACGCGGAAAACTTCGAGCAAGGCTCCGTCGGCGCGTGGCTCGACATCATGCTCAACGAAAAATACGATGCACTCGTTATTTTCTCCGATTTCCAAGACGGCATTCGCCAATACAACAAAGACGGCAAAACGATTTTCGCAGATTCCGTTTATCAGCCGACGGAAACCGACGGGCGAAAAAACCGCGACCTGCGCTGGCAGACCCGTTGGCACGCGACCTTGAAACGGCGAAAAAATTCCCTGCGTATTTATCTTTTTACAATCGGCAGCGACCCGCAAAAATTTTTGGCGGAATGCGTCGCGCTTTCCGGCGGCGAAATCGCCGACGTACGTTATCTGCGCGACATCATCTCCGATGAAGAACAAACGAAAAAGCGTCGCCGCAATTCCCGTTCCCGCAAGCAATCCGAATCCGAAGTCGAATCTCCGATTGAAAATCTATAGATTTGCGACAGAAACTTGATTTTCATGAAAGCTTTTTGGGAAAACGAAACGCGAATTCGCGACTTTCAATGCGCTCTGCGAACGTGGTTTTTAAAAGAAAAACGCGACATGCCCTGGCGACGGGAACGCTCGGTTTACAGAACCGTCGTTTCCGAATTTATGCTTCAGCAAACGCAAGTCGATACCGTGCGCCCTTATTTTGAAAATTGGGTTGCCCGATGGAGAGATTTTGACGCACTCGCCGAAGCCGACGAAGCGGAAGTGCTACGCGCTTGGGAAGGCCTCGGCTACTATTCTCGCGCGCGTAATCTGCACGCGCTGGCGCGCGAAATCGTCGCTCGCGGCGGACGCGTTCCCGCAACGCCGGATGGCTGGCTTCAGTTTCGCGGAATCGGCTCCTATACGGCGGCTGCCATCGCCAGCATCGCGCAAGGCGTTCCCGCAGCCGTCGTCGACGGCAATGTCGTCCGCATTCTCGCCCGCCTCACGGCAGATACAACTGCGTTTAAGGACAACGGAGTCGGGGTGAAACACTTTTCGGCGCTTGCGGAAAAAATTCTTTCACACGATTATCCCGGCGACCACAACGAAGCGATGATGGAACTCGGTGCGACCGTCTGCACCAAACACGCTCCGGCCTGTGCGACATGTCCGGTTGCCGCCTTTTGCGCGGGACGAAAACTCCACGATGTAGCGTCCCTGCCGCGTTTTGCGTCGAAATCCGTTAAAAAAATTCAAATAAACCGGGCGTTCGTAAGATTCAGCGACAACTCCATTTTGCTTGCCAAACCTCACTCAACGGCGCGCCGCCTGCGGGAGCTTTTCGAACTCCCGCGCTGGGAAACAATCTTTCCCGAATGCCCGCCGCGAGCCGAAAATCTTCTGCTCGAAGGACGGCGCGGAATCGCCTCCGAAAGCATTTTGGAACGCATTTACGCGGGAACGCTTCCGGAAAATTTCTCGGAAAGCTCACTTCCTGCGGGAACGGAATATTTCAAAGTCCCGCCGAAGCAACTGGAAACCGTCACCCTCTCCGGGCCGCACCGCAAATGGCTCCGGAAAATCCTGGAGAAAAAATAATTTTCTCCTTCGTCCCCAAAACCTGCCTTTCGCCTTACAATCTTCCGTCGACGGAGGTTTTCGGGAGGAAGCCTTTGACGTCGAAGAGGACGGAGGCGGATTTGCGGAGCGCGGGAACGTCGAGCGTTTCAAATTCCTTGTGCGCGACTGCCAAGACGACGGCGTCGAATTTTTCCTGCGGGAGCGTGTTCGTCACTTCCACATCGTATTCGTGTTTGGCGATCGCGGGATTCGCCCAAGGATCGTAAATCGTGATGTCCAAATTGTATTCCTGCAGCGTGCGGACAATGTCGATCACGCGCGTGTTGCGCACGTCCGGGCAATTTTCCTTGAACGTAAAGCCAAGAATCAGAATCTTCGAGCCGACGACTTGAATCGCCTTTTGAATCATCAGCTTGACGATGCGCGTCGCAACGTACTCGCCCATCCCGTCGTTCATGCGCCGCCCCGCCAGAATGATTTCCGGATTGTAGCCGTGGCGTTGTGCGCATTGGGCCAAGTAATAAGGGTCAACGCCGATGCAATGCCCGCCGACCAAGCCCGGCTTGAACGGCAAAAAGTTCCACTTCGTTCCCGCGGCCGCGAGCACGTCGTTTGTGTCAATGCCGAGTTTTGTGAAGATTTTCGAAAGCTCGTTGACAAACGCGATATTGATGTCGCGCTGAGAGTTTTCGATGACTTTCGCCGCTTCCGCGACCTTGATTGAACTCGCTTTGAACGTTCCCGCCGTAATAACCGAGGAATAAACTTCATCGACTTTGTCGGCGATTTCCGGAGTCGAACCCGAAGTTACTTTTTTGATTTTGTCGACCGTGTGAAGCTTGTCGCCCGGATTGATGCGTTCCGGCGAATAACCCGCGAAGAAATCGACGTTGAATTTCAAGCCGGAGAGCTTTTCGACGACGGGAATGCATTCGTCTTCCGTCACGCCCGGATAAACCGTCGATTCGTAAACGACAATATCGCCTTTGGAAATGACTTTGCCGACGGTTTCGCTTGCGCCCCAAAGCGGCGTGAGGTCGGGATTGTTGTTTTCGTCAACCGGAGTCGGAACGGCAACGACGTAGAAATTGCAATCGCGAATGTCTTCGATGTCCGACGTACATTTGAAGCCGTTGGCGAGTGCGCTTTGGAGCAGCTCGTCGGAGACTTCGAGCGTCGCATCGTGTCCGGCGTTGAGCGCTTCGACGCGGGAACGGTTCATGTCGAAACCGACCGTTTCGTATTTCGTTGAAAAAAGGCGAGCCAGCGGCAAACCGACGTAGCCAAGCCCGATGACGCAAATTTTGGTGTTCATTTCGTGAAATTCGTGTAGTTCGTGGTTTATTTTTCCCGTTAAAGGTTTTCCCAATACCACTTCACGGCGGCTTTCAGCCCGTCGCGCATGGAGAATTGCGGCGCGTAGCCGAGGAGGGTTTTCGCTTTGTCGATGCAAGCAAGCGAGTGCGGAATGTCGCCGACGCGGTTCGGACCGTGAACGACGGGAACGTCCGCAATCGCGGAATCAAATTCGCTCAAGAATTCCTTCAGGTTTGCGACAAGTTCGTTGAGCGTCGTGCGTTCGCCGAATGCCGTGTTGTAAACCTGATTTTCCGCTTCGGGATTCGTCGTCTCCAACGCAAGCAGATTCATCTGAACGACATTGTCGATGTAGGTAAAATCGCGGGAATACTCGCCGTCGCCGTTAATCGTCGGCGATTCGTGAGCCATGAGTTTTTTGACAAAAAGCGGAATCACCGCTGCATACGCACCGTGCGGGTCCTGACGGCGGCCGAACACGTTGAAGTAACGCAAGCCGATGCAGGACATCCCGTAAGTCCGGGCAAAAACGTCCGCGTAAAGTTCGTTCACGTATTTAGTAACTGCATACGGCGAAAGCGGGCGACCGATGACATCTTCGACTTTCGGAAGCGACTTCGAATCGCCGTAAGTCGAACTGCTCGCAGCGTAAACAAAGCGGCGCACTTTCGCATCACGCGCGGCAATAAGCATATTCATGAAGCCGCTGATGTTGACTTCGTTCGTCGTCGCCGGATCTTTAATCGAACGCGGAACCGAGCCGAGCGCCGCTTCATGCAAAACGGCTTCGCAACCTTCAATTGCCTTGCGGCAGTCGTCCAAGTTACGAATATCGCCCACGACGAGCTTGAACGTCTGCGGGAACGCCGCAATGAGCGGGAGCAAGTTTTCAAGCTTGCCCGTCGCGAAGTTATCAAGGCAAACCACCTCGTCGCCGCGCTCCAAAAGCGCTTCGCACAAATTAGAACCGATAAAACCCGCCCCGCCTGTTACTAAAACTTTCATCGAAGATCAAGGATTTGCAATTTTCCGATAGATTTCAATGTAGCGCAGGGCGTTTTCTTCCGGAGAATAACGCGCTGAAGCCTCTTCCGCGCCGTGCTTTAAGCGCTCATACAAAGCGCGATCCCGCGCTATTTTTTCAATCGCATCCGCGAGCGCGGTAGCGTTATCCGGCTCGTGCAAAAATCCGGTTTTAGAAGAAATCACTTCAGGCATCCCTCCGACATTGCTTCCGATAACCGGCTTCCCGCGATGATATGCTTCAAGGAGGGCACCTCCTAAACCTTCCATCAGAGAAGGTAGGATAACGACATCCGCCGCCGAAACGTAGTTGCTGATATCGTCTTTATGTCCAAGCCAATCAATATTTTTTAAGTCACGGGATCGAGCTTTCAAATCCCGCTCAAGCGGACCTTTTCCGAGTAGCCAAAAAATGACGGGAACACCTCTGTCGCGCAGAATACGCGCCGCAGCCAAAACGACGACATGGTTTTTTATCGGAAGCAACCCGGCCGGATGGGCGATAATAAAACGTCCGTTCGCGGTTTCCCGCAGACGCTGAACTTTATCGGCGTCCACCGGGGCGTCAATCCAAGAGGAGGGATTGATTTCGACATTCGGGTTCAGCGGCTTCAGATACTGACCGATATCCCGAGTCAACGCAACAACGCATGCGGCCTGTTTGTAAACTGCATGAGTGATAAAGTTGTTGCGAATCGGGAAAGAGACCCGTCTTGTCAGCAAATACGGGATTTTGAAGATTTTATTATGGACGAAGCACCAATACGGAGCTCGCCCGTCGTGCGCGTGCACGAGATCCGCATTTTTTACGAGAGGAGAAAAATGTCCGCTGAAAAAATGGCTTACTTCAACGAACGGGAATTCTTGAGTTTTAGCCATTCGAGCCGCGAACTCTCCGCCTTTTCGCAATACGAGAACAGACTGAATTTCCGGAGCTTTTTTTGCAAGAAGCCGCAAAAGCGTCAACGTTTGGATTTCGCCGCCGCCCCAGCCCTTTGCCAAGTTCACGTGTAGAATTCTCATCTCGTTTTGATTCTAAAGAAATTCTTGGGATTATAGCCAATTAAAAAAAATGGAATCTTCTATTTTTTCGATAAACAGCTACAATAAGCGCCATGTGTTCCGTCTCTACTCAATTCAAGTTCTACACTTCCGACAACGCTCTAGCCGAACAATTTACCGAAATTCAAGGCATTCTTCGGGAACGTCGAGGAGAAGTTCTTGCAGATCGAATGCACTCGCCCAAGAGGAAACGCCTGATCATGAAGGCATCGCTTAACGGAATTCCCTACGTCATTAAACAGGAATTTTTTATCTTTCGCTTTGACCGCACATTAAAGACATTTCTTTTCGGTTCGGACGCCAAAGCGATTTTTCGACTCAGCAAACACGCACAAGAAAACGGATTCGCCGGAATCCCGAAAACCTACTTTGTCGCCGAGCGCTTCTCAAAAGGGGTTCTCCGGGAAACGATTTCCGTCACGGAATTTTTGGAAGGGCCTGGAATTTCAACGCCGATTGGCGATAACATAAAAGCGGAGCTCCGCACATTAATAACACAATGCCACAACCTCGGAATTATTTCCGGCGATATCCAATTGGGGAATTTTATTTGCACGAAACAAGGCTTAAAGATGATTGATTTTCGCGGGAAAAAGGTTATCCCGTGGCTAGCAAAAACGCGCGATCTCCTTCAACTTGAGCGAGTTTTCGGCATTCCCTACGAGGGGAGAAGAGGGCTTGCGGGAAGAATATTTTCCGTTCTGCTTTCCTGCAGAAATTGCATCCGAAAACTCCTCGGCAAGGAGGTAATTCCGGACTAACGCACTACGAATGCCCGTTTTTGCCGTTCCCGCGGCAACGCTCCAAAAACTTCAGGTATTTTGTCGTCGTATAAACAGAGCTAAGCCAAGCAAGCTTTAGCCCGACAATCCCGTCAAAGCATCCCAAGGCAAGGACGTATTTTTTTAAAAACATAAATCCGCCGCGAACAAAACACATCAATTCACTCCCGCACTTGCGCTTTTTCTCTGCCCGTTGCTCCGCCCAAAGCGTCGTATACTTCCCCATTTTTTCAAAGTATTGTTCGAGCGTCCTATACGTCTCATGGTCAAGGACTCCGGAGAGTTTTTCAATCTTCATTCCTGCGGGAACGGAAAGCGATTCGTGAACTTTTTGGTCCGAAAATTTTATTTTTCGTCGAGGAAAAAGCCGGAGGACACAATCGCCTCCCCAGCCTCCGAAGCGCACACACTTTCCGAAAGCACGATTCCGCCGAAGAATTTTTCCGACCGCATTTTCCTCCGGATGTGCAGCAATAAATTCCTCAACGGACTTTTTCAGTTTTTCGCTTACCCGCTCGTCTGCATCAATCATAAGCACCCAATCGCCCGTCGCCTGCAATTGGGCTTTTTGCCTCTGAATCCCAAATCCCTGCCAATCCGGATCAACAAAAACTTTCGCGCCCTTTTCTTTTGCAATTTCAACGGTCGCATCACTGCTTCCGGAATCGTAAACAATGCATTCGTCTGCCCATGCGACCGACTTCAAGCAGTCCGCGATATTTGCCGCTTCGTTTTTTGTTAAAATTATAACGGAAAGACTCATTGTGTAATATCTTCAATTTCTACATTTGAATCCAACGTCCAGCGAGTCCAAAAACGCGAGCCGTCCGCGCGGGAAAATTCCAGAGCCCACGTTCCCGCGGGAACGTCAGTTACGCGGCGCTCGAAACGCGCTCCCGCGAGTTGCGTGAGCAATTTTTGCAATGCGTAAAACGCGGCACGCGGGCGCTGATTTTCCGGGTCGGAATCATCGACCAAGCCAAATCCGCGATGCACCAGTTGCCACCAGTAAACGCGAGAAACATGTCCGCTCGCAATTGTAAGTAACCAATAACGGCAAAGAAATTTCGCGTAGTCCGATTCCGTTGCACTCGGCGGCGAAGAACTCGGTCCGGAAACGGTGTACGGCGAACCTACGGGAGACCAATTTCCCGTATTCAACAACGGCCAATTAACCTCCGAGACGATGATTTTTTCACTCGGAAGCGCATATTCCTGCGAAAACGCACGCAACATGGCGCATTTGCCTATGGTGTCAAATTTTCCCTGAAAGTTCTCCGGCGCGCCGCGACGATCCACGTAAAGATGCTGGGACAACGTCGAAAACAATCCCGCAGGAAGCAACGAAAGCAACGCCGGAAGCGAATGCAAATCAAAATCAATGCACGCGGGACCGACAAAATTCAATTGCGGATTGCGCTTTTTCGCTTCAACAAAAACCGTCAGCAACTTGGCATATTCCCGAAAATCCCAAACGCCCCATTTTGTTCGGTTAATCGCGTGCCCGACTTCATAAAACTCCACAAATTCGGATGTTTTTTTCAAAACAAGGCGAACCATTTTTTCCCACTTGGAGACTTCGCGAATGCCCTCCCGATCCTGAAGAAATGCAATCGCAACCGCGTTCCCGCGCGCATGAAGCTCTGCCGCTTTTTCTGAAGCATAGTTCCAATGAACTTCACCTTCGTGACAATAAACTCGCAATAAAACCGGTAATTTAATTCCGCCTGCCCCGGACTCAAGCTTGTCAAGCCAAGCCAAGTGGCGTTCCCAATGTTCCGGATACGCCTCAAGGACAAATCCGAATGTTTTGTCAAAACTCACGCCATCGCAAAATGAAGCGGATCGGATTGATCCGTATCTTTTTTTAAAGGAAAACCCGCGGAGCAAAAATTCCTTTAACGGCGCATAAACATTGAAAATCGAATGATATTTTCTCCGGTCCTTCGAGCGATACGCGGGAATCGGTTGTGCGCTTCGCTTATCCCAAATCCATAATTCCCGACCGCCGCCGAGCGGAGAGCGCGCCATCTCCCGACGGATTTCCGCACTTTGCCGCCAGATTTTAAACTCGCGAAACGGATGACGAACCGGACGCAGGCGCGAATGCAGTCGAAACGACTTTCGGGATTTCTCCTCGCTCTTAGAAAAATCCTTCGGAGGAACGTTCCCGCCGAAATACATCATAAAAAACACGCGCCGAAAATCGGACGGAAGCGCCAGCCGAGCCAAGTCCGCGCCGCGCTGAGCGTCCGTCAGCGTTCCCGCCGGGGAAATGCGCACGCGATCCAAGTCGATTAAAAGCGGTTGCCACGTTCCCGCCGCCGTCTTTTTCAACGCAATGTTTTGATTCCCCAAATCCCGGTGAACAATCCCGCAATCGTGCATCGCGCGGCACGCATCGGCGACGGTCTGCATCAGCGACATCAGCGTCTCGCAGTCCGGATTTTTCGCATAAATATGAAAAAGCTCGTCTCGGAAATTCGACATCGCGGGGACGAATTCCGTAATCAGGCGGCTTTCGAGCAAGTGCCCGTTCCCGTCGCGCCGCTCGGCAACGGCAATCGGAGACGGCGTTCCGACTCCGTTTTTTTCCAAAATCCACGCCGCTTTAAACGCGCGAAACGCCTTCGACCCCTTGTCTTTTTTTTCAAAAAACTCCCGCAAGCGCCCCGGCGCTCGATACGTTTTTACGACGACATCGCGCGGCGTTCCCGCCATTTCACACGGTGTTTTCACCACGCGTTCCCGCCCCTGCTGGAGCAAAACCGCGTCCGGGCGCTCTTCCTTCGCCGTCAGCAATTCCTTCGCCGACGAATTTTCCCACGCCGGATTGATGATTACGCGCCAGCCCGCCGCAGCATCTCGCCACGCGGGAACGTCAAAGTTCGTCCCAGATAGAAGCATGTGTCGGAGTTGTGTTAGATTTCCGCAGACAAAACCTGCTGAGTGTCAATAAATCGCTTTCTGCTTCCGCAGGCAATCCTTTCTCGCGTAAGGCTCGGCGGAATTTTGGGATTCCGTCGAGGCGGGATTCCGATTAGTTTTGTGAAAAATGAAATTTACGCTTCGCAGTTTTCTTCCGTTGTCCCTGATGTTTGCTTTAGCGGCATACGCCGAAACACCCGCCGATTCTCAGGGGAAAACGCCGTCCGAAGCGCCCGAAAATGACAATTTACTGCAAGCGCCGCCCGAAGAAAAAATGACGCGGGAACGCTTCCGCCAAATGTCCGACGCCGAGCGATACGCATTTGAGTTCAAACAATCCATGCGCGATACGATTCGCGCAAATGTCAACGGCGAGCTTATTTTGACGGAAGACTTGCGCCGCGAAACGCATCGCGGGAACCTCATTCTCCAACGCGAGGCAAAATCCCAAAAAGAATATTACGAAAAAGCGGAAAAATTGCTTTGGGACACCCTCAATCGCATGACGGAGATGTATTTGCTCGTCGGCGATTTTGCCGAATCCGGCGGAATGGTTCCCGACGAATACATCGACACGCAGATTAACGCTCGCATCAATCAGGAATTTGATGGAGACCGCGGGCGCTATCTTGCCCATTTGCGCAAAATCGGCAGCAATCCCGCCGCAGAGCGGAAAAAACTTCGCGACGCCATAATCGAGCAAAATCAGAACTGGATGATTGCGCAGAGCATTCCCGCCGAGATTGCTCCGATGGATGTTTTTCGAGTTTACCACCAAAACATCGACCAGTACAAAACGCCCGAAAGCATCGAGTACTCTCAGATTATCATTTACGCGGGAGCGTCCGAAACTGATAGCGCCATCGGGAAAGCCGCGCGCGCCCTCGCAAAACGCCTTCAGGAAACGCCCGATGATTTCGCGGGAGCGGCAAAAATTCACAGTCGCGATGAATTCCGTAGTGAAGGCGGCTACGTCGGCTGGGCTCCCGTTGCAGACCGAAGCGAACTTGTCGTCGAAAAGCTTAAATCCGTCGGCAACGGTCAGGTAACCGATGTTCTTGAGCTCAATGACGCAAGCGGGCGCAAAATGTTTATTATTTTCAAACGCCATAACTACCGCGAAGCGGGCGTGAAACCGCTCAGCGAAGTTCAGGAGCAAATCGAAAATCATCTCCGAGCCGCCGCCGAAAAGAAAGCACGCGACGAAAAGCTTGATGCCTTGCGAAAGCGCTTTTATGTGCAATGGTATTAGGATTTTACGTTCGGGAATTTCAAAAAAAATCGGGATTTTCTGCAATCAGGACTAACACAGTTTCGCTATGGAAAACGAGCCGTCTTCTCCGGAAATTTTTACCGTTCCCGCGGGAACGCACCATGAACGCGCCGACAAAGTGCTCGCCGCAGCCTTTCCGGAACTGAGCCGTTCCCGCATTCAAAAAATTCTGGATGCCGGCAACGTTTGCATGAACGGAACAGTCGTCGCACGCAAAACGCCGCTTTCCGAGGGCGACACGCTTGAAATCTCTTTTCCCGAGCCTCCGAAAACGTCCCTTACGCCGACGGAAATGCCGCTCGATATTCTTTTTGAAGACGAACACATCATTGTCATCAACAAAGAAGCAGGCATCGTAACGCATCCCGGTGCGGGAACGGGAGACGACACGCTCGTCCACGCGCTACTTCATCACACCGGCGGCTCTTTGGCAAATGCCGGCGGCGAGCTACGCCCGGGCGTCGTTCATCGCCTCGACAAAGAAACTTCCGGCGTAATGCTTTTTGCGAAAACCGACGAAGCCTATTACTCGCTTATCGAAAAATTTCAAACGCGGGAATTGCAGAAAGAATACGTCGCGCTCGTCGACAAAGCGCCCGATCTGCTTGCCGGCGTCATCCGCGAACCGATTGACCGGCATCCGAGCAATCGCGTGAAAATGGCGGTACGCGAAGACGGCAAACCCGCACGCACGGATTGGTTCGTAGAAGAAAAATTCGGCGACAATGCCGCACTTGTCCGTTGTATTCTCCACACCGGGCGCACACACCAGATTCGTGTTCACCTTGCGTTTATCGGACATCCGATTTTGGGCGACCGCACCTACGGGAAGCTCGTCCATCGCCATGAAGGCTGGCCGCTCCCGCGCGTTATGCTTCATGCTGCGCGCCTTTGTCTTGATCATCCCGTTACGGGCGAACCGCTCGAATTTAAAGCGTTCCCGCCGCCGGATTTTGCCAATCTTGCGGATTATCTTCGCAATCGTTTCGGATCCCGCATTACGCGCCGCTACTAAAGCGACGCGTAAGTTTCGCTTATTTTTTGAGGCGTTTGCGGCGGGCGTCGAGCTCGTCCTGAAGTTTGATGCGCTTGCGGCGATAGGTCGGCGTGTCCAAATCGACGCCGTCGTAAAGCCGTTTCTTCCCGAAGGGAAATGCCGAGCCGCTTCCTTCGTCAAACGGCAGTTCGTCCCCGGAAGAATCGGAGTCCGAGAGCTGAGATTCCAGCACGGACTTCCCGCCCCGAGGGATGCCGACAGAGCGTTCCCGCCGGCGACGCGTAGCCCGAACCTCGTCCGCGCCGACGACACAAATTTCGATCGCATCCTCCATTTCCGGAATGACGGCAAAATTCGAAAGCGAGCGTTCTTCCCCGCCGAAGCGCTCCTGAATACATTTGGAAATCTCTTCCATTTCCTGAATGCTCGGAGTTCTTCCCGCGCAAACGCGAATCGCAAGCGTATCGGCATGTGTCGCAGCGATTCCCGTTTTCAGAAGCGGGCACTCAAAAAGCGCGTCAAGCGCATCCCGGAGAGCGTTTTCTCCCGCTCCTTCTCCGACTGCAAAGAGCGTGCGCGTTCCCGCCACCGGAAAGATGTTTTTGAAGGACGAGAAATCCAGGCGTTCCTCGGTTTTTGCCGAAAAAATCATCGAACAACAAACGGCGATCCCGCGCTCAATCCAACGCCGCCCGGTATTGAAGACATCATCAAAATTCTGTGTTCCCGCCGTAACCTGCGCGACGACTTCATTATCAACAAGCACAAACGCATTGCTTAAATCGCTTAGCTTTGCGGCGGCATCGGCAGCCTGCTCCGTAAAAATTTTTCCTTCATCGGAAAAAGGATTCGTGGCAAAGCAAACAACCGTCGCTCCCGCGTCCTGTGCAATTTTTGCAATAACGGGCGACGCGCCGCTCCCGGTGCCATGCCCCAATGCCGTAACAAGCAAAAGCAAGTCCGTTCCCGTAAGGGCCTCGGCAATGGCTTTTTCGGATTCTTTCGCGGCCTTGCTTCCCGCTTTTGCCTGCAAGCCGGCTCCGAACCCGCGCAAGGTTTTTTCTCCAAGCCGAATTTTCACGCAATCCGAAAGCGCTGCGGACTCCAAATCGGAACGCGACGTATCCGCAATAACACGGCGCAAAGGGACATTCGGTAAATTAATTTTGGAAACAATGGAAATCCCGCCTTTGCCGACGCCCATCAGCGTCACGCGAGGCGTTCCCGCACTTGTTTCTTCCGGAAAATCTTGATCGGATTCGAGCATTTTTATCGGGAATTAATGATTAAAAAATGTTTTCTTCAAACGAGTCCAAAGCGATTGTTCGGCACGCGCGCGTAAAAGCCCGATTCGGCGGCGAAAAAGCAACTCCGCCATGCCGACAACCGTGCTGAACTTGGGATCTGCACAGACTTTCTTTGCAAATGCACGCTCGGGAACGGAACACGATGTTTCCGCATTAAAAATCTCGGAAGCAACGCGTTCGATGTCCGGAAGCGACGAAGTTCCTCCGGTGATTTGCACGATGCTGACGGACACGTCGTCTCCGATTTTTCTTTGAATAATCTCGAAAATTTCCCGCACGCGCAAATGAGTCACGAAATTCAGCTTAAATTTAGAAAGCCGATTACTCAGTCCGTAAAGCATGCTGTCAACCGGCTCATCGGAAAGCCCGAAGGAATCTTCGATGTCTTCGTCGGAGACAATTGCCCGGGCGTATTTAATTTTTGCGGTTTCAGCGTCTTTTTCCGAAATACTCAACGCGCTGGAAATATCGTTTGTAAGGTGGCGTCCGCCGACGGGAATCACGCCGGTAAGGCGCACCATGCCGTCCTGATACAAAATATAATCGGTCGTTCCCGCGCCGATATCAATGACAAGGCGATTCTTGTCTGTTTCTTCGGAGCGAGAGGAAACAGCGGCTGCGGAAGCGAGCGATGCCGCAAAGACCTCTTCAACGCGCATTCCGTATTGATTCGGGATTTGAATCAGCTCCGTCAGATAGGTTTTGTCGGCAGAGACCACCCACATGTTGTAAGCAAGTTCGCGCCCGACGCGCCTTTCCGGATTCTCCACGAATTTCCCGTCAAGCGTAAACGCCTGCTTGATGCGATGCGCGATTACCTTCCCGGCGGGAACACGCTTTGAGTAAGCGTTCCCGCGAGCGATTTCAATGTCTTTTTCGCTGACGACTTCATCCTCAGACTCGCAACACGTCGTTCCCTTAACCTGCGTTCCCGTGAGATTCATTCCGGAGAGCGACAGGCACGCATAATAAACGGAGACCGGCGGATTACACTTTTTCTCGGCATCCGCGATCGCTTTGTGAACACAATTCATCAGCTGGCGAATATCCGTAATCTCACCCTTGTTCAAACCTTCCGTCGGCGCAACATGAACGCCGATGATTTCGAGTTGAGGCAACACGCGAACCAAAAGCACCTTGGTTTCCGCGCTCCCGATATCGATAAGAGCTACAATATTTTTTTGAAGCATTTTAAAAAAACTTACATACGCCCGGTGCCATGCGTTGCCCGAATCGGAATTATTCGCATTTCGAGAACCGGACGGCGGGTGTTTTTACGGTTAGTAACAAAAACAATTTTATGTTCTCTTTCGCGTTCCTCCGGAGCGCGTTCGTAATATTCGCGAATCTTAGCAAGACTGTCGGACGACCCCATCAGCGCCAATTCGCTCCGAAAATTTTGAGCGGAAAAAACAATTTCACGCACGCGCGGCAAACCGGAGTCCTGCGGGAACGCCGGCTTTACGCGCAAAACCGCCCATGGCTGAACAAAGCGCATCGGCAATAATTTTTGCGGAAGATCCTTTGCCGATACTCGCTCCCAAAAACGGCGCATTTCAGGATAATCCCGGCGGACAACGTTTAAGAAATCCAAGAGCAAATCCGCGTTGGCAACCGCCTCAAGTCCGCCGTCAATCGCCACAATTTCAACATCCGAAACAAACGGTAATTGATCCTGAATCGCGGTAAAATAGGTCTCCGACGGGAACAAAACTCCGTCGTCTCCGACATTCAAAACCCGCCCGTCTTCAGTGCGAAAACGCGCAATTGCCGCGCGTTCCTGCAACTCAATTCTTAGCGTATTTCCGTCTTCACGAACGACACGTGCCTTGCGAATTTGCGGATAAGATTCGAGTTTTTTCCGAAGCGCAATCACGCTGGAAGGCGCGCTACGGATATTGAGAAAATCGCGAATCCACGCTTCTTCAAGCGCACCGTTCGTCACCAACTTAACTTGAGCAAACGATAAACGCTCGTTGTCTTCCCCGCCGTTTGCAAGCCGTTCTGCGACAACGGCAATTACGACGAACATTACAAACGCAGACGACAAAACGAAGAAAATCCGAAAATATTCTCTCCATTTCCGCGTCCCGCCCGGCTGTGTATCCCCCATTTTTACAACCTGAGGAATCACTTTGCGCCAATCGGGAACAGCTTCCCCGTAGCGAGATTTTTTTTTGCGGAAAAACATTCTTAAACGAAACTATCGCCCGCAGGAGCGCGAGGCAAGGGGGATTAATCAACAAAGATTTTTTCAAACAAAAAGCGTTCCCGCCTTCTCGCGGGAACGCTTTTACAGGCAGGGTTTCCGACAATTTAGTGATGGTGGTCGTGCTTCCCGCAGGTACAATGCCCGCACGAGCCGTCGCCTTTGCACCCGTGGACCTTTTTGTGATGTTCTTCGAAGTCAATGTTGCGCATTTTGAGGCTGTTGACAAATGCCGGATTTTCGCCGGAAAGCGCGTTAGCGCCGGCACAACAACAAAGCGCAAGCACAGCATCGTTGCCGCAATCGGCGGGAATACGAATCAGCGTTTTCGGGAGCATCACACGCGCAAGCGCGGTCAAGCGCACCCAATCAAAAAGATCGGCAGGCGGGCAAGGAATCAACGCGTCCAACGCAAGCGTTTCCGGATGCGTATCCGCATTGGAAAGTTCGATGAGTTTTTGAAGACAGGCTTCGACGTTTTCACAACGCGGCTCGGCATCGTATTCCGCGCTTTCGCGAACGACGATTCCGTCGGTAACCAACATACGCTGCTGTACTTCCTGCGCGTGGTAAACCAAGGTCGGAAGCGGAAGATTAAAAACTTTACGAACGTCTTCGATATAATAAACCGGCATAGCTGAAAAGAGTTTGTGGACGGCGAGTCTACGCCTTCGCGGCCAACTTGTTAAGGTAAAAAAATCCTCCGCGAATTCAAAACGCGGAGGACAAAACAAATGCAAAAGCGCTTAATAGCGGTAGTTTTCCGCCTTATAAGGTCCTTCGACGGGAACGCCGAGGTAATCCGCCTGTTTTTGCGTCAGCGTCGTCAATTTTGCGCCGATGCGCTCCAAGTGGAGGCGTGCGACTTCTTCGTCGAGTTTCTTCGGAAGAATGTAAACGCCGGGCTTGTAGGCATCACGATTTTTCCAAAGTTCCATTTGCGCAAGCACCTGATTCGTAAAGCTGTTGGACATAACAAAGCTCGGATGCCCCGTTGCACAACCGAGATTGACGAGGCGCCCTTCAGCGAGCAGGAAAATCGAATGCCCGTCGGCGAAGTCGTAGCGATCGACCTGCGGTTTGATATTCACTTTCTTCGTTCCCGCAAGCGCATTCAGCCGCCCGACTTGGATTTCATTATCAAAATGTCCGATGTTACAAACAATCGCCTGATTGCGCATTTTCAGCATATGCTCCAGCGTGATAATGTCGCAATTTCCGGTCGTCGTAACATAAATATCGGCAAGTCCGAGCGTGTCTTCGACGGTTACGACGCGGTAGCCTTCCATCGCCGCCTGAAGCGCACAGATCGGATCAACCTCCGTAACCCAAACCGTCGCACCGAGCCCGCGAAGCGATTGAGCACATCCTTTTCCGACATCGCCGTAGCCGCAAACGACAGCAATTTTCCCGGCGATCATCACATCGGTCGCGCGCTTGATTCCGTCGACAAGCGACTCCCGGCAACCGTAAAGATTATCGAATTTCGATTTGGTGACGGAGTCGTTCACGTTAATCGCGGGAACAAGGAGCTTTCCGGCTTCCGCGCGTTGGTAAAGGCGGTGCACGCCGGTTGTTGTTTCTTCTGAAACGCCGCGCCACTTTGCGACGACGCGATGCCAGTGCTGCGGATCTTCCGCATAAACTTTTTTCAAAAGCGCTTTAATCACGGCTTCTTCTTCGGACTCGCTCGGAGAATCGACCCAAGTATCGCCGTTTTCGAGCTCATAGCCTTTGTGAATGAGCAGAGTTGCATCGCCGCCGTCATCGACGATGAGATCCGGGCCGTTCCCGTCCGCCCAAGTCATTGCGCGATAAGTGCAATCCCAATATTCTTCGAGTGTTTCGCCCTTCCATGCGAAAACGGGCGTTCCCGCGGCAACGATGGCGGCAGCAGCATGATCCTGCGTAGAAAAAATATTGCAGGAAGCCCATCGGACATCGGCACCGAGATCAACAAGCGTTTCGATGAGCGCTGCGGTCTGAATCGTCATATGGAGCGAACCCATAATGCGAGTTCCCGCAAGCGGTTTTTCGGGTGCATATTTTTTGCGAACCGACTGCAAGCCGGGCATTTCAAACGCAGCAACGTCGAGTTCTTTGCGCCCCCAATCGGCGAGCGCGATATCCGCAATTTTATATTCGGAAGCAATTGACATAGTTAAAATCTAATTTGAAGTCCCCGCTCCTTAAAGCGTAAAAACGAAAAAAACGTTCCCGCAGCTTTCGTCGCGGGAACGTTCTTCTTGAGTTATCCGAAATTAATTATTTCGAAATAACGCGAGCCATTTCGAGGACCTTGTTGGAATAGCCCCATTCGTTGTCGTACCAAGAGACGACTTTAACGAACGTTTTGTCGAGCTGAATTCCAGCCTTCGCGTCGAAGATGGAGGTCTTCGGGCAATCACGGAAGTCGGTCGAAACGACGGCTTCGTCGGTGTAGCCGAGAACGCCCTTGAGTTCGCCTTCGGAAGCTTCCTTCATCGCCGCGCAGATTTCTTCGTACGTGCATTCCGTGTTGAGTTCAACCGTGAGGTCGACAACGGAAACGTCGGAGGTCGGAACGCGCATCGCCATACCGGTGAGCTTGCCGTTGAGTTCCGGAAGAACCTTGCCGACAGCCTTAGCTGCACCCGTGGAGGACGGGATGATGTTTTCGAGGATTCCGCGACCGCCGCGCCAGTCTTTCTTGGACGGGCCGTCAACCGTTTTCTGCGTTGCCGTAGCTGCGTGAACCGTGGTCATGAGACCGCGCTTGATGCCGAACTTGTCGTTGAGAACCTTGGAAATCGGAGCCAAGCAGTTCGTCGTGCAGGAAGCGTTGGAGATGATTGCTTGTCCCGCGTAGGTCTTGTCGTTAACGCCGTAAACGAACATCGGCGTCGCGTCCTTAGACGGAGCGGACATGATGACTTTCTTAGCACCAGCCTTAAGGTGAGCAGAAGCGGTTTCTTCCGTGAGGAAGAAGCCCGTGGATTCGACGACAACGTCAGCGGCGACTTCGTCCCATTTGAGGTTTGCCGGATCCTTTTCAGCCGTAATGCGGATTTTCTTGCCGTTCACGACGAGGGCGTTGTCTTCGACTGCAACGTCACCTTTGAAACGTCCGTGAACCGAGTCATACTTAAGCATGTACGCCAAGTAATCCGGATCGAGGAGGTCGTTAATGCCGACGATTTCGATGTCGTCCGCGAAGTTTTCAATCGCAGCACGGAAAACCATGCGGCCGATGCGACCGAAACCATTGATACCAACTTTGATAGCCATTGTTCTTATATGTTATGTGGTTAAAAAAATATGTTTTGCGTTCCCGCGAATTAGTAGCGGAAGGTGAGAGAAACGCCCCACCAGAAGGTGTTGCAATCGATGTTCATCGCCTTTGCCCCGTGGATTGAACGTTCGTCGTCGTTGTTGTAGGTGTAACGTGCGCCGATGCCGAGGTCCGTCGTTTCATTCAGGTGATAGATAAAGTCCGCCTTGAGCGTAAGGTAGCCGTAGTCATTATTCGGAGAACCCAATCCGGAAACCTGATCGCCGACCCAGTCATTCGCCGTGATGTAGCCGTAAGTCGCGCCGACGGAGATATCCGTGTCGTGCGAGAAAACTTCAGTAAAGGTTTTTTCTACGCTGACTTCCCAAGCGAGTTGTTCAAGATTCCAGTCGTAGGCAACCGAACCGGCAATGATGATTTGCGACCATTCGTTCCCGTCGATAAGCTCAACATCGCGACCGACTCCGAAGAAAAGCTCATTGGAGCGATTGACATACGCGCGCTTCATGTCATAGGCATGTTCAACACCGCCGTTCGGATAGCTCTTAAAGCGATAGCCGAGATCAAAGAAGTATTCGTCTTCGTAAACGGCACGGGTTCCGAAAGTCCAATCCGCTTCGTTGCCTTCGTCGGAAACGGGAGACATGTAAAAGAGCTCGCCATAAGCACGGAAGCCCCAGCTCCCGGAATTCGAAAGGCTGTAGCCGACGTTAATTGTCGTCTGGAGGTTGTCGTCGGACTGGTCAATACCGCGATTGACATAGTGGGATTCATAGGCGAATCTTGCGCCGACTTCAATATCGTTGCTTTCCGGAGCAGCCTGCTGCGCAAACGCGGAACCGGCAATCGCCAACATCGTAAGGGGAAGGATTGTTTTCTTCATGATAATCAAAAAAATTCAGTTGTTCGGAAATGGAATGCTTACGGGAAGGCTTTTGCAAGCCGAAAAACGGAAGAATCAGAAGGTGTCCTCAATCGCTCCGCTTTCCTCCTCTTCTGCGGGAACGACCTTTCCGCGGGAAATTTTCCTGCGCAAGGCACGAATTAGGCCGAAGAGGACATACGCCAGCAAGGCGGCAGGAATCGCATAAACATGGTAGAGCAATGCGAAAATAACGAAAAGAACGATAAGGATAAATGCCTGAGCCTTGGCTTTTGTATTCCAATCAATGTGCTTAAACGTCGGATACGGAATATTCGTAACCATGAGAATCGACACAAGCACCATTGTCGGCAGCAAAACAATCGGGATGTAGTCCTGAACCGCCTGTGCCGCCGACATTGCAGTTCCGCTATCATTCATGCTCGTAAGCAAAAGAACGAAGGAAGCCGTGATCGCGGCAGCGACGGGAGAGGGAATTCCCATAAAATCGGAAGCCGGGCTTTTCTTTTCGTTCCCGGGAATAAGCGGATTCGTCAAAACATTGAATTTTGCCAAGCGAATTCCCGCACAAAGCAGATAAATAAATCCGACGACGGGACCGACTTTGGCGAGAATATCGCCGAATTCGGCAGCGCTCCGACTCGGGTCAAGAATCAGAAAATAAACCAAAAACGCGGGTGCGACGCCGAACGAAACAGTATCCGCGATGGAATCGAATTCCGCGCCGAACATCGATTCTTTTTTAAACATGCGCGCCATGCGCCCGTCAAAAAGATCGAAAAGGCAAGCCCCGAAAATCAGATAAACCGCAAGCATGTATTTGTCGTTCGCAGCAGCAACGGTCTCGCTATACTTCGCTTCGATACACTGGCAAAGCGACATGAACCCGCAAAACATATTTCCCGCCGTAAAGAAATTCGGCAGAATGTAGATACGCGCGGCATCTTGGACGCACTTGTATTTAGGCTCCGAAGCGGAAACTGTCTTGTTGTCGTCGTTCATGGCGTTATTCCGAGTTTATTTATTGAAAGAATCGAGATAGTCCCAAAAATTTTTGTCCTGCTCGACAATATGCTCATCCTTGACCGGAAGGTTTGCACGAAATGCAAAATCCGTGATGCTGTGCTTGTGCAGAATATGGGAACAAAAAATCTCGTTTTCCGTCGCGGTAAAATAAATCCGCAAATCGCCCTGGCGAAGCCGATAGAACGTCTGCTTACCGCGAACAAACGCGCCGTAAGCCGCTTTATTGCTCTTCAATTCGTCGAGCGAAATATTTGTCAGCGCATCAATGATGGGCATCTGATCAAGCGGAGAAAGTTTATTGAGTTCCGCCGTACTTTGGTCGCTGAAGTTTAATTGATTCATAGGTAAAAAAATTAAATTAGAAGTCTTCCGGATTACTCCAAACATCACCTTCCGTCCGGAGTCGCCGCTCATTTTCCTTTTCAACGGCATTCAGGTAATCGTCCACGGAATGAATTTCCCCGCTCACGACCCCGGAAACCGCCGGTTTGTTGTAGCCCGGATCTTCGGGTTCCCGTGCGGCACAACCGACAAACGTCAGTCCGATTACCCCAAGACAACCCTGTAGCGCACAGCTCAAAAACCGATGCCGAAAGCCCCAACTCATTGTAGCGAAAATAATTTATCCCGCAGAGAATTCAAACAAAATAGGAAAAACTACAGCGTTCCCGCGGCGAAAATCATCGCGGGAACGAGGAGTATTTTTTCGTGTAATGAAAACTTCATTACGCGCCGGCACGTTTCATGGCTTCCTCTTGGAGGAAGGCTTTGGCGGCTTCAATCGCGGCTTCGGCGTCGGCTTTCGCGGCGGCGAGATCCGGATTGCTACTCGTGGCGAAGAGGTAGAACTTGATTTTCGGTTCGGTTCCGCTTCCGCGCACGGCGATTTTCATGCCGTCTTCGAGTGTGAAGAAGTAGAAATCTTCCTTCGGAATGATGTCGCCGTCGCAGTCCTTAATTTCATCGCGTCCGAAATCGAGGAAGGAAACGACTTTTTTGCCGAGCACTTCCGCCGGCGGATTTTCGCGAAGCGAGGCGAGAATGCGCTTGATTTGCGCCGCGCCTTTCGCGCCTTCGAGCACGATGTTGAGCAAGGACTCGCGGAAATAACCGTAATCGCGGTAAATCGAATCGAGGTATTCCGGAAGCGTCATGCCTTTGGCTTTTACCCAAGCCGCCATTTCGACAACCATGAGCGCGGCGGCGTTCCCGTCCTTGTCTCGCACGCTGTCGGAATGCAAATAGCCGTAGCTTTCTTCGCCGCCGAAAACGTAGAACGTTCCCGCCGAAAGCTGAGCGGCGGCGCGTTCCCGCCACGGGAGCGACATGTAATTCGGAACGGTTTTTTCGACTTCTTTTTGATATTTCTGAAGCTTCGCGCCGATCCACTTAAAGCCCGTGAGCGCGTTCACGCAACGCAGCCCGTTTTTCTCGGCGATTACATCCCAAATCGGCGACGTTACAAAGGTTTTAATAATCGTTGCGCGCGGCGAGCCTTCCGGCGGAAGAATGCCGAGCTCCTTCATGCGGGCGCAACGGAACGCGGTGAGCATCGAGCCGGTTTGGTTGCCGGAGTAAAGCGTGTAGGAGCCGTCGCGGTTGCGGGCGGCGATGCCGACGCGGTCATCGTCCGGGTCCGTTCCGATAACGACGTCTGCGCCGATTTCTTTCGCCTTCGCGAGCGAAAGCGTGAACGCTTCGGCGTTTTCCGGGTTCGGCGATTTCACGGTCGGGAAGCGACCGTCGTGCGGGAGTTGTTCTTCGACAACGGAAATATCGACGCCGAATTTTTTCATCGCGGGAACGATCATCACGTCGCCCGTGCCGTGAATATTCGTGTAACAAAGCTTAATCGGCGATTTTTCGATGATGGATTTGTCCAAAATCGCGCATTCCAAGTCGGAAAGATACTGAGCCTCGACTTCGGCGGGAACGGTTTTAACGGCGGACAAATCTTTCGTCAGAAACTGCGGAATGTCCGCAAGCGTAACGGCGTTAACCTCGCCGATAATCGATTCCGCGTGCGGGGAAATTACCTGTGCCCCGTCATTGAAGTAGCATTTGAAGCCGTTGTCGTGCGACGGATTGTGGCTCGCCGTAAGCGCGATGCCGGTATCCGTGCCGAGAGCGCGAATCGTGAAGCTGAGTTGCGGGACGGAACGCGCGTCGTCGAAAACGTAGGCTTCGCCGCCGAGCTTCGTCCAAATGCTTGCCGCGAGTTGGGAAAAATGCTTCGAAAAATGGCGGACGTCGTGCGCGATGACAATGCGCGGCGCACGTTGCGTTCCCGTCGATGCAAGGTATTTGGAAATATAGCGGAAAAGGCCGACGGTGGCGCGGACGATATTGAAATCGTTCAAATTTGCGGTGCCGACAGCCGGGTGTTCCGGTGCGCCGAGCGCGTCGCGCGTTCCCGCTTCCGCCGGCGGCGTGATTTTGCCGATGGTGCGTCCGCGCATTCCGCCCGTGCCGAAGGCGATTTTTTTGAAAAAGCGGTCGTTGATTTCACTCCACTGTTCTCCGGCGACAAGTTCTTCAATCGCCGTTACGGCCCAAGCCGGAAGAAAACCGGCGGAAAGCCATTCCGTAAGGTTATTTTTCGTGTCCTCGGTAATATTGCCGGCTGCGAAAGCCGACTTAATCGCTTCAATGAGTTCCATGTTTTTCTCGTTATCGGGGTTGATAGTTTATGTTGGTAAAACAATAGTCCAAAAAAAGTCGCTTTTAAAGCAGGAAAAGAAAACTTGTTGACCGAAACACAACTTTTAATGATTCTCTTCAACACAGGAACAAAACTTAACTCCACGTTCCGAAAAATAATTTTTCCCAACCTGTTTGATGAAGAAAGACGGATTTGCACTTTTCGCCATATTGATACTCCTATTGCTCATGAGCTCCGTCGGTATTTCGATTTTGACCCAATCGCGCCGGGAAGAAAAAATCGAAACCGATCGGCAAACACATTTGGCAACTCGTCGATTTGCCCTTTCTGCCGCCAAAATCGCCCTCGCCCGCCTCCAGGAAATTGCGGGACCTGACTCCGTTGCGACAAGCGCGAATACACGCGCGGGCCGTGATTTTCCGCATCTTGCGTGGAATGTTACGAATCCTCCGGCGGGATTTCCCGAAAAAATCTCTCCGGACGTCCCTGTGCCGCTTTGCTCCACGCGCATCGGGCATCGGGAACAAGACTACGCGACGTTCCCGCATAAAAACCAAGACGGGACCCAAGTTTCCGCCCCGTGGGAATACGCGAATGACAATTTTAGATTTTCCTATTTCATCATCGACGAATCACAAAAGTTTTCGCTGAATCCGCCACGCACAATCACAGCCAAAGAACGCAGTGAATCCCCGAAAGAAAAGCAGGAACAACAGCAGTTATTAAATTTTAATTACACGATAAACGGAGATGAAAATATTCGCGGGAACACTCAAAAGAACTCGACGGAAGAACTTCAAATCGCGCAATACGATCCTGCATATTTTTTTGACAAAAATAACTCCGAAGCGATTTGCGAATCGTCGATGACCTTCCGAAGTTTCGGTGTCATCGCGGACTGGCAAAGAAATCGTTTAAAGAAAAATCTTTCCGACGAAAACTATTCCGACGAGCTATTTCCGCAATACCTATTCAAAAACATGAAAAGCGCCCTTCCCGAATTTCCCTATAGCGGAATCCCGATTGCGCGCTCGGAAGCAAGGAAAGTCGGGAAGCTCGGGATCGACCTCAATGTCGTTCCCGTTCCCGCAGAGATAAATCTACACATCGGGTTCATCAACGCACGCAGCGACGGACAACACCGAGTCCGCTTCCATGTCTCCGCGAAACTGTGGAATCCGAACGCATTTCCGATTCTCGCACACGCGGACGGTCAACTCGGACTTATCGATTTTACGACGATGCCGATATTTTTTATCCAAAATCTAAATACAGGCGGAAAATTTTCGGTTGATTTTTCGGATTTCCCGACAGGGCGATTCGGACTTGTCAGACAAACACCCTCAGACAAAACACTTAATGCCTATTGCCGAATTTTTGATGATTCCGACCAAGGGTTCGGCGAAGATTCCGAATATCCAGAAAGCGGACTACACGCCGGAGAAATTTATTGGGCACGGTTTCCGGATCCGAAAGGGCAACCCGCAGGATTGTCACGCATAAGCGGCGGACCGACCTGGAAATTCCAAAAGAAATCCGACCCGACCAAAGCGCCCTACAACACGATTGACGGAAGATGGTTTCACGATTTACACCGGATAAACATTTTTTCGATGCCGTCAATACTCCCCGGAGAAATAGTTCTTCGTCACTACAATGGCAATTTTCCTCAATCAACCCATCCGAAAGACTACGCCCCGGCAATTATCCGCCTGAAAAACATTCAGCTCCCCTACGTGGATTTCACAATAACAGGAAAAGAATATAACCGCGAAAAAGCAGGCGATTATGAAATAGGAGAAGCAAATCTCGTCTACAAAATTCGACTGAAAAGCGAAAGCGAGAATGCGATAAAGCAGCTCCTGGAGCATTGCGATCTAAGAAGCGGAATGTTCGATTTTAATGATCCCGTAATCGCAAGCGCATTCGAAATCTCCGTCCACACGGGAGAAGAAGCACGCAAACTCGCCGTTCCGAAAAACGACGACGGATACTTCTTTGACCGTTTCATCAACGAACATAAAACACAAGATGCAAAAATTCCGTTTTCAAGTATTCAAATCTACGACCTCCCCGATAAAAACCACGCTTCTGCGGGAACACTACGATTTATTCAAATGCGCAACCTCCCGCCAAACGCAATAGGAAAATTTTCACAGAAAATAACTTCAACGAAGATTAATCAAATTATCGATCGCTATTTTTTCTCCCTTGAAGTACGTAATGAAAATATAATTACAAGTAAAAATCCTCTTTTTGTTCACAAAAATAAAATTCACTCCCTGCATCCGATAGAAATAAACGGCAAAGATGAATTTGCTGAACAATGTATGATTCGCGGTTCATTCAACATAAACTCGACAAACGAAAAAGCATGGAGTGCTCTTCTAAAAAATGCATTTAATAATTGGATACAATACTCCGGAAGGCACAATGAAAAATCAATGCCGTGGGACAAAACCGTTCCCGCAAAAAACTTCAAAAACGTATTTTTCACGCGTCCGTTTTCCGCACAATTTTTCTCGCCGGACGGGAAAATCCAAGCAATAGGAGATGCAGACTTAGAAAAAATGCCTCTTCGATCTCGCGAGCAATTTTTACTTGGGCAAGGGCTACGCAGCGTAAGTCCGGATTCTATTGAACGGCTCGCCCAATATTTGGCAAAAACAATCAAAAAGAAAATAGAAATGCAGGAGCCCTTTTTAAGTATTTCGGACTTCGCGAATTCCGGAGTCCTCGAAAAGGGAATAGAACAGGCAAACATAAATATTATCGGAGGAGAAAAAATTCCGGCATGGTTCCCGAACTTTATCCGGCAAGAACACATCCTCGAACCGCTGATACTTCGGGCAAGTCCGCGCGGGGACAGTTTTTCGATCATTTTGCGCGCGGAAAAAATCAACCCGCTAACACGACAGCCGGAGGCTGTTGCCAATCTCGAAATGCAAGTCCAACGAATGCCGGACCTATTCGACTCCACACAGCGTGCGGGAACGAATTACGATTCCTGCAACGGGAAAAATCGCCGCTTCGGGCGTCGCTTCAAAATTATTAGTTTTAAATTTCTCCCGAACTAAGTTTGCGGGCATAAAAAAGAAATTCTTTATTTCCGTCGCCGCCTAAAATCGGAGAGTCGCAAAGCCCGATGAGATTGAATCCTTTAAGATTTTCTTCGCAAAACTGAAGAATTTCTTTCACAACACGTTCGCGAATCGCATTATCGCGAATAATCCCGTTCCCGCGAGAAACTTCTTCTCGCGTTGCTTCGAATTGCGGCTTTATAAGCATGATCAACGCACCACCTTCCGCCACTCGATTCCACGACGGAATAAGAATTTTTGTCAGAGAGATAAACGATAGGTCTCCGACAACAAAATCATAATGCTCCCGCGGCAACTCAATCGAATCCAGCGCACGCGCATTAACCTTTTCAAAATTTGAAACGCGCGAATCGGTCCTCAACTTAAAGTGGAGCTGTCCATGCCCGACATCGACACAGGTAACGGCCTCCGCTCCGTTTTGAAGTAAGCAATCCGTAAAACCGCCGGTAGAAGCGCCAACATCCAACGCATACGCCCCAGAAACATCGATCGAAAATTTCTCAATCGCGCCCGCCAATTTTTCCCCGCCGCGAGAAACAAAACGTGGCGGGCTTTCTACCCAAAGCTCTGTATCTGCCGGAAGCATCTGCGCAGGCTTCTGAATAACGGAATCTTTTCCGCTACGAACCTTTCCCGCCATAATCAAAACTTTTGCCTGAGAGCGGGACTCTGCTTTTCCCTGGCTAAAAAGCAATTCGTCCGCACGAACTTTTTTCACGGATGTCATAACAACTAAAAAACCCTATCTTCGGAAATAGACTTCACCCTTAAAGGCTCGCTTTCTTTACAGTTAATTCTCAAGAAAACAATTTTCTTAAAATCAAATTCCGGCGGGAACACAAATACATACTTCAAGCCTTCCGCCGTACGGTAAACACCATCACACGCAATACTCTCTTTATCCGAAGTACAAAGCTCCGCAGAATATTTCAGAACATCCGACTCTCTGCCCTGCTCTGCTCCGAAATTCAAAGAATACGTTGCACCTTTGCAAGACTGCGCAAAGCCGACGTATGCAAGCGGGAACTCATTACAACCCGAACTCAAGATAACGTCTTCGGCAATGAGAGAAGTAACAACTCTACGGGAATCCGTTCGGCTCTCCATTCCCGCAGACTCTCGGGAAGGATTCATCGCAACCCAACAAGTTGCCACGACAATCGAGACAACAAGAAAAAGAAAAATTTTTTTAGGTAGGTTGAAACGAATATTTATCAAAAGCGCCAGCGCTGCGAGCGCGAATAATCCGTATAAGAAGTAAACCGGCGGAAACATAAAAGATTTTCTAAAATGAAGAACCGAAAAGAATTTCCAAATAATTTTTCAAAGTTTTTCCCGGTAGAAAAACATTCCCTTCAGCAACGAGAACACCCCGCTTTTCAGCCAAACGACAAAGCGGCTCGTCTACATTAAAAATCGTAACTTCGGAAAAACTCGCTTCTACCGGACGAAATCCAAGGGGAAGCCCGAACCAAGAAAAATCAACTTCCCAACAAAAACCTCTCACCGGCATTTTCTTTTTACACAATGCCGGCGAACGAGCCAAAAGATTCGGAATAAGCGAGACCGGATAGCGTAAGGTAAAGGCACGTCGTTGCGATCTCAACCATCCCTCCGGAGAAAAATCTTTTTTGTCTGCGTGAAACGCATAAAAATCGAGCGGATCTGCACCGACAAGATTAAACCCGTTGTAATGACCATGCAAATTTCCGGGCCCATAATTTCTCAAAAACCATGAATCAAATCCATGTCCTCCCAAAACAAATCCGATTTCGAAATGAAGATGCGCAGACGCTTTGGAAATTTTATACGTTGTCGAGCTTTGACCTAGCATGCCTAAAATCGTTCCCGCACGCACGGCATCCCCTTCCCTCAAGGATGGAGAAACGGAAAGTAAATGCCCGTAGAGCGAATAAAATTCAAACCCGTCTTTTCGATGCAGAAGGACAACATAACGTCCGTAAGAACCGTTATTTTCCCGAGAAATATGCGCGACCGTTCCCGCATAAACAGAATAAACCAAATCCATCGGCGTTCCGTTTCCCATTTTCTTTACGGAGCGAATATCAATGCCTTCATGAAATCGACTCCCGGAATTCCGAACCATGCCGAACATCGCAGACTCAATACGCCCCGACGATGCCGGCTGCAAAAAGCTTTTATCGCCCTGCTCTACAGCTTTAAAAACGTCTAAAGCTGTCGGACAAAATATCTTCTGTGCCGACAGCTCCAAATAACAACCAAGAATAAAAACTAAAAAAAAGAAAAAGCGCATCTTAGCGTTGAAGCTCCTTCATATATTCCCGCCGCTCCAAGATAAACTCGTTCAAGTCAAAACAGATATTCCTGAGGCTTTCCGCCAACTCGGCACCTTCTTTTCTGGATTCAATAATAAAAAACAAATCATTACGGCGAATTTGGCGACGAATGATGCAGTATCCGATCGGAGAGCCGTTTACCACAAGGAAAAACCGTTTGATTCCGCGCCCTTCGGCGAGAGCCTCTCCCGATGCCTGATAAATCTGAAGCCATTTATCCGCCTTCACATGAAGCAAAATACCCAAATTAGTTTCTCCGGTTTCGGGAATTTCCTGAACAAGGAACTGAGCATTCGTAAAAGAATCAATATCCGCCACAGGGGGCGTCGTAATGCGAGCCTTAATCCCGCTAACCGGCATTGTAACAGTTTGATGAAGACCGAAACTGCCGGATCGCGTCGGAGCTTCCAAAAAGACATCAATCGCATTCATCGGCATCGGCTTAGAGCATGCCAAGAAAAACAGGGAAATAAAAAAACTGATAAAAAGGAAGAAGTGCTTCATAGGTGCTTACATAATGAAATCATCAATGACAGCGCCAAGTCGAGACAAACTCTCGGGCTGAATTTCCTTCACGGGAACAAGAAACTCCCGCTTCGTTTTCATATGAATAAAGCGCTGAAATTTCCCGTCAACCGTTCCCACAGATTTTAAAATTCTCTTTCGCTCAAAAAATAACGCCAACAACTGTTTTAGCGTCTCACCGTCATCCGTTTCTGGAGACTCAAAAAGAGAAACAAAAAAATCTTCCTGAGAAGCCAACTTCTGCTTTAACTCAACCGCTTTGTCCGCGTTCGAAGAAAAAACCCGCCTCCAAAACCCGACAACGATCCCGGAATGGGAAAAAGAAGACAAATTGCGCTCTAAAACATCAAACCGCTCCAAACTCCCGTCAGAATTCTTCACAACAAAACAAACGACAACATCTCCGTCGACAAAGAGATCGTTGCCGGCACTACAGCGTTTTGCCAAAGACCTAATACTCCATTCCATGCGTACATACTAAAAGAACAGAGCAGGGCGGGACAATTTCAATGTTCCACGTGGAACAAAATCAAGCGCGGGAACGCAAATAAACCATCAAAAGAGAAATATCTGCCGGGCTTACCCCGCTAATTCGCTCAGCCTGAGCCAAATCAACGGGGCGAATCTTCGAAAGTTTCTGTCTCGACTCGATTCGCAAGCCGGCGATTCCGTTATAATCTAAATCCGACGGAATTTTAACCCGCTCCAAATCCTTCATACGCTCAATATTTCGCAGTTCTCTGGAAAGATAGCCCGCATAACGCACTCGATACAACACCTCATCCTTAATTTCAGGGGAAAGATCGGTAAATTCACCGGGAAGATCCGACGGAAGCGCGGAAATATCTTTCCGAAGAACATTTCCCGCATAACCGCCTTTTATCAGCGCTTTTTCAAGAGCGTCCGTCCAATAAAGCACTTTCTTTTGTTTTTCTTGGATATTTTTCTTTCGAGAATCACTCAAAAGCCCCATATCCGCCACCAAATCAATCAAACGCAACTCCGCACTCGCATGATTAAAGAGCAAACGATACTCCGCCCGACTGGTAAACATACGATAAGGCTCCTGCGTTCCCTTGGTTACCAAATCGTCAATCAAAACACCCGCATAGCCATGTTCCCGCCCGACAATCAGCGGATTTAACCCCAAGACACGCGCCGCTGCATTCGCTCCCGCGACCAAACCTTGAACACCCGCCTCTTCATATCCGGAAGTCCCGTTGATTTGCCCGCCCAAAAAGAGATTTTCAACAGCCTTCGTCTCCAAGGTCGGGAATAGCTGAGTCGGCGGAACATAGTCGTATTCAATCGCATAAGCCGGACGAAGAATCGCCGCATTTTTGAGCGCGGGAACACTGCGAATCATCTCCAACTGAACCGAGAAGGACAGGGAAGTAGAAAAACCGTTAATATACCACTCATCAGAAAAACACCCCTCCGGTTCCAAAAACAGCCGATGCGTCTCCTTATCGGGGAATTTTACATATTTATCCTCAATACTGGGACAATAGCGCGCTCCTGTTCCGCTAATCAAACCCGAATAAAGCGGAGATTCATGAATATTTGCATTTACGACATCGCGCGTTGAAAGCGCCGTATCCGCAAGCCAGCACGAGCGCTGATTTGTTCCCGGCGTCCAACCGAGTCGAGTTTCTCCGCAATGTTCCACGTGGAACATGTCTTCTTCCGTACGCGTATCATAGAAACCGAAGAAAACAGGATTCTCATCTCCGGCTTGTTCCTCGCACTTAGAAAAATCAATCGTTGAACCCAAAATTCGCGCCGGCGTTCCCGTTTTCAAACGCTCGACCTGCATTCCCAAATCGCGAAAACTATCGGAAAGCGTCTCTGCATTGAAATCACCGAGGCGCCCGCCGTCGTTGACGTTTTTTCCGATAAACATCTTTCCTTTTAAGAACGTTCCCGTAGTCAGGACAACCGTCTTCCCGTAAAACGGAACTCCCAAAGTAGTATCCACACCAATCACTTTCCCGGCTTTTAAAATAAGCTTGGATGCAATTGCCTGAAAAAGCGTCAAATTCTTTTGCAGCTCACAAGTCTGCTTCATTCGGGCTGCGTAAACCAATTTATCACACTGCGCGCGCGGCGACTGAACCGCCGGGCCTTTTGAAGCATTTAAGACACGAAATTGAATCGCCGTCGCATCGGCACAAACGCCCATTTCGCCGCCCATCGCATCGATTTCCCGGACAATATGTCCTTTTGCCTGACCTCCGATTGCGGGATTACAGCTCATTTTAGCAATCGTATCGAGATTTCCCGTCAGAAGTAACGTGTCGGCACCCATGCGCGCCGCCGCCAAGGCCGCTTCCACACCGGCATGTCCGGCTCCGACGACAATGACATCGTAAGGACGCGTTTTATCAATGCGAATTTCTTTTTTCATATTATTTACCGATACAAAAGGCTGAAAATACCTTGTCTAAAATCTTCTCGTTATCAAATCGTCCGAGGATTTCCGAAAGCTCATTCATCGAACTTCTCAAGTTATTTGCCGTGAATTCCAAGGGAACAATGCCTAAGTCACGAAGTGCTTCTTCCAAATACCCGCGCGCCCGGGAAAGCGCCTCTGCGTGGCGTATTCCGACGATTAAAACATCGTCGCGAGGAACAATCTCCTTCGCTTTCAAAACATTTTGAATCTTGCCCGAGAGCACGTCATATGCATCCGGTTTTAAAAGCGAGACTGTAATTTTTTCAAATTCCGGCAGGAACATATCCGGATTCAATCCAAAACCAAGATCGCTTTTATTCAAAACAACTAAGGTATTTTCCGGGCGAATCAAAGATTTCACCTCGTCGCCAAGCTTCGGCGTTCCCGCAGAAACATCAACAACAAAGATATAAAAATCAGCCTTTTTCATACACTCAATCGAGCGTTGAATGCCCGCAGCCTCAATCTTTGATGCAGCATGCTCCCGTATCCCTGCTGTATCCAAAATACGGATACGATAGGAACCGATATTAATATTTTCCGAAATGAAATCCCGCGTCGTTCCCGCTTCTTCACTGACAAGCGCACGCTCTTCGCCGACAAGCACATTGAGCAGGGAAGACTTTCCCGCATTCGGAGGACCGAATATAACGACATTAACACCTTCGTGAACCGCAGACGAATAACGCGCCGTATTCTCCGTGCTTTTTAACTCATTTATAATTTCGATAAGTTTTGGGTTAAAATCATCGCGATTAAGCTCGGGAACCTCTTCGTCTGAAAAATCAATCTGGGATTCAATCTCCGCAAGTAGGCGGACAATCTTTTCATTCCAATCCGAAATTTTTTTCCCCAGAGTTCCCGAAAGCAACTTCTGAGCCGCATTCAGCGCAATCTCCGAACGAGCGGAAATCACGTCCGCAACCGCCTCCGCCTGCGTTAAATCCATTTTCCCGTTTAAAAAGGCACGGCGCGTAAATTCCCCCGGAAGCGCCTGCCGGCATCCGCGCACAATCAAATCCGAAAATATTTTCTTCGCAATAAACGGGTTCCCGTGACAATAAATCTCTAAAGAATCCTCTCCCGTATAAGACGATTTGTCATTAAAAATAACATACAAACACTCGTCTAGTGCACTGCCGGAAACGGATTTATAAACGCCGAATGTAGCATAACGAGCCTTAAGTCCGTTTTTCGGAACAAAAGCTTCTTTTGCAATTTTATGCGAATTCGGACCACTCACACGAATGACGGCAACAGCCGATTCGCCAAGCGGAGTCGCAAACGCAGTTATGGTGGATGTTTCGTCCATAAATTATCCCGAGAATGAAGCACATCCGCCAACAAAACGCAAAATCCTAATCGAAATCACAAACGTAGACCACGAATCAACACGAATAAACTCGAATGCAAAATCGTACCATCCAAAGAAGCAAACTTTCCCGACGTTCCCGTAATCAGCTACGCTTTTCCGAAATTCAATTTGGGAATATTCGGCGAGAAAAATTGCCAAAGCTCGATGCGGTAAGCTGCACAGATTTTTTCGATAGTGCACAGGCGGACACTCGGTCGCCGACCGGCTTCGATGTGCTGATATGTTTTGTAGTCCATTCCCGCGAGCTCGGCAAAAGCTTCCTGCGTCAGCCCCGACGCAGCACGCAATGCTTTTAATCTTTCAGACACGGAAAACGGTTTCACACCGTCAATTATGCGGTGTTTTTCGAACTTTAGACACCGTCAAAAAGTTAGTGTATTGGTAAACTGACAAATCTCATTAACAATTCAAGAGAATCCAGTATGGCTGTTGAAGTTATTTCGTGGCGTTTTGCGCCCAACGTTATTGCATGTCGTTTTCCGGAAACAGATTTTACGACATTAAGTCGCCTTATTGTTGCAGAATCCCAAGAAGCACTCGTTCAAATTGGGGGGCGCTTCGAGGGACCGTTTTCGGCAGGAACATACACACTCAATACCGAAAATTTTCCTTTTCTTGAGAAATTTGTAAATGCACAGTTTGCAGGCGGGAAGAGTCCGTTCCGAGCAGAAGTTTATTTTGTTCAAAAAGCTTATGCATTGGATTTGAAGTGGGGAACTCCGACTGCGATTCAAGTGCGGGATCCGCTTTACAAAATCATGATTCCCGTTCGCGCGTTCGGGCAGTACGGGATGACGATTAAAAATTCTCGAAAGTTTCTGACAAAGTTTGCGGGAACGCTTCCGGCATTTACCAAATCAACATTGAGCGAGCACTTTCGAGGAATGTTGGTTATGGAAGTGAAAACTCTGATTGGTCAATACATCGCTCAGAAAAGCGTTTCAGTGCTAGATATTGTTGCTCACCAATCGGAACTGGCTGACGCAGTTTCGCAAAAACTGGCAGAAGTTTTTGATGAATTCGGTGTAGGTTTGAGCCGCTTCGCCATTGCATCAATTTCGACAGACGAAGAAGACCCCGCCGTCATAAAACTTCGAGATGCACTCGCCCAGCGAGCAGAAATGGATATCGTCGGCTACGACTATCGGCAAATGCGTTCCTTCGATACATTACAGGTTGCGGCGGGGAATGAAGGTGCGGGCGGAATGTCCGCAAATCTCATGGGGGCCGGAATGGGGATCGCACTCGGCGCCGGGTTGGGAACAGCGATGGGGGCTGGTGCGACACAAATAGGAAATCCGATGAATTTCTCGGCATCAACGCTTGCTTGTGCGAAGTGCGGGGCACAAAACCCGACAGGGACAAAGTTTTGCTCAAACTGCGGGAGTGCTTTTATAAATGAGACGCCTCGATCAGAAAATACGTTTTGTCCGAAATGTAACGCTCCTGTTCCCGCGAAATCTAAATTCTGTCCGAACTGTGGAAACAAGCTTCAAACGATTTGTTCTAAATGCGGGAAGGAACTTTCAACGGTGTAAATGCTCGGCTGGTTTGAGAAATTTGTCGCAGAGGTTTGAGAAATACCCCCCCCCAAAAAAAGCTGAAAAAGCAACGCCGATGCGGAGTTTTTGCAGAGGGTGTGCAGTGAAATTGCACGCCCTTTTATGCGGTTTGCGCGGTAGCTACTTTCGAGGTGCGTGAGAGAGGAAACAGCCTCGAAGTTTTGCCAAGAAAATCGGTAGCGAGATTCTCCGAAAAAACCATTAACTCCCCGGAAATTTTCCCGGATTTGGTTTTGGCGAGAGAGTACCTAATCAGATTCTCACGCACGCGAAATCCGGAGAAAACACGGCGCGTTGCCGGAGAATCGTCACAGGTCAAAAGCCATTTTCCTTTGCTCGACACAAGCGTCTCGCGAAGACGATTCATGTCATCTTCTGTGAACGCATCGTAGGCAGTGTCGCCGCATTCGATATACGGAGGATCGAGAAAAAAGAACGTGTCCGGGGCATCGAACTCCCGAATGACCTCACACGCATCCGTATTCCGAAAAATTGTCGATTTCAGACGCTCAGAAAGCCGACGAATTACCGGAGCGTCTTTTTCGAGGTCCACGCCATGAAATTCATCTTTCCCGCGACCAAAATGCTCTCCCTGTGCGCCAAAGCTCTGCTTCGTCATCCAGTACCACCGAGCAGCACGTCCAAGTTCTGTCCTCGAATCCGGAAAGCGTACTTCCATTTCAAAATCCCGCCGTGCCGCGATCACGGCAGAAAGCTCCGTAAGAAGCGCGTCCGGATGCAATGCGGCCATTCGATAAAACGCCATCAGCCCTGCATTCGCATCATTGACGACTTCCCGAGGAAATGGCTCTTCGTGAGCCAAAAGCACGGCAAGCCCGCCCGCAAACGGCTCAATATAGGTTCGGATTTCCGCGCACGGGATAAACGGAAGAATGGATTTAAGCAGCTTCGATTTGCCGCCCGGATACGGGAAAACAGGTTTCATTCTGAATAGGGAAATTTTTAGAAAAAACAACAAGCTCGGAAACCAGCTTCGGGGCAGCATTCGCGAGCGAATACAGGGTCGACATCTCGGTCGTCCTAAAACCGGAAAAGATCTCACGACAGGTAGCAGAATTGTCGCAAGTCAGCATCCACGCTCCCTTACATAGGGAAAGCGTATCCCTCAAGCTTTGCATCTGCTCCGGCGTAAAGGCCTTATAGCGAGCTGGGGTAGCACAAATGTACGGAGGATCCACGAAAAAGAACGTTTCCGGAGTATCGTAGAATGCGATCACCTCGTTTGCCGGCTTGCATTCAATATAGACACGGCGCAACCGTTCTCGGACTGCAAGAATGCGTTGCTTAATCACGTTGCTTCCCCAATGAGGCGCTTTATCCTTGCGCCGCGAAAACGACTCGCCAATTCCGCCAAATGAAAGCATTTGTCGAAAGAAAAACGCTAAGGCTTTGCCAAGTTCCGTATCCGGCTCACGGGAGCGGAAAAACTCAAACTCCCGGCGAGCGGCGAGAACAGCGTCAATCTCCGCAAGAAGCGCATCTCCATGCAACCGCACATAGCGGAAAAACATCACGAGCTCTTCATTAAGATCGTTGACAACCTCACATTTCACACGCGGTTTCCCGAGTAAAACGGCCAAGGCTCCCGCAAACGGCTCAACATAGGTTTTGTGTGTCGGGAACATCGCTACAAGGCGTTCACGCATCTTTGTTTTTCCGCCAGGATACGGAAAGCACGGCAAAGTGATTGTGTTGTCTATCATGCCCACTGGTGTCGCTCGATTATGCTCCCAAGTCAAGCAGGGAAAATCGTCCGGGCAAACGCTTTGACTTTGGCACGCCACGCATTGATTTCGTCAATATCTGCATTTTGCCCCGCCGCCGCATTGCAATGTGCTGCTTCGACCGCGTCTGCTGAGTATTTCAAGCGAATCAAAAGTGTTACCAACGCCCCGTATTCAACAACCCTGATGTCATCGACGTGAGTCTCCCGCCAAGTCCAAACCAAAACCGATTCCCCGGCTTCATTCCCATGTTCGATTGTAACGGGACGCTCTTCTTGAGTCGCATCCTCTGCAATCGTAAGCGAGAGGACGACCCCATTCCGCACTTCGGCTAAAAATTCCGCCGGGGCCTCATTGCCTTCGTTTATTTGAATAAGTTGTTTCATTATTTCTTTCTCCTGTTACGTTTTTTGTCTGCTTCACGCACGACGTTGCGTGCGCTGTCAAAACATTGATTTCCGACATAAAGCTTCTCCTCTATCTGTTATTCCGTTGCTTGTTCCTCCGCAGGTTTCGTCGCTGTGAAATCCTCACCGCCGAACTGCTTGAGCATTGCCATGAAGTTCTCTTTGGAAATGCGGACGCCCGTGATGGTGGCGTTCGCATCCTGCTCCACAAACAAGAATCCCGGATTGTCATCATTGATTGCGCCAATACAAAGCTTGTTTCCTTCAAGTGAAATGTCGTTTTTCGCGCCAATAAGAAAGCTCTTCGCCAAGAAGCACTTCACGTTGGGTCCAATCGCGAGGGAGTTTGTATTTGTCGCGCTCGCATTGCTACCAATCGCGACAGCTCCACCTTCGCTTGCGGTTGCATTTTCGCCAGTCGCAATGGTGTTATATGCGCTTGCCATCGCAAAACAGCCAATCGCGATTGACTGATTGCCCGTCGCGTTTGCAGTGGCTCCCAACGCAACGGCCAGACAGTTGCTCGCAATAGTATCTCGCCCGAGTGCTGTTGAGCACATTCCGGTAGCACTCGACCGAGCGCCAATGGCGACCGTCTCCGACCCTGTCCCACCACCGTGCGATTTAGCTTCCGGACCTATGGCGACGTTGCTCCCTGTTGTAGCTCCGGCTGGACTAACCCCCGACGCGCCCGAGCCAAGAACGATGTCGTCCAACAGCGCGACCGTGCCGGTTTTCTCGGGGAAACGATATTGATACGTGAAGTCGAACCCATACAAAATGCCGGCATTGCCAATGTCTGTATTATTGTTCAACGAAACACTGTCGCGCATAACAAACACGCCGTCAACAAACGACATGTTAGGAATGTCCGATTTCAGCGCAATCTGCCCACCCGTGAAAGGGAACTTAAAAGTGACGTCTGGGTAACCGTCTCCGTCTTTTTCAAGACCTGCAAAAGAAAGCTCAAAACTTTCACCGGAATAATACGTACTAAGAAATATAGCTGCGGGCGAGCTTTGCCCGGAAGGTTTAATCGGAATAGAGCTACTTCCGGCTCGCCACCACCGTGCGTCCCCTTCCTGCATGTTCAACACAGACGTTGCCTCAAGCGCGCTTTTCTGTGACGGCTTGAGGAACCTAACTCCCGCGCTCGCTGATTTCGACGAATGCGAATCATCGTCCCATTTCCACGCCTCAAGCTTGTACGTTGCCTCCGTGCCGTCGTTCGGCATCGTGCGGAAAACTACTTCGTTAGCGTAGTCAAATCCGATTGAAGCCTTGTCGGTCGAGTAAAGGGAGACATTGCTCTTTACCATTTTAACGGAATCGTCCGTCCAAATGTCTCCGTTCAGGAAGTGCGTCCCAAACAGTTGCAAGCCGCCAATCGCGGAAACGTGCAAGCCGTAGGCAGGAGCGCCAAGAGCGGTAGTCGTTCCGAGGGGGAGAACGGAAAGGTGGTCAAGAGATGCAAATCTCTCCCCTGATGTTTCACTTCCAATTAACAACCTACCCAAGCGAGACTTAAGAAAATAACCTTCGTCAACAATAATATCTGCTGTAAATCTCTTTTCTCCATTAATCGTCTCATTCCCGCTCCTGTGCACCACGTCCGCGTCGTTCGCCTTGGCTTCGACGGCTGACTGCAATGCCTGCACCTCGGCTACTGTTGCGTAATTTATCGTCCCTCCGAGAGCATCCCAGCGCCCGAGTTTCGCGTCGTAAGCGTAATTCTTTCCGGTGTCGGCAACATCATAAACGTCGCCGTTTTCTGCGCTTTCGGGCAAATCCGCCTCCGTCGGCACTTGCCCGGCGTATTTGTAGGCAGACGTGAGCGCTTTTCCGACGGCGCTTTCCACGTCGCTAACGAGCGCAAACGTTCCCGTTTTTGCCGGGATTAGAATCTCGCCCGCCGAGGACGTTAATCCTTTTACGGCACGAGCACTAACAACATCCGACGACACGCCTTGCGGCAAAATTTTCGTGTTGCCGGGCATCGACATGCCGCCGCCGAAGTAAGTGATTCCGCCGCTTGCGATTCGCCATTCCGGAACCCCAAACGGATTTGCCGAGCTGCCGATGTTAATCCCCTGCAAAAACGATTTAACGCCGGCAACATCCTGCGACGAATTTCGGTTGACGTAATTTTTCGCAAGGTCGGTTTTGACGGCGTTGATTTCGTCGCGTAGCACATCAACTGCGCTTGGCGAGATTTCCGGCGCGGGAACGCCATTAGGAAGCGCCGAAGCCGCAACAGCAAATACGATTTGCCATTCCATCCGCGTCGGGAATGCCGCCGCGTCGTCAGTCACGATAACGCCGCAAAGCACGTTCAGCGTTTCGCGTGTGCCGATTGCCGCCTGCAGGGCGTCCGTGTTTACGGCGAGGCTGACTTTGGCGCTTGCGGCTACGCCGGCTTCCGCGCCGGCAACAACTGCAACGGTTTCCGTTCGCACGACATCAGCGCCAGTGCCATACGGGCGCATGGCAAGCGTTAAGCCGTCGCCGGTCTTCGGCGCAAGCTCGCCGAGAAAACAAACCTCGATTTCGCCGCGAAAGCCTTGCACAAGGGGGATGATGCGCGGTAACGGCTTCGTTTTTTCCGCGTCCGCGTAAAGCGCGGGCGACGCGGGAAATGTGTTAGTGTCGATATAGATTTTCATTGGATTAGCATTCAATAGGTTTCGGCGGGTTCTCGCCGTCAACGCGAGACCCGTCCAAATTGTAAATAATTCGCCGCTCGTGAATCTTAATGCCGTTTTTCTCGCAATATTCGGCAACGGCTTTCGCGTATTCGCTTTGCGACGAAAGCGCAAACGGATTACCCGTCATCTGCTCCATGCGTATGCAAATGTCCGCTTCGGAAATATAGCCGAAGTGCGCGGCAATCGGGCGCTCGGGCTGTTCTGATTCGCCGCATCCGCATACAAGGTCGGCACGGCATGGAAGCTATCAGTATCAATGTAGAATTTCATAAAGGTTTTTAAGTTCAGAAGAAAGGGGACGGCATTCCTTCAGATGTTCAACGAGAAGAGCACGCATCTGCGCAGTCGTAATATAGCCATAATGCGCGGCAAAGTGCCGGGACGACATCGAGGGCTTCGTGTGCCAATAAACTTTCGTTTTATCGATTTGGCAAAGCGTCAAATCTTTGTGCTGGCAGGTGAAAAACTCCGAAAAAATCAAATCTTCATGTCCCTTAAAATTTTTCGGATGCTCCGCCGGAAACGCAGCAAGGCGCTCAATCGCTCGCCGCGACATCGCATAACAACACCCGTTAACAAGTAACCTCGATTCAAAGTGGTGCCTCCGGATATAGGTAAAATCAATGTCGGAAAACTCGCACGGAGCCGTGAATGCCTCCGGGCGGAAAAGTACGGTGTCGGAATCAAGCTTTACAAGACAATCGCACTCAGCACCGAGTTCGCGATAAATCTGAGCCTGCGCATTAACCGCCCCATCTCCGCGCAGCGTGTTCCCGCGTGGAAAATCCCGCACAAGCAAATCCACGCCTTCGGGTGGTGTAATCTGCGATGCGTGAGCCGATTCAACACACCAAATTTTTCGCCATGATTTAGGCAAAAACGCCGCACCGAGCGCTGCTTTCTCGGCATCTGCAGGATAGGTAAACGTTAAAACAATGGTGTTCATGCTTCAAAATTACTTGCTTGTTCCAGCTCGTCATTTTCGAGCGCAAAAGAGCTCGCTGTCGTCGACTCGGACTTGTCGCCGAACTCCTGTAACGCACCCTCCGACGCATCAAATGCCTCTTGAACCACCGCCGAAGGATCCACGGCTCCCTCGCAGTTGTAATCCTTGTACCACGCACTGAAATGTACAAAGTGGAGCTCCAAAATCGGTCTCACATCCACTACACCGGAGCGAATCGTCAGCACATCCGGACATCGGCTGTTGCCCGCTCTCCGCACAATTGCCATCGGAACGCAGCTTGTCCATACCGGTCGACCGTCCACATACGGATGCCGAACAAATATCTCCGTAAAGTACAACCCCAAAAGAATCCGTTGGACTTCAATCGGAGTGCTCGGGGCATCGCCGGGATCATTGCCTATTTTAAGCGACGAAAGACCGCTGTTAGCTAAACTCCGCATAATCCACGTCGTTCGTGCCGACCCGGAATCGACATCCACCTGAAGAAAAATAACCACCCCGGCATCAATTTCCGCCTCCGTAAATGCAAACTCCTCCCCGGGAACAACGACCGTAATCTCCTTAAACTGCTCAAACTCAGCGTCCGGCGGATAAAGAACCTCTCCGCCATCATAGGGCCAAGAAGGTGGACTATTCACAGCAGGCCCGCGAAAACGAACCGATTGGCAACGCACAATCCCGCCAAAACAGCCAAAGGTGTTGAGAGTTCCGTCCTTACGCCACCAACGAAACGGTGCCGTCGCATTCGGCGGAATCGAATAGGAAAAACCCGATGCCAGGACCTGATCAACCGAATAGGTAACCGAATTATTTTTAATTTGCGTCTTAACAACAGCAACCAACGTCGCCGCCGTGTACGCTTCGATATGAAAACGATCGCTGTCCGGGAGCGTCTCGTCTTCCTCGACGAGATAAATCTTCGGATGCTTTTCAAGAACTCCGCCCCCCAAAACATCTGCCCGCAAAAAAACAAGGTAGCGTTTCCCTGCGATGAGCGTCCCGCCCAAATCCCACTCACAAGCGTGAATGCGAAACATGTCAAACCCCTCGTTGGCAATCTCAGGCCACGGGTTTTGCGGATTGCCCTCGTCGTCAAAATCGTAATCCGGCAACACCCCTCGTGACACGTCGCCAGTTCCGCGTCCGGTCCAATAGCCGGGTGCATTTTGGATGTAGTATGTGCCGTCGCGGTTCACTACCGACACCTCAAACGGCACCGACACCGTCCCGGTTGCGCGAGAGCGCTGCGGAACTCCGATACGTTGGAGACGAACACCGCTCAGCTTCCGAACTGCGTCAATAAGCAGATTTTGATGGGCGGCACGAATCGGCTGCCCTGGGGTCACTCGTGGAGGTAAAATCATTGGCCGTCTTTTTTCGCTTCAGTATACAAATCCCGATCCCAGTATTCCGCCGCTTGCCACGTCCGCGTCACGACAAACTTCCCCGTCCCTCGAGACCACGTAACCCTTCCGCCCGAACAAAGCCACTCAAAGCCACTCGGCGCAGACAATTTCTCGAATTCCGGCTTCGATACGATTTTACAAATATCCGAAAATGCGTCCGGGGCCTTAAGGCGTTCAACAGTAACTGACGCGACAGGAGCCGGAATCATATAGGCTTCCACGCCGCTCATGCGAAACTTCGCCATCTTCTCTTCGGCCTCAGAGGTGAATGTAGCCTTAATCTTGTCTGCTTCGTCTTTGCTCGGGGCATCAATGTAAAGCTGGACGCGTTTAAGAGCCTCCAATCCGTCGCCTGTCCCTCCATTGCCTTCGCACGTTTCCGGGAACGCATCACGCCAAAACTTTGCACCGGTTATCGGCTGCTCAATCGGATTTAAATCCAATTCCTCTTCTCGAGCCAAATCCTCCGGCATAACGTTTTCGAGCCCTACAGTATCACCTCGCGGAATTGAATAAGTCCGTTCGGCCGTCGCAAATTTGCCGGGTAGAACATCTACACGCGCCCCGCAAGCCTGCCAACTTCCGCTAAACGGGCAATCTCCGAGCTCGGTTAGAGAGTAAACCTTACCCACGACAAACGCTTGAGCCCAGTTGACCATCTCCTCCACGGTCCCGCATTTGCGCTCGGTAATCGTCTTGGTTCCGTCCGCGCCGACCGAATACGTCCACGGATTTTCCGCCCGTGAGCTCGCAACCTTAATCTCTGTTACTGCCATTTATTGATCTCCAAAAAGTTAAAAGTTATGCATACGCGGCTGTCGCGGGGCCGGATCTGAGAGAACCCGCAATTGTCTCCAACGAGCGAGACATCTTCTCGGTAAAGCTCGCCGTGCGGTCTGTGTTTCTTGCCGTACGCATCGCAGCACTCGTCGCCGGAGAACTCGTCCCGCCGAGATAGCCGCCGATACGTGCAAGGCTATTATGCTGCTTTTTCGGCGCAGAGCTCGCTTCCGACGCCGCCGACGCCGCCGCTCTTTCGGCTCCCACTACCGGAGCTGAATACTGTGCTATGCTATCCGGAGCCCGCGAATTAAATTCCGAGCGCAAAGCATCACGTCGTTCCCGCAAGCGTCGCGTCGCCTCCGACTCTGCCTCTGCCGTTTCCATCGCAGCAGGTCCCAAACGGGCAACCGCCGCCCCCAGTCCCGAAAGCGCATTTTCCAAGGAATCCGTATCCACTTTACGTTCAAAAAAATTCGTTTCCTCTTGAAAGCGAGCCACATGGCTGAAATCCCCACTTTGAAGGCTATATGCAGCGGCGCCAAGCCAGCGCCCCGAATTGTTCACAAGGTTTAGGGCATCCGGGCTAACAGCCGCCATAACCGACTGACCGAAAACAGTTCCAAGATTTGCAAACACGGAAATAAGCTGTCGACCAATGCCGCTGTTCGAAAACGCGTGCGCGAGAGAATCCCTCATTTTGGAAACCGCCCATTCCAACTCCGTTGCAAGAAACTCTCCGAGACGCCCCTCCTTAAACGCCTGAATTGCGGCATTCAGCGGCTTGCCGAGCGCCTCTCCGAACTGTGTGCCGTATTTAGCAAAATCCAGCCCATTAAACGCCTCCATAGCCCGCAAAAGCGGATTAAGTACACCAACGGCAACACCGGAGAAAAAACCGCGCAACTTCACCGAGACATTCCCAAGCAAGGTTGAAGCTCGCTCCATAGCGGCAGCGTTGGCGGCAAGCAATTCCGCTTCCGCGCCCAGGGTTTTTCGCGCACCGGAGAACGCATCCTTATTGTTAAAAAGCTGCATCATCTGCGGCCCGGCCTCTTCAAAGATCTGCATCAATGCGAGCATCTTAGATTCTTGCGACGTAACACCACGCACCGCCTCGCCAAGGGCATTGAATTGTTCGACGGCAGAGCGTCCCTGCAGTGCTTTCGTCGAGAGCCCCAAAGCTTTAAATGCTTCGGAGTTCTCCGCGATTTTTCGCTGCATTTTCGGCAACATCGACGTCACCATATTCGCTTCCATTCCGTTTTCACGGAACGCTTGCGAAAGAACAGCCACCTCTCCGGCGGATATTCCGAGGGTATTGGAAAGCTTGTGCATTTCAGCCCCGTAATCGAGCGAAGCTCGCACACCGCGCTGCAAGGCATACACTCCCGCAAGCGCCGACGCTCCTAAGCCCGTGATCCCGTAAGAGAGTGCTTTCAGTCCCGTCTTCGCAGCCTTCGATGCAGCATTCCCCAAGCCGCGAATCCCACTCGAAAGGCTACGAATCGCCGCTGCAGCAGTCGCGGTTCCCCGGGCGCCAAATTTAATTTCGATGCTTTTCTTCATCTTTTGTCACATTTCTCCAAACCAGTCGGCACATTTTACGAGACGTTCTTTATTGCGATAAGTCTCCATGCCCTGCATGCCGTAGTGTTCACACAGAGCAGCAAACAACGCATTGATTCGCGTCGGCGGACACTCGAAAAAGAACTCATCATCGCTCATGCCGTATTCACGCTTCATGGTTGCGTAGAGCGTCAAAAGGCTCCCGCAACCGTTTAGCGGTTTTTTTCGTCGTCCTCACCTCTGTAGGTGGCAACCGATGCCAAATAATCGCTCAACATAGCATCGGCTACGGACTTGGCTTCGATAAATTCCGCAGGCGAAAGCGTATCTGCGAGTTCTGCCGCTGCCTGAGCAATCACGCCCCGGCGAATCACACTCCACACAAGCTCTTTCGGTTTGCTTGCGGCGTAGAAAACAATGGCGGCAGTCTCAATGGGCTTGGCATCCATTTGCGAAAGCGGAATCCCTGCGCTTTCCAATGCAAAAAAGCACGCCATGGAAAACTTCAGCGGCCTTCCGCGAAAGGAGTATTCTTTGCCGACAAGAGCATCAATCGCCGGCTTCGGATTTGCAGATTCTTCCGACATTTTATGCGCCTCCTCCGACAGAGCCCCACTTCTTGACCGTTACCGACCACATCGTATAAGCCGAATTCGCCGCCGTTTTGGTACGGCCCGTCACAGTGCCTCCGGCAAAGGCTTCGCCGCAAGCGGGCGGTTCGTCTCCGTCCGACGCCGCAACTTCCAGCGTAATTTCTTTAACCGGATCACCGAGCGCAACACCGACAAACTCGCCGTTCGCATTTTTAAGGGTCGTTTCTTCTACCGTTTCCGAAGTTGTAACGGATTGTGCGAGCGTACCGCCTTCCGTTCCTGCTCCGAACTGTCCTTGTCCAATGATTTTAATAGCCATATTTTTTTAGTTGTTCGTTGTGAAAATCATCATCTGTCTGCAATCTGCAGGATCGTTTTGAAATTTAACGACGCGACAAAAAGCCCGTCCCGGTCTTCCTGCGTCCACGATTGCAATACCAGCGGCGCCGCAAACGGTTCCGCAAAAACCACTCCGTCCAGCGCCTCCACTACGGCAAACGCCAAATCCGAGGTCGTTTTGATTTTTGAGAGGCTGAGCATCCCCGGAGCATAAATATCCACATTAAAAGCCCCGTTCCCGAACGTCCCTTGCTTCGAAAGAGTCGCATGGACAACTTCCGTAAAACCGGTAAAGCCGACAAGTATGCTTTGCCCAAGGCTTCGTCGAATGCGAGCATCGAACAGTTTGGACGCACTCTCGTCCGTGGACGCAAAAACCGGAATCGCAGATTCTCTCGAAAAAAGCCCGGCAATTGCAGGAACACTCTTCAAGAAATCGACAATCCCCTGCTCGGCAAGGGCAATCGGGTTGAGGTTCTCCTTCGCCATTTTTTAGTCCTCCAGGTCTGCCGCAAATTCTTCGCAAGCCTCTTGCACGGTGCGCGCATAGTCTTTCTGCGAAGGCATCGCCTCCGGATGCGGTTTATGGGTAACGGAACGCAAAAGCACCCACAGATTCTCTACGCGGCCAACTCCCGTCTTTCGGGAGATAAACTTACGAGTTCCCACCGTACGCACAAAGGTGTCCGGGATTGTTTTAGCGCCAGGCGCTCCCGCCAGCTTCGCTTCCGAAGTTAGCGGGATCGCCAAATAGCGCTTGGACGGCAAGACCCTACCGCCCGTAATTTTGTGACGAAGCATTCCGCGTTCGTCTCCGATAAAAAGTGTTCCCTCCTTTTCGTTCGCTTTTACCTGCAGGTTCGAGCTTCGACCAAACTGCGCATAAAAATTCCGTCCGGAGGAGTTCCGGGAAGCATTAAGTGCCAAAAAATGGGCTTTGAAACGCTCTTTAAGCGCATTTCCCACGCTCAATATCAGGGTACGCGGGCGTTCGATTTTGCTCAGCAGCAATCGTAGAAGCGCATCTGCTTCTCTCGAGGAATATTGGATGGATACCGCTGTGCTCATTGCGAGAACGAGTTTATCCTAAACTCGCTCCCGAATCAAAAGTTGCGTGGCTTCCGTTCCGCCTCGCGCAAAATTATTTCACCGGAACACTGCCCGTGTAGGTAACCCGCGGCAACCCGCGATCACTGTGAAGATTACACCAATGGACTCGTGCCCCGAATGTGCGCCCAAGCGCCAAGTCTCCGTTCTTTTGCTTAGTGACGTATTGCGGTTCAAAAAGAATAAACGGAATCAGCTTCAACTCGTCCCGGGTAAGGTTCGCCTTGCCGGGGCCGCTAAACACATCGCAATAAATTTCCTTACGATTGTTCGTACGCGGAAAAGCAAGACGGTCCAGCTCCGCATAAAGGGTTGCAGCGTTGAGATTGCCGGGAGCGATTTCCGTTGTTCCGAACTGCGATGCCGGGTCTTCGTAAACATCTGCCATATAGCGCCCCATACGACCGACAAGAAACGCTTGCGTGCCAACAAAAGCAACCTCTTCGCCGAAATCCTTAATCAGTTTTTCAACAAGCACATTCCGCACCCCCTCGTCTTTGGGCAAGTCCTTCACTTCAGGATCGTGCAGATAGGTGATGCCTTTTTCATCCGGAGCATAAGCCGGACACGGCGCTGATTGGTAAACAACTTCCACCGGACGGCTATCAAGCTTCTTACATGGACTCTGCAAACGGCGTTCATGAAAGCGACAATTCAGGCAAACACAATCCTCACTCGGAATTGCGATTGCGTAAAAATCTTTTCCTTCGCCGCCACAAATCGTTTTCATAGCTCAATCCTTACACGCAGTATTTTATTTTCAGCATCGACGGAGACAACCTTTAATTTCGTGCCCGGCGCGGCGAGAATTTCGGATTCCGTATTCGCTTCCGAGTCGCTCTGCCAAAGTGTTTGCGGAGCACGCGGATTGCCATCCCAGCTCTTTCCGCTACGTTTGAAAGGTCCTTTTTCCGAAAGCGGGTCGAGATAGATTGCATGAGCGCCCTTCGGGATTTCGATAATCATTTGCACTTCCGGACTACTTGCAAATTTCTTGAATCCGGACATCGAAAGGGCATTCGGATAATTTGCTTCGTCTCCGGACGCCAACTCGGAAAGTTCGCCGCCAAATCGATTCTTTATTTCCGCCAGGCTTGCCGAACGATGAGCGACCTTCGCCATCGGAAAAGAAACGTTTTTCATCGCCGACTCAAAATACGTCAAATCCTTGAACGGCTTTTCGACGCGCTCCCCGCGCAAAGCAGGATTGATATCACCGGAGTAAACGGTGTAGCCCCATACGGCACGCCGTTCATCGCGACTCATATTATACACCTGTTCGGCAGTGTTTCCGGCAAGCAGAGTATAAAGCCCTTGCGCGTAAAGACGGCGGTCGTTTTCGCTCGGAAAGGATTCCGGCGAGCGATATTCGCGGAAGTACTCCTCCGGATTCTCGCGGGCGGCAACAGCATCAAACGGCGTTCCGTTCGGAACCGGAAGCACTTCCCGGCGGACTTCCGCGGAAGCGCCTTTCTTCGGTAAAGGCAAGCCGAGGCGACGAGCTTGGGAGCGGGAAATCCAGCGAGTATCCATCCCCGAGTTAAAATCCCACGGAGCGTGATCCCAGCCGAAGCGGTTGAGTTTGCGCCAAATCGGGTCGTCGCGCAGTGCAATCATACGCCCTTGGGTCAGCTTGCCGCCGTAGCCCTTCCACAGGCGAATCCAATTGCGAGGCTCGCGTCTCGGCTCCTCGCGAACAAACTCCCGATACGGGAACAGCTCACGGTGGTCGGCATCGTTTTCGGTTTCGGCAGTTGCCTCCGCCTTAGTTCGTTCTTTTTGAAAATCGTAAATAAGGCGCAGACGGCGCGAGCTCCGGATGTCAGTCAACTTACCCGAATCCTTTTCCCCGCGAACGGGAATCCCCAATGCCTTGCGCATCTCGGCAACGAATTTTTCACGCCCGAATACTTTCTCCGGTTCTTTCGCTCCGGGCGAAGAGCGACGGATTCCGGCAAGGTCGGATGCGATAAAATGCTTCATTTTATCGAGCACGGTCGCATTGCTAACCGTCGCCGAGAAGAACAGCCGGTCGCGCAACGCTTGCGGGACACCGGCCCATTGTTGCGTATTGCGGGAGGAACCGAACGAAATGCGTTTCCGTAAGGCTTGGACAAACTTCGGATCCACCGCCCCGAACTCAACGTCCAATGCGTTTGCAATCGCGAGAGCGGCTCTGAGGTTGTTCATTCCACACCTCCGAGCGCATTAACAACATCGTTGCGGTTCATCACACGCTGCATGATTGCGGGAAAACGTCGCTTGAGTTCAGCAAGCTTCCCGGCAAACATCTCGTCGCTTTCCGCAGCTTCAAGCTCTCTCAACGCCGATTCAATTTCTCCGAACTGAGCACGCTCGGCATGCGCGAGCATGGCGTCGATATCCGCCTGCGCATTCGGGATGCCAAAGCCTTGCAAGTCCGCTGCAGGCGTCCCGGAGGCGCGTTGCAAGACGCGGTCTTCGGGAGCAACGGCGGGAATGCCCAACGCTTCTCGGGCAAAATTTTCGGGAATCGACAAGCCGAGGTCGTACGCCGTTTTGATGTCGGCAATACGCGCCGCACGCATGGCAGTATCGTCCTCGACAAATTTGAAATAAGCCTTAATCGGCGTTCCCGTGCCGAATATAAATTCAAGAAACGGCTTGGAAAGGCGTGTCGCCAAGACCGAGGTGATAAAGGCGCTGTCCATCTTTTGGATATCGCCCATTTCGGCAAGCTGCGGGTTGCTCCCCGTGGAATCTCCGGCAGAAAACGTCGAAAGGTCTCCTCCGCGCCACAGAGCCGCGATTGCGCGGTCGAGGTAGTCCACCAAGTCCCGATGCGGCGGCGGTTGTGTCAGTCCGTTGAGGACTTCGACCTCCGCGTCCTTTCCGATTACCCCCGCAAATCGATTCTTCGCATGAGCAACAAATTCCAACAGCGCATTCCATTCCGGTGAACCCTTCGCCGCGCTCGTCCTACCGATCACAAAGGGAATCGCAAATGCTTCCACCGCCGACGCCCAATCCTCCAGCGGTGTCATTTTCAGCATAAACAACAGCATTGTCGGCAACATCAGAGGCGTTCCCGGATGCGCGGCAACAATCCACGTTTTCTCATCCATCGCTTCTCCTTGCGTTCCCGATTGTGTGAGGATGCGCAGGCGTCGCGTCGTCGCCTCAAAGTAGTGCAGCGGGCACGCCAGCGTGCGAGCGTGATAAGTCGGCTTGCCGTCTGCCGTTGTTGCCGGGATCCATTGGATTTCCGCGCAGGCGTATTTCATCGCCGTCGCAGTCATAAGCTGAAAAATCAGCGTTTCGATGCCTTGAGCCATGTCCGGGGCTTCCACGTCGGAGGCAACAAGGTTTTCATAAAAATCTTCGAGCAGTTCCGCTTGCTGCTTGGCTTCGGGAGTATCATCGAGCGTTGCAATCTCCCAATCCAGCCCGGCAACGGCGCGGAATCGCTTCGGAGCCACGGTTGCCACCGTGGCATCGTAATCCATGATTTCGCCAAACAACCGGCCGCATTCCGAGAAGTCGCCGAAATAGAAACGGCGCTTTGCGAAGCCGAAATACTGCGGGTCCATGTCCGCCCAAATTGCGACGCGGCGCAAGCGTGCATTGCGCTCTGCCAACTCGGCGAGCGTACACGGTTTTGATTCATCGGCGACTACCGGAGCGCCGTCACTGTGTAAGAATCCGTTCATTTTTTGAGAGGTGAAGTTGTAAAAAGAGGGATAAGCGCGAAACCTTACATTCGTCTCCAGCCCGAGAATTTATTGTGCTTGCGAGCAAAGGAACGTACGTCCACCGAGGCGCAGTCGCGACCGCCCAAAGCTTCGTTCGAGGCCTCATACGCAAGTGCAAGCGCAAACGCCTCGTCCGCGTGACCGTCTTCGGTTCTCTCGGCGGCGAGCCGAATATTTCCTGCACGAGAAACTTCTTTGCGCATCGAATGCAAAGATTCCGCGAGGAGACGATCCCCCATCGGCAATCGCAAAAGCTTGTCCTCAAACCCGAGGCGTAAGCGCATGAAAATCGCGTTTTTAAAGGCGAGCGTGATTGCACAGCCTTCGACCTTCCACGTCCCGAACTCCTGCTCCATTTCCTCGGCAAGCTGGGCGCCGATACCGGTTTTATCGATAAAGCAACGGACAACGCTGCGGGAACGCAGAATCCCGCGCAAAATCTCTCGCTGCTCGGAAAACGGCATGTTGCGTAGGCGAATAATGCCCCGCGTCCAAAAAACATCGCCGACTTTTTCGAGGATGTAAACACAGGTCAGGTCGTGCTTGCGACCGATGTCCACACCGACATAGCACTGTTTTTCGCAGGAATCCATGAAGCCGACGGGTAAATCCGTGCTCGCTCCTTCGTGCGCAGCACTGAAGATTAAGTCGTAGGAAAACAAAACCGATGCCCGGTCAAGAAACTTGCATTCGTATTCCTGCGCCCACATGTCCGGGCTGTTGACCATACGACGCAGCTCATCGATGTCCACGCCGCGACCGCGTGTTTTCCACGCTTCGTTCACCTTGTAAATGTCGTTAGTAAACGTCGTCCATGTTTTCTGCCTCCCGAGCTCCGCATCGCGGAAGATGGGATAAAAGAACTCATCCTGGCCGTTCGGAGTGCTCCAAATGGTTGCCGTCTTGCGTCCGCCAAGCGGATTGGTAATCGTCGGCGCAATTGCCGCCCAGGTCTTAAACGGATCTTCGAAAAAGGCGACCTCCGTCAGCCACACGCTGCCGGTAAATCCGCGCACGGTATCCGGGCGTCCCGGAACGGCGCGAATGTGGGAACCGTTGGAAAGGCGAATCGTTTTGGAGTTGATGCCGACGGAGACGGGTTCGTCGATTTCTTCCTCGATGACGAGACTGAACGCTTCCGCCCACTGCTTGCATTTTTCAAGCGTGTCGAGAGACTGACGTTCGGAAGGTGCCGCAATCATGTGCCCGCTTCCCGGCAGCGCAAACGCCTGGCGGACAATGTCGCCGGAAAAGGTAAAGTCTTTCCCGGACTGGCGACAACAATTCGCCGCCCGGAAACGCGCCGTACAGTTAACCATCTCGAGCTGATACTCGAAGAACGTGTCAAACGGCTCTCGGATGATAATGTCCACGGCTTAGACGATGTGAAAAATTTCTTTGATGCGGCGGGAACGTTCTTCGTCGGAAAGCTTCGGGTTCTTCACCACGGCTTCTGCTTTATCCGCCATCGCCGCTTTCTTCTCGAGAAGCGCAAGCCGACGGGAATCGAGATCCGTCTTGCGCATCGAAAGCACACACTTAACAAGCTCGGAGACGACTTCCGGATCGTCTGCACTCTGAATCGCATCAAGCGCCCGCGCCTTGACGGCAGCATCAATTGCCGCATCAAGCTTGCCGCCGTTGGCTGCGCGAGCAGCTTCGGCAATCCCGTCGGCGATTTCGACCTGACGCGCAACTTTGCGCGTCAAGCGTTCACTCGCCAGCCACAGGGAAAGCGCTTGGCGGGAAATATCAAAATCAAATTCGCTTTCGATTTTTTCGACGAGGGCATCGAGAGAAAGGGTCTGAGAAAGCGCGAAAATTCCCTCGCGCTGCTCATCTGTCAGGCGGTTCATCTTACAATCGGAACGTTTTTTGCGGCGGCTCATGGTCAGGATAGGCTTTTGCAAGAATTTGCAATGGGTTTTTCGGCGCTCTAAATCGAAACACGGGTAAATTGTCGGACTTTCTATCTCCCCCGCCTAAACGGGCGAATTTTCGCTTTCGAGGAAATCAATCCCGGCAGAGGTGATACGGACACGCCTATCCCCCGCCGAAATCGGGGAGGCGAAAAATTCAAGCAAGCCCTTTCCGACGAGGTAATCGATGTCTTCTAAAACGGACTCCGGCTTAACTCCCGGAAACTCTGCCGTGATAAACGAAACGGCGTATTTCGGAGCCATTCCGGCGCGTCCTACCGGACGAAGCTCGTTTAAGATCTGCTTGCGGATGTATTCTTTCGAGAGCGTCATGATTCATGAACTTTAAGGTGGTCAATACGTTTGTGTACGGATTTCGAGACGTTGGAGATTTTGTCGTCGAGATTGTCAAAAGTACTCCGGCTAAACTGATGCTGCGCCACCATGCCGGTTTTAATCGAGGCGAGTTCGACGAGAATCTGAGTAAGCTTTTCGTCGTTTCTCACGGCGCGTTCCGCCGAGCGGTTTTTCATTTCTTCGAGCGCCGAGTTGACATCGGTGCGCAGTTGATTCAGTTCCGCCCTGGTCGCGAGTTCGTGGTGCGGCGGGTTCTTCGGCGGAAAAATCTTCTGCCACACACAGATGATTACCCACACAAGACCGAGCACCGCTCCAATGCAGGCAAACAACTGAATTAAAAAATAGGGATTCGGCTCCGGAAATTTTGAAGCCAAGAATAGGATATAACTACAGCTCATAGACTACTTAATGATTGAAATTACGCACCCCTCCAGCGGGAGCGATCAAAGCGCGTAGGCGTGCGTACGGCAATTTGGGCGGAACTGCTACCGCTTCCGGAAACAACACCCGTTGACGGATGCTCAATGCAGATTTCGCAGGTACGTACACGGTCAAGTACATCGCGGGCTTTCGCCCATGCCTGATAACGAGCATCCTGTACAAGAATCGTTCCCGCACCGGCTGCACGGGAGGCAAAGTAATAAACGACCAAAGAACAGGCATCGTTCACAAGCGAAAGCGGAATTTTCCGCACGTCCGGATCGAGCGTGTTTTTCGTGCATGCCGCAATCGCCGCACGCACTTCGGCAACAACCGTATCGATAATCGCCTGCAGAGCGTCCACCGGAGAGTCCTCTCCGTCGATACTATTGACAGCTTCCCACTCCGTCGCAGGAACACGCGCCGTTACCGTTTGTTTGTCAAATACGACCCACATAATGAACATTGAGATTGAAGAGCTGAGGGCTGATTCGTTCGCCGATGGCGAATCAACAGGCGGTACGCCGCCGAATCAACGCCCAGCCCTTCAGCTTTGGTTATTCCGAAACCGTGACGGCAATTGCTCCGGCGGCGGAAGTGATACGCAGATCCTGCCACACGGATGCCGTGATGATCACCTTCTGCCCTTGGGAGTGCGTGGATTCATAAATCTGAATGCCCGCACCGTCGCGCATCGTTTTCATCGTGGACGGATCTTCCGTTGAGAGACCGTCGAGCGAATAGCCCGCGTAAATCTTGTTTGCTCCGATGACCGGGAAAGATCCCGCGACTCCGGCTTGACGACCGTCCGGGACCAAGATACGCACGTTCAGGCGATTGCCCAGGGCGTCCGTCGTTTCGGCGGCACGCAAGGCTCCGGTAGACAGTTCTGCCGTTTCGTATTTCGTCGTGCGCAAATCCCAAGCCGCCGGGCCATAAAGCATCGCATTCGGGCGCACTCCGGATTTATCTCCGGCAAGGCGCAACAACTCGCGCAGTTTGCCGTCCGGATTCTTCTCCGTCGCAAGCGAAATCGTCGTGTCGTCCGCGAAGCTTTCCCAAATTTCAAGCGTCTTAATGAGGGTGGCTCGCTCAATGATATCGACGAGTTTCTTCGTCGCACGTTCCCGCAATCCGGGAATACGTTTGATTTGGGATTTTTCGAGCGAAATCGAAAGACCGATTTGGTGGAGAATACCGGAGCGCAATTCCGAGCGATCGGCAACTTCCGGGAAGTCTCCGCCGCCGGCACGCTTCATTGCATCGTATTTAACGGTGCGGAAATCTTCGCCGGCCGGGAAGTAGCGATACGTATAAGCGGTCTGACCTTCGCCGCCGATAACCGGAGCGTCCGGAGCCAGCATGCGGCGCGCCTCCGCAAGATTGCTCTTAATCGAACGCGCAACCGCCATTTCCGTCAGGTAGGTTTCGACGGCACCGTGAGACGATGCCGCATTGGCAATCGCCACCGTCCCCGTCGGACAGTTTTCAATAGAATTGGCAACCCCGAGGGTCGTGAGAATTTGTTTCATTTCCATTTTTGTGAACTTATATGTTTTTTCAAAAGCCTTCTGCCGAAACGCTATGCGACCGGCACGTACATCGGCACAATTTCAAGCATGCCGGTCTCGGCGAGCGTGACCGATTCCGCCGCAGTCCCTACGACACGCGTACCCGTGGCAGCAATGTCGCCATTGGTTCCCGCATAAACCGGGTCTCCCGCAGCGTAAGTTCCGGCAGCGGCTTTCGCATTCACCGTACCCGGATAATTTCCGGCGACGGCTGCGGAAACAAGCAAGTCGCTTTCCGAAGCATCAATCAGCGGGAAAAACACCTGCTTGGCCTTATTGTCAGTCGCAGCAGCGCTCGTCCACGGCACAAGTTTGCCGCCGGAATCAAGCACGCAAAGCGTTCCCGCCGAAAGGGTTGCGGACGCGGCAAGCACAGAGACAATGCCGCTCATCTTAGTCGTGTCGCCCATGACTATTTCTTTCCTTTCTTCTCATCGGCATCCGCATCGGCTTTTGCCTTGGAGGTTTCGGCCTTGGCGGATTTCGCCGCCGCAAGCTGTTTCGTGATTTTGGCCTCGGCAATGGACTGTGCCTCTTTCATCGGCACACCGTACGAGACCAGTTTGTCGGCATGGTCCGCGACCATTTCCGCTTTGGTTTTCGTTTGTTCGCTCATGTTTTTACGTTGTTCAAGTGTGAAGGACTTAAAAATCAGATTCTCCGCTTTTACAGATACTGTGGCTTGAGTTGCGCCCAAAGCTTTTCGCCTTCCGGGTCCTGCTTCGCCTTGGTGATTGCCGCCTCGTCGTCGAGCTCATAGCCTTTTTCGCGAGCCGCCGCTTTTACGGAATTAACCACCGCCCAAAACGCTCTTGCCGTTTCCTGCTTGCTTTTCATTTGCGCCTCGGCGTTTGCCGCTGCACGCTCCGCTGCCTTTTCGGCTTGGGCCGACTTAAAGGCTTTCGGGAGCGCGTCGATTGCATTGCATGCCGCCGCAAAATCGGCACGCAGCAAGCGTTCAAAATCCGGCTTCTGCGCAAGCGAGATCTGCCCGTTGGCAATCGCCGCCTCGAGCTTGTTTTTCACGGCAAACTCAACAGCAGCATTCGCGGCCGCAAGCTGTTTGTCTTTATCGTCTTCGGCAGGCTTTTCTTCGACAGGCTCGTCCGATTTCGGCTCTCCGCCCGCCGGTTTTTCGTCGGCGGTGTCGGTCGTTTCAGTCGAGTCTTCCGTAGCCGGTTCCGACTTCGGTTTCTGCTCCGCCGCAGCCGCAATCAGCGCCTCCGGATCTTTCACGGCGGCTTCCGGATCTACGCCGAGAATTTCCGCCAAACGTTTAATCTGTTCTTCGTTCATGATATTTAACTGGTTTTGAGTAAATTCTTCCGCTGCGTTTACAACGGCGGCATTCGGCAAGCGCCCGCGCTTCACAAAGCCCAGGGAGATGAGCTTGACCGGCTTGAGCACACGCTCTGCAACACGCCTGCAAACCCAAAACGGGCTAATTTCCAAACGCCCTTTGGCGGCTTTGAGCGCCTCCAGTTCCGGCCGGCGTTCCAATCGCCCGTAAAGCCCGTCGTCACGAACCTCCAATGCGTTGACGACCGCGTAAATCGTCTTGTCGTCCGTCTCGCATTGAATTTCCGGAGGCGGAGCAATCTGCATATCCGTCATGTCCGGATGGCCGTTGTAGCACGGGACTGCCGCTTTCGCAAAAGGCAGGCGGCGAAGTAGCCGCGACAGGCGCGAATTAAAGTCTTTCGCCAGGGTTTCCGCCGACTCTCGGTCGAATACCTGCCGCCCCGCTTCGCAAGGAGCCTCGCAGTACGGAGCAAGCAGGACAAAATCTGCGTCCTGTAATGCCGCACCCGGCGCAAAATTAACAATCGAGACGGTGTTCATCAGCAAAACGCAGCAATGATTTTATCCACGAGGCTTTCGGAGAGGCCCTGTTTTGCCAAAAGCTTTCTCACGGCATCACGCGTCCCCGCATTGTTTTGCGCCGCTTTCAAAAGCTCCAGGGCATCCTCTTTCGTGACCTTTAGATCCGTGCCGGAAGCCTCCGCCTCCGCAATCTTGTTGAGCACGTCCGAGACACCCGTCGCAATCGATGCCGCCACCTTTTTGGCGCTGCTTGCCTTGCGGTTTTGGTAAATGCCCCAAAGCGCTAAACCCGCCGAAGAAAGGATTCCGAGCAAACCGCCCGAACTCGCTCCCGCTTCCAGTGTTCCGCCCACAACGGCAACCGTCTCGTCGCTCAACTCCCGAGTCTCCGTCACCGCCCCCGTCTCCGGATCCGTCACGGACATCTTGTGGGTTACTCCGAGCCAATCCGTTGCCGAGCACGCTGCCAAAAACAGCATCGCCGGAAGCGCCATCCAAGTCATTAGTTTTTTCGTCATAAAAGGAATGTGCGGAGCGAAAAACCGAGTGTATTTTCCGCTAACGCCGCCGCACCGGCGTCTAACTCTATCGTTTGCACTATGAAAACATCCCACATCGCGTACTCGCATTCACGATGCGGACAGTTTATCGGAAACGGCAGATTGAGACAAAGGTTGCGTAGCTTGGGTGACGGAAAAACGGATGGCTGATGACGAATTGTGCGCCCCGGAAGCAGAAAAGGCGCGTCTTAGAGATTAAAGGACTTCAGGTTTAGTTATTTCAGAGAGGTCTCTTCATAAAACAAAAGCACCATAATCACTTGTGCGATTATGGTGGTTCTACCCAATCGAAACGAGCAGTTCCCAAAAAACAAAAAAGAAGCGTAGACGGAGCCTGGAGATCTATCTTTGGTAGCGAGATTAATCCCTTTTCGGAAACAGCCATCTTGCAGCAACAATCATAAGCCCAACGGCATGACCGAGAGAAGTTGTGAGCAATGCGATTGCCACAGAATCTGAAATTTCAAATGAAAAAGACTTCGTGTACAGCCGTACAGGTCCTATGCCCCAAGAATCTGTAACAGGGCTCAAAGCTGCTAATCCGACAAACACAAGCGACACTATACTCCACGCACAAAGAAACCACCAAAAACGATTCAAGTAGGCTTTTCTCCAATCGTGAATTTCTTGACCGTAAAGCGAGCCGTCGCCAGACTTCCCTGATGTCAGGGTGGATTTTGGTGTGTTTGTTGCTTCTTGATTAGACTCTGTGGAAAGTCCGTTTTCTTCACTCATTCTCAGTCTTGTTCCAATCTTTTTTAAGAACTCCTAACACGTGAGAAGACAGAAACCCACAATTGTCACATATCATCCCTATCGTAGGCATCGTTTTTCCGCCTATAACTAAATTTTTCGGAGAATCTTGAGGCGCGAAAAGAATATAACCATCAACAAGTGTAAATTTGGGACAGCCACACATAGGGCATTTAAGATTCCATGCCCCCCCCGTCTTAAATTTTGTTGTAAACAACTCAACAAGATTATTCTTTTCAGCTACCGTCATAATAAAAACACCTTTTCTTTCAAGAGTTGTAGCAATAGATTGGCTCCTACTTCAAGCGTTCGGTTCGGTAAAATTCACCTTCGCCGGATTGATTCAAGACAATTTTCGAACAAGGGCAAAATTGGAATACCGCGCGAAAAGCATGAAAAACGCCCATCACCAAATTCTGAAGATTGTCGTCCGATTCAAGCTCTTTAATTTCAATCCCTCTTTTTCTCAAAATCTCAATCGTAAGCGGACGCGCATGTTGCTTGTGCTTAAGGCAATCCGCGAGCCATTTTGCCAAATCTTTGGCTTTTTTCCCGGCGTTTGCCCGACTCTTTTCTTTGCCGAACATGCGTTTTTTCAGCCACTCCGAGACGAGCTCTTCCGTATATTTCATCGCATCGCGACAAATGGAATAAAATCCGGGCGGTAATTTTAAAACACGCGGGGCCCAAAGTGCGGCACGTTCCGGATGTTTATCCACATCTTCCCGAGCTTCTTCCAACTCCCGAAGAATCGCACTCGCCGGAAGCCCATTGAATTGCGGATCAATCGGACCAAGAGAAGCCAACTTCGACATGATAATTTCATCGCACCCCATACACATCATCGTCGCGGCGGACATTGCCTTATGCGGAACGATTGCCGTAATCTTTTTTCCGGAATATTTCCGGTGAAGATATTCCATAAACTGCGCCGCTGCGTTCGGGTCTCCTCCCGGGCTGTGGACGATAAAAAACAAGTCACGAGTCCCCATCCCTTTCATGGCAGATGCCAACGCGGGAACATCCCAGTCGTTTACGGATGCACGCCCGTCCGATTCTTGAACGGGGGAACCGGAAACGTAAGGAGCCGCATACAAGAGAACGTCTACACCAAACTTCTCGCTTAATGAATTCAGCATTCTCTTCAACAAATCAACTTCTATGCGAGCGGCATCTGCTCGAACATTGTTAATTATGTCCGAAAAGAAGGATTGGTCAAATCGCTGTGACGGAATGTTCGAAGGCTCGGTAGATGGCATTGTTGATTCCCTCTGCTTGTTCTCGACGACGTTCCTCTTCTACAATGCGCATAATGCGATCAAGAAGCGGAGTTTCAACGAGTTCGACAATACTCAGCTCTTCTCGAGTTCGAGCCTGAGTTTTCTTTCGACTCCTTTTAATTGAAGTGTGTTTGGTTGTGCGCATCAGGAATGAGGGGAGAAAATTTAAGTTAAATAAAACGCATAAAAAAAGCAGAGGCGAGGTGTTTTTTATTTTTGGGGGTGCGGGTTGACGGCCTTGTCGGCGAGGGAACGCGCCTCCGCACGCGTACGCGATTTGCCCAAAGCCAAAGCAAGCCGGGGAACGGCAAGCTTTTTCGGTGATTTTGCACTCAAGATTTCCACTGCTGCCATGTCGGACCAAAATTATTTCCGGGATAGCGGTAAACCGCTTCAGCCTCAGTGAGTTTTTTGTCGTCGAATACTCGCTCTCCGTAGCTGCGAACAACCCATTCTTTGCCAGAATCCGTCACTCCTTCATAGCGTTCAATACCATGTACAGAAGAGAATCCTTGCGAAGAAGATCTATAGAAAAGAGACGTGCTTACTCCACAAAGAATGCACGGATCCCTTGGTTGCTCAATTTCAGCTCTTAAAGCATCATTTTTCAAAGACGTTTCTATTGCGCTGCTCACACGGGCCTCAATTCGTAAAGGATCAAACATGGCAAGAAGAATATCGTTCCCGTTCTTATCAACATCCACTTTCTCCCAAGAGGAAAGCGGATCGTGTACAAAATCTTGTACTCTATATCGAGCCGCGTCACTAAAAGGTTTTACATCGCGCAGAAGCACGCAAACCTTCGAGTTTATTCCCGGAAAAACAATACAAAAACTTTCCAGACCATATTTTGACAGATAAGTATTAAGCGTACGCGACCACGCCGCTAACACTAAATAAGAAGAGGTAATTTCAGTATCCATAAAAATTAATCTTCTCCCGGTTTTACAGCCTTATCGGCGAGGGAACGCGCCTCCGCACGCGTACGCGATTTGCCCAAAGCTAAAGCAAGCCGGGAAACCTCTTTCTTCGCACGCCTAACCCGACCCCGAGAAGCCCGCTTCTCCGCCTCCGTAATCCGATTCGGAAGATCATTCCGTGCACCTTGGTTGGGCTTAAGAATCGCAGGATCAATTGGAAATCCCGCTTTTTTTAACGCGTCAGCGAGCACTTCACGAACCCACGCAGTTCGCTGAACTCCAAGATGCGCGACGCATTCATCTATGCGGTCACTTAGCTCTTGAGGCATCTTAAATCCAACAACCTTGAAGTTCATAAAAATATTCTCTCGCAGAGCCACAGAGAACGCAAAGTTTTTCAAAACTAATTAAATTTTTTTTGAAAACCTCTTGACTTTGGTAAACCGATGTTGTTCTTTTTTAGTTAAACATGGTTTAACCGAAGTTGATTATGAAAAACGAACTAAAGAAACAGCATGCTACGATTCACCGGGACGGATTTTTCCCGACGAAAAAAGCGGAAAAGGGCAAGCAGACGCCGCTTCCGGCGGACGATGCCTCGACGCGGCTTTTCCGCGAAGCGCTCAAAACGCTCAAGACAGCGGAACGGGAAGCGCTTTTTGACAACGCCGTCGTCCTCGGCGACTGGATGAGAGACGACGTTGATCACGACGGCAGAGGCTTACGGCGGAAACGGGGCTACATCCTCTTCGTCGAAATCTGCGAACCATGGGCATGAAAACATCGGACATTGCGGGCATGAGCGACGAGGAGCTGGCAGGGCGGACGAACGATTTGTGGGTCGCGGTGTTTTTGGAAGGCAAGACCGACAATCGCCACGAACGTGCCTTGGCGGAGTGCCTTTTAGAGCGTTGCCGGCGCCGCCGGCGCAAGCAAAGCGCCCCCCAGGCTCTTTAATCTTTTATGGAAATCGTAACAGACATCTACCGCGAGGACATCGCGGCGAAACTTGAAAAAATCGGCAGGAAGCTGCAGGACGAGATGCTTGCGGACCAGGCCGAACGCGTAGCAACCAAGCAGGCGGACTTTGTCACCGAAGCCGTCCGCCTCGGGCTGATGCTGGAGGCAAAATTCGCGGCAATTTGCGCCGAGAACGTCGGAGGGCGGCCATCCACAAAAACCTTGGACACGCGTGTCCAAGGTTTTAACGCAGAGTCATTTCCGTCGTATTGTTCGCGTGTTTTCGGGGCGGGAAGTGAGCGGAACATGCGTCGTTACCGTTGGCTGGGTCGGCGCTATTTGCAAGCGGCGACGGAGCCCTTGCATCCCCAGAGCGGGGAGCTTGCCAAATGCCTGCAGGGCACGGAGGGGTTTGATGCGGAAGGCACCTTGCTTGGCGTGGCGAGCGGCGGGAAAGGCGGCCTGACGCTGAGGACGTGGGTCGCGGGGCGTTCGATAAGCCAGCTGATTCGGGACTTGCGTCGGGTGGAAGCCGATGCGGAAAACGAAGAGGTGGCGGAGCAGAAGCGCGGCGTGTTGAAGGCGGAGGCGGATGCGGCGCATGCAGAGCTGACGGAGGGCGAGCCGGACAGCGCCGGGAGCGACGACGCTGTGTGGAAACAGATGAACCTGCCGCTGGAGCTTCGGGCGACGAAGGCGGAGATCTCCCGAAGCTTTGAGCGCTTGGAAGCCGCGAGCGGCGTGGCGCCGCAGGGGGTCCTGCGGAAGCTTTGGACGGATTACCGCAATGCATTGGCGGCGAAGGTACGAGCGGCGGAAGCGAAGCTGGCGCTGCTGAAAGATTAACACTCAAGAGAAGCAAGCAAATGGGCAACACGAACATCACGGTGGGATTGGTCATCCCGCGCACACAGGGCGAGAAAATCCGCAAGGCGGCAGACCGCGGCGGCATGACGGTATCGGATTTTTTGCGGGCAATCATCAGCCGCCATGTCCCCGGCTTAGGCGATTTGACGCCGCGTCGTCCGCGTAAGCGCTACGCGGTAAGAAAGCTTCCGGCCTCGGGCAAGAAGCGCATTCCCTCGCAAATGCCATAACTCCGTAAGCATTTTACCTATGAAAACGAAACTTTTGAAATGGATTCACGATCCTGCCGTGTGGCTGATTTTTTGCGCGGTGGCGATTGAATTTTGGGGTGTCGCCTTGTGTGTGATACTCGACGGCGTACAGGCGGACTTTGCCGCGATGCGGGAAGAGCTTGAGGCGATGGACGAACGCATGACGCGTATCGGCGCCGAGCTGGACGCGATTTTGGCGGATGTTGAGTCGGCGGCGACGGGAGGTGTGCGATGAGGCATTTTGCGCGAGGGCAATGCTGGATGGACGGCACGCTGGGCGAGTTGCGCGTGGTGCAGGTGCGCTGGAAGATGGGCGAAGTCGTCTTCCGCAAGCTTAACGGGGACTTGATTTATCTCTCGGCGGAGGAGCTTCGCGTGCGACTCGGCTGCGGAAGCCTGGCGAAGCGGGGAAGCTGAATCATGCAGGACGTTGAAATTGTAGAGATGAGCTGGGCATGGGAACGGGAACCGGACGATGCGTTTTTGCGGAGCGAATTCCTCCGAATCGACCGCGACCGGAAAGATTTTTATTGGTGCATGGGTATCGCCGGTCTCTGCGAAAGCGAAGTGGACTACGGTCGCGAGGACTACTGGAGGCAACTGCGTTTGCGGGCGGAGAACCGGGGAATCTTTAGGGATCTGTAATCGAATTAACAACGAACGAAAGGCAAATATATGGAAAATTTAAACGAATTGCGGGAGCGGGTTTGGGAGCGCCTGCGTTTTCCGGTAGGCGTGACCATGGTGACGGTGAGTGCCGTTGCCGAGAAGTGGGGCGTGGCGCGGGCCCAGGTGTTCCATATTTTGGAGAAAAAGCGGATGCGTGTGTTCAACGTATCGTCGCGCTTCGGGAAAGGGTCTGCTCGCCGCAACCATCACCGGGTTTACATCGACGACTATTATCGAGCCTGCATCGAGCGCCAGGAGGACGGACTTGTTTTTGAGCAATTCGACAACACTCCAACCCTCTTCGATATGGAGCAATATAAGAACCAAACAGAGGACATACGTCCGGACTAATCATGAAATTGTTTACAGAAGAAGAAGCCGACGTGCGGCTGCAAGTCAGTGACGTGAACGTGAAACGGATTGCGTTGTTGGAACCGGCCATGCAGTCGTTGGAACTCTATGCCGGGGGCAGGAAAATGGCGTACTGGCAGGAACTTTCGGAGCGCTTGTCGGCAGTCGGCGACCGGGCTATCTCAGCCAAATCCCTCCAGCGGATTTATGCGGCATGGCGCGTGGACGGCTGGCGTGCGTTAACGCTCAATTATCGTTGCGGGCTGGAGCCGCTGCCGGCGAATTTTATTCAATTTTGGAAGACGCTGGTACTTCAGTTCGGGGTAAGGCGCGGCGTGCGGCAGGCTCATCATGAATTGGTCCGCCGCTACAATTCCTGGCGCAAAGGCGATTCGTCGGCCGCGATTCCCGGATACGCAAGCTGTCCGGAACGTGATGCGGGAACGGATCTTCCTGCCGGTTGGACTTATAAAAATTTGGCTCGGTCAAAATACCTGCCGACGAAGGCAGAGACGACGGCTGTTAAGGTCGGAGCATTGGCGGCACGCGAGTTTAAAGCTCCGGTTTGCGTAAAGCGTGCAGCGGCGCCGGGCATGGTGTACCAATTCGACGACATGTGGCATGATCACTACGCGAGCGTGGCAGGATTTGCCGCACCGGTACGTCCGCTTGAGTTCGCGTGCATTGATGAAAGTTCGTCGTGCCGGGTCCTGTACGGAGTGCGTCCGCGCCTGCCGCGCAAAGACGGGACGAACGAGCAGTTGCAGGGACACGAGATGGCGCTGCTTTTGGTGACGCTTTTGACGACTATCGGTTACCACAAAGACGGGTGTGTGTTGAAGGTGGAAAACGGGACGGCAACCATTGATGCCGACCAGGAAGCGGCATTGCTTCGTATGAGCGGCGGGCGCGTGCGCGTAGAGCGAGGCGCAATGCTGGGCGGGAGCGCGTTTGACGGCGGATTCGCCGGGCAGGCTCGCGGGAACTTTAAACACAAAGCGGCCCTGGAAAGCCAACACTCGCTGATTCACAACGCGGCGTCAATTCTTCCGGCTTATGCGGGGAACAACCGGAGCGTTCCGGAGGACACTCAGGGTCTCGTTAAGGCGCGGGAACGTATCTACAAAAAGGCGGCAAAATTTCTTCCTCCGGGCCTCCTCGATAGCATCAGCGTAGGCGAGCTCGGTTGGGATGCGTACAATGCGCGTTACTGCGAAATCGTAGAACAAGTAAACACGCGAACGGAACACAACCTGGAGGATTGGCACGGGCGCGAGATTGCGGAATTTCGCGTGGACACGGCGGACGATTTTCGCCCGGTGACGGCAGGGACGAGCCGCGAAGTCGTCTCTTTGGTTTGCGGGGATCCGGCGCTTTATCGGGTGCGTAAGATGTCGCCGAGAGAAGTATTTAATCGAGGAAGGCGCGAATTGGTCGTCGCGGATTACCGGGAGGCGGCGTTTATTTGCCGGAAGTATTGGAAGCGGGTTAAAGTCGCGCAGAGCAAGACCGTGGACTTCAAGGACGATTACGGGATTTACCATAAATTCTTGGCAAGGATCCGGCGGGAAAGCTCGGTGGAAGATCTACTTCCGGGAACGGAAGTTTTCGTGTTCTTCAACCCGATGTGGAACGGAGCGCACGGCGTTTTATTTTACGACGGCAGAGGACGTTACATCGGAGAATCGACCGATGCAATTGAGCGCCTCGATGCCAACGACAAGGCAGCGATTGAGCGAGCGTGCGGAATAGCAGAAGGCTCGTTCCGTGACGCAATTCGTTCAGCAAATGCATTTGCGAAACCCAAGCGAGACGCTCGCCGCAAAGAACGCCTCGCCCTCGACAGCAGAACAGCCGAAGCAGACAAATTCTTAGCTGCATTTGAACAAACAAAGACGTTGGAACGCGAAAAAGTGCTTCTCGAAAGCGACGACGATTTCGACGGAATTTCCACACCGCAGAAAGTCCTCAGAACCGGATGGAACGAAGAGGACGAAGATACGCTTTGGTAATCATTTCTAAACCTACAAAAACAAACATTATGGACGAAACCAACATCATCAAAATTGAACGCGGGAAGGTCACGGACGCCGTACGAGACCTACCCGTCCCGCATCGGGAAACGATTCTTGCGCTTTACGATTTTGCACAGGAAAAACACCTCTCACTCGACGAAGTTGCCGAGGGGATCGGCATGGACGCAACAACCGTGCATAAGGTTTTCTCCGGAACGCACAACGCCGGCAAGGATAAATTCTGCGCCCGTGCCAAGCGCTTTCTTGAAATCTCTCGAGAACGCGAAGGCACTGAACCGCTCGCTTATGTGGAAACTGCGCTTTCCAAAAAGATTTGGTCCGCCGTGGAACGTGCGCGACGATACAACCGAATCACGTTTGTCTTCGGCGAAAGTCAAATCGGAAAAACTACAGCGCTCGAAGCGTATGCACGGGAAAACAAGGAGACAACGGTGCTTGTGCGCATGCCAAGTTCGCCAACGCTCCGGAGCTTTGTACATCGGCTAAGCCGACAGCTCGGAGCGCCGCGCACAATGAGCCACTTTGACCGCCGTGAGTTCATTTTGGAGAAGTTGCGCCGGAACGACGTCCTCATCGTGGATGAAGCACACCAAGCAATCATGACCGAAACGCGAATCAACGTGACTCACGCAAAGATTTTCGAGTTTATCCGGGAAATTTACGACACAACGCAATGTGGCGTAACGCTCGTGGCAACGGAGATCTTTCGACGGGAGCTACTACGGGATCGCGAATTTGCCGGAGTAATGTCGCAGACAATGCGCCGAGAGCTTTACGCATACACCGCGCCCAAAGTACCGACAGAGGCAGACTTGGCACGATTCGCGGCGGCGTACGGTCTGCCTCCGGCAGAGGGAGAAGCAAAAGCAGCCCAAAAGGAAGTCATCGATAAAGACCGCCTCGGAGTATGGTTGACCGTTTTGCGTATGGCGGCAGGAATTGCGACCAAAAAAGGTGTAGCAATGACGTGGGATCATGTGCTCCTCGCAAAGTCCGAACGCGAAAGGCTGAAGCAATGATATCTGAAATTAAGCCGAAAAGAACGAACGTGACTGTACGTGTCCCGGCAACCTCGTGCCTGCTCTTGGCCCTCCTCACCGTTCTGATTCCCGTCTTGCTCGCACTACCGTTTCTCGGAGTGCTTTGGATTATCGAACATTTCTTCTTAAACAACTAAAATCATGGCTACAACACATGTAAAAATCACACGCAACCAATGCGCCGAAGAGGTGCGTAAGTATGCAGAAACTCAAAACCAAATCAACGCGCTCGACGCCGAGATGAATAAAGAACTCATCGCAATCAAAGAAAAGTTCGAGTCTCGGATTGAGATCCTGAAGCAAAAGGCCAAAACGCACGCCAAACTCATCGAAGGTTGGGCAATGGACAATCCGGACGAATTTCCGGCAGACAAAAAATCCGTCGATTTTCCATGCGGAGTAATCGGTCACCGAACAGGAACACCGACCGTAGCAACCATCGGCGGATGGACGCTCGGACGCTCCCTGAAAGTAATTCAATCTCGCGGGGAAGTGCGCTTTGTCGCAACGAAAGAATCCGTTTCAAAGGAGGCAATTCTGTCCGCGTTTCGACGTAAAGAAATCTCGCCGGAATGGCTACGCGAAGTAGGGCTTGAGATTCGCCAAAACGAAAAGTTCTACATCGAACCCAAACTCGAAGAAACTCCCAAAGACGAGGCTTCGCGATGAGCTGTCTTTCTCCGAAACAACTCCAAACCTTGGGGGCAGAGGCAAGCAAAGCCTTTGCCTCCGTTCCCGCAGACGAGCTTAATTCTCTGCGGGATTTTTTGTGGGATCAGACTCCGCACGACGAAGACGACCCGTTTGCCGGACCTCACATGATCACAAAGACAAAACTGGCGGAATATTGGCGGCGCAGAGAGATTGCAAACGTAATGCGAGGGCGTTGCAAGCACGGGGAAATGCCGCCAAATTCGTTCAAAAAACTAACTCAAAAGGATTATCCGTTCGTGCTTGCACACTTCGTTGGCATATACAATCCGGAACGAGGGTGCGAAATCTTCATGAAAGCACAGGCGGCAGAATATGCAACCGTCATGGCCATCTTAGAAAAATCATGCCGCGAACGAGGATTAAGCTTCCCCGAATATCCTGAACACATTTGCCTCGATCAATTCCGATGCGAAATCAAAAACGCCAGCATTAAGCAGTTGTGGTGCCTCGTTTTCACGTGTCGGAACCGGCGATATTGCGCGCCAAAAGATGCACAAAAATACGATACAAAACGAAAATGGGAAACACGCCACCCAAGCCGAAACAACTGAAGGGCGCCCACCGAGAAAACATCTCCGGCGGGCGTTTTTTTATCCGAGAATCCGGACGTCAATTAAGTACGGGACGGAACACCTGCGAGCGCGACAAATGGCTTCGCGATATTCGAGCTCTGTGCATAAAGCACAGGCCACGATACAGAGTTTTTTCGCGTCGTGACCTGCGTCTTTAACCAACCTTCGCCAAAGCGAAGCCGTCATCGGGAAGTACATTTCATTCCCAGCTTTATTGGAGTTTTTCATCCTGCAAAGTTTACCCGAAATTTCTCAAACCTCTGCGACATTTAACAGAAACGGACGAAAATTTCTCAAACTCCCCTTCCCTGCCCCGCACTCTCCAAACCCGCACAAATAAAAGCTATTCAAGCCTAATCCACGCTATTCCTCATTTCTCAACCCTTTTTAGATAAATCAACGGACTCCAAGTTTTGTTCCGAATGTGGCGAAAAAATTCAGTAAATAGAAAGGATATTTTCAAAATGAAGATGTTTTACTGCACAATTTCCGCCCTTGCTGTCTTTTTAGCAGGAATTATTTGGGGAATTTGGAATTTTCTCGTTGCAGATTACATTGCCGTAGAGCATTTGTCCGCGACATCGTTTTCTGTATGGGCATTGATTTTTTCCGTCATCTTGAGCGGCATTACGATTTGCGGAAGTGTTGCGATAACATCGCAAAAAAATGCGCCTTATGCGATGGCGTTTCCGTGGACGCTCGGATTGTGGATTTTAGTTGCACTGACTTGTGTGCTGTTTTCGGCAACGATTTTTGAAAATCGTGCTCCCGTTGTGATAATTCATGCGTGCGCACTTTTCGTAGTTGCATTTTTTGCTTTCGGATTGCTGACAGCCGCGAACGTTGGCGCGCGAAAAGATTATGAGCGGGGGCGTCGGAGAGTGTTTTCCCTGCGCGAGGATTTTCGGTCGCTAAACGAGTTGATTTCCGCAAAAGGGTTTTCGCCGGAAATCATAAAAGCGGGCGGAGCACTTGCCGACGATTTTGAGTATTTTCAGGAAAGCATTCCCGCAAGTGAAAGTATTGATGTCGAGCTCGAAGGACGGATTTCGGCACTGAAGGCGAAGATGACTTCGGACACTCTTCCCGATATGGCTGAAATACTTTTGGCAATAACCGAGATTCGTTCGATTGCCGAGCGACGGGAACGCTTCATTAAACAAAACCGCTAATCTCTATTCTCCCAAATAATATGAATTGTAAAAGTTGTGGAGCAACCGTTTCTGAAAATGAGGAACGCTGTCCTTATTGTGATTCTCCAATTCCTCGTCCAACGGTTGAAGAGTACGAAGGGGATGAGGCAAACGAAAATATTGAGGAGTGCGATGGGCACCAAATATCCGAAGAAGAATTGGAAGCAAAAATCAACGAACGTGTTGAGGCTGAACTCGCTGAATTTGCTAAAACCGATTCAAAGGAAGGATTGTCCGTCTTTTCATGGATTGGCGGAGTCGTGTGGTGCATTATCGGCTTCTGTTGTGGAGTTCTTCCCGGGCTTGGTGTCATTTTTCTGCTTGGCGCCGCGCATGAAGGTCCGGGATTTGGCGTTCGTTTCTGCGTGTGTTGAATGTGATTCTCTATGCCGCCGTTATATTAATCTTCATCGGCACTATTGCCGAGTCTGCATAGCGAATTCCGTAGATTTAGAAAGGATACAAATATGAAATGCGAATTTTGCAAAAGTGAAATCACCGATATAAATGCAAAGTTTTGCCCCGTGTGCGGCGGCAAAATAGAAAGACAAGTTATTCCCGAAAATGTGACCTCTGTAAGTAGGGCAAATGAATTGCTTGTGTCCAAAATACAGGAGTACTTTTCGACCCAAGGAGTGATAAAAAACATCTTTGTCGGAAAAAACATCCCTCAAGATGCTCTTTCCCGCTACGAAGAATTATCAAAAGACGAAGAAGCGCTCGTATTGGTTAACGCCGAATCGCCCTTTTTTTCGGGATACACGGGAATCCTTATTACAAAAACTCGCGTGCACTATGTCGCGCAAAAAAAAGGATTCGGAGGAACGTTTTTGGGATCGGGGGAACAACTTTCGGGAAGCGTATCGATAAAAAATCATTATTTCTTCATCGGCGAAGAAGCTTCCTCTTATGACGGTTCTTATTTCGGTGACGAATTTTACATTGACGGGAAACTCCGTGGGTGGATTCGTTTCGATAAGAGTCCGTGTTTGAACATTTTGTCGCCAAGCCGAAAGGGTGTAACGGCAATGCGGGAGCTATTTTCAATGATTAACACAATTAACGGATAAAACTTATGAAATGTTCTTATTGCGGAGGAGACTCAACCTCTTTTGAAAAATGCTCGTGTTGCGGATCTCCGATTTCTGACGAAGATATTGAGACTGAAGTTGATAGAATTTGTGAAGCAAGACAGGCGGGTGAAATACAGGAAAGTGATTCTCAAGCACTTCTTTCTGCACTAAAAGAATTACATAAACGTAAAAATTTTAAAAAAGCAGATTTACTTGGAAAAATTTTGGAAATCTTTGCTATTAACCAATACAAAGAGTGGGAGGCTAGCCCTAACGGAAAAAGTAAAGAAGAAGCCTGTTCTTCCTTTCGAGAAATGGCAGGATGTGCCTTGTCGATATACGAGACTGGCGCAGAAAACGGAAATGTTCTCTGTATGCTACGCACGGCAGACTTTTACCATAACGGAATTATAGGGGAAGCAGATGAAACCAAGTACATTTACTGGCTGAAAAAAGCTGCCGCGGAGGGTAGCGATGAAGCAAAAGAATTGCTCCGAGATGCCGAATCCTCCGAGGAAGAAGTTGTTACGCCGGAAGTTTCGTCCGGAGCAATTTGGACAATAGTCGGACTGATTGTTACTGCCATTTTAGTTGGGCTTAAAATCCTCATCGCCTTTTCACATTAACCCTCAAAACCAACCAAAATGAAAAACTCAAAAAACATACTACTGCTCTTGGTACTTTCCGGAGTCGCCTCTTTGGCTTTCGCCAAAGAAAGTAATTTGCCAATAGCATTCGAGAAAAACGCACATTCTAACGTTTACTCGTTTGATGACGAAGACGACTGGGAAATTATTTCCCCATCAGACTACGAGGCTACAATTTATGAAAGCACTTTCGGAAAGGATGATTTCGTCATCAAAAACACGGGAGATTCAACATGGCTTGAGGTCGTGGCTGTTATAAGCCCTGACGACAACGCAGGACATGAATTTCGCCTGCGGTCAACGTCGACGACTCGCCCCGGAGAAGAAATCAAGTGGAAGTCCGTTTACAATTTCCATGGAAAGCTCGGGCAAATAATCCTCGTTGGAAGAGTTCGTTAATTACATGAATACCCAAATCAAACACAATATTCAGAAGAAAAACGTTACCTTTCAGAAAGCAATTTCGTGCTTTCTGAAAGGGTATTTAAAATTCTCCGGAAGGGCAACACGCGGGGAGTTCAATTATGTGATTCCGCTATTGGTACTGTGGGTGCTTACTTCCGCTTTTTTAGGGAACTTTGTTTTAGGGATAGTGAATACAAGGAGGTTATCTCCAGAAGAATTAGGAGGTTTATACGCTTTGGGACTCGGAGGAACCTGTGTCTCAATAAATCTCGTTGGAGTCTTTATCTATTTCATATGGCTATTACTCACCGTGCCACCGTTCTTGTCGCTTTGGGTACGTAGGGGGCATGACTTAGGCGTAGATACACCTTCTTCAATTGCGACGTTTTTTCTTCCTTGGGTAAATATCATGTCTCTTTTGTGCTATTGCATGTTCGACAGCGATAAGGGGCAGAATTTGTACGGCGATTCAGAAAAATATCCGAGTGGAATAAATCCTAAAAATTAGACACAGACCTTCCGCAGAAATATCGGAGGCAATAGAGTTTTCTATTTCTATTAAGACTAAATTCTACTGTGCCGCAAAAATGAAATTTCTAAACATTCTGCGTTCTGTTCGTCTGCGGCGGTAAGCAACCGAATACTTAAGTAAAGCCATGCCTAATTATCTACTTGAATGCGAAATTATTGGAGGAGAAAATTCTTCGATAGGTAAAAGACTTATCGTAAGACCGACTCGGATTTATCCGAAATCTGTAACAATCGGATTAGAGTGTGAATTTGGAATTTTAGTGGAAGAAGGGGCTCACCCTACATTCAATGTAGCAAATCCGGAGATCTTTATCTTTGCAAAGTTGGACCGAGAAGGGTTCTTAACACTGAAAATAAAACCGCGTAGCTCTGCTTGGGAATTACTAAATAAACGTTGTTCTAGCGCGGTGTTAGAGCTGGAGCTGAATAAGCCCGAGTTAGAAAAGAAATCTGGAAAAGACTTTACGGTTGTCGGGTTTAAAGTTCAGTTTTAACGAAAAGCAGAGAAATTAGGGGAGTATGTTTCCGGAATTTGGGTTGGCGGGGCGTCCGCCGTGTGCGGCGAGCGCATTGACGTTTGATTCGCTTGGGGAACTCTTGGATGCGGGAATCCGGGAGTTTTCGTCCGATGCCGACGGGAACGCGCGCTACTTTTTTCGCGGGGAGTGCGGATTTTTCCCGGATTCGCTTCCGAATATTTTTCGCTCGGAAAAGCTCTTCAAGCGGGAAAAGCAAATTTTTCAAGATGTCTTGAACCGTGTTCCCGTGCTTTTTGAAAATTGCCCGACGACATTTGACAAACTTTGCCAAATGCAGCACTACGAGTTCCCAACAAGGATTCTCGATGTAACGTCAGATTTGGCGACGGCGTGGTTCATGGCGGTGGACGGATGGTCAGCAAACGAGGTTGTAAAAAATGCGTGCGATCCGCGAAATTCGATTTTCTTTTGTCCCAATATTGTCGTTTTTCGCGTTCCCGCAAGTCGCGAAAAGTTTGTCGACAGCGATTTGGTCTCGGCGCTTGCAAATGTTGCCCGTATGAACGAAACTTTCAATATTTGGCATTTAAGACACGAAGTTCGGCAGGAACGGTATAACTTCGGAGAAGACGTGGAGTTCATGAAAAGGAAAATCCGCGAAGAGTGGGGGCACAACTGGATAGTTTCTCCCCGGATGTCGAATCCGCGTGTCCGGCGGCAAAAAGGAGCGTTTATCCTGTGCGGGCTGACGCAGGAAAATTGCGAGGAACTTGCTCACGAACGGAAAATTAAAAAGACGAAGAAAGATCTTCGAACGGGTCTTTGCTATCCGAAATTGGAATGGAATCCCGGAAAACAGGCAACGGACGAAATTTCGATTTGCGGACGCTTTGTCCCGTCGCGAAAACTTTTTCGTGAAGTATCCGACGCGATTGCGGCGGGAACGCAAACGTATCGTGACGTAGCACGAATTCAATGTGCTGTTGAAAATTTCAAGCGAAAGATTTTTGAGGAATTGGCTTTTGTCGGCAACGGAGAGTCAGATGCGTATGCGGATGATTACGTGCGGCAGGCAAAAGCCTGTCGTCGGCATTTTGAAAAATAGGAATTCGGGTTGTTCCCGAACTTTTCTAGAGTAGTTTGCGGGGTTTTAGTTCGCACAAAACAGGCGGGACTCCTGTTCTCCTTCGGACCGCGTTCCCGCGCTTAGTAGCAGGCGCGGAGGATGGCGAGGATGTCGGATTCGGAAAGTTTTTTGTAGCCGCCGCCTTTGACGGTAGTGCGGGCGATTTCCGGGAGCATGGCTTCGGTTGCGCCGAGTTCCCGCAGGGAAGACGGGATCCCGAGTTCGCGAATAAACGCCGCGAGCGCGTCAATTCCCGCGAGAGCGATTTCTTCGTCCGTCTTGCCGTCGGACTCGATTTTCCAAATCTTTTCGGCGAAGCGCACAAATTTCGGAAGTCCGTATTTGTAAATAAATTTATAATACGGCACGGAAATAACCGCCAAGCCCAAGCCGTGCGGACAATCGGTGTAAGCACCGAGCTGGTGTTCAATCATGTGAACTTCCCAGTCCTGAGTTTTTGAAAGCCCGGTAACGGTGTTGAGCGCGAGCGTCGCGCACCACATGATATTGCTTCGGGCTTCGTAATCCGTTGGATTTTTGATGGCGACACGGGCACTGTTTATCAGCGATTCAAGCACGCCTTCGATGAGGTAATCGGTGGTGTTGTCGTCCGTTCCCGAAAAATACTGTTCGAGCAGGTGCGAAAAAATGTCAAAAATCCCGCTCACCATTTGAAGTTTCGGCACGGAATAAGTAAATTCCGGATTCAGAACGGAGAACTTCGGATTGACTTCCGGCGGGAACACGCGCCCGGCTTTGATGATTTTTTCTTCGTGCGTGATAACGGAGCCGCCGTTCATTTCGGATGCCGTTCCCGCCATCGTCAGAACAGTGCCGACGGGAACGATCGGATTGTTTACGGGCTCAAAATCAATCCAGTAGCGTTGCCACGGATCGCCTTCGGCGTAGGCGGAAACGGAGATCGCTTTGGCGCAATCGACGACGCTCCCGCCGCCGACGGCGAGAATCAGGTCGATTTTGTTTTCGCGAACGAGGCGCGCGCCCTCCAGCACTTGAGAGTAGCGCGGGTTTGCGTTGATTCCAGCGAGCTCGACGATGTTTTTTCCGCAGGCGTTCAACGTTGCGAGAATCTCGTCGTAAAGCCCGATTTGCTTAATGGCGTTTTTCCCGTAAAGCAGGAGGATATTTTTGCCGTAGTTTTTCAGTTCGCCGTCCAAATTGGCGAGGGCGTTTTTTCCGAAATAAATTTTCGTGGGATTGAAATAAGTGAAATCGTAAATCATAGAAAATCCTTTGTTAAAAAATTTGTAAGATTAAAGCGGCACGGGAAGAGCGACGTAACCTGTTTTTTCAATAATCTCTTTTCCTGCAGGCGAAAACATAAATTCGACAACTTTCCGGGTATTTTCGGAACGGGGTTGCGCTGAAATCATGTAAAAATCGGCGATAAACGGATAAGTTCCGTTTTCGATATTTTCCTTCGTCGGCGCAATCCCGTCGATTGAAATCAGCTTTAACTTATCGTTGCGCATCATTTCCAAAGTGTAAAAACGGAAAGAAAATCCGATCGCGCTGTTTTTATTCCGGTATTCCGCCGTTTGCGTAAGGATTGTACCCATACCGTCGGATACGCGTTCTTTCGGCGGCGGCGCAATCGGCGTTCCCGCCATGATTTTTTCAAGCATCGTCTGGCTCCCGCTTCCTTCGTTGCGCTGAAAAGCAATGATTTCTTCCGAAACCGGAGATCTGAGCTCCCGCCAATTTTTAATTTTTCCGGAATAAATTCCGCGAATCTGCTCGGATGTTAAATTGTCAATCGGGTTTTCCTTATTTACAAAAAACACAAATGCTTCACGCCCGAACGGCGTCATTTCATATTTTATTCCCGCTTTTTCGGCTTCTTCGAGTTGAGCTTTTGACGGTGCTCCGCCGAAAATCAAATCGACCTCTCCGCGATTCAGCATCTCAAATGTCCGATCCGAGCCGGTCGTATCGACAAATTCCCAAATATAATAGCCGTTATGCTCCGGATGCGGATAAATCGCCTGAACCGCCGCCGCGTAAACGGGGTAAAGCGCATAAGCACCGCTCAACTTCGGAAGCGTTCCCGTGAGTCGTCCCGGAGTCGGTTTTTCGGGAACGATCAACTTATTTTCTTCCCGAAACGGACGATAATCCCATTCATTGATATTTGCCCGAACAACGTCGTAGCGGGAACGCGTTTGCCAATCGATCCAATAATCAATCGAACAGCCGCAAGCGGCGATAAAACCGGCACCGAATATCGTAAACGCACTATATTTTGCCATTTTTGCCTTTCCGAAAAACCACGCAGCGAGCAAAAAAAGTCCGCTGAAAAAAATCAGAAATATCATCGGAATCGTCAGTAAAGGAAGCATATTTAAAAGTCTCGCGACAACTGCCATTGCCATGCAAAAATAGACCCATACAGGAACAAGACAAAGAATCACTATCGCGAGAAAAATTTTTTTCCAATTCATAAAGAGATTAAAAAATCGGAAATTCGTTCCCGCAAGAATCAAGATAATTTTAGAAATTCCGGGATTTGAGTTTTCATTCTCCTAAAAAATAAAACTTGCGGCGGGAACTGAATTTTGAGTTAATGGGGGTTCGATTATGGCAGAATCACAGCAACATTCAAAAACACCGTTAGACTTTGACTTCACCGATGTGGAAGTCCTTTCCCGTTATGTCACGGAAACCGGCAAAATCTTGCCGCGCCGTATTACGGGACTGACCGCGAAGCAACAGCGCCATGTTACAAAAGCTATCAAACGCGCACGTAACATGTTGCTGATGAAATAAGCCTAAAGTCTTTCCGAGGCATCGTTCTCAACCGGGAACGATGCCTTTTTTTTATTAAGAGAATTTCTAAAGTTAAAATTTTAGAGATTCCGGTAATGGAGGATAAACGAGAGCTTAGAGCCAAATGCGTTTGGCTTACGGCAAAAAGGCTTTTGAAATTCTTTTTCCGAAAATACCTCTCCTCTGTAAGCAAAAGCTCTGTTTACAGAGTTTCCTTCAGTTACGGAAGCCAATCGCCGAATTCGGGCGAACGCTTTTCGAGGAAGGCTTTTCTGCCTTCGTTGCCTTCGTCGGTCAGATAATAGAGCAGGGTGGAATTTCCCGCCAACTCTTGAATTCCGGCTTGCCCGTCAAGCTCTGCGTTAAATGCAGACTTCAAGCAGCGAATGGCAATCGGCGATTTTGTCAGGATTTCCCGTGCCCACTGAACACCTTCCGCGTCGAGTTGATCGTAGGGAACAACCGTATTTACCAAGCCCATTTCGAGCGCTTCTTTCGCGTTGTATTGGCGGCAGAGATACCAGATCTCACGCGCTTTTTTCTGCCCGACAAGACGCGCCAAATAAGAACTGCCGAAACCTCCGTCGAAACTGCCGACCTTCGGCCCCGTTTGCCCGAAAATCGCGTTGTCCGCGGCAATCGTCAAATCGCAAACAACGTGAAGTACGTGCCCGCCGCCGACTGCGTAGCCGGCAACAAGTGCGATAACGACTTTCGGCATCGTACGAATCAAGCGCTGGAGATCCAAAACATTCAGACGCGGAACACCGCTTTTGGACGTGTAACCGCCGGTCTTATCTCCGCGGAGTTTTTGATCTCCTCCGGAACAAAAAGCAAACTTTCCGTCGGTTTGAGGATTCATTCCGCGAAGTAAAACGACGCCGATTTTAACGTCTTCCCGCGCATCTAAAAATGCCTCGTACATTTCACTGACCGTTTCCGGCGTGAATGCGTTGCGCCGGTGCGGACGATTAATCGTCACGCGAGCAATGCCTTCATCGCATTTTTCGTAAATAATTTCCGAAAATTCCTTTGCAATTTTCCACTCAGGATCTTTTTTCTGTTCCATGTGTAATTTCTCCTTACATACGGTTGAGCGTCTCGATTCCGAGCAAGTGCAAACCGGTTTTCAAAATCATATACGTGTTTGCGCAGAGTCTAAGGCGTAAGTTGCGCGTGTCTGCATCGTCGTCCATAACTTTGTCTGCGGCGTAGAAGGAAGAAAACGTTCCCGCAAGCTCGAAGAGGTAAGTGCAGATGTAGTGCGGCTTGAGTTCCGAGCACGCCGTTTGAACCGCAGTGGAAAAACCCATAAGTTTGCGAACAAGAGCAAGTTCTCCTTCGGTTTTCGGGAAGAAAATTTCGTTGTTCTCGGCGATAGCTTCAAAGCTCGTTCCCGCCTTGCGGAAAATGGATTGGATGCGAGCCGCCGCGTAAAGCAAATACGGAGCCGTATTGCCTTCAAAAGCCAAAAGGCGATTCCAAGAAAACATATAATTGATCGTGCGGTTTTGAAGCAAATCCGCATAGCGAATCGCTGCAATGCCGATCGTTCCCGCAATCTGTTTTCTTTCTTCTTCGGGCAAATCCGGATTTTTTTCGGTAACAATCGTAAATGCGCGTTCCGTGGCTTCATCCACCAAAGATTTCAATTTAATGGAACCGCCTTCCTTCGTCTTAATCGGCTTACCGTTTTCGCCGAGAATTTTTCCGAACATCACGTGGCGGAGCGACGGGAACGGATAATTTTTTTGCTCAAACCAACGCTTTGCCGTCAAAAACAGCATGCGAAAATGATCCTGTTGGCGGTCGTCGGTTACATAAACGACTTCATCGGCATTGAAGTGTTCAACGCGATAGAGCAAGGTTGCAAGGTCTGTCGAAGCGTAATTGGAGCCACCGTCTTTTTTGCGTACAATAAACGGAGCAGCATTTTCGTTTGTGCGGGCGTAGCGCGGATCGGAATCATTCCACACGATAAGTGCGCCTTCGTCTTCCTCAGCAATTCCGCATTCGGAAAGTTCTTTATAAATACGCTCAACTTTATCACGATAAAAAGATTCCCCGAGTGTAACATCCGGATGTACGCCGAACATCGCATAGATTTTTTCGCAAGCGGCGTTGGAAACTTTAACGATACGTTCCCAAAGTGCGAGGTTTTCCGGGTCGCCCTGTTGAAGTTTGACAAGTTCTAAACGCGCCTCGTCAAATGCTCCGGGATGCGCTTCTTCGTCTTTTACATAGGCCGTTCCCGCCTTGTAAAGCTCTTCCAGTTCGGCAAGCGCCACGCTATCGTCCTGCGGGAACGTGTAGCCCGTGCGTTTAATTTCAAAAATCAGAATCCCGAAATTCGTTCCCCAATCGCCGATATGATTGTCGCGCACCAAGTTTGCACCGCAGAATCGGAGCAAACGCGCAATCGCCTCGCCGATGACGAGGATGCGCAAATGACCGACGTGCATTTGCTTGGCGGTATTCGGCGATGGGTAATCAATGACGACCTTTTTACCGGCATAAAGCGTTCCCGAGGATTTTTCGAGATTTTCGGCATCGCGATACTTCGCAATCCAATGTCCGAAGAATTTCGGCGAAAATTTAAAATTAATAAATCCCGGCCCGGCAATACTCATCGAAACCAATTCAGCGTCCAATTCGCCGGATTTTTCCAAAGCTTCGACAAATTGCTGCGCGAGTTCCCGCGGGTTCTTTTTTGCACGCTTAGCTTCCGCCAAAACGCCGTTTGCCTGAAAATCGCCGAATCGCGGATCGGCGGCACGGACATCCGGAGAAAATTCTTCGGAAAAGCCTTCCTGCGTTCCCGCAATTTTCTTTAGAATTGCTTCAAGTGATTGAGCCGGGTTAAACCAAATTTCCATAGCAAATCAGCATGAAGCAATTTTCACGGGAACGCCAAGAAATTATTTCCGTACTTTAAAAGGTGTTTTCCGAAAAATCCCTGTTAATAATTCTGTGAATAAATAAGAAATAAGTCGGTGAACATCTTTATCAACAGACTCCGAACATTTTCCTTACAGACTTATTCAAATTTTTAATCGGCGTGGAAAGCGCATAAATAAACGGATTTAAAAACTTATTCACCCAATTCACAGCCTATATTAATTGTAAAAAAATTTATAAACGAAAAACAAAGAAACGATTATCGACGTGAATAAATTTCGGAGAAGAAAACTTGCAAACGAAGTTTAAAAGAAACAAGCTTTAGTTCCATGAAATTTAAAATCAATCGCGATCATTTTGCCGCCGGTTTGGGGCAGGTTGTCAGTGTAGTTAACAATCGTCTTAGCCTCCCGGTTCTCGTCAACGTCCTTATTGAAGCGGAAAACGATTCGATCCGCCTGACGACGACGAACCTTGATCTTCGCATTTCCTGCAAGATTAAGGCGGAAGTGATGGACGCGGGAAAGATTACGCTTCCGGCGAAATGGCTCAAAGATATCGTCAGCGGATTCAAAAGCAGCGATGTCTTTGTCGAAATGCAAAGCGAAAGCCGGGTAAAAATTACTTCCGGGAGCTCCAAATTTAACCCGATCGGAATTCCTTCGGTGGATTTCCCGCCGGAACCGCCCGTCGGTGATGAGTTTGCATTCGAAATTGAGCAGGGGGATTTGTCGACGATGATTAAATCCGTCTCCTACGCGCAATCGACAGACGAAAATCGCTATGTCCTCAACGGCGTGCTTTTCAGTTTCAACGAAGACAAAGTTGCTCTGGTTGCAACGGACGGGCGTCGTTTAGCGACTTGCGAAAGAAGAATGTCCGTTTCGGTGGAAAATCCGACGCAATTTATCCTTCCCGCTAAAACGATTTCCGAACTTCAAAAACAACTCGGAAGCTCCGGAAAAATCCGTTTCGCGCTCAGTGAACGTCAGGTTGTCTTTGAAATCGACGTGAACGAAAATAACGGCGGTCTGATGGATAAAATTCGTATTGTTTCTAAGATTGTTGAAGGCAATTATCCGCAATACAAAGGTGTTATTCCGAAAGATTCCGGAAACCGTATTGAAGTGGAACGTGAAGATCTTCTCAGCGCCGTGCTTCAGGCTGCTAAGGTAACTACCGATAAAAACAGCTCCGTTGTTCTTAATATTTCGGCAAATCAAATCGAAATTACGGCAAGCTCTACGGAATACGGTGAAGCGAGCGACAAGCTTGCCGTTCGCTACGAAGGTCCCGAAGCGCGCATTGCCTTTAATCCGCAATTTATCACTGATCCGCTGAAGGCTCTCACACAGGATTCCGTTGTTTTTGAATTCAAAGATGACTTAAGCCCGGGCGTTTTCAAAACGAAGGACGAATCCTTCCTCTGCGTGGTAATGCCGCAGCGAAAATAAATGTTTTTCAAAAAAAGGCGTTCCCGTTAAACTGCGGGAACGCTTTTTATTTTTTTTAAACTTTTAAAATTATGAGTTTCCTGTTTTGGAAAAAATCTTCTCATTTGGGAAAAGAAGCGGAATTACTCCTCGGTGCGGCAAAAAAAGTCGAAAACTATCGGGGAGATCTTTTCAGTGAGGCGGAAAAAGAGCAATTACACGCAGAGGTTGACGCATTGAAGCATGCGACGACCAAAGATGCGATTGAATCGGCTTCCGAAAAATTGAGCGAAACATTAAAAAAACTCGGCGGATCGGTGTTCCCGCAGAAAACAATTCCGGAGTGGGTCGAACTCATCGTTGTTGCGGCAATTCTTGCCGGAGGAATCCGAGGCTTTTTCTTTCAACTTTTTAAAATTCCGACAAATTCTATGTTCCCGACTTACAACGGGATGACTTCTGAAGTTTATTCGGGAGAAATTAACGAAATCGAAAAGTGGATTGAGCGGATTTTTAACGGTGCTTCGTTTTATGAAATTAAAGCTCCGGTAAGCGGAGAAGTTTCCGTTTGTGTAAATAAAGTCGGAAGAGCAGGTAATGAAGATTTATTTGAAGTTTATGTAGGAAATACTCCTGTTCGTATAAATTGTCCGCGCGATTTTTCGATGGATTCCGTATTTTTGGAACGATTTTTTCCGGAATATGCGAAGGATACGACAAAATCTTTGCGGGAACGATGGATAAATTCAATTTCCGAATCCGGAAAGTCCGGAAAGGCTTTTAAAAATTTACGCGGAGAGACTTGTCTGCGTACCGGAATTCGGGTTAATGCCGGTGAGAGCTTCCTGAAATTTAAAATTTTCAGCGGAGACATGGTTATCGTTAACCGATTCGTCTATCATTTCAAAGAACCGGAAGTCGGAGATCCTTTCGTTTTTCGCACGCATAATATTCCCGGGCTTAATAATGCCGAACTTTACTATATTAAACGCCTTGCGGGAAAGCCGGAAGATACGCTTTATATAGCTGATAATAAACTTTACAGAAACGGAAAGATTATTGAAGGCTCAGATGCTTTTGATAAGAATAATCAGTGCGTATTTTCCGAAAAATATTACGGATATTTACCGCAATCCGGCGGGAAAAATCCGTATTCAAAGCCGCTGAATCAGAAATTTACCGTTCCCGAAGGTTTTTATTATGCGCTTGGAGATAATTCCGGGAACAGTTTTGACTCACGCGGTTGGGGTTGCGTTCCCGCAAATGATGCTGTCGGGCGCGCAAGTTTTATTCTTTATCCGTTATCCGAACGCTGGGGGATTGCAAAATGAGCAAAGATAAGAAAATTTTTCCTCTGATTTCGCGGGAACGCGTTCGTCAAAGAATTGCCGAACTCGGAAATCAGATCTCGAAAGATTATGCGGGTAAATCGCTTACGCTCTTAGTTCTTACCAATGGCGGAATCTTTTTTGCCGTTGATTTAATTCGTTCTTTGCAAAATATTTCGGTTCATCTTGAATGTATTCGTGTTTCTTCTTACGGAGAAACCTGTTTTTCTTCCGGAAATCCGGAGGTTTTCGGGACGCTTTCCGTTGAAGATTTTCACGGTAATCATGTTTTGATTGTCGATGATATTATTGATACGGGAAATACTTTAAAGAGAATCTGTGAACAGGTTGAAAACTTTGGAGCCGAATCCGTCAAGCTCTGTACTTTACTCGACAAACCTTCTCGGAGAACAGTTAAACTCACTCCTGATTATTGCGGATTTGAAGTTGAGGATAAATTTATTGTCGGATATGGTCTTGATTATGCCGGAAAATATCGCGAACTGCCTTTTATAGGATTTATTGAACAATAAAATAAGAAATACTTAAAATGGAAACTATTAATCGTATTGCCGAAATTGAACGAAATACTGCCGAAACGCAGATTCGTCTTTCCGTCAATCTCGACGGCTCTGGAAAATCGGAAATTTCAACCGGAATTCCGTTTTTTGATCATATGTTGACGCTTTTTTCTCGTCACGGACTTTTTGATTTTAAGATTTCCGCGAAAGGAGACATTGATGTCGATTATCACCACACGGTCGAGGACGTCGGCATAGCGCTCGGCACTGCCTTTAAGGAAGCTCTCGGAAAGAAAGTCGGCATTCGTCGTTACGGTTTTTTCGTTCTTCCCATGGACGAATCGCTTTCACGTGTCGCTCTTGATCTCAGCGGACGCGTTTATTTTCACTATAACGTTCCCGTGAAAAATCCGATGGTTCGCGATTTTAATATCTGCCTTGTTCGTGAATTTTTCCTGGCGTTTGCAAATACTTTGGGAGCGAATTTGCATATTTGTTTGGAATACGGCGAAGAGCCGCATCATATTGCAGAGGCTATTTTTAAATGCGTTTCCCGCGCGTTGCGCATTGCCTGCGAAATTGACCCGCGTGCGGCGGGAACGGTTCCGAGCACAAAAGGCGTTATTTAATTTCCCTTAAGTTACGATGGATCCCAAGAGAGTTGCTCTTATTGATTACGGAATGGGAAACTTAAGAAGCGTTCAACGCGCTTTGGAGGCGGCGGGAGCGGAAGTTGTTCTCGCCGACTCTCCCGCTGCCGTGAAGGCTGTTTCCGCGCTTGTTTTTCCGGGTCAGGGTGCGATTGTTGATGCAATGCGTCAGCTCAAACAGACCGGATTTGACGAATTTATTAAAAATTGGATTACGGAAGATAAGCCCTTTATGGGAATTTGCCTTGGCTTACAGCTTTTATTTGAACATTCCGAAGAAGGAAATACTGAGGGGCTCGGTATTTTTCGCGGGAACGTGAAGCGTTTTCCGGAAAATTCAGCTTTAAAGGTTCCTCATATGGGCTGGAATACGATTTCGCTCAACGAAAATAATGCGGGAACACTTTCAAAAGATTTAAAAATTGGGGGAGAATCTTTTTACTTTGTTCACAGTTATTATGTCGATACTCCCGAAACTTCGATTATTTGGTCGACTTCGGATTACGGATTGAAATTCGTCAGCGGCATCCGCCGCGGGAACGTTTTTGCAGTTCAATTTCACCCGGAAAAAAGCCAATCCAAAGGCATTACGCTTTATCGAAATTTTTTGAATTCTTTTTAAATAGTTAAAGTCTAAAAAAAAAACAGTTCCCGTGGTATTACGCTACGGGAACTGTTTTTTATTTGAGCGGAAGAATTATCGTTCGCCGACACCGTTTTTCGGTTTTTCGGCTTTTGAGTTTTTAAGTTCGCTTTCGGTTTTAGCTCTTGCTTCTTCCGCCGCTTTTTCTTCGGCGGCTTTAGCTTCCGCTGCCTTGCGTTCTTCCGCTTTTTTAGCAAGCGAAACATAGCCGACTTCCGTACGGATTTCGCCGAATTCGACGATTTCTTTTACATGAACGCCGTCGAGCGTTTCGTATTCCAAAAGCGCTTCGGCGATTTTCTTATGTGCATCGGCATGGTCGGAAATCAGTTTTTCGGCTCGGGCGTATTGTTCGGAAACGATAGACTGGATTTCCGTATCAATGGCGCGGAGCGTTTCTTCGCTGATGCTTTGCGTGCGTGCAATTTCGCGTCCGAGGAAAAGATTTTGCTGATTTTCGCCGTAAGCAATCGGCCCGAGTTTGTCGCTCATACCCCATTCGCAAACCATGCGGCGCGCCATGCTGGTGGCGTTTTTAATGTCACTGGAAGCGCCGTTGGAAATTTCGCCGGAATAAACTTTTTCACCGATTCTTCCCGCCATTGCGGTGCAAATCATATTTTTCAGTTGCGAGCGTTCGTAGCCGAGAACGTCTTTTTCCGGCATAAACATCGCCATGCCGAGCGCACCGCCGCGCGGAACAATCGTAACTTTATGAAGCGGCATCAAACCGTCGTCGATAAGTACTTGCACAAGCGCGTGTCCGGCTTCGTGATAGGCGGTTTTCGACCGATCTTTTTCATCCATGACGCGGTGGCGTTCCCGTCCGTAGGAAATTTTATCGCGCGCTTCGCTGATGGAAATCATATCGATTTTTTCCTTACGGGAACGCACAGCGACGAGTGCGGCTTCATTGAGCAAATTTGCCAAATCCGCTCCCGCGAAACCGGTCGTTGCTTTGGCAACTTCTTCGAGTTTAACGGATTCGTCGATTTTAAATTTCTTGGCGTGAACTTTGAGAATTTCCGTACGCCCCTTGATGTCGGGAAGATCGACATAAACCTGACGGTCGAAACGTCCCGGGCGGAGCAGGGCGGAGTCGAGCACGTCCGGACGATTCGTCGCGGCAATGACAATGATGCTGTCTTGCGGTTCAAAGCCGTCCATTTCGACGAGGAGCGAATTCAAGGTTTGCTCGCGTTCGTCGTTCCCGCCGCCGAGACCGCTTCCGCGCTGGCGTCCGACAGCGTCAATTTCGTCGATAAAGACAATACATGGCGCATTTTTTCTAGCTTGTTCGAATGTATCGCGAACTCGGGAAGCGCCGACACCGACGAAAAGTTCGACAAAGTCGGAACCGGAAATGGAAAAGAAAGGAACATTGGCTTCGCCGGCGACGGCACGTGCGAGCAGCGTTTTTCCGGTGCCGGGAGGCCCGACAAGGAGCACGCCTTTCGGGACGCGTCCGCCGATGGCATTGAATTTTTTAGCATCGCGGAGAAAATCAACGACCTCGGAGACTTCTTCCTTGGATTCGTCACAACCGGCGACGTCGGCGAACGTTACTTTGGATTTTTCCTTATCCATCAGGCGCGCGCGGGAACGCACAAATGCCATTTGGTTTGCCTGATTGCGTTTAATGGTCCGGAAAATAAAAAATGCGATAAGTCCGAAAATGAGCAAAGTCGGAATTGCGCTCATTAAAATCGCAGAAAAGAACGTTTCCGACGGCGGTTCCTTAAAGGTCGGCACTTTCGCGCGGAGCGTGGAGAATTCGTCTTCGGAAAGGCGTCCTGCAGCGTTAAATCTTTTTAGTTTTTCGCCGACTTTCAGTTCACCGCTGATTTTGTAATAGCGTTCGCCCGCAAGTGAATCTTCCTTGAGTTCTACGCTCTGAACTTCGCCTTTTGAGGCGTAATCGACGAGTTCGCGCACGGGCAGTTCCATTGCCGAATTTTTTTCTCCTTCCGGAGTACGCATCAGCAGAAAAACAACGACGCCGATAATGGCGAGCCACATTAAAAAGACGCGAAAATCGACGCGGGAAGTATTTTCCTTTTCCTTGTTTTTATCCTTATTGTCCATGAAAAAATGTATTCGTTCTAAACTAAAGAAGCGTTGCGGTAAGTCAATCGCAGAGCCGTCGTTCCCGCCGAGCGGATTCGAAAGCGTTCCGCCGGCGGCAACCCCGGAATCCATGCAATTCCCGTGCCGTCGGCAAAGACGGGAAGATTTTTTCGTTGTTCCTGAGGAATTTTTTTATCGATAAAAATACGACGAACGGATTTTTCTCCGGGCGCGCCGAGCGGACAAAATTTTTCTCCGGGCAAAAGTTCTCTCACAAAAATTTTCGGCGTTCCCGCAAGAAAAACTGTTTTTTTCGGCGAAAATTTTCCGGCTTTTATTTGTTTAAAAAGCGCTTCCGTTACTTCAATTTTTTCGATTTTAAAGACCGGCTTTTCGGGAAGTTTTTCCGGAGAAACAAGGGTTAGCCGCTTTTTATCGCAGATGATTTTTCTTTCGTCGATTTGAATTTTTAGCGCCGTTCCCGTGAAAAGCGCTTCGACGAGCGCATCGACTGCCGACGCGCCGTCGGTTTCGATTTTTTCTTTGGAAAAAATCTTTCTGACAACGCGTCGAACAATGGCTTTCGGTAAATTTTCGAAGGAAAAATTCTCCGCTGCTTTTTCAAAAAAATTATTGGCGAAAAAGTCCAGAGCGTCAGCATCTTCCTCCATGAGCATGCGGGAACGCGCGATATTTTCAAAAGGCACGGCGGCACGCAGTTCCGGCAAAACGCGGTTGCGGATGCGATTGCGAAAATAATCCGTTCCCGCGTTGGTCGAGTCTTCGCGCCACGGAATTTCGTAACGGCGTAGAGCATCGAGGATTTTTTTTTTCGGAATATCCAAAAGCGGGCGGACGAAAAGGCGTCCGTCCGCTTGGCGGGAAATTTTTCGCGGAGCAGCGAGTCCGTCCGTTCCCGCGCCGCGCGTGAGGCGCATCAAAAGCGTTTCCGCAACATCGTCGTAATGATGTCCCTGAACGAGAATTCTGATTTCACGGGAACGCATTTCGCGGGCGAAAAAATCCAAGCGCGCACGGCGCAAGTCCGCTTCCGAATCTAGGTCATTGCTTTCTGCGGGAACGCGCCTTTCGCAGACAAATTCGACTCCGAGGCTTGCGCAAACTTCACGGACAAATGCCGCATCTGCCGCGCTTTCCGCCCGCACGGCATGGTCAAAATGAAAAACGCAAATGTGTTCCCGGGCTTCGGGAAAATTTGCCCAAGTCAAAAGCAGGACAGCAAGCGAATCTGCGCCGCCGGAGCAGGCAACGGCAAGCGGTATTTTTCCGGTTTGAATCTCCGACTCGAAAGGAAACGACTGAAAAATTTGTCTCAGCTCGGAATGGAGATCCTTCGATTTTTCCTGCCAGTTAAAATCCATTAAAGCAAGCTGCGGGAAAGCCAACGTGCGGCGTTCAGTCCGTCGGATTGAGGATGCAAAAGCGCGTGCAACTCGGCGCAGTCTTTTTGCATTTGAGCGAGAATCGCGGGATTGTCGAAGCATTCGGAAAGCCGCGCAGAAAGCTTTTCCGGCGTTGCATCCTGTTGCAGATATTCCGGATAAACATCGCGATCGAGCAGAATGTTTGCCATGCCGAGGTAGCGGACTTTGTCGCCGACAAGCCAGCGCCCGATTGTCCAAGTCAGGGCGTTTGCCAAATAAAGAATCGCACCCGGAATTCCCGCGAGCGAGCAAGTGCGCGACATCGTTCCCGAGCTCATCAGAACGGCGCTTGCGAGTTGTGCATCGTTTTCGACGTCATCGACGGGAACGAGCTCGATGCCTCTTGCCGCTTCCGGATCCGACGCCATGAGTTCCCGTAAAATGCCTAGCACGGGTTCTCCGGGGTGGAGCACAACGGCTTTTTTGTCCGGGTGCGTTGCGTGAAAACGTTTCCAGGATTCAAGTAAAACCGGAAAAATGCGCGCGACGGGTTTCGGGCGGCTTCCCGGAAGCAGCAGCACGGGACCGTTCGCGTCATATTTTACGGGAAGCCGATGATCCGGCGCGGCAAAAGGATCGCCGACGAAATGGACATCAAGTTGCGTGTCCGCATAGCATTTCAGCTCAAACGGGAAAAGCACGCCGAGCGAATCCAAAACTTTTTCCATTTTAAAACGCCGATGTGATTTCCACGCCCAAATTTGCGGAGAAACATAGTGATAAACCGCAATGTCTCCGCCGCCTTTTCGGGAGAGACCTTCCTTTTTCATCGCTTCCGCGAGGCGCAGATTCATTCCCGGGAAGTCGACAAAGCAAACCGTCCGCGGGCGATGCGTGCGAATCCAAGCGAGTATTTTTTTAAACAGCGCGGAATAAAAAGAAAGATTTGAAACGACTTCGACGAGCCCGACGGCGGAAAACGTCGTCATATTAAAAAGCAACTGAGCGCCGGCGCGTTGCATATCGTTCCCGCCGAATGCGGTGATTTTTAAAGCGGGATTTTCCCGGAGCAAATCGCGAATGACTTTCGCGGCGAGCTCGTCTCCCGAGTGTTCTCCGGCGACGAAGAGTATATCCGTGCGACCGTTTTTTTCAGGTTGCGGGAACGTGTCGGGAAGAGCAGGCATTGATTTTTTCATGGCGAGAGGGAATGGCGAAAATGCTAATTGTTCCCGGCGGGAACGCGAGGATTTTCCTTAAGAACGGCGGGAACGGTCCGGGAAGGGATGTTTTTGCCGCCTTTTAATCGAATTAAAGGGTTTGAAAACACGCCTAAAAAATGTACGTAAATTCTTTTGTCGGAAACAGGCGTTGTTGAGCATTTTCCGGCAGATTTGAGAGATTGCGAAAGGATAAGAAAACTCGCAATTTCCTTATTTCTCCGGATTTTTAAGTGATTTGAAAGAGGGTTTTTGGTCGGGCGTGAGGGATTCGAACCCCCGACCCTCTGCTCCCAAAGCAGATGCGCTAGCCAGACTGCGCTAACGCCCGAAAATATCGGCTAAGAATCGTTTTTTATTGCCCTCGATGTCAACAAAATATTCCATCACGAGAAAGCAGTTAAAAACAATTTCACTTAAACAAAAATACTATGGAAGATTCTTCAATTGACTCCGGTTTTGACGCTCCCGCAGATTTGAAAATTCCGATCGGAATCGGAATTTTGGGAATTATCATCGGCGGGCTTGCGCTGATTATCGCGTTTGTTGTTCGCGGAAAGGTCGATCGTTTCACGACAAAGGTCGATTCCGACATCGAGGAAATTCATGCGACTGTCAACAAGGCTGCCGCAGAACAGGGTTTCGGCGGAGAAAGCGCCAAAGATGTTGAAGCGCTCCGTCAGGAAATCGGTCTTTTGCGGGAAGAACTCGCGAGAAAATTCGAAGCGCTTGATCAAAAGGACAAATCGCTCGAAGACACGCTTGTCGCGATTAACAACCGCGTGAACGGTTCCCGCCCGGTTTCGCGCCCGACTTCTGATGCTTCCTCTTCTTCTGCGGCATCAAACGCGGGCGGCGAATACACGATTCAGCCCGGTGACAATTTCTATAAAATTGCCAACAAGCTCGGTTGCAAGGTTGTGGATATTCAGGAATTGAATCCGGATATTGAGCCGGCGCGTTTGCGCGTCGGTCAGAAAATCAAGGTTCCCGCGAAATAATTTGTTTTCATGAAAACGCCGTCCCGTTGGGAAGTTTCCGAAGAAGAGCTTTGGGCGGACTGTAAGGTTTTCAGAGTTTTTCGTGAAAGAAATCGCCACCCGCAAGACGGGAGAGAAGGCGATTTCTTTGTTGCGCACGCTCCGGCTTGGGTTACTTGCGTTTGCGTGACGGAATCCGGAAACTTTCTGGTCGAGCAACAGTATCGTTACGGCGTACGCGATTTGTCTTGGGAGTTTCCGGGTGGTGTTGTTGAAGCGGGCGAAGATCCGCTTGCTGCCGGTCCGCGGGAACTCCTCGAAGAGACGGGCTACGCAGGCGATCCGCCGATTTTGTTGGGGAAACTTTCTGCGAATCCGGCGATTTTTAATAATTTCTGTAGCATCATTCTTATTAAAAATTGTAAGAAAATCGCGGGAACGTCTTTGGACGAAAACGAAGAAATTCTCGTGCGGGAAGTTTCACCTGCGGAATTGCTTGAACTGGCGCGCGGCGGAGCGATTCATCACTCAATTATGATTGCCGCCCTCGGCGAAGTTTTTCTGAAATATCCGGAATTGCTCCGGAGTCGCTAGTTCCGGGAACGCTTCAAGTCCGAAAATTTGTTTGAGATTGAGGCTTCGTTTTAATTTAATCACAAAACCTTATGTTTAATATTTTACTTTTTAGTGCTGCCCTCGTGCTGTTTTTTGTTTGCGTGCTCGTCGTGCTCTTCGTTTTGATGCAACGTCCGAGCGCCAATGCGGGAATGGGTTCCGCGCTCGGCGGGGCAACTTCCGAAAGCGTCTTCGGCGGAGAAGCGGCAGGCGTACTTTCCAAGGCAACCGTTATTTTTATTACGCTGTTTTTCATTCTTTGTGCTGTGCTTTACTTTGGTTTTATCGCAAAGGATTCTCGCAATGATACGGCGGAAGCTCTGAAAATGGAAACGGCGCAGACGGCTCCTGCCGCGTTGGTGACGGAAGACGTTCCCGCAACGCCGGCGCAGGAATCCGCCCCGACGGAAAATCCCCCTGCAAAATAAAGTATTTTTTTGAGTAATGAGCTGGGAAAACTTTAAGAAAAACTACATCGCGTTTGATGCGCTCAATTTCGCCATCGACTTGAGCCGCGTCGGGTTCCCGACGGATTACATCGCCGCCGCAAAGCCGATGCTCGATAAGGCGTTTGACGCAATGGCGGAACTCGAAAAGGGCGCAATCGCCAATCCGGACGAAAACCGCATGGTCGGGCATTATTGGCTGCGCGCTCCGCAACTCGCGCCGACAGCCGAGCTCGCCGCCGAAATCGCGGGAACGCTCGAAAAAATCGAAGTTTTTGCAAACAAAGTTCATTCCGGCGAAATTTCCGGTAGCGCGGGAACGTTCAAAAATCTTCTCTGCATCGGCATCGGCGGGAGCGCGCTCGGACCGCAATTCGTCGCCTCTGCTCTCGGAATGCCCGGGCGCGACAAAATGAAGGTTTTCTTCCTCGATAACACGGATGCGGACGGTTTTGACATCGTTTTTGCCGAGCTCAAAGGAAAGCTCGGCGAAACACTTTGCGTCGTAACGTCGAAATCCGGAAGCACGCCCGAACCGCGCAACGCGATGATTGAAACCGTCGCGCAATACAAGGCGGCGGGATTGGATTTTGCAAAACACGCAGTCGCCGTTACCGGAGTTGGTTCCCAGCTCGACAAAACGGCTCTCGCACAAGGTTTTATTGAGCGGTTCCCGATGTGGGATTGGGTCGGCGGGCGCACCAGCGAAATGGCGGCGGTCGGCTTGCTTCCGGCTGCACTTCAGGGCTTGGATATTCGCGGAATGCTCGCGGGAGCGGCAGCGATGGACGCGCAAACGCGTTCCCGCGAAGCGCTCGAGAATCCGGCGGCGTTGCTCGCGCTCGCGTGGTATTTTCTGACGGACGGAAAAGGCGCGAAAGATATGGTGATTTTGCCTTACAAAGATCGCCTTTTGCTCTTTGCTCGCTATTTGCAGCAGCTGATAATGGAATCGCTCGGCAAGGAAAAAGACCTCGCCGGGAACGTCGTCAATCAAGGGATTTCCGTTTACGGGAACAAGGGTTCGACCGACCAGCACGCCTATATTCAGCAATTGCGCGAAGGCGTACCGAATTTCTTCGCGACTTTCATCGAAGTTTTGCGGGATCGCGCAGGTGAAAGCACGGAAGTTGATCCGGGAATTTCCGCCGGAGATTATCTTGAAGGCTTCCTCCTCGGCACGCGCGAAGCTCTGACCGAAAAAGGGCGCGCCTCGGTAACGCTGACCGTCGAAGACGTGACGCCGCAAAGCATCGGCGCGCTGATTGCGCTCTTCGAACGTGCGGTCGGTTTTTATGCGACGTTTATCGGCATCAACGCTTACCACCAGCCGGGCGTCGAAGCCGGGAAAAAAGCCGCTGCGGGGATTTTAAAACTTCAAACTCAAATCGTTGAATTTTTGAAGGCAAATGCTCCCGAAAAATTCTCTGCGGAAGCCATCGCCGAAAAATTAGAGCTTGAAAACCGCACGGAATTAGTGTTCAAAATCTGTCAACACTTGGCGGCGAGCGCGTCTTGTGCGGTTGCCCGTCAAACCCGAGCCCCGGCTTACTGCTCAACTTTCAATTATAACCGATAAAACCCCATGAACAACAAAGTTTCTATCATTCTCCGCGCACTCGCTATCGTGCTTTCCGCCGGCGCAATTGCGCTGTTTTTCCTCATTAAAGGGGAAATGGACAATGCCGTTGCTAAAGCAAAACCGCTTGCACAGGTTGCGAAAACTTCCGGTGAGCCGTTCGATTATCAAAAGCTCTCTAAACCCATAGACTTGAAAGCGGCGATGGAAATCGTCGCTCCCGCGTGCAAAGAAATTGAAGGGCGTCGTGAGCAGAAGCTTAAGGATGATGCGACCATTGCTGCTCAGAAAAATACGATTGCCGCGCGTGATGCAACGATTGAAGGACTTAAGTCCGAAATTGATGCGAAGGTTGCCGAAAACGCAGAATTGACGCGTGCACGCAACGAACTTCAAGACAACGTTGCCGATCTCGAAACCAAGTTGGCGGCTTCCGAAGCGACGCTCCGTTCCGAAAAGGAAAATACGGCGCGCCTTAATGAACGCATCGCCAACATGAAAACGCTCGACGAGTACAATGCACTTTTGGATGAAATCGCGGACCTCCAAAAGAAGATGGAAAAAGGACAGAATCGTTACACGAAATTCCGTCACTTGGCGCGTGCTAAAGGTATGACGTTTGATGATGAAGAATATCCGTCCGCTCTTTATGTCACCAATGCGTTGACCGGACCGGTCGTTAAATTTGCTTCTCCCTATGTTCAGACTACGGTTAGCTCTATCGATGTTCGCCGCGGTTTGATCGTGCTTTCTGTCGGAACTGCAGAATCCTACATCATGCAGGGCGGATATTACGATGTAGAGTACAACGGAATTAAAGTCGGACAAATTCAGATTTCCGAAGCTTCGCCCGCAAATGCAATTGCACGTATCCTTCCGAAGTCTGAAATGGGAGCCGTTCCGAATGGCGCGGCAGTGAACTTGATTCCGTTTGTTAACAAAAAATAATCTACGTGAAAACGGTCGTTAAGTTTGCATTACTTCCGCTCGTTGCGCTTTTAGTTGCGTGCACCGAGACTCCTCCGCCGGAAGATTCCAATCTCCCGGCGAGCGGCGCTCCCCAAGCTTGGGAAAATACAATGCCGGGTATGGGCGGGATGATGCCGCAGGACCGATAGTGTTATTTTTTGAAAAGCTCCCTTCGTTTAAACGCGGAGGGAGCTTTTTTGTAGAACCGTATACTTATTTTAGGGGTACCTTTAAAGTTTAAATATATCAATCAATCTTGATATGAAAATATATTCTTGATTTGCGGGAACGCCTCAGGCACACTTGGCGGCTCGATTATGAGCAGTTTCATTTTTAGTTCCGAGTCTGTCGGTGCCGGACATCCGGACAAAGTCGCCGATTTAATTTCTGATTCCATTTTAGATGCTTGCTTGGCTCAGGATTCGCGTTCCCGCGTGGCGTGCGAAACTTTGGTTAAAGACAATCGGGTGGTGCTTGCCGGGGAAATTACGACTTTGGCGAAAGTGAATTACGAGGAGATTGCTCGTGCTGCGATTCGGGAAATCGGCTATGTCGACGAACGCGATGATGATATTTTTCAGGCCGGAACGGTTGAAATTTTAAATCTCATCGGAACGCAATCGCCCGACATTGCGCAAGGCGTCGATGCGGCAGCTGCGTCCGGCAAAAGTTCTGCGGAGCAGGGTGCGGGCGACCAGGGAATTATGTTCGGCTTTGCGACGGATGAAACTCCGGAATTGATGCCGGCTCCCGTGATGTTTGCTCATCGCATTTTGCAGGCTTTGGAAAAAATCCGCAAAGACAAGTCGGCTTCGGAGTCGGCTTGGTTGCGTCCGGATTGCAAATCGCAAGTTGCCGTCCGCTATGAAAACGGCGTTCCCGCGCACATTGAAAATGTTGTGCTTTCGACACAGCACACGGAAGCCGTTGACCATGCGACGATCCGCGCATTCGGCGAGAAGTTGATTCGCTCCGTGCTTCCCGAAACGCTTGTTGATTCGGAAACGCATTTTTTCATCAATCCCACGGGAAAATTCGTTATCGGCGGACCCCATGGCGATGCCGGGCTGACGGGACGCAAAATCATTGTCGATACTTACGGCGGAGCCGGACGCCATGGAGGCGGTGCGTTTTCCGGAAAAGATCCGTCTAAAGTTGACCGCTCGGCGGCTTACATGTGCCGCTGGGTCGCAAAAAACATTGTCGCAGCCGGCTTGGCGAAGCGCGTCGAATTGCAGGTTTCTTATGCAATCGGCGAGCCGGAGCCGACGAGCATTCACATCGACACGTTCGGGACGGGAACGGTTAGCGACGAAAAAATTATTGCCGCGGTAAAGAAGGTTTTTTCATTCAAACCGGCAAGCATTATTGCTCAATTGGATTTGTTACGCCCGATTTACGCACATACGACCAATTACGGTCATTTTACCAAATCCGATTTGCCTTGGGAGCAGCTCAACCGCGTTGAGGCGCTTCGAGAAAGTGTTAAAATCGGATAAACGCACCGCGGGAATCGCGTAGAATTTCGGCTCGGATTTCAAAAATCCGAGCTAAATTTTCCGGCGTTAAAACCTCAAGCGGCGTTCCCGTGAGAGCGATTTTTCCCGCTTGCATGACAAGCACGCGATCTGCGAAACGAAGCGAAAGATTCAAATCGTGTAGGACAACGAAAACAGCGTTGCCGGCTTGAGCGAGCTCTTTCAGGCAGCGCATGATTTCAAACCGATGTTTGAAATCCAAAGCAGCAAGCGGTTCATCGAGGAAAAACGTTGTCGGCGTTCCCGTCGGAGTAATGCCTTGAGCGAATGTTCGTGCGATTTGAACGCGCTGGAGTTCGCCGCCGGATAATGTGGAAAGTCGCCGTTCGGCAAATTTTTCCAATCCGACGGTTCGCAAAACATTGGCGGCAACGTTTTTGTCGTTTCGGGTTTCAGAGGTTCCGATCCAAGGGGTGCGTCCGAGTAAGACAGTTTCTTCAACCGTAAAATCAAATGCGGGTTGCGTCGATTGGGTCAGCACGGCGCGGTGGCGCGCCAATTCCCGGGAATCAAGTTCCCGCAGGGGAGTTTTCCCGCAAAAAACTTCGCCGGAATCGGGTTTTATTCCGCCGGCAAGCGCGTGGAGCAGAGTCGATTTTCCGGCGCCGTTTTGTCCGAGAACAATCGAGAGTTTTCCTGTGGGAACATCGGCGGAAACATTATTGAGAATACAATTTCCTCCACGACGGACGATCAGATTTTTTGCCGAAAAAATCATGTTACGATTCTCCTTTCGCCTTTTAATAAAACACCTAAGAAAAACGGCGCGCCGATAATTGCCGTAACGACACCGATCGGGAGCTCGGTTGCCCCGCCTAAGCTACGAGCCGCGATATCTGCCGCAATCAGTAAAATCCCGCCTAGCAATCCGGACGCGGGAACGAGGAAGCGATGCGAGGGCCCGAATGTCAGCCGAATCAGATGCGGCGCGACCAAGCCGACAAAGCCGATCATTCCGCCGATTGCGACAGCGGAGCCGACCATTGCCGCTGACACCCAAACGACATGGCGGCGTAGGCGCGTAACGTCAATTCCGGCAAAATGCGCTTCGGATTCTCCTAAAGCAAGAACGTCTAAACCTCGAGAACAGCGTGGGAGAATCATCAATCCCGTTGCGATAATTGTTGCCGCCGGGGCGATTAAGCTCCATTCCGCGCGATCTAATCCGCCGAGCATCCAGAAGGTGTAGGTGCGTATTTGGCTATCTGCCGAGAAATGTAGAATCAGCCCGGTGAATGCGGCGACAGCCGAATTAATTGCGATCCCGATGAGCAGCATTCCTCCGATGCGATTTCTTCCGATCGCTCCCGCGAGCGAAAGAACCAAAAATGTTATTAATAAAGCGCCGATCATAGCTGCCAGGGGAAGCGCAAACACGTGAAGCACTGTCGGAATTTGTGCCAGCAGTGTTCCCGCAAAAGCAAAAACGAGAAGGGCTCCGAGCGCGCCGCCGGAGGAAACTCCGATTAACCCGGGATCTGCCAGCGGATTGCGAAAAAGCCCCTGAAGTGCCGCTCCCGCCGTCCCCAACGCCAAGCCGCAAATTAAAGCCGCAACGGCGCGCGGGAGGCGAATTTCAAAAATAATTGTCCTCGCAAAATCCGCTTCTTCCCCGGATTCGACGAAAAATGATTTCAGCGCGAGCGAAATTTCCGTATACGAGAGTTCCGCCGTTCCCGCGACGCAGGAAAACACAAGTATTCCAAACGCCGAAAGAGCCAAAATAAAAAGAAAAATGATGGATTTACGTCGCACGAATAAAGCAGTCTACGCCAATCCCGCAGAATGCGACAAATTTATTCTTCAAAAAATCAAACAAGAAAAATTCGTTATAAGACAAAAATAAATTTGACAAAAAAGCGTAAAAACAATTCAATCAAGTCTCTTTCATTTTTGGTTAGGTAGCTCAGTCGGTAGAGCAAGGGACTGAAAATCCCTGTGTCGGCGGTTCGATCCCGCCCCTGACCACCACTTTCAACGCCGGTTAAAAGCCGGCGTTTTTTTTGTTTTTGATAGACAAAGCGTTTCCGCGGGAACGCGAATTTATTACAGAAGTGAAAATCTGAGCTTTACACAAAACGAAAAACCTGCATAAGAGTTGTATTCATTTCAAAAATAAAACAAATACAAAACATGGAAAAACAAAACAAACTCACCAACGAGGTCGGTGCTCCGGTTTCCGACAACATTCACTCGCAGACTGCGGGCGCGCGCGGTCCGATTATGATGCAGGACGTGTGGCTGATGGAAAAGCTCGCGCATTTCGACCGCGAAGTTATTCCCGAGCGGCGCATGCACGCCAAGGGCAGCGGCGCGTTCGGGACGTTTACGACGACGCACGACGTTACGCAGTATACCTGCGCGAAACTTTTTTCCGAAATCGGCAAAAAGACGGACGTTTTCGTGCGTTTTTCGACGGTCGCCGGCGAACGCGGCGCGGCGGATGCGGAGCGCGACATTCGGGGGTTCGCGATCAAATTCTACACCGAAGAAGGCAACTGGGATTTGGTCGGCAACAACACGCCGGTCTTCTTTATTCGCGATCCGCTCCAGTTCCCGGATTTGAATCACGCCGTGAAGCGCGACCCGAAAACAAATTTGCGCTCGCCGCAAAACAACTGGGATTTTTGGACGATGCTTCCGGAAGCGCTTCACCAGATCACCGTTGTGATGTCCGACCGCGGCATTCCCGCAAGCTATCGCCACATGCACGGCTTCGGCAGCCACACCTACAGCCTCGTCAATGCGGCGGGAACGCGTTTTTGGGTGAAGTTCCACTTTAAAACACAACAGGGCATTAAAAACCTGACAAACGAGGAAGCCGCGAAAATCATCGCCTCCGACCGCGAAAGCCATCAGCGCGATTTGTTTGACGCAATTGAACGCGGCGATTTCCCGCGCTGGCGGCTTTTCTTCCAAATCATGACGGAAGAACAGGCGAAAAATTATAAGGAAAATCCGTTTGATATCACGAAAACGTGGAGCCAGAAAACGTTCCCGCTGATTGAAGTTGGCACGCTTGAGCTGAACCGTAATCCGGAAAATTATTTCGCCGATGTCGAGCAGGCGGCGTTCGCGCCCGCGCACGTCGTTCCCGGAATCGGCTTTTCGCCGGATAAATTGTTGCAGGGGCGCCTGTTTTCCTACGGCGACGCGCAACGCTACCGCCTCGGCGTCAATCACGACCAGATTCCGGTCAATAAGGCACGTTGCCCGATGCATTCCTATCATCGCGACGGATTTATGCGAGTCGACGGGAACGCCGGCGCAACTAAAGGCTACGCGCCCAACGGCTTCGGCGAATGGGAAAGCGATGCAAGCGTTCGTCCGCCGAAAATGAAGGTTGACGGCGATATTGACCATCACAGCCCTTACGACGACAAGACGGACGATTGCTTCTACCAAGCCGGCGACTTGTTCCGACTGATGACGGAAGATAAGAAACAGCTTCTGATTTCAAACACGGCGGCAGACATTGCGCCCGTTACCGAAAACGTCAAATACCGCCACGCCGCGCACTGCTATTTGGCGGACAAAGATTACGGGACGCGCATTGCGAACGCGCTCGGCCTCGACATTAAAAAAGTCGAAGAACTCGCCGCAATGAGCGAACCCGAACGCCTTCACGCCACGCGTTGCGCTTAAAAAATAGTGAAGTTTTTCACGAAGAAAGAGGCGGCAAGCAATTGTCGCCTCTTTCTTTGTGCCTGCGTTCCCGCCGTTTCCTTTTTCGAAATCTCGCGGGAACGCAGACATGATTTTGGGTGTTGACGGGGATTGTCTTATATTATGTTATACAACTAAATAACAAATTATGTTGCGTTACAAGAAAGAGCGTTGCGCCGCGCAGGCGGAAATTTTTAAAGCGATCGGGCATCCGATTCGGCTGTGGATTGTTACACAGCTTGCCGACGGCGCGGAGCATTGTGTCTGCGAATTTGTCGATGCCGTCGGCGTGAAGTTTGCAACGGTCAGTCAGCACCTGAACGTTTTGAAAAGCGCGGGAATTATTGAAGACGACAAGCGCGGGAAGCAGGTTTTTTATCGGCTTGTTTGCCCGTGTGTGCTCGATGTTATCGCGTGCGTTGCAAAGAAGAAGCGTTAAGGAAAACGGCATATCGGAATTTGGGGATTGGGATTTTGCGTTTTAGATTTTCCGGAAAGTGATTTTCTAATATTAAGTCTTTTAACAAAATAACATAAAATGAATATGTGGGATTTCATTCAGATTCAGGTTTTGGGGATGAAGTGGCTCAGCGATTTTATCGGCTCGGTTTTGACGAAATTCGGAGTCGATGTTTCAACGCGTGTCGGCGGCTCGCTCCACTTTTTGGTTTATGATGTTTTAAAGATTACGATTTTGCTTTGTGTGCTGATTTTCGGGATTTCGTATTTGCAGAGCTTTTTTCCGCCGGAGAGGAGCCGGCGCATTTTGGGGCGTTCCCGAGGGCTCTGGGCGAATGTGCTCGGAGCCTTGCTGGGCACGGTTACGCCGTTTTGTTCTTGCTCGTCGATCCCGCTTTTTATCGGCTTTACGCGGGCGGGCTTGCCGCTCGGTGTGACGTTTTCGTTTTTGATTTCTTCGCCGATGGTGGATTTGGGAAGCCTTGTTTTGCTGACGAGTATTTTCGGCGCAAAAATTGCCTTCGTGTATGTCGTAGCGGGGCTGGTAATTGCAGTTGCGGGAGGAATCCTGATTGAAAAATTACACATGGAAAGCGAGGTCGAAGATTTTATTCTTCTATCCGCGTCGGAGCTGCGGCAGGAGGCGGGAACGTTTTCGTTGAAGGAGCGCATCGTTTATGCACGTAATCAAATGACGGATACATTTAAAAAAGTGTTTCCGTATATTTTGGTCGGTGTTGCCGTCGGTGCGTTCATCCACAATTGGATTCCGTCTGCGTGGATTGAGCGTTTGCTCGGCGGCGAAAATCCCCTGGGCGTTATTTTTGCCGTTGCGGCGGGAACGCCGATGTATGCGGACATTTTCGGAACGATTCCGGTTGCGGAAGCTCTGTTGGGCAAAGGTGCTTCGCTCGGCACGATTCTCGCCTTTATGATGGCGGTAACGACGCTGAGTTTGCCTTCAATCATCATGTTAAGAAAAGCGGTGAAGCCGCGTTTGCTCGGCGTGTTTATCGCGATTTGCGTCGGCGGAATCATTTTAACCGGCTATCTCTTCAACGCATTACATTCATTTTTTTAAAGGAGCAAAATGATGAAGATTCAAGTACTCGGAAGCGGATGCGGACGTTGCAAAGCGCTTTTTGCCAATGTCGAATCCGCGGTGAAAATCAAAGGAATCGATTGCGAAATCGAAAAAGTAACGGCGATTGAAAAAATCGTCGAAGCGGGCGTAATGCGTACGCCGGCGCTTGTGGTGGACGGGAACGTCGTGAGCTCGGGGCGTGTACTTTCCGCAGATGAAATTGCGGCATTGCTTGTTTCTCGAGATAAGAAACCCGTAGCGTCCGTTCCGGCGGGAACGCCGCAGGGCACGCCCGCCGCATTTTCCTGCGAATGCGGGAAGAAAAAAAGCTCTGCGCGGCGACGTTTTTGGGGCGTTTTGCTGATGCTGTTTGCTCTCGGAAGTCTTGTCTATGCCGTGATTCGGGACGTTCCCGCCGAGCCGGGCGAAGCGCTTGCCCCTGCCTCGGACGGAGCTTTGACCGTGTATTATTTTCACGGAAAAAAACGTTGCCGAACCTGCAACGAGATTGAAAAACGAACGCGGGAAACGGTCGCGGAAGAAGAAGACGTTCGCTTTGTTTCCGTGAATGTTGAGCTTCCCCAAAACGAACATTTTATTCGAGAATTCGAACTCGCGGGGCGCGGCGTTGTCATGGCGAAAGGCGGCGAATTCGAAAAATTCGATCGGGTATGGACGTTCGCTCACCAACCTGAAGCATTTCGGGCGTATCTTCGAGAAGGCATTGCGAGGTTGAAAAAATGATGTTTGCCGTTTTCAGCGCTTTTTATCTCGGGTTGCTTTGTGCGGTTTCTCCGTGTCCGTTGGCAACCAATCTCGCAGCGGTAAGTTTTGTCGGCAGAAAAATCGGGACTCCCCGCGCGGTGCTTTATGCCGGGGTTCTGTATGTTTTCGGTCGAACGCTTACTTTTGCCGGGCTTGGCTTGGCGTTGTCGGCAGTAATGAGCCGTGTGCCGGAAGTTGCTCATATTTTGCAAAAATACACGAATCTCGGTATCGGACCGGTGTTGATAGTTGTCTCGCTGATTTTGCTGAATTTGATAAGCGTTCCCGTGCGATTGAAATCTTCCGGCGGCGACGTCGATTTTTGCAAAAAAATGGATAAAGCGGGACTTGCCGGCGCGTTCCTTCTAGGCGTGATTTTCGCGCTGAGCTTTTGTCCGGTTTCGGCGGCTCTTTTTTTCGGGACGCTTCTTCCTTTGGCGATAAAAACGGAAACGCCGTTCCTGCTTTCCGGCGTGTTCGGTGCCGCCGGCGGCTTGCCGGTCGTCGCATTCTCGCTTGTTTTTGCATTCGGGGCAGGAAAAATCGGGAAGTTTTACAGTTGTGTTTCCAATGCGGAAAAATGGACACAACGAATGACGGGAATCGGATTTTTGTTTCTCGGAATTTATTTTACATTAACTCAGACTTTGGGTTTGTAGAAAAACCGCATTACCGTTTCGTTTTTTGTTTTCAACGCATATAACTTTATGAAAAAGAAAATCCTTTTCCTTTGCACCGGAAACAGTTGCCGGAGCCAAATGGCGGAAGCGTGGTGTCGTGTGTTGCAATCCGATTTTTTTGAAGCGTATTCTGCGGGAACGGAAAAGCACGGCATGAATCCGTTTGCCGTGCAGGTGATGGAAGAGCTTGGCATTGATATGTCGCGGCATTACTCCAAGCATGTTTCCGAGTTGAGCGAAACGGATTTCGATTACGTCGTCACGGTTTGCGGGAACGCGCATGAATCTTGCCCGACTTTTCCGGCGCGTTCCCGTGTGGTTCATTTGCCGTTTGAAGATCCGCCGAAAATGGCTCAAGGCTACGAGCGAGCCGAAGAAAAACTCGCCTGCTACCGCCGCGTGCGCGATGCGATTAAACTCGCGGTCGAAACCCTGCGGGAACGCTTGGAAACCGCCTGAAGACTTTTCTCCGGAAAGAGTATGAGTTTTCGCAAGGTTTCCTCCCCCCTTTATTCTCGCGCTTCCGTAACTTTTCGGGCATAATAAAACCCGATGGATTACGAAGAATACCTGCGGGAAGACGAAGCGGAATTTTCTAATTTCGACGAGTATCTTCGCGTGAGCGAACCGCATACGCGGGAACGTGCTTCCGCATGGAAAACGGCAATCGGATTGCAGGCGGTGGACGGGCTTCACGTTTCCGAATATTTGAAGGAAACGGCGTTGCGCCACATCGAAGGCGAAATTTCCATCGACGATGCGCGGGACTTGGTGCGCGGCTATTACCAAGCGCGAACGACACGCCTTCCCGACGACGCGGAGGCGCAGGAGGCTGACAACACCTTGTTTGAACGGCATTCGTGGTATTTCCGCAACGCGCTCGTTCGCGCCAATTGTCGCAACGTTAAAAAAGGAATTACGCCGAATTTTGAATTTTTGGTTCGATTTTTTCGAAATCTGCTCTTGGGAGAAATGAATCAGTTGAGCAATTGCCACTTGCTCATTAACGTTCCCGCAGAATGGGAAACTCCCATAATTTCCCCCGCAAGTGCGGCAACAAGCACCCCCGCAAGTAGCCCCGCGACCCCCGAAATCACCCCCGCAAGTTCGAGTGCTGTTTGGGGAGAGCTTAGCGAAAATGTTCGGCGGTTTATTTTGGTGACGGGAACGAACGCGCTTTCCGTCAAAGAGGCGATGGCGGTAATCGGCTTGAAAGATCGTAAAAACTTTGTCGAATACACTCTAAGTCCGGCACTGAAATCCGGCGTGGCAGTTTCGCTTTATCCGGATAGGCCGAATCATCCCCGCCAAAAATACCGTTTGACGGTCAGGGGTTTGGCTCTCCTTAACGAAAATAAAGTATCCGAAAACCAATGACACACTTGGCCAAATTGCCGTTTCCGAGGGTTGTCCGTCTTTCCCGCAAAACGAAGTTTTCAGAGAAATTTTCGAACAAGCCGGGAATTTTGAAAAATGCAATGGGTGATTCCACTTCAAATTGAATCGAATTATGCGAGCTGTTATCCAGAGAGTAAAAAAAGCCGGCGTTACGATTGACGGGAACGTCGTCGGTGAAATCGGAGCGGGAATGCTCGTCCTTCTCGGCGTGGAGTCCGGAGATGCTTCTGCGGACATCGAGTGGCTTGTTTCGCGCTTGGCGCGCGTGCGTATTTTCGAAGACGGGAACGGGAAAATGAATCTTTCGATCCGGGATGTCGACGGCGAAGCGCTGGTGGTTAGCCAATTTACGCTTTTCGGGAGTATGAGGAAGGGATCGCGTCCGTCGTTTAACCGCGCCGCCGTTCCCGCCGAAGCGATTCCGCTTTACGAAGAATTCGTTGTCGCGCTTTCCGAAGCCTTGGGGAAAAACGTTCCGACAGGTCGTTTCGGCGCCATGATGAATGTTTCGCTTGTCAACGACGGTCCGGTGACGCTCGTTCTTGATTCCCGAAAGCCGGAGTTTTAAACAAAAAAGCGTTCCCGCACGGCAAAAACCGTTTCGCGGGAACGCTTTTCTTTAATCTTTCCTTAGTGGCGGAAGTGGCGGTGTCCGGTGAAGATCATCGCCATGCCGCGTGCGTTCGCAGTGTCGATAACTTCCTGGTCGCGCACGGAGCCGCCCGGTTGGATAGCGGCCGTCGCGCCGGCGTCGGCTGCGGCGAGCAGGCCGTCCGCAAACGGGAAGAACGCGTCGCTCGCGATAACGGAGCCCTTGAGCGAGAGCCCGGCTTCGCCTGCCTTCCACACGGCGATGCGGGAAGAATCGACGGGAAAAATAATCCGTTTACGTGCCTGCGGCGCAATGGAACGAAGAACTAAGCTCTCTGTTTCGTTCCTGCGACGGCACGAAAGGATGTTGATCTAGCACGCTACAAGGAGATAGCAAAAGACAATCCACCATCTGTCGCTGAAGGGGAGAAGGGGGGATCAATTGAGAATTTGCAAATTTACCCGCATTACACTTCTTCAATCCTGAAATCTGAATTCTCATCGTTCAAAAATTTTTTCAGAGCCTTGATTCCGCCTATCCCCCATTGGTTCGAAACTAAATAAATCTTCCCTTCGAACGTGACGGAAAACTCGGAATGACAACGCTTCTTGTCGCCTACTTCTTCTTCGAGGCGAAGCCCCTTAGTATTCCCGAAACCCTTGATAAACTTCCGAATATGCGATGAAAAATTTTCCAATCCGACTGCTTCCATTTTTTTGACGATTTCAAAAAGTACTCTGTTTTTAGGAAGCGGAGACTCATTAAGTCGGCAGCCTTGGTACTTGAGATTATACTTCGTCCTGTCTCGCGCACTTACACGTTCAACGACTTTGCGGCAAGACTCTTGGTCCTTTTCGCTCAAACCCAAGCCCTCTGCAAACGCTTTGTCTTCTGCGATGACTTCTACTGCCGCCAGTAAGATATTTTCATAACGCGCCCATAGCGCTTTCAACAATTCTTTTTCTTTATCTGTTATAGCCATCCTAAAATTTCCTTTATCTTTTTTATCTTCACGTTTGTAAACACCAGTAGAAATCGAAAGCGCCCGCACATAATCTTCCACTCTCGCGCGCTCCTGCGAATCCCCCATCGATACGAGCAAGGGAGTGATAACATACTCCAACAAATGCTGGTAGCTGAATTTCAAGAAACAAGCCTCTGACAAGGCCTTTTCCTTTCTCCCGAACTCCGGGCTTAAAAAGAAGCATGCCAATTTTGCCCCCGGGAACTCCTTTGCTGCCCAATTTCGGTAACGAGAAGTTTGATTCCCATGCTCTGAGCTTCCGACCTTATTCTCAATAATCATTTTCAAATCAAAAGGACCTCTGCTCTCAATTGAAATCTTGCACTCCACAAAAATATCAAGGCGGGAGTCTCTTGGCTTATCGGATGAAACAACCTTTTCCGTTTCTACGCGAACATCCGAAATCGTATAATTGTCCACGATGATTGCCTGCCGAAACGTTTCATCCAACCACTCGGAACAACACGACGTGCCTATTTTCGATTCCACAAGAACAGCGGTTGCAAGTAAACGCCTCAAGCAAAACACACCCATCGCGTGGCTCTCGGACGGATCAAGCAACCACGCGATAAAAGCGCTGTGATACACTTCCACCCGTGCAACCCCTAAGATTTCCCAGCAAGACTTACGTTGATAGTACTCCTGTAATTCCAAAAATTCCCGGCTGCAGGGAAATCCGACAATCGAGGAAACAATATCTTCCATAAATAGAAAAACTATTGCAAAGAATCGAAAGCCGATTGTCCCCGAAGCACCTTTTCTCGTTCACAAAGTTTCTGGCGAATGCATTCGACTAAAACGCTGCGGAATTGGGCGGAAAAGCCACGACGATCAACAAGCGTCCGGGTCATCTTTCCGTCCCTCTTTTTTAACTTGTAGTTGGTCCAAAGGTAACACGAGAGATCGGAAGGCAAGGAAAGTTTTTCCGGCTTCCAGAGAAAGATTTTTCCCGCCTCTTTCCGTGCCATTGCCAGACCTAATTCGTAAAGAACATTGGCGTTATAGCCCTCGGAGTATTTACGGCTTTTTCTTCCCGCGATATCAAAGACCAAAACATCGGAGTTCTCGATGTATTCGACGATCCGGCTATGAATAAGCCCACCGTGCGACGCGCGTAAACGTTTAACGCTAATAAAAACATTCGAGCCCTCGTAGGATTCTTGAAGCGTTTTCGTCGTCGCGGTTAGAATGTCCCGCAAAGAACACCAAAACTCGTCACCTCGCACGTCTTTTTGAGAATCCCATGCATAGCCGACGGAAACGGTAACATGGACTCCGGAAGCGCAAAGACTGCTTTCCCAATTCTGAAACTCCAAAAGGAATTCTTCATCAACGTCTCCCACGATTGCCGCCCAATTCGGGCTTTCTTTTTTGCATTCGCCCGCCGCCCCTTCTTTCAAAACGGCGTATTCTACATCGAACATTTTGTTGCAAAAATCCTTGTCGGCTAAACTTTCCCAATCGCTGAAAACGGGTTTATTGTCCGCCCTCTTAAGTACCTTAATGCGCTTAAGAACTTCAATGAACAACTTCTGCAAAGGCGTTAGTTTAGAGGATCGTGCTTTTGGTTGTTTTGGGGAGTTCACGGGAAAACGTACCGGCAAGTCAAGGATAGGGTTAAAGAACCGGTTCTCGGGAGACACCGAAAAGGCGTTTCCTCCCGAAAACCGACAAGCAAAATGTAGCCTTTAGAGATTATCTCTCGAACTCAACTGTCATGTAGTCTCCGAGATCTTCGATATAGACTGTCCTGCTCTTCACAGGACCTTCCCCACGTTGGAGTTTAGCGCGTCTCTCCTCATTCTCCTTGAGTACGCGTATCCGCCCCTCATACTCATGCTTCTTCTGAGTAGGACTCTTCGCAGCCTCCCGGATTTTATCCATCTGCTTGATCATAAAATCTGGTAAATCCACCGCCTTCATTAATGCGGTTCCTCGGTAGCGGCCGGGCCCAATCTCTTCGAGATTTGCAATCTTCTGGCATTCATAGGTATAATTGAGGTCAATATTCTTGTAAGCTTTCTCAACGATGGGCTTAGCTTTATCTTCGAGGCTATCTCCGCAACCTACCAAGGTTACAAGGCAAGCGAGCCCCGCTAGGGCTCCTATAACGATATTGCGCACCTTGCTCGTCGGACGAGCTTGTCTGGTCACAGAGTTATGTTGTGTTTCGTTACTCATGTTTTTGTGTGTTTAATGGTTTTTATGTGTATTAATAGAAAAAATCGGATTTCGGTTATTCGGAGGATGTCAGGCTTTGCCCCTACTCCCCGTCCTTCCACCACTGCATGATTCGCATAACCTCTGAGTTCGAAAACAGCCATGCAGCGATGGCGATATGCTCTCCCGTTTTCGTTTTGATCGACAGCTTCTTTCGCCCGATAGTCGAAGCAAGTTCCATTGAAACAATTTCACTTTTCAAAAGCGAAGAGCTTACCTTTGTAGGCTTCATAAACCAAAATAGCCAAGACACGCCCACCGAAAGCCATCGGGAAACATCAGAAAAAACGAGACGTTTATCGGTCAAGCGGACACACGTTGAAATCACGGGAACTGTGCATTTCTGAAGACTTGCTTCCATCAGCAATCTTTCTCCCTCAAAGAGATAAAATTCTTCGCCCGGCGCTTGATAGTATTGAGATTTTGACATGGTAGTAACTGGTATTAGTAGTTGATTTGTCTAATTGCTCAAAGCAAACGCTTGCAATGTTGCGCCTCGTTGCGACGCAATGCAAGAATTATTTGTTAATTAATTCTTGCGCCTGTCTTGAGTCAATTGCCACAAAGCCAAGCTGCATTCAAATTGCTTCATCTAAAAAAACACTCGCAAAAGATTTTTGAAAATCACGCGTGTTTGCATTTTTCCCGGATTTTTCAAAAATCCTCTTCCGGAGGACCTATCAGCCATACCTTTTCACTGTTTCCCCGTTCCATTGCGCCGCAGACACGTAAGCGGATTATTTCCCCATCGTGTTACGGCGCTTGTTTTTTCAGATTATCCGCGGGTTACGGCGATGCCTCCACCCGCGGTTATTCTATGTCGTGCACCTCCGGCGCACGGCCTCGGAAAGGCAATTGTGAATAGTGAATCTCGAATTCCGAATGATTACCGCTCAGCGAATTCAATAATTGGCTTTGGGGAAAGCACGCCACGGAATCTCACTACCCAATAACTCCGCTCAAGCGGTATTCCTCTCGGCTGTGCCTGCACCCGCCTACAGCAGAGTTTAAGAGCTTAAAAGCTGAGCCGTTGAATAGGCAAAGCCGAGGAGAAGCTTCTCTAATTCGTGCAATTGGTGAAATCCGCGGATCCGCTTCGTCCGGATCAGTTATCAGCTATCCCTTCCGCCGCAGGCGCTCACTTGATGCTCGATGCTTATTCCGCCGCCGCAGGCGTCTTCACTTATCCGTTATCAGCTATCAGTTCTCCCTTTCTCGGTAAGCATTCGGAATTCGGGATTGGCAATTGGCGCAAAAAAGGCACGGAGAGGAATTTCTCTCCGTGCCTTTTTTTGGCGCTTAGCGCTTAGTGGCGGAAGTGGCGGTGTCCGGTGAAAATCATCGCCATGCCGCGTGCGTTCGCAGCGTCGATAACTTCCTGGTCGCGCACGGAGCCGCCCGGCTGAATCGCCGCCGTTGCGCCGGCGTCTGCCGCAGCGAGCAAGCCGTCGGCAAACGGGAAGAACGCGTCGCTCGCGATAACGGAGCCCTTGAGCGAGAGCCCGGCTTCGCCTGCCTTCCACACGGCGATGCGGGAAGAATCCACGCGGGACATTTGCCCGGCGCCGATCCCGAGCGTGCGTTCGCAACCCGCGTAAACAATCGCGTTGGACTTAACGTGCTTGACGACTTTCCAGCCAAAGAGCATCGCGCGGAGTTCTTCTTCGGTCGGCTGGCGTTCCGTTACGACTTTGTAAACGCTCGGATCAATCGCCTTAATATCGCGTTCCTGCACAAGCACGCCGCCGATGGCGTAGCGCACGTCGTAAAGCTTGTCCGCCGAAATCGGTTTCACCTGTTCCATGAGGCGCAGATTTTTCTTTTTTGCGAAAATTTCGCGCGCTTCCGCCGAGAACGACGGAGCGATGATAACTTCGGAGAAAATGTGCGCGATGCGTTCGGCGAGGTCTTTGTCGACTTCGCGGTTGGCGACGATGATGCCGCCGAACGGAGCCTGTTTGTCCGTTTCAAAAGCCTGATCCCAAGCTTCGGCGAGCGTTCCCGCCGTCGCGATGCCGCAGGGATTCGTGTGCTTCAAAATACCGACGGTCGGGCGGTCAAACTCCGCGATGAGATTCGTCGCTCCCGTGATGTCGAGAATGTTGTTGAAGCTGAGTTCCTTGCCTTGGAGCTGGTTGAAGAAGCTGTGAAAATCGCCGAAAAGCTTGGCGTTTTGGTGCGGATTTTCGCCGTAGCGGAGTTCCTGCGCGGTTTTCAGATTCAGATTAAACTGACGCGGGAACGCCGGCGCGGTTTCCGGTGTCGGCGTTTGTTTTTCCAAATAATTCGCAATTGCAGCGTCGTAAGCCGCCGTGCGGGAGAAAACCTTCATTGCGAGTTCGCGGCGGAACGCGGGAAGCGTCGCGGGATCGCCGTCCATGGCTTCGAGCACGCGGGAATAGTCCGCGGGATCGGTAACGACGAAAACGCTTTGGTGGTTTTTCGCGGCGGAGCGCAACATCGACGGTCCGCCGATGTCGATATTTTCAATCGCGTCTTCAAAAGCGCAATCCGGCTTCGCGACGGTGGCTTCAAACGGGTAAAGATTGACGACAACCATGTCAATCATCGGGATTTCGAGCTTCGCCGCCTGTTCCATATGCGCGGGAAGATCGCGGCGGCAGAGCAACCCGCCGTGCACGCGCGGGTGGAGCGTTTTCACGCGTCCGTCCATGATTTCCGGAAATCCGGTGTGCTCGCTCACATCGGTAACGGGCAAGCCACCGTCGCGGAGCATTTTAGCCGTGCCGCCCGTGGAGAGCAGCTTGTAGTTGTGTTTTTCGACAAGGACTTTGGCGAAATCCAAAAGTCCGGTTTTGTCGCTGACCGACAGGAGCGCAAGTTTCTGCATAGTGCGTGCATTTAAAACTTTTTCCCGCGGGAACGCAAAGCCAGAATCGTTTATTGGTCGTGGCTCTTATGCGTTGTTTTTACTAAGAAAAAAATTGCGGGAACTTGTGCGGGAACAATAGAATTTTTTTATATGAAACCCGCAAAATATCTTCTCGGCTCTATTGCACTTTCAATTTTTCTGGTCGCTTGCTCAGACCAAAAGACTTCAGAAAATGTGCCTGTTTCGGCGACGGAAAAAAATTACGTTCTCGCGGAAAAAATTGCTTACGAGGATGCGGATGTTTCGCGCGAAAGTTTTGACTTCGGTTGGCGCTTTGCCAAATTCGGAAAACACGCTGACTGCCTCGCCAAGCAGGAACCCGGCGCGCCCGCGGGAGTAGCAGTCGCGACAAGCGAAGAAGCGCACAATCCGGTTGCCAATGCGTTTGACGGGAACGCCGCCACGCGCTGGTGCGCACGCGGGAAAATCCCGGCATCAATTACGCTTGATCTCGGGCGTGCCTGCGATATCGGGATGACCAAAATTCTTTGGGAAAATGCCGCAAATTATCGCTATGTTATTTCGGTTTCTTCCGACGGAAAAACGTGGACGAAGCTTGTAGATCAAAGCATGAAAAACATGCCGTCGAAAACAAATACGGAATCTTTAAACCGTAATTTCCGCTATGCCAAAATCGATGTCCAGCCGGATGGTGTCGCTTGGGCAAGCATCCGCGAGTGGGAATTTTTTGACGGGAACGGCGCAAAAATCACCCCGGAAAACCCGAAAACCGGTCCCGCGCTGAAAGCTTACGAAGTCGCTTTCGACGATTCCTCGTGGCGCAAGCTCGACCTCCCGCACGATTGGGGCGTGGAAAGCCCGTTCCTCGCTTCCGAACCGAACCAGACCGGCTCGCTCCCGTGGAACGCCGTCGGCTGGTATCGCAAGGAATTTGACGTGCCCGCAGACAAATCCGGCAAAAAACTCTTTCTCGATTTCGACGGCGTCATGATGATGCCGCAGGTTTACGTGAACGGAAAACTCGCCGGCGAGTGGAAATACGGCTACTCGTCGTTCCGCGTCGACATTACGCCGTTTCTCAAATTCGGAGAAAAAAATACCGTCGTCGTTCGTGCCGAAAACCTGCCGAATTCCACGCGTTGGTATCCCGGCGCGGGCATTTATCGCCACGTTTGGTTGGTCGAAAAAAATCCGACTTACATTGACTACAACGGCGTTTGGGTGAAAACGCCCGAAATTTCCGGCATCGAGCTCCGCGACGGCAAACGCTACGCGAAAACGGCCAAAATCACGGCGGAAACGAGCGTCGCTACGGATGTTCGCGTTCCCGGAACCGAAATCGCCAAGGAATTTAACGTCGTCAACAAAATCAAAAAAGACGGCAAAGTGCTCGCCTCCGCCGAAGGCACGAACGCGGAACTCACGCTCAGCGATGTCGAGCTTTGGGACATCGAAAATCCCGCGCTTTACACGCTTGAAACGACAGTTGTCGCCGACGGCAAAATCGTCGATCGCCAAGAAACCGCATTCGGCGTGCGCAAATCCGAATGGAAAGCCGACGGCTATTACCTGAACGAACGCCGCGTGCCGATTCAGGGCGTTTGCCAGCACCACGACCTCGGACCGCTCGGCGGCGCCGTCCACACACGCGCCATGGAGCGTCAAATCGAAATTCTCAAGAGCTTCGGCGTGAACGCAATCCGCACTTCGCACAACCCGCCCGCGCCGGAATTGCTCGACCTCTGCGACCGCATGGGCATTCTCGTTGACGACGAATTGCTCGACTGCTGGAAACACCTCAAAGAGGGCAAAACCAACGGCTACAATCTTTTCTGGGAAAACTGGCGGGAACGCGACGTGCGCAACTTTGTCATGCGCGACCGCAATCGCCCGTGCGTAATCATGTGGTCCGTCGGGAACGAAATCGAAGAACAGCACTCCGCCGACGGTCCCGCGCTCGCGAAAGACCTCGTCGACCGCTTCCACCGCTACGACCCGACGCGCCCGACCACCATCGGCAGTAACGATATTCGCGCTTCCCGCACGAATTTCGGCAAACAATTTGACGTTTTCGGCTTCAACTACAAACCGAACAATTACACGGAATTTGCGACCAACAATCCGAACACCCCGTTCTACGGCTCGGAAACCTGCTCGACCGTTTCTTCCCGCGGATTTTACTCGTTCCCGGTAAACGAAAAAGACTTTGAAACCGCCTTCTGGCGACGCAATTTCTGCGACAGCCTCGCCGCCTGCCAAGTCAGCGACTACGCAATTTACGCAACCGGCTGGGGCTCGACGCCGGACATCGAATTCGGCGCCATCGAAGACCAGCCGCGCACCGCGGGGCAATTCGTTTGGACGGGCTTCGACTACCTCGGCGAACCGACGCCGTGGAATCTCGGACGCCGTCCGGACACGGATTTTCGCGGAGCATCTCCGGAAGAAATTGCTCGCCTGAAAAAGGAAATGGAAGAAATTCTCAAACACGGAACACCTTCCCGCAGCTCGTATTTCGGCATCGTTGACCTTTGCGGCTTCCGCAAAAACGTTGCTTGGCTTTGGCAATCCGAATGGCTGCCGGACGTGCCGATGGCGCACATTCTTCCGCACTGGAACTGGGAAGGTTCCCGCGAAGGCAAAACCACGCCCGTCTTCGTTTTCACGAGCGGCGATTCCGCAGAGCTTTTCCTGAACGGCAAATCCCTCGGCAAACGCACGAAGAAAAAAGGCGCGAAAATCACGAACAAGGATTTGAACGGCGACCAGCGGGAACGCTTCCGCCTTACGTGGATGGACGTAAAATACGAGCCGGGAACGCTCGAAGTCGTCGCCTACAAAAACGGCAAGGAATGGGCACGCGACAAAGTCGAAACCACCGGCGCTCCCGCAGGCTTCAAGGCGGAAGCCGACCGCGCAACAATCCGCGGCGACGGACGCGACCTTTCCTATATCACGATTTCCGTGACTGACGCGCAGGGACGCGTTGTCCCGACGGCGAAAAATTTCTTCAAATTCTCCGTGCGCGGGAACGCCGAAATCGTCGGCGTTTGCAACGGCGACCCGACCGACCGCCTTTCGATGAAAGGCTCGGAAATGCGCGCATTCGCGGGCTTGGCTCAAGTCATTCTGCGCTCCAAGCGCGGCACGACCGGCGAAGCCGAACTCACCGTCGACGGCGGCGAACTCGGCACGCAAACGCTCAAAATCAACGTGAAATAAATTTTGACCACGGAAAATCTTACGTATTTACGAAAAAATTTATTCCGCAGATAAAATCACAAAAGAACAGGCGGTATCGCCTGTTCTTTTTTTGTTTTTCCGGGGTTCCCGCGAAGATATTTTGACCCGCGGAAAACTTCGGGGCGCACGGAAATTTGAAGTCTGAGAGTTTGATTCATCGGTTTATCTGTGGTAGAAGTTGGGGAAAATTCGTGGAGTTGTTTAAGATGTTTAAAGGAGTAAAAAAATACATTTGGATCTTTCTTGCGGGAGCGCTTTGCTTCGGTTTTTCTGCGGGAACGCTTTGGGCGCAACAGGCGCGGGCGGACGCGAAAGCGAGTCTCGAAGAATCCGATTTAGGCGAATCCAAACTTGAGGACTTACCGGGAGAAAATTTTTCCAAGCCGTGGCCGAAAACAACGAAGATTGTCGATATGCTTCCGGCGCGTGTCGTCAAAGAAGAAGGGAAAACGAATATTTACGAAACGGAGCATTTTTCATTTACCAGCACGGCGCCGATTCAGCTTTCTGCGATTCGCGATATCGCGCGCATTTTCGAGGGGACTTACACGGCGAATCTGGCGCTCCCGCTGAACTCGCCTTGCAATTATTATCAAGTTGCCGAAAGGGGAAAGCTCAAAGCGTTGCTTTTTGAAACGCGGGCGGAATATCTGAAAGCCATCGGTTCGGAAAACAGCACTTCCGCCGGGATTTGCCGCTCGGCGGGAACGATGGAGGATTCCTGCATTTTCGTTCCGTTCGAGTCGCTTGATTTGGAAAAGTCCGGGGCAAAATACAAACGCGGAACGCGCAAAATCCCCGCGCACGTACTTGCGCACGAATTGACGCACTTTATGACGCTTCCCGGCTATCGCTATCCGAGTTGGTATCTCGAAGGAATTGCCGAATATGTCGGGCTTACCGATTATGCGAACGGACGTTTTACCTTTACGGGAAATAAAAAAGAAATTGCGGCTTACATTATCGGCTACGGGAAGGACGGAAAGGGCGGACGAGGACTCGGAAAGAACATTAAAGTTCCGATGTCGCTCGAAGAATTTATGAATCTTCCGTATCAGGAATTTTCAAGAGACCAGAAGTTTTCGCAGTTTTGTTACGGGTTTTCGCTCGCGCTCGCATATTACTTTTTTCATGTTGACGGGAAAAAGGACGCGGCGCGTATCAAGGCGTTTGTTCGTGAAATTCAGGCAGGGGAAAGTCACGATGCCGCGCATGTTGCGTTGCTTGACGGGCGCGATTGGGCGAAGCTGGAAAAAGATGTTGCCCGCGGGCTCAAAGCCTTGGGTTTGCGCGTGGAATTTCCTAAGCAAAAGAGAAAATAAGCGCTTGAATTAAAAACTTGCCGGCTCGCGGGAACGCTCCGGCTTGCCAAAACGGAAAGATTTTCTTAGGGTAATACCGCTTTTTTGCTCGAGTGGTGAAATTGGCAGACACGTCGGATTTAGGTTCCGATGCCGAAAGGCGTATGGGTTCAAGTCCCTTCTCGAGTACCAAAAAATCCCTTACGATTTCCGCAAGGGATTTTTTATTACTTCGATAAAAAGCCGTTCCCGCGCTTACATTTTCGCGATGACGGCGTCGGCAAATTCCGAGCATTTCAACTCCGTCGCGCCCGGAATCATCGCCGCCAAATCAAACGTTACCGTTTTCGCGGAAATCGCGCCTTCGACGCCCTTGACAATCAAATCCGCCGCCTCATTCCAGCCCATGTGGCGGAACATCATTTCCGCAGAAAGCAGGAGCGAAGACGGATTCGCCTTGTCGAGACCCGCGAGCTTCGGCGCCGTGCCGTGCGTCGCTTCAAAAATCGCGTGTCCGGACTTCGTGTTGATGTTCCCGCCGGGCGAAATCCCGATGCCGCCGACCTGCGCGGCGAGCGCGTCGGAAACGTAGTCGCCGTTCAAATTCAGCGTCGCGATCACGTCAAAATCTTTCGGATGGAGCAAAATTTCCTGCAAAAACGCGTCGCAAATACAATCTTTTATCACGATGCCCGCGCCGGGTTTTCCCGCCGGAATTTTGAGCCACGGACCACCGTCGATTTCCTCCGCGCCGAATTCCTCTTTCGCCACGGCGTAGCCCCAATCGCGAAAGGCGCCTTCAGTGAATTTCATAATATTGCCCTTGTGAACAATCGTCACGGACTTGCGATTCTGCGCAATCGCGTATTCGAGCGCGGCGCGCACAAGGCGTTGCGTTCCCGCCTTGGAAACGGGCTTTACGCCGAAGCCGACTTCGTCCGGCGTTTCCGCGCCGAAGCGGATTTTTTTGAAATCGTCCGGGAATTCCGTTTTCAAAAATTCAATCATGCGGAGCGCTTTCGGCGTTCCCGCCGTCCAGTCGATGCCCGCGTAAATGTCTTCCGTATTTTCGCGGAAAACAACCATATCGACCTGCGAGGGATCTTTCACCGGAGTTTCGATACCGTCAAAATATTTCACCGGGCGCAGGCAAACGAACAAATCCAGCGTCTGGCGAAGCGTCACGTTAATCGAGCGCACGCCTTTGCCGACCGGCGTTGTCAGCGGACCTTTGATGCCGATCAAGTATTCGCGGAAAATGTCGACCGTTTCGTCGGGCAACCACGTGCCGAGTTTTTTAAATGCGTTTTCCCCGGCGAAAACTTCGCGCCACTCGATTTTGCGCGTTCCCGCGTAAGCTTTTTCGACGGCGGCATCGAGCACGCGCACGGCGGCGTTCCAAATATTGGGACCGCTCCCGTCGCCGCGGATAAACGGAATAATCGGATTGGCGGGAACGGCGAGCGAGCCGTCCGCGTTCATGGAAATCTTTTCCGCCATGGCTTAAACCTTAAACGTGATTTTGAATTGCGCTTCGGCTTGATCGCGTGCCGGACGTCCGTTTTCAACGACAAAATGAACGATAAGCTTCGCCGCCTGACCGTTCAAAACGTCTTCAAACATCGGCAAAACGCAATTCGGCAGGAAAAAGCAAAAACGCCCGTAATCGTAATAAGATTTTTCGAGCGGCGCTCCGGTTTGGACAAAGTTAATCATCGCCGAACGCCCGTTTTCGGGCTTGAAAAATTCGCCTTCGACAAAGACTTCATAGCTGCAAACATAATTATTGTTTGCCGGGAATTTCGTGGAAACGCGGATCTGTGCGCGTTCGGTTTGCAAACCGGATTTCGGAAGAAAATTAGTATCTGCCATGATGCTTAAGAGCATGAAACGTTCCCGTGAGCCTTTCAAATCGAAAAATAGTCGGGCGGACTCCGTAAATTTTACGGGTGGCTCGCTATCCTCTTCCGATGATTTGCTTTTTCGTTCCCGCGTGACGAAAGTCGGTTTTACGCGGGAACGTTTTTTTTTCGCGCTAAGCCGCCAAGCCGCAAAGTTTTTTTATCTCTCAAATACTTTGCGGCTTCGCGTCTTTGCGCGAGAATTTTAAGCTTTGCGGGAAGTCTCACTTTACTTCGCACGCAAAATGTTTTTGTTGCGGAAATTCCTTCGCGTCTTTGCGTTAAAAACATTCGTGAGTATTTGTGTTTGTTCGTGGTTTCTTTTGCACGGGAACGTTCCGAAATACGTTTTTCCGGATTTGAGTTTGGAAGTCAAAAAATCGGTTTTTCAGTGAAAAATTAAAAAATTTGCTTCGTTTGGAAGTGAAAATTTGGAGTTTTTGTCGAAAAATGCCAAATTTCGCTTCGTTTGGAAGTAAAAATCGGAAAACCCGCTTGACGTGCGGGAACGCGCGGGCGTATCTTTTTTCCAGCTTATGTCTTACATTCGATTTCATGCCGTAGAACGTGCTTCCAACCGGAAAGTCGTCGTTGTTCCCCCGCCGCAGGCGAAAATTTCCGAATTTTTCGGGTGCAAGGTTTTCAACCGCAAAGCGATGGCGAAATATCTCTCGAAAGAAACGTTTCGGGCGATTACGCATGCGATTGATTTCGGCGAGCCGGTTTCTTTGGAGCTTGCCGCGCATATTGCTCCCGCGATGCGAATGTGGGCGATGGAAAACGGCGCGACGCATTACACGCACTGGTTTCATCCGCTGACGGACGGGACGGCGGAAAAGCACGACGCGTTTGTCGAGCGCGACGGGAGCGGCGGCATGATTGAGGAATTCAGCGGGAAGATTCTCGCTCAGCAGGAGCCGGACGCGTCGTCGTTCCCGAACGGCGGCTTGCGCTCGACGTTTGAGGCGCGCGGCTATTCGGCGTGGGATCCGTCGTCGCCCGCGTTCATTGTAGGCGATACGCTTTTTATCCCGACGATTTTTATTTCCTACGCGGGCGAGGCGCTCGACTACAAAGCGCCACTTTTGAAGTCGCTGGAAGCGGTGAACAAGGCGGCGGTCGGCGTTTGCAAATATTTTAATTCCGACGTAACGCACGTGCAGTCTTCGCTCGGTTGCGAGCAGGAATTTTTCCTGATTGACGAGGAATTGTTCAACGCGCGTCCGGATATTGTTTTGACGGGGCGCACGCTGATGGGGCACGAATCGGCGAAAAATCAGCAGTTGGAAGACCATTATTTCGGGGCGATCCCGCGCCGCGTTCTCGCGTGTATGCAGGAGCTGGAATACGAAGCGTGGAAGCTCGGCATTCCCGTGAAAACGCGCCACAACGAAGTTGCGCCGAATCAGTTTGAGCTCGCGCCGATTTTCGAGGAATGCAACCTTGCGGTGGACCACAATTTGCTTTTGATGTCGCTCATGCGAGATGTTGCCCGCCGGCACAATTTCCGCGTGCTTTTGCACGAAAAACCTTTTAAGGGCGTGAACGGTTCGGGCAAGCACAACAATTGGTCGCTCAGCACGAACACGGGCGTTAATCTTTTTTCTCCGGGAAAAAATTCGATGGAGAACCTGCGTTTCGTGACTTTCGTCGTGAATACGCTGATGGCACTTTACAAAAATAATGCGCTTTTTAAGGCTTCGACGGCGTCGGCGACGAATGCGCACCGCCTCGGCGCGAACGAGGCTCCGCCGGCGATTATTTCTTCCTTCCTCGGAAAACAGGTCAGCGACATTCTCGATGCGTTTGAAAAAAGCTCGGTTGACGACGCGATCAAGGTGGACAGCAAAAAGCAGATTAAGCTCGGTGTCGGTCAAATTCCGGAATTGCTTGTCGATAACACGGACCGCAACCGCACGTCGCCGTTTGCGTTCACGGGAAATCGCTTTGAGTTTCGCGCAATCGGCTCGATTGCGAATTGTGCGTCGGCGATGACGGCGGTCAATGCGGCGGTTGCTTATCAGCTCAAGGAATTTAAAACGGAGGTCGATGCGCTCATTGCGGGCGGAATGTCCAAGAAAGAGGCGCTTTACACCGTTATTAAAAAATACATTAAGGAGTCGAAGCCGATCCGCTTTGACGGGAACGGCTATTCCGAAGAATGGCGGGAAGAGGCGGCGCGGCGCGGCTTGGACTGTGAGACGAGCGTTCCGTTGATTTACGATGCGTACACTTCACCGCAGTCGGTAAAGGTTTTTGCGAACGGGAACATTCATTCCAAGAAAGAACTGGAAACCCGCAACGAGGTGAAGTGGGAAATTTACACGAAAAAGCTTCAGATTGAGGCGCGTGTTCTCGGCGATTTGTCGCACAATCACATTATTCCCGTGGCGATACGGTATCAGTCCGTTTTGCTGGACAATGTTGCGAAGCTCAAGGCGGTGTTCCCGCCGGAAAAATTCAGCGTCCTGGCGTCGGAGCAAATCCGCCTGATTGAAGCGATTAACGAGCATGTCAGCGCCGTTACGAAAAATGCCGAGGAAATGATTGAATGCCGCAAAAAAGCAAACCGGATTGAGGATGCCCGCGAAAAAGCGATTGCATATCACGACACGGTTTTGCCGTATTTCGACGCGATTCGCTACCATATCGACAAGCTCGAATTGCTCGTCGACAACGAAATGTGGCCGCTCCCGAAATACCGCGAATTGCTTTTCGTGCGTTAAGGCGAGGCTGTTCCCGCAGCAACAAAAACGCGTTCCCGTGAGATTGGCGGGAACGCGTTGCTCAATTGAGCTTATGCCCAGACAACAAAACACAAAAGAGCCGTTTTGAAATCGAATGGGATTCATTTTTCCCTGCTTGCCCGAAAAATAGAACCTTGGAAACCCGCGCCCGCGCTGTTAATCGCTTACTTGCCGCCGCTCTTGGCGTGAAGCTCTGAAGCGTTTCTGCGCTTTTTCGAATCGGCTCTCCCTTTGCCGAAATTTCGGCAAGAAAAAGCCCGCAGTCCTGTATTTTATTAGGATTGCGGGCGATTTTTGGAGAAAATGGTCGGGCTGAGAGGATTCGAACCTCCGACCCTTTGCACCCCATGCAAATGCGCTAGCCAGACTGCGCTACAGCCCGAAAAATGAGTTAACGATTCTCGCCGTTCCCGCGGGCTTTGTCAAACGGATTTTATTCGACGGATTGGCGGTTATAGAGTTCACGATAGAGCTCGGATTCGGCGTAAACTTTTTCGTGCGGACCGTCGGCGACGATTTTCCCGGATTCGAAAACCAAAATTCGTGTTGCCGTGCGGATTGACGAGAAGCGATGGGCGATCATGAATGTGGTTCGCCCTTTAACGAGTTCTTCCAACGCGTCCTGAATTTCGGCTTCGCTTTCGGAGTCGAGAGCGGAGGTGGCTTCGTCCAGGATGAGAATCGGAGCGTTTTTGAGGAACGCGCGTGCGATTGCGATGCGTTGGCGCTGCCCGCCGGAAAGCCGTCCGCCGCGTTCGCCGACAGCCGTATCCCAGCCGTTTTCGAGTGACATTACAAAGTCGTAGGCTGCGGCACGTTTAAGGGCGTTTTCAACTTCTTCCCGCGTGGCATCCGGTTTCCCGAGCAGGAGGTTGTTGTAAATCGAATCGGAAAATAGAATCGGTTCCTGGGAGACGATCGCGATGTTTTGACGCAATTCGTGCTGAAGCAGTTCCCGCACGTCCAAGCCGTCAACTTTAACACTGCCGCCGATTACGTCGTAAAATCGCGGGAGCAAATTGACGACGGTACTTTTTCCGGCGCCGGAAGGACCGACAAGCGCGACGGTTTCTCCGGGTTTTACCGAGAAGGTGATGTTTTTCAAAACCGGCTCTTCGGGATCGTAAGCGAAATTAACGTTTTCAAACAAAATTTCGCCGCGCACGTTGCTGAGCGGCTTCGGGTTTGCGGGATCGGCGACTTCAACCGGAGCGTTGATAATTTCCTCCAATCGAGTGAGTGCCGCCATGCCTTCCTTGATTCGGTTGTTTACTTTCCCGATTTTTTTAATCGGATCGTAGGCGAAATAAAGCGCGCCGACGAGCGCGATGACGGTGTCCTGATCAAGCCCGGCACATGCGGCACGATAGACTGCGAACGAAACGGTGCAGGCGGCAAGAATTTCAATCAGCGGCGTTAGCAGTTTGTCGTACTTAACGACTTTGAGCTGAAGCTTCAAATAAGAACGGACAAATCCCCGAAAGCGAGAGCACTCGCGTTCCTGCAGATTGTAAGCGCGGATTTCTTTCGGAGATTGAAGGCTTTCGGTGAGAATTCCGGAAAGCTCTCCTGCCTTTTTTAGTGCGTCTTTCGAGCGTTTACGAATGCGTTTTCCGATAATTTGAACCGGAAGAACGGTCGCGGGAACGAGCAGAAGGCTCAGCAGAAACTCCTGAGTCGCCGAGCTTTGGAACGCTTGCCAAACCACGAATCCGACGGCTCCCGCAAGCGTAAACGGCTGGATAAGCAAGTCGTTCGTCACTTCGACAAGTACGCTTTTGACAAGCATGGTATCGCCCATCGTGCGGCTGAGGAGGTCGCCGGAATTGTGTTTCCGGAAAAAGTCCAAGTGCATTTTTTGCAGGTGCGAAAACAGGCGCATGCGCACGCCTTCCAAAACGCGAATTCCGCAAACATTGAGCAGGTAAGTGTTTCCGAACATGGATGCGCCGCGGATAATGAATACGATCGGCAAAAGCAAAATGGCAAATGCCAAAACGTGTTCGGCGGGAACGATAAGCGCGGGAAGCCAATCCAAGCCGTAGCCGATTGCGGTTTCGGACGCGGGATCAAAAAGCACGAGCGCCTGCGCGGTTTCCTCTCCGGAAAACAGAACGGGAAGCACTTTTTGAAGCATTAGGGGAAGCCCGAATCCGCTTGCGATCCCGGATAAAATGCCCAGGAGCAGGGCAATGGCAAACGTCCAACGAACTTCAGCAAGAAGCGAGTAGTAGGGGAGAAAGCGTTTCATGAATGTGCGAGTCGTATTTTGAGTTTTCAAAGTCGCGAAAGGCGCTCCGAATTGGCAGGAATCCTAGCATTCTCCCGCAATACGCGCAAAAGAAAAGAGTGTTCGAAGCTTCGAACACCCGCATTCGGAGGGGAATTTTTCAGGAAATCGCGATTTTGGCGAGCGCCGGATTTTTCACGAACCAGAAAATTTTTCGCAAAAACAGATAAACACGAAAAAGTTCAGAGGTGATTTTCGTTCCCGAGAGTCGTCGTTTTTTTCCGTGTTTTCGAGCAACATCCGACGGAAAATCCGTTCCTCTTACGGGAAAGGAATCTGCGACAATGTTTAAAACTTTGTGAATAAAATACAAATCCATATAGTCATCAACCGGCATAAACCATGTTTTTGCATGGGTAATAAATTTTCGCGCCGCAGCCGGAGTAATGTAATAAGCCTGCGTTCCCGCGAGCGAATCAAACGCGATTTTTAAATCGGGCGCAAATGCGTATGTCTTCCTGTTTTTCGTTGCCAAAAGGCGTACGTATTCGTGATTGCCTTGGCGAATCTCCCGGATTCGGCGCACCAAAAAATCTTCGTGGGCGGCAAGCTCAATGTCGTCTTCGCAAACGACAATCGGTTCGTTGAGCTTGATGCATTTTTCCCAAAGTAGAAAATGCGATGCAAAACAGGCGATTTCGCCTTCTTCAAGCGACCGTCCTCGCAAGAGATTTGCCGTGCGGGAACAATAAAAATGTTCTTTAAAAGGAATCAATTCTTCGGTTTTCGCATCGACGGCGTCAAAAAAAGCAAACTCTATTCCGGGAATTTTAGCGAATTTTTGCATACTTTCCCGGCGGGAAGGAGACCTTTTGAGCGAGATGCAAAACAGTTTTGTTGGCTCCGGGCTTCGGACGCTATCGCCTATCAAATCGGTAGTATTTGCCATTGGGGAGATAATGCGCAACAGATGTGTGTAATGCAAGCAGACTTTTATTTTGCAGTGGAGCGAAAACCGATCAGTTCCCGTGGTTGACGGCTTACGGGGAAAAAGACATACTTACCGCTTAAAATTTTTGTCCTCTATTTAATCATGGCAGTGGAACTTAAAGACACCTTGAATCTCCCCGTAACGGATTTCCCGATGCGGGCAAATCTCACCTCCCGCGAACCCAAGCGCATCGCGTTTTGGGAGGAAACAGACCTTTACAGCCGCCTTCAGCAAAAGAACGCGGGAACGGGAAAATCTTACATTCTCCACGACGGGCCGCCGTTCACCAACGGCGACGTGCACATCGGCACCGCGCTCAACAAGCTCCTCAAGGACATCATCATGCGCTACAAAACGATGCGCGGCTTCCGCGTCCCCTACGTTCCCGGCTGGGACTGCCACGGCTTGCCGATTGAGCACAAGGTGATGAAAGAACTCCACGCCAAGGAAAAAACGCTCACGCCGCTCGAAATCCGCAAAGCCTGCGCCGAATTTTCCGAAAGCTTTATCGAAAAACAGCGCAAACAATTTAAGCGCCTCGGCATCCTCGCCGACTGGGCGGCGGAATACAAAACGAAAAATCCCGCCTACGAAGCCGACATCGTCCGCACCTTCGCAAACATGGTCGCGAACGATTTGATTTACCGCAGCAAAAAGCCGGTTTACTGGTCAATTCCCTGCAAAACCGCGCTCGCTGAAGCCGAAATCGAATACAAAAACCACACCTCGCCGTCAATTTGGGTCGCGTTCCCGCAAATCGACGCGCCGGAAAAGAATTTTGTCATCTGGACAACGACTCCGTGGACGATTCCCGCAAACATGGCTGTCGCCGTGCATCCGGAACTTGAATACGTCGAAATTTCCCACGCCGGAAAAATTTACATCGTTGCCGACGCTCTCGCGGAAAAATTCATCGCCGATTGCGGCTTGGAAGGCGCGGCGCGCGGCGCGAAAGTCCTCGGAAAAACCCTCGAAGGCATTCAAACGCAACATCCGATTTGCGCGCGCACTTCGCCCGTCGTTTGCGCCGATTACATCACGACCGACGCGGGAACGGGCTGCGTCCACACCGCCGGCGGGCACGGGCTTGAAGACTACCAAACCTGCCTGCGCTACGGCATCGAAATTTATTGTCCGGTCAACGACGAAGGCGTTTACGCCAATGACGGTCGCGTTCCCGCGTCGCTCGTCGGTATCTCCGTTTTGGATACCAACGGAAAATGCCCGGCAAACATCGAAGTTTTGAAACTGCTCGAAGCTTCGGGCAAGCTTTTAAAAGTCGCGAAAATCGACCACCAATACCCGCACTGCTGGCGCTCGAAAACGCCGGTGATTTTCCGCGCCATGGACCAATGGTTCGTCGCGCTCGACAAAAACGGTATGCGCGCCAAGGCGCTTGCCCAAATCGGCGACGTTTCCTGGATTCCCGCCAGCGGCGAAAACCGCATTCGCGCCGCCGTTGAAGGTCGCCCGGACTGGTGTATTTCCCGCCAACGCTCCTGGGGCGTGCCGATTCCGGTTTTCTACGACGCGGACACGCGCGAAGCGTTTCTCGATGCAAACGTTATCAACGGTATCGCAGACAAAATCGCCGTCGCGGGAACCGATATTTGGTTTGAAAAATCCCCGGCGGAACTACTCGCGGGAATTGATGTTCCCGCCAACTGGCCGGCGCCGGAAAAACTCGTCGCGGGAACGGACACGCTCGACGTTTGGATCGATTCCGGCTCGTCTTCCGCCGCCGTCTTGAAGCGCAACGCGGACCTCGCGTTCCCGGCGGACTTGTATCTCGAAGGTTCCGACCAGCATCGCGGCTGGTTCCAATCTTCGCTGTGGACGAGCGTTATCAATTTCGGCTGCGCACCGTATAAAAAAGTCATCACGCACGGATTTGTCGTCAACGAAGGCACGCGCCAGAAAATTTCCAAGTCCGACGGCAAGCCGCAAACCGCCGACGGCTACGTTTCCAAATACGGAGCCGACATCGTTCGCCTTTGGATCGCTTCGGAAAATTATCAGAACGATATTCCGCTTTCCGACGGCATTCTCGACGCGACGGCAACGCAGTATCGCAACATTCGCAACACGCTCCGTTACCAGCTTTCGAATCTTTACGATTTCGATCCCGCGAAAGACGCCGTTCCGTTTGCGGAGCTAACGCTGATCGATAAGTGGGCGCTCACGAAATTCTTCCGCCTTCTCGCCGACGTTACCGCGAACTACGAAAACTGCGAATTCCACAAAGCCTACGCCGCCATCGCCGCGTTTACCGTGGAAACGCTTTCGGCAACCTATCACAACATTCTCAAAGACCGCCTTTACACCTACGCCGCGAACTCGCGGGAACGCCGTTCGTCGCAAACCGCGATTTACACGATTTTCACGGCTTACGTCAAAATGCTCGCGCCGATGCTTCCGTTTACGACGGACGAAGCGTGGGGATTTTTCACGGCGAAAAACGAATACGCGAAGGATTCCGTTCTTTTGCAGGATTGGCCGCAGGTAAATCCGGAATGCGTTTTCGAGAAAGAAGCGGCGGAATTCGACGCGTTGCTCAAAGTGCTCGACAACGTGAATCTGAAGCTCGACGCGCTTCGCTCTGCGAAAGTCATCGGGCAATCGCTCGAAGCCGTGCTCACGATTTCCGGCGATTCCGCCGATGCAACCTTCGCGCTTTTGAAAAAGCACGCCGCCTTGCTCGCGGAAACCTTTATCGTCTCGGAAGTGCGCCTCTCCGATGCGCCTGCGGGAACGCCGCTCGCCGTTGAAGCCGTAAAGGCGGAAACGCTCGGCTACGTCCGTTGCCCGCGCTCGTGGCGCTGGATGCCGGAACTCGTCGACGCGGGAACGTTCGGCAAAGTTTCCTCGCGCTGCCGCGACGCTCTTAAGGAGAAATTCCCGAACGAAGTTTAATCCGAATCTGTCGCTTCAATAAAGCCTCCGTTCCCGCGGAGGCTTTATTTTTGAGCAAGGCGATTGCTACAATTCAACGGTCCATTGATTCAGAATCGAGGTTTCTCCGCTTTTGTTTGTTTTTTTTCAGGAGTTCGATATGAACTTTTCTTATTTCCTTTGAATAGTCATTTATGGCTAAAATTCGGTCGGTCGTGCCCGTGGCTTTGATTCTCATTGAGCTCCAAAGGCAGATGTATCTCCTTGAATGTTCGTCTCTTGAATTCGGTTCTAATGTCGGGCTGAAATAAGCAGAATTTTCTCCGGTTCCGGCATCGAGGCTTTCTTTTTCAGAACGGACGAGAGTTCCGTGACGGTTAAAATATTGAACGGAGAGAAAATATTTCGGTAGCCTGTTTTGTAAGTTCCTCCACGCCTCATGATCAAAAAACTCTTTGATGCTGTAATATTTGATGTGTGTATCCAGAGCTCTTTGGTTCTCTATAAATAGAGTTTCGGATGAGCGAGGAGAAGTAAGAGATGATAGGTATTTGCACCTCGCTTCGCGAAAAAGGTTTTCTAAATCCTTTTTCCCGTTTGCGGGAACGCATTTCCCTCTAAGCTCTCAGCCCTCAACTCTCATCGATTCCCTCAAAACGAATTACCAGCTTGCGGGATCGAGCGCGTAAATTGCGGCAAGCGCTGCATAAACTTCCGGATGTGCGCGGCGAAGCGCCTGCGGTGTTCCGAAAAAGGCTTCCGTGCTTACGGCAAAGAATTCGGCGGGATCGTCGGCGCCGTATTCGTCCAAAATGGTGTCGCTTGCTCCGGATTGAAGCTTCGCCATTTCTTTTTGAAAAAGTGTTTCCCATTCGGCGAGTCGTTCCCGCGGAAAAAACAGCGGCTCCGTGTCGGCAAACTGATGAGCGAACTCATGGATGATGACGTTTTGAATATTGGAAGAAAACGCGCAATCGCGCAGAATGCGTTCCTGTGAAAAAATAACGCTCCCGAAGCTTCGTGATTCGCCGTCGTTCTCCGCAGATTCTTCCTCGGCTGGAATCGGTAAAATCTCACTTTCGGCGCTCCCCGCATAATCGTCTTCCGGAGAATCCAGGCGGAACGCACGCGGATAAATCAAAACGGAATGCAAGGCGCGCCACGCGGGAACATCGCGTCCGAGTGCGAGCAACGACGCGTTCGCGGCAACGATAAGCGCAATTTTATCGGAGATTTCTGCAAGCCCGCCGCAGGGTTCAAATGTTTTTTCCATTAAAAACGCTTTAATGCGGCGAGCATATCGCGGACGTAGTTCCCGCGGGATTTTTTCGGCAATCGGCACATGAATACGAATGAGTTTTGCCCAGTTTTTCGGAAGCGGAGCCGACAAAAAGCGCTCCCGGTTTTGGCGGTCCCGCCACGCGGCAACGCCAAGCCAAAGCGCCGTGACCAAAAACAGCGTTCCCGCAATACTCCAAAAAATCATAGCGCAAGCCTAAGCCAATTTCCGCATTTTTGTAAATCCCGTCCGCAACTTGTTTCCGCAGGCTTAAATCCGTTTGCGAATTTCGCTCGGGCGGCGTAAAACAAACGACATGAAGTCCGCGAAGAAAACTTCCGCCAACGGCGAGCCGAAAGCGTTTAACGTAATGGCAAAGCCGATCGGTTCAATTTGTAATCTGAACTGCACGTATTGTTATTATCTGGAAAAGCAGGCTCTTTTCCCGCAGAGAAAAGAATGGAAAATGAGCGATGCCGTGCTCGAAACGTTTATTCGCGATTACATTGCCGCGCAGGACGTTCCCGAGGTTAGCTTCGTTTGGCAGGGCGGCGAACCATCGCTTCTCGGAATTGATTTTTTTAAAAAAGTTCTCGAACTTGAAAGAAAATACGCCGACGGGAAACGCATTGAAAACGCATTTCAGACTAACGGAACTTTAATCAATGAAGACTGGGCGGCTTTTTTGGCGGACAACGGATTTCTCGTAGGCGTAAGCATCGACGGCCCGCGGGAATGCCACGACGCCAATCGCGTTACGCGCGCGGGAACGCCGTCGTTTGATTTGGTGATGAACGGAATCGCACAGCTCAAGCGTTTCGGAGCGGAATTCAATACGCTGACGGTCGTCGGCGAACACAACGTTCGCTGCGGAGTTGAAGTTTATGAATTTTTGCGGGAAATCGGCTCGGGCTTTATTCAGTTTATCCCGCTTGTCGAGCGTCCTGCGCCGCCTGCCGACGCTCCGATGCGCTTTGCTTCGGCGCCGGATTTGTTGAGCGGAAATCTTGGCGGGAGCGACGTTATGCCGTGGTCCGTAAAACCGGAAGATTACGGAAAATTTCTTTGTGAAATTTACGATGTTTGGGTGCGGCGCGATGTCGGGAAAACATTCGTTCAGCTTTTTGATGTTGCGCTTTGTGCTTGGGCGGGCGTTCCCGCGCCGCTTTGCGTTTTTCGCGAAAAATGCGGCAAGGCACTCGCGCTTGAACACAACGGCGATGTTTTTTCCTGCGACCATTTTGTTTATCCGCGGTTCAGGCTCGGGAATCTCTTAGAAAAAAAGCTCGGCGTGTTGGCAAATTCAGAGGCGCAAAAACGTTTCGGCGAAATGAAGCTGAAAACGCTCCCGCGCGTTTGCCGAAAATGCGGCGTGCGCTTTGCCTGCAACGGCGAATGCCCCAAGCATCGCTTCTGCATATCGCCCGACGGCGAGCCGGGGTTGAATTATTTCTGTGCCGCGTACAAAAGATTTTTCACGCACGCCGCACCGACCATGGCGCGCATGAAAAAACTGCTCGACGAAGAACGCGCTCCCGCGGAAATCGTTCGGGAGCTGAATGCAAGTTAGTTCGGGAACAAAACGGCTTTCGGGAATTTTTCGACTTAGCGATTTTTAAAACGCTCAATCGCGGGGCGAATCATCGCCGCCGTTAGCGCGGGAAAATCTAAGCCGACGCACGAGGCGCTTTTCGGCAAGAGGCTTGTTGCCGTCAGTCCGGGCATTGTGTTGACTTCGAGAAAGTAAAAACTCTCGTCCGGCAGCAGGATGACATCCGCACGCGAGAAGTCGCGGCATCCGCAACAGGAAAAAATCTGTTCGGCGCATCTCTTAATTTTCTCGGCACTTGCATCTTTAATCGGGGCAGGGAAAAGATATTCCGTGTTCCCGCTCGTGTATTTGTTCGTGAAATCGTACACGCCGACTTTCGGTCGAATTTCGACGATTCCCATTGCCTTGCCGTCAAGTAGTCCGACCGTAAGTTCGCGTCCGGAAAGGCGAGGCTCAATAAGCCATTTCCTCGCCGCGCTTAGATCTCCGTCAAGAACACGCTTCAGCTCGGAAGTTCCCGTAGGCAGGAAAAGCCCGACGCTGCTTCCCTTATCCGCCGGCTTTACGACAAGTGATTCTCCGAGGCTCGCAACAACGGATTCCGCGTCCGGCCGTGCATTTGCCGAAAATGAGATATCGTCCGTCACGGGAACGCCGTGTTCCCGCATCACTTTTTTTGTAATGGATTTATCAATACAAATTTCGCTCGCTGAGGAATCGCATCCGGCATAGGCGAATCCGCGCGCTTCCAAATCTCGCTGAATCTCTCCGTCTTCTCCGTAGTCGCCGTGAATTACCGGAAAAATCACATCGCGCTGCGGATTTAAATCCGCAGGGAGCGTGTTTTCTTCGAGAACTCGCAATTCAATCTCCGGAAAATTTTCGCACAGAGCTTCCGCGCACGCCGTTCCCGAGCGAATCGACACTTCGCGCTCCGGCGAACGCGCGCCGCAAAGCACAACAATTCTAAAATCTTGGCTATTCATACTACCCGTTAACGCTACGCCGAGAAGGGAAATGCTTAAAGGCAAATCGCAAACAAAAAAGCCTGCAAAACGCAGGCTTAAAAGTGGCTGCCCAGGTAGGGATCGAACCTACGACCAATTGATTAACAGTCAACTGCTCTTCCGCTGAGCTACTGGGCATCAAAAATGTATTTCTCATCAGAACTGAAATACGCGAAACTGTCAACAATTTTAATGTAAAAATATTTTTTAATTTTTAGTTGACGAGAAATAAATTTTATGCGATGCTCTTTCTCACAGTTTAAACAACGCGTTTGAACAAAACGCCCCTTTCGTCTAGCCCGGCCTAGGACACCTCGCTTTCACTGAGGCGACCAGGGTTCGAATCCCTGAAGGGGCGCCACTTTCAAAAGCCCGCGAATCAAAGGTTCGCGGGCTTTTTCGTGTTCCTGCGCATGGACGCGGAAATTTTTCGCCTTTGAAACGCGCGGGAACGCGCGGATTTTATTCGAAAATTGAAGCCTGATTCGCTCGTGCAAAATGTCCCTTGAAACGCTTCAAAATGGTAATTGACAACTTTTAGGGGGGGTAAAATAAGACCTTTTTTAATAACACAACTCAGAAAACTATGAAAAAATCATTACACTTGCGGCTCTCCTTGCAACGGGAACCGCTTTTGCGAACGCGGAATCCGTTGACTATATCGGACGAACGGAATCCGGTACTTCCGGAACCAATGTTTGGATAAAAAATTCCGGAAATGCGTTCACGCTTTCCCTTGGTTGGAGCGGATTCACGGACAATAGTTCCGCAGATTTTAAAATTGATTCTTCTCTTGATTACTATTTGAACGGGATTCAGCTCAATTTGACCGCATCTGGCGGTTACTACGATTCCACTGAGGCGAACGCGACAAAAATAGAGGTTTTCGATGGAGAAGAATTAATCGCTAAGTCAAAAGAGATTCTCACGGCACAAGCGGCTTCGGGGGCGAATGACAGTAATAATGCCGGAGGATATGCCTCAACGTTTAGTTTTGACGGTCTCATTCTCGAAACCGACAAAACTTACACATTCAAATTTGTCGCCGAGAGCGGAGATCCTGCGTATTATCTTTGGAGTAAAAAAGTCGATGACAATAATTCGGGTGTCGGTTATACCGGAGGCTCCTCAGACTATCTCCCGTGGATTCGCTTGAACGTTACCGCCGTTCCCGAGCCGTCGGCGTTCGGTTTGCTTGCGGGCTTGAGCGCGTTACTGTTCGTCGGCACACGCCGCCGCAAATAATTTTTGATGTATTAATTCGTAATAATTAAGTGCGTTCCCGTAGGACCTTCCTGCGGGAACGTTTCATAATGCAATGAAACGTTTCGGGAAAGACCGCTCCAAAACGGATAACGCGTTGCTCTTCTAAATGCGTGATTTGTCTTTGTTTTCACAGAATTTGCCACGCAAAACCTGCCGTCTCTTCTTCTCGTCTTATGCCGGCTTCAACAGGCGAAGTCTGCTTGCCCGCAAACACTTCGTTCCCGCAAACGTTCTATTGACGGGAGCGGGCTTTTGGAATGTTTTATTAGGAATCAGAAAGTTTCTATTTTTATGGCAAAAAAAGCTATCCGTAACGAAAAACAAAAATTTAAGGGTTCTGCCGGCGACGACCGCAATTTGGTTTTGGTCGATGACGATTTTCAGGATGCCGATTTTGAAGATAAAGTTTGGCTCTTTTGGCGTCGCCACGGGAAGAAAACGATTGCGATTGCAACGTTGATTTTCTTTGCGGCGCTTGCGGTGATTGTTTACACGCAGGCAAAAAAGATGCATGTGGTTTCTTTGCAAAACGATTACGCCGCCTTGAAGACCGACGACGAACGGCGTGCGTTTGCGTGTGAGAATACGGCGGATCCGATGGCGGGAACGATTTTCTTTGCGCTCGGCAACAATCTTTTCCGTGAAGGAAAATACGCCGAAGCCGCTGAAGATTACCGCTCAGCTGCGACTGTTTTTGCGGCGCTTGCGGGAACGGAATTCGCGATGCCGCGTGATCGCGCAAAGCTCGCTGAAGCCGCCTCGCTTCAAAAACTCGGCAAGCAGGACGAAGCGCTTGCGCTACTTGCGGCGCTCGCGGGAACGCTCGAAACGGACGAAACGATTCGAGGGCAGGCGATGTATAATCTCGCCGTAACTGCGCTTGCCAAGGATGATTTAGACACCGCGCGCACCTGGCTCAACGAGATGGATCGCGCGCTTTCGCCGCAAAATATGTGGCATGCGCAGAAGCAAAGTCTTCTTCGCATTGATCCGCGCCTCATCGAAGCCGCTTCGGAGCCGTCCGCTCCCGAAACCCGGCAATAATTTTTCCGCATCATGAGCGATCCCGAAAAAAGCGCTGCCGAAAATGCCATTTATGTTCGCGGGCTTTGTAAAAATTACGGCGCGTACAAGGCAATTTCCGATGTTTCTTTTACCGTGAAACGCGGTGAAGTCGTCGGGTTTCTCGGTCCGAACGGAGCGGGAAAATCGACGACGATGCGCATCCTTGCCGGGCTCCAGCCGGCGAATTCCGGGGTTGCGCGCATTTGCGGCATTTCGGTTTCGCGGGACGCGTTTCATACGAAATCGCATCTCGGGTATATGCCGGAAAACAATCCTTTGCCGGAGGAATTGCGCGTTATCGAGTATCTGCGTTGGCGCGCGCGCCTGAAAGACGTTCCCGAGAAGGAATTGCGTTCCCGCGTCGAATCCGTGATGGCGGCTTGCGACCTCGCACGAAGCGCCCGGCGCAAGTTAATCGGCTCGCTCTCGAAAGGATTTCGCCAACGCGTCGGAATCGCGGATGCGTTACTTTCCGAGCCGGATGTTATCATTCTTGATGAACCGACTATCGGGCTTGACCCGCACCAGATTCTGGGAATCCGTTCGCTCATCCGTAGCTTACGCGGGAAAAAAGCTGTGTTGATTTCTTCGCACATCCTTCCCGAAATCGAGAACGTCTGCGACCGCGTCATCATCATCAACCAAGGGCACATTGTTGCTTCGGGAACGCCTGAAGATTTGCGTCGGGAATTTGTGAAGACGCGGCGTTTTGAAATTGTTGCCGAGGCGTCGAAGGAGCAGTTGAAGGATGCGTTCGGCATCGGTTCCGTCGAGGAGCTTCCGGCTACGGGAACGCCGCAACGCTTTGTTGCGCAAGTTCCCGCGGAAAACACGGGCGGCGATTTTCTCGAGAAGATACGTGCGTCGGGAATCCGGGTTTTCGAATTTCACGAATGTATTCCGAGTCTTGAAGATATTTTCATCGCTGCGACGCGGCGCACTTACGATATTGTGGACACTATTCCGAACAAGGCATGAAGCACTTTCTAACACTTTTCCGACACGAACTTCGGTTGCTTTTTATCACGCCGTCAACGTATGTTGCGGGAACGCTGTTTCTTTGTCTGATGGGCGGGATTTATTGGTTCGCGCTCCAGCAGGCGACGATGCAAAAAGGCTTGGAAATGCTTCCCGTCGAAAGCTATTTCTATCTGTTTTGGGTGCCGCTTTTCATTCTTGTTCCGCTGATTACGATGCGTTCGTTCGCGGAAGAACGCCGCGCGGGAACGCTCGGCGCTCTGATGACGACGCCGACAAGCCCGTTTGCCATTGTCATGGGAAAATTCGCTGCCGCGTATTTTCTCTACATTGTTTTGTGGGCGCTTGCCTTGCTTTTTCCCGTGATTGCATGGTGGATGCTGAAGGATTTTTGCCCGGATCCGCGCTTGCTCGCCTTGAGTTCGCTCAAAGGCGGGGCGCTTTTCGTCGCTCTCAGCGGATTGCTTTACATCGCGGCGGGAATTCTCGCAAGCAGTCTTACGCGCAGTATGCTCGTTGCGGGACTGCTGACGTCGTGTGCGCTCTTCATCCTCATCGTCGCGGGCGGGCTTTTGCAAATGCTCCCGCTGGATGTTTATGAGTCGCTTGCCTGGTTGCAATCGCCCGCAGAGTATCTGCGAACGTTTAAGCATCTGGAAAATTTCTACGGCGGGTTGATTGATTCGCGTCCGTTTTTCCTGTTTGTGAGCGGCGCGGCGTTGGCGCTTGGACTGACTGTAATCAATGTCGAATCGAAAGCATAGAGGGGCTCTGATGAAGCGGTTTCGTTTTTTTAAGTTTGAAGATTTTAAAACCGTTCGCCTTTTCCGCGGGCTTAATCTCTTCGCGCAAATTATCCTCGCCGTGCTTTTGGTCGGAGGGCTCAATTATCTCGCGGCACTTCCCGCGTTTCAGGCGCGGTGGGATCTCGACGAACACAAAAGCCACACGCTTTCCCTTGAAACGGGGATGTTTTTGGAGTCGTTGGTAAAAAAGGCTCCCGCCGACACAACTGCAGGGAATCCGTGGATTCGGGTTGTGGTTACCTTCCCGCAGGCTAGCGCCGGTGATTCCCGAGAAGAAGCTTATGTCAAAAATATGATGCGCCGCCGCATTATCGGATTGGTGGACAATTTTAAGTACAAGGCGAATTCGTTCAACGTTCCGGGGTTTATTCGTTTCGAAGAGACCGATTTGCAAAAAAATACGCGGCTTGCGGCGGAGATTGAAAAGAAAAGTACGACGGGAACGACGCGAATTGCCGACAATACGGCGATTGTCGTTCTTTCCCGTACGCGGTGCAGTACGATTAGTTCCGGAGATTTGCTTAAGATTAAACGCGACGCCGCAAACAACCCTAACGACGTCGATGCGTTTCGCGGCGAGGAAGCCCTGATGTCTGCGATTCTTAAAGTCGCCGACAATACCGTTCCCGTCGTCTATTCGCTTGTCGGCGACGGCGAAGCCGCGATTGACGGGACGGACCGTCGATTCGGCCTTTCCGCGTTTGCCGACCAACTGCGCGGGCGCCAAATTAAACTCGTCCCCTTGGAGCTTTCGCGCTACGAAGACGTTCCCGCCGATGCGTCAATGCTTCTAATCGCGAATCCCCGTATTCCGATTAGTCCGCGAAATGAAGAAAAAATCGCGCGTTACCTGCGGGAACGCAACGGGCGCGTGCTGTTGCTGACGGGCCCCGGCGTAAATCCCGGGCTCGATGATTTGCTTTTCGACTGGGGAATCCAGCTCATGGATAATTTCGTTGTCGAAACGGACGCGTCGAAATTGCAGTACAACGGGAACGTGGCGATGAGTCTTATCGGCGCCGAGCCGCACAAACTTTCCGAAATCCTTGCCAATCAGAAAATCCCGCTTGTCGCGTCGCAGTTCCGTGAAGTCCGCAAAGATATCGGTTCTCAGGAAGACGCGACGCGCAAAGTTACACAGCTTGTATTTTCCTCCAACGGCATTTCGGGGGATACGCCGTCGAGTTGGGGCGAGCGTGATTATCGCCTTCCGCCTTATACCTACAACGAAAACCGCGGCGACATTCCCGGTCCGGTTTGCGTCGCCGCCGTGTCGGAGCGGATTGCGGGAATGCGCTTGGGCTTTGCGATTCCGGGCGGGCGTCTTGTCGTGCTCGGAGCGGCGGATTTGGCTTCCAATGCTCAGCTTGAAAACGGCGGGAACAAGGCGTTTTTGCTCAATATTGTCAATTGGCTCGTCGACCGGGAAGTTTACTTAAACATTCCGCCGCGTCCGATTTCCGATTTTAATCTCAACGTTTCGATGCCGGATTTAATGCGCGTCGGGTGGGCGTTTGCCGCCGTTCCCGCAGGAGTGATTTTCTTGGGGCTCCTTGTCGCAATTTGGCGTCGTAGAAATTAATTTTTTAATAAAATGCGTTTTAAACTTACCGTTTTTCTTCTCGTCGCGAATATTCTGACCTTCGGATTAATTTTACACGAATCCGGCAAAACCGAGGTTGCGGGAAGCGTCAGTCGTTCGCTTTTTTCTGCAGGAATTTCAAAAATCGCAGTTTCCGGAACGACTCTCGGCAAGGGCTTCCTATTGGAACTTCGTAAGAAGGATTGGTTTATTACCGAGCCTTACACATGGCCGGCAAATCCCTTTGTCGTGAATCCGCTACTCAACGATTTGCGATTTCTCGGCGACGAAGGAAGCTTCTCCGTTGAGGAAGCCAAAACCGCCGGAAGCTCGCTTGCCGATTACGGATTGGAAAATCCGGTGTTGACGCTCGCGGTTTCCGACGACGCGGGAACGCATACCCTCAAAATCGGGAAGGAAACGCCGGACGCGCGCGGCGTCTACGTGCTTTCTCCCGACGGGAAGCAGATTATTCTTGCGAAAACGTCGTTGCTGAAAAGTCTTTCCAAAAAACTTGATGATTTCCGTTCTCCGGAAGTTTTTTCCATGGCGAATTACGAGGTGCGCTCTTTTGCCGTTCGCATTGAGGCAAAAGGCGGTCACGAGCAACGTATCGGGCTGGCGAGGACGCGCCGTGAATCCGGGAACGACGGAAAAATCGAATACGGCTGGCGCCTTGAAACGCCGATCGCTGCCGATGCCGAAGCTCAAAAAGTCGAACAACGGCTTAAAGCTTTGACAGAGCTTAAATTTAAAAGCTTTCCCGTCGGCGATCTTGCTCTTTTGGAAGCTTCCGGGCTCAAATCTCCGACGATGCGATTTTCTTTTTACGGAGCGATGCGCTCGCAAAGCTTGCTCGTCGGGAACGTTAATCCTGCGGATAAAACGGAACTTTACGCGAAGCTTGACGGGAACGACGCAATTTTTACGATTCCCGCTACCGCCGTGGAATCGTGGAACAATGTGGGCGCGACCGTCGCAGAGCTGCGGGAACCGCGTTTCCTGAAATTCGAACCGGAATTGCTTCGAGCCGTAAAAATTCATGCCCGGGAAAATTCCCTTGAACTCTATCGCACGAATTCGTCGGCAAGCGGAACGGAAGCTCCCAAAGCCGTTGACACCGGAGCGGTTGAACTCGGTTCGGACGCAAGCGGAATGCTTGGAGCCGTTGAGACGCCCGTTCCCGCTGTTCCCGCAAACGGAGACGCAATTTACGCCGCTTGGCAGATGCCGGTTTCAACCGGTTCGCTTGTAACGAGCGCGACAACCGTCGATCCCGCCGCGATCAAACAGCTCGTCGAAGAGCTGAGAAACCTGCGGGCGGTTAACATGCCTGTTCCCGCAAATGCAAAATCTTCTTCCGCCCAAAGGAAGCTTTTCCAAGCATTTGTTACGGACAATGCAACGGACAGCGACCGGAAGGAACTCGGGTTTGATGAGCCTTTGCGGACCGTCAATTTGGAGCTGGACGCGTCTCCGAAAAATTCCGAACCGGCGCGGACTATCGAGCTTGCGATTGCTGCTCCGATTGCGCCCGGTTTCCCCTATCACGCGAAACTCGAAAATGCGATTTATACGATTGATTCTAAAATCGTCGAAGCGCTTTCGATTCAGCCCTGCGATTTCCGCGAACGTACGATTTACCGCATGCCTGCAAATGCGAAGTTGCTTTCGATAAAGCTGACCGATATTTCCGTTTCCCCCGAAAAGACCGTTTACGCCGAAGAATGCCCGAAGGATGTTACCGATTGGATGGCGCATCTCGCACTTAAAAACGATGTCGTTTCTGCGGAAACATTGGCTCTCGCCAAATGCGTGACGCATCTTGACGCGGAAGCGTTTTTGCCCGACGCGTTTTCCCCGAATTTTAAATATGATTATCTCGACTCCGGTCGCGCCGAAACTTGGCGGTGGAAACTCGAAATTGAAATACTTCCCGCGACATCGCAAAAACCGGAAGTTTATGTATATTATTTAACAAAGCGCCTCGGCGGGACGTTCCAGCTCGCCGGAAGCCCGGAGCAAAATTGTGTTTTCCGAATGAAGCAATCTTTTATCGATGCAATTCACAAACTGACTTTCGCGCGTGATTTCTCGAAGGATATTCCCGAAATTCCGGTTCCGGCTCCCGTCGAAAACGAGCCGGTCCAAACCGTTCCCGCGCCGATTCAATAAATTTTACCCCTCACTCTAAAATGCCCGGAAATACTCAATACCTCGTCGCCGCATTAGGCGATTCCGTCGTCGTCTCCATTCACGGACGCGCCGTCTATACCACTTGCAGAGAATTTGGAGAATTTCTCGAAAAAATCGGGAAAAACGATGCCGTTAAGCGCCTGATTCTCGACATGAAACATTGCGATGGCGTGGACAGCACCGTGCTCGGATTAATCGCGGGAGCCGCCGGCGATCTGAGCGCCCGCGGAGCAGAGCTCATTATGCAACGTTGCAGTGCGCGCATTGCCGAAGTCGTCGAAAATCTCGGGCTTTGCTCGCTAATGACGTATATTCCCGGCGACGCTGTGGCGGCGGGAACGGAAACGATTCTCGCGGACGGGGCTTCAAGCGAGCAGGGCATTTCTCCGGCGACAAATCATACCATCCTGCAGGCGCACGAGACGCTGATGGGCGCGAATCCGGAAAATGTCGCACGCTTCAAGCAAGTTGTCGATTTCATGCGAGCGGACCTTGGGATCTAGACGGCTGCTCGGAAGTGTTAAAACGAAAACCGATAGCCGTTCCCGCGCACGACTTCGATGACGCAAAGCCCTTCCGTCTTTTTTCGAAGGCGGGAAATCAGAACAACGGGGCTGGCGGTTGCCGTTGCCGGAGGGTTTAATTTCCAAACTTGAGTTAAAATTTCCTCGATGGAAATGATTCGTTTCGGATGTTCCGCAAAATAACGGAACAGACAAAATTCTTTCATGCTCAGTTGGATTTGGCTGCCGTCGTCTCGCAGAATGCAGGGATGTTGCAAATTCAGTTTGCCGCCGTTGAGCTGTATGAACGACGGAATCAGGCTCTCGCTCGCCGGCGTGGCACTTCGCATGACAGCGCGAATGCGCGCGATAAGCTCCCGCACGCTGAACGGTTTGGAAAGATAATCATTTGCTCCGGCATCAAGCCCGGAAACACGCGCGTCGATATTTTCGCCCAATGCGGAAATGATAATGACGGGAACGTTTGCGTTTTTCCCGAGACGTAATTTTTTTAGCAGGTCGATCCCGTTCCCGTCCGGCAAGAGCAAATCAAGCAGTACCAGATCAAACGTTTTTTTTTCGAATGCAGACATTGCCTCCGCCGCCGTTGCGATTTCCGAAACGGTAAAGTCGTTCCCGCGAAGAGTATTGGCGACACGCTTGCGAATTGTGGCGTTGTCTTCGATATAGAGCAAGTGAAGCATGGAGTGGTAGAATCAGATTAGAAATTCAGAAGCGGAAGCTCGAGCCGGAAAGTTGTTCCCGTCCGGTCGGATTTCAGTAAAATGAGTTTACCGCCGAGCAATTTTGCCGACTGCTCGGAAATCGTCAGCCCGAGCCCGAGGCCGCGCGCCTCATGTTTGGCGTTCCCGCGCTCAAACGCTCTAAAAATACGGGAGCGAAATTTTTCCGGAATCCCGAATCCTTTATCTTCGACATCAATGCAGAGTTTGTTCGCGTTTGCGTGGACTCGAAATGTAACGGTGTTTTCTTCGAGATCTCGGCAACCGTATTTCGCGGCATTGTCGGCAAGGTTAAACAAGATGCGCCCGAGCATTTCGATGGATGTTTGAAGGCGGCGTTCCCGTACGCTCGGCGCAATTTCGAAAAACGCGTCGGCGTCGACGGAAATCAGGCGTTCGGCAATGCGATCAAAAATTCGGGAAAAGACATCTTCGACGGTAAATTCCGTCAATGAGAAATGCAGATTCCCGTTTTTCATACGTGAAAAAATCAGGAGGTTTTCGACAATGGCGCTTAGTTCCCGTGAACTGCGGTCGATGGTTGCGAGCTCTTTGCGTACAGCGTTTTCGCGGGAAAGCTCGATTGCCGTTTCCGCGCAGGCGCGCAATTCGGCAAGCGGCGTTTTTAATTCATGTGAGATGGCGAATGCAAAAAGATATCGCTTCTCGCTCAACGAAAAAACGCGCATTGCTAAAAAGAAAATAGCTCCGAGCATCACGCAAATTCCGAAAGCGGCGAGCCAAACCGCGTGCTTTGCCGCTACGGAATCCGCATGCTTTCGCGCACCGAGTTTAATTTCCAGCTTTGCTCCGGGAAGCTCGCGAACGATTCCGAATCCTCGTTCGGCGGGAACCGAAACAAGGCTCAGAGATGCATTTTCGAGGCGGGAAATTGTTTGCGCGGCGTACTTGCCGATTGATTCAAAAAGTGCATTTTCTTCAAACACAATGCGTTGAATGCCGTGTTGTCGTGTTTTTCGCTGCAAAATATAAAAACCGTTTTCCCGCAAAACCGAAAACTTGTTGTCGGCGCTTTCGGGTGCATCGGCCGACGCTTTTTCTTCGATGCGCGCCGGGAAGCGAAAGCGCGTTTTTTCCGTAATCGCCCGGACGCTTGATTCGGAAAAATCTTTCGGGGAAATCGTATTTAATTTTTCAATACAATTGCTCCAATCGTGAAAGATTGCCGTTTCCCAAGTGTGCGTAAGTTCAATAACTCGCGCGGCGGCAATCTCCGTGTCGCGGGTTGAATAGGTTTCAAAGACGTTTTTCCCGAGCCAAACGACGGCAGACAAAGTAACGGATATGCACGCGAGTAAAACGGCGCAAAGCCCCCAACGCGAGAGTTTCATTGCGCGCCTCCTTTGCTTGCGGGAACGGGAAACGCTGCATTTCCTTCATAAATGTCCGTGCGAACTTTTCCGCGCAACCGGTCTATCGGGAAATAATTCACGGGAACGCTCTGTAGTCGGGAAAAGAGGATTTTTATTTCGTCGGCGAGTTCAAATATTTTGCGAGTCTTCGGAATTTCGCGTTGAAGTATGATTTTCCCTGAATCGTCGATTAGGAAAAGAAAGTCTCCCGGCGGAAGAGTTTGCAAGTAGTGGGTTAACAGATTTTCGTGAGTTTTCAATTCCGCTTCGCAGGTCGGTTCACGAGCGAGCATCAATACGGCTCGGCGTCCTTTGTTTGAAATTGTCACGGAAGAAAAAAGCGCGTTCCCGTCGGGAAGTTTTCGAAATAGTCCTTGCGAAAAAACGAGCATTCCCGAAGATTCCCGTTCCCGTGCAAGCGCATTTAGAGCGGAAAAAGTTCCTGTTCCCGCACAAAGCGTGATGAGAGCAAGTGTCGAAAAAACAAATCTTCTTTCGATGAAAAGATTCATGTAAACAAAGATTAGGGGCGATTTTTGCGGAAAATCAATCCGAGAATCTTAAATTTTTGTTTATAATTCACCTCCGTTTATTGCTTAAAATCCTGCTTCGTTTTCATCTCCACGGGAAAAAAATCATTTAAAAAACGGCGGAAATAAGGAATACTCGCCTGAGCTTAGCAATGGTGAACAAATCAGAAATCAAGGTCAGATTCGGAAATCGCGGTTATATTGCGCCGGTTATTATCGGAACGGAGGGCGAGCACGCGGTTGATATTCGAAAATTACGCGCGGAAACAGGCTTTATCACTTACGATGAAGGCTACGGGAACACCGGCTCATGCGAGAGCGCAATCACTTTTATCGACGGAGAAAAAGGAATTCTTCGCTATCGCGGCTATCCGATTGAGGAGCTCGCCGCTCGCTCCAATTTTATCGAAAGCGCGTATCTCGTCATTTACGGCGAACTGCCGACGGCTCGCGATCTTGAAGATTTTCGCAACCGTATTCTCATGAACGCGGGAATTCACGAAGCGCTGCGGACGATGGTCGCCGGATTTCCGATGACGGCACACCCGATGGCGGGACTTTCCGCGATGCTCAACGCTCTCGGGTGCTATTATCCCGAACTCTCGTCGAATAATCGCAAGCAGGACTTGGAAAACTTCGACCGCACGACGACCGTCCTTATTTCCAAAGTTCGCGCGCTCGCCGCAATGGGCTACCGCTACCGCAACGGGCTTCCCGTAACGTATCCGAAACGCGGATACAGTTACTGCGAAAACTTCCTGCATATGATGTTTTCCTACCCGGGGGAAGATTCGCCGATTCACCCCGACGTCGCAAAAGCCCTCGATACACTTTTGCTCTTGCACATCGATCACGAACAAAACTGCTCGACCTCGACGGTGCGCATGGTCGGTTCCGGCGGCGCAAATCTCTTCGCCTCCGTTTCCGCGGGCGTCTGTGCGCTTTGGGGTCCGATGCACGGCGGCGCGAATCAGGCGGTTATCGAAATGCTTACGGAAATCAGCGAAAGTGGCGACGACGGATCTAAGTTTGTCCAACGAGCCAAATCCGGCGAAGTGCGCCTCATGGGATTCGGGCATCGCGTTTACAAAAATTACGATCCGCGCGCAAAAATTCTCCACAAGCAATGCCTGAAAATCTTTGACGCGCTCGGTATGGACGATCCGCTTTTGAAAATCGCTCACCGCCTCGAAAACATCGCTCTTAACGACGAATATTTCAAAGCGCGCAATCTTTACCCGAACGTGGATTTCTATAGCGGCATCATTCTGCGTGCACTCGGCATTCCCGTGAATATGTTTCCCGTTATTTTTGCGATGGGACGTATGCCCGGATGGATCGCGCAATGGAAGGAAATGGCGGAGCGCCCGGGCGGGAAAATTTATCGCCCGCGCCAGGTTTACATCGGCGAAAACGAACGGCACTTTGTTCCGCTGATGGAACGCGTTTAAAAAGTGCTTGCATTTGCCCGATAAAAAGGTCTTAATGAAGGCTCTTTCATTTTATTGCAGGGTGGAGCAGCTCGGTAGCTCGTCAGGCTCATAACCTGAAGGTCTTAGGTTCAAATCCTAACCCTGCACCCAATTTCAAAAGCCCGCAAATCCGCATAAACAAAAGGATTGCGGGCTTTTTCGTGTCTTTCTGCCCTTGCGCATGAATGCCAAACGCGCCCGGGAATGTCCGTTTTTTCAGGGATTTTTTTAAGATTGGTATAAATGCGGTTGTGGAGAGGAAAGACATTTTTGTTTTCCGCGCAAAAAGTATGATTCTTGCGGGAACGCGGGGATTTTCTTTCGGAAAATAAACGTCGAAAACGGCGGAAGAAAAAATCATGATAGCGCGTACGATGAATCCGAAAAAAAAGTCTTCCCGCACCGCAAAGCTTTCCAGAGCGTTGCATATCATTTTAGTGGGACTTTTCGGAGTTCAGGCGACTTTGCTTTATTTGGCGCAACGCGATGTCGAGCTCCCGGATTTCGTCTGCAAGTGGATGTCGGAAAAATTTGCGCCGGCGGGAACGCGTCTTGAAATCGGCGGCGGCGTTTTGCGGCGTCTTGCATTTCTTGAGTTGCGCCGGATTTCAATTGCGCATTCCGCGAGCCTTGAGCCGACGATTTCTTTGCGCACGGCGGGAGTTTATTTTAATTGGAAAAACGTCATCAAGCCCGATAAGAACGTTCAAACTTTCTTTTTCGACGGGCTTGAATTGCGTTGCCCGGGGAGCCTTTCGCAAACGGGAAAACCCGAGATTGTCCTTTCCGATGGGCGCATTAATGCGTCGTATTCTTTCGGAGAAATTAACCTGAAAGACGCGGTTGCACGTGTCGGGAAAATACCGTTTTACGCTTCCGGGGCGTTTAATTTTTCACTGTTCGGACGCGGCAATGCGGGGGGTGAAGATGCGGGAACGACGGAGCGAGGGGAAGGCGGTTCTGCGGAATCCGGATTTCTTGCGCCGGTTTTCGGGTTTGCGGGAACGCTTTCGTCGGTAAACCGTCGGCTGGATGCGTTGGATGCGGATAAAAACACCTGCCTGCAATTAGTTATCGAGCCGGATGAAGACGACAATGCCGAGTTGCACGCAGATCTTTTTTGCGAAGCCCTGAGGCTCGACGCCGCAAATTTATCCGTAAATAAATTGCACATACACGGAGAGTTGAATTTAGACTCGGAAACGCAAGAAATATCGTTGCTTAAGCCGATTCGCGCTTCAGCCGAGCGCGTCGCCTGCGGGATTAACGAGGGCGAACTTTTTGATGCGTGGACGGTTGCCGCGGAGGAAGTTGATTGTGCCGTTCGCGTTGATCTTGGCGACGATTTCGGCATTGTTCCCCGACAGATTGCGGTTTCCGCTTTGAGCGCGGAAGCCGAAAATTTTCTCAACGGGAAATTCCCGATTGCGTTGTTTTTTGCGGAAAGTCGTGATTTCGATCTGCAGGAAAAAACGGTGAATGCGACGGTAAATATGGCGGCGTTCGGAACGTCGCTGGCTGCGGAAATTGATTTTTCCGCCGTTGCGGGAACGCGCGTGGTCGTTAATTCCGAAATTGACTTCCCGAAATTAATCAAGATTCCCCGCGTCGCCGCCGTGCTTCCCGAGGATATTCATAAACTTGAATTCGGGGAAAATCCGAATTTGCGGGCGGATGTTGTGATTTCTCCCGAATTCGATTTTGTCCGTGCCGATTATGTGTTGGATGCCGATGCTGTCCGTTGGGATACGTTAAAAGCAAATACATTTTTCAGCTACGGTTCGGTTACGAAAGACGAACTCGATATCGGGCTTGTGCGGGCAAGCGGCGAGCGCTATTGCTCGAATGTGCGGATGTTTTTTGAGTTGAAGCCGGCAGGGAAATACCGCGTTCAGGCGTTCGGCTCAACGGTGAATCCGGAAGTTCTCGACGATTATCTCGGATGGTTTTGGTGGCGTATTTGGAACAATCTTTCGATCCCGTCGACGGGGCGCGCGCCGCGGGCGGATATTGATGTTTACGGGACGCTTGATCCGCGTTCCCGTTGGGAATATATCTACGGCGCAATTGCCGGAGAAAATGCCGAAAGCGGCGGCGTGATTGTGGACAAAGTCAGCTTGCGCGTTGCCGAAGAACCGTCCGTCATTGCGGCGTTTGATATGCATTTTAAGCGCGGGAACGACCACGTCGCGGGAACGTTGCAATGGCATTATGCGGTTGCGCCGGAATATCATTTTCGCGATTTTCGGTTCGGGTTTGCCGGATCGATGCCGCCGGCGGATGTTTTTAATATTGTCGGCGAGGGGCTGCCGGAGATTTTTGGCGGCGTGCTGGAGCGCGAAGCTTCGGGGAGCGCCGTTGTGCGCGGGTTTGTGAGCGGAGACGAATTTTTTTATCCTCGGGAACGCATTCTTGTGGAAGTTGATGTGCGTTCGGCTCCGGGAGCGTTTAAGATTTTTGACATCGAGGGCTCGGATTTTGTCGGAAAAATTAATTACGACAGCGGCAATATTCGTGTTGCGCCGTTTGAGTCCCGGTGCGGGAGCGGCAATGTCGGCGGAGAGATTCTTGTTTTGTTTCCGCCGGAAGGCGGCACGGCGGGAACGCACATTGCGTTTGATTTGAAAATTTCCGAAATGCCGAAATCCGATTTTTCTACGGCTTTGGAGAAATTGGCGGCGCTCGGGAAGGAAGAGGCGGAGGTTCCCGCGGATTCTTCCGAAGCCGTTTCGACGGAAAAAACGGAAGATTTTTCCAAAATCACGGCTGCGTTTAAGGGCGAATTAACCTTGCCCGATATCAAGAGTTTGGCAGTGAGCGGGCAGATTGATTTCTACGATCCGAAGCTGTTCGATTTGCAGATTTTCGGCGGATTTTCTCGTTTTCTGGAGACTTTGAAAATTCCGCTTACCTCGTTCGCGCTTACGGATGCGCATACGGATTTTACGGTTGAAGGCGGAAGGGTGTATTTGCCGAATCTCCAAATTTACGGCGAAAGCGGCGAGCTGAATGTCCGATGTAACGTGGACATTGAAACGCAGGCGCTGGAAGGCGATGCCGTTTTTAAAAATCGCCGCTTCACGCAAATTCCGATTCTCGGAAAATTCGTCGATTGGGCGTCGGAGACGACTTCGCTTGTTCCCGTGGAGCTTTCGGGAACGCTTGACGATGTCAAGTGGAAGCTGAAGCCGTTTAGCAATTTTAACCCCAACCGGGAAAATCACGGAGAGGCACCGAGTTCCCGTAAAACCGAGGAAAAGTAATGAGTTCGGAAAAAACTTGTGCGATTTTCGGCGCAGGCGTGAGCGGAAATGCTGTCGGGAAATGGCTTACGGAAGCGAAAAAAGCGTTCATCGTTTATGACAAATCCGGCATCGGCGGTGCGCGTACGGATTTCACGCGGGAATATGCGCGGGAACACGGATGCGTCGTCTACAGCCCGGGTTTCCCGCCGGAGCATCCTTGGCTGAAAACCGCTCGCGAGGAAAATCTTCCGTGCATCATTGAGCCGGATTATGCGGCAAAATATTGGCACGCGAGGCATTGTCCCGGGGCGAAAAATCTTACTGCCGTTACGGGAACGAACGGGAAAACGACGCTGACGGAATTTCTCGCGTTTGCTCATCACGAGGCGGGAAGAACTTCCGTTGCCGTCGGCAATAACGGAATTCCGTTTACGACTTTACTTTTTGACGATGCGCCGAAAGTCGATTTCCCGATTTGTGAAATCAGTTCGTTTCAGGCGGAATGTATGAATTCTCTTTGCCCGAAGCACCTTTTGTGGACGAATTTTGATGAAGATCATCTCGATCGGCACGGGACGGAGGAACGTTATTTTCGCGCGAAACTCCGGCTCGCGGAGTTGCAAATGCGCGGGAACGCGCCGGGCGCGTGTATTGTCGGCGAGTCCGTTGCGTCGGCGGCGCGGCGCTTCGGGATTGCGCTCCCCGCGTTTACTCAAGTCGCGACACGGGAAGAGGTACGCGGAAAAATTCCGGAGAATTGCATTTTCAACACGTTCCCTCAGGCGGAAAATTATGCGATTGCGCGGCGGTATTGGCTTGCTAACGGGTATCCGCTTGAGGAATTGGACGCGGCGGCGCGGCGATTTACTCCGAAGGCTCATCGCCTTGCCTGCTGTGCAAGCACCGAGTCTGCGGGGACACAAATCGAATTTTGGAATGATTCGAAAGGAACGAATTTTCATGCCGTTTACGCAGCCTTGGAAACGTTCCCGCAAGTTCCCGTTTTTTGGATCGGCGGAGGGCTGGGGAAGGGCGGCGATCTCGCGGCATTTTGCAGGCGGCTTGCACCGAAAATTTCCGGAGCTTATCTAATCGGCGAAACGGCTCCGGAATTACTCAGGCATTTTGACGGGACGGGAACGCCCGCAACGCGCTCGGAGTCGCTCGATGCCGCCGTCTGCGCGGCGTTTTCTGCGGCTTGCCGCTCAAATGCTCCGCGTGCAATTGTGCTTTTCAGCCCGGGTTTTGCCAGTTTCGACATGTTTAAAAGCTATGCCGATCGCGGAAAGTGTTTTGAGTCCGTTGCGCACCGCGAGGTTCAAAAAAACAATTTCTCGAAAAAAGTTTCGACAAACGCAAAAACTCGGACAGAATTTCTGCCAAAATAATTTCAAATTTCCCTTTTAAAACTGAATAAAAATCGAATTAAATGAAAGCCTTAACCATCGTTTCCAGCGTCGTTTTCCTGCACGTTCTGGCGTTTGTCGTCCTCGTAAACGGCTGTAGCACGCGCGCCGCCCGCGCCCGCAATGATCAGCAATATGCGCCGGTAAGCGGTGTGCAGTCCACCGAGCCGAGTGTCGGCATGAGTGAGCCGCCGGTATCCGGAAGTGCCGTTGAAGACGTTCCCGCAGAGCCGATTCCGGTTGAGCCGACCCCGGCGTCCGCAGAGGAAACGAAACCCGCTCCGGCAGACGAAGATGCGACGGTTTACGTCGTTAAGCGCAACGACAGCCTTTGGCTTATTGCAAAGAAACATAAGACGACGATTGACGCGATTTGCCGCGAAAACGGGATCAACAAAAATGCGATTTTGCGCGTCGGCATGAAGCTTAAGGTTCCTGCCGGGCAAGCGGAAAGCGCCGCGGCGGCTCCGGAAACGACGGCAGACGGAACGGTTTACATCGTTAAGAAAGGCGATTTTCTCGGGACGATTGCCCGCCGCAACGGAACGACGGTCAAAGCGATTAAGCAGGCGAACAACCTGACGAGCGACAATATTCGTATCGGACAAAAGCTGATTATTCCGGCGAAAGACGCTCCCGCAAAGAAAGAAGAAGCTCCGAAGCCGGCACCGAAGGCAGAAGAACCGGTTGTCGCCGATCCGGCACCGGTCGAAGAGCCGGTTGTTCCGGAAGAGCCCGAAGTCGACGAAATGCCGGTCGAACCGCTCGAGTAAACCGACGACATGCCGGAATATTTAGGCAAGTCGGATGATTCAAGATTTCCCCGCATCTCTTTTGAAGCGGGGTTAATCTTTTTTATCGCCCTGTTGCTTTCTCTTCTCGGGATAATTATCCAAACAAGCGCCGGGCAATACCATAATAGCAAAGAGCCGCTTTACACGGCTTACATGCAGGCGATGTACCTTGTTCCCGCGGTCGTCGCTTATTTTGTTTTTTCGCGAATAAACCTCGAATATTTCCGCAAATACGTTTGGTGGATTTTCGGCGCGGCGCTTTTGCTACTTCTTTCGATTTATATTCCCGGCTTCGGGAAGGTTGTCAACGGTTCCCGCCGTTGGGTTGATTTGGGCCCGTTCAATCTCCAAGTCAGCGATCCCGCGAAAGTCGCTCTTGTTTTTGTTTTGGCGCATTGTCTTGCGGGTTCCCGCCGCTATTTTCTTCCGGCACAGTTTAAATGGTTTAAGCGTTCCCGCAGGAAAATTCCGCTTCCGACGCGCGACGCGATGAATGATTTTTTTCGAGGTTTTTTGATTCCCTGTAGCATTATCGGTGCGGTTTGTGCGGGAATTGTCATCGAGCCGGATTTGGGAACGACGGCGCTTTGCGCGGCTGTCGGATTGACGATGCTTTTTTTGGCGGGAGCGCGCCTCTGTTATTTCATTTGGTCCGTCATTCCTACGCTTGCGTTCGGCGCGGCGGCGATTCCGGTGATGCTTTTTCTGATGAAATGGTTTCCGGAAATAGAGCAGAAAATCGAAGTGTTTTCGGAAAATCGTTGGCGGCGGTTTCTTTCTTTTTTATACACCGAAGAACTCAAGGCGGATGACAGCTATCAGCTTTGGCAAGCGCTTACGGGCTTTGCCAACGGGAGGCTTTACGGCGAAGGCCTCGGCAACGGTATGATTTATCGCGGTTTTCTTCCCGAAGCGCATACCGATTGTGTTTTTGCCGTTATCGGTGAAGAGCTCGGCTTCTGCGGGACCGTCCTTATTCCCGTTCTGTTTTTGGTGCTTTTCGGGCTTATCCTCGTGCAACTTCGGAAAATCGCTGACGTGTTTTACTTCAACATTTGTTTGGGGGCGTCGCTCTTTATTTTTTTACAAGCGCTTATCAACATGCTTGTTAATCTCGGATTGCTTCCGACGAAAGGGATGTCGCTCCCGTTTATCAGTTACGGGGGAAGTAATCTTGTCGTAATGTTTGTTTTTGTCGGATTGATTTGTAATGCGATTCGCAATTGGCCGGCGTCGGTACTCCCGCGGCCTTCGGAATTTTAAATGAAAAAGAAAAGCTTCATCATTGCCTGCGGCGGCACCGGCGGACACCTCTCGCCGGGAATTGCGCTCGCCGAACGTCTTACCGAAAAAGGGTTTCACTGCACGTTGCTCGTCAGTAAAAAGAAAATCGACACGCGGCTTGCGGGAAAGTATGCATCGCTTGAATTTATGCAGGCGCCGGGTTGTGCTTTTTCGCTTTCGCCTAAGGGATTTTTCAAATTTCTTTTCAATCTTTTCCAGTCGCTTGCGTTTGGCTTTTCGCTCTTTTTGAGGAGACGTCCGGCGGCATTCGTCAGCTTCGGCGGCTTTCTTACGGTCGGGCTTGCGATTGCCAGTCGCCTGCTTTTCATTCCCGTCGTGCTTCACGAGGCGAATCGCGTTCCCGGGAAGGCTGTTCGTTGGATGAGCCGGATTGCGACGCGCGTTTATCTTCCGCCCGGAGTACGACTTAAGGGAATTACTCCGCTTGCCGTGCGTTCGACCGGATTTCCCGTGCGCAAAGAAATGTTCCCGCAGGATAAGGCGGAGTCGCGGCAAAAAATCGCCGTTCCCGCAAGCGGAAAACTTCTCGCGATTTTCGGCGGAAGCCAAGGTGCTAAGCCGCTAAACGATTGGATCACGCAGGATTTACAGCGTTTTATCGACAATGGAGTTTCCGTTTTCTGTGTAACCGGTCCGAATAAAAACGCGGCAGCAGCGGAAACAACCGCCGAATATCGTTCCCGTAGCGGAGATGCGGTTTTTGTTCGCTTTACGTCGTTTTGCGACGATATGTCTGCAGCTCTTTCCGCTGCAGATCTCGTCGTTTCGCGCTCTGGTGCCGGCTCTCTCGCCGAATTCGTTGCTTGCGGCGTTCCCGCGATTCTCGTTCCTTATCCGTTCGCAGCGGATAATCACCAGGAAGCGAATGCAAAATTTTTCCGGGAAAAAGGTGCCGGACTTATGATTCCGCAAACCGAAATCGCAACGCTCACGAGTGAAACTCTATCGCTGATTTCCGACGATCGGCTTCTCGGCGAACTGCGTTTGAATATCGAAAAAATGTCGCGCGAATTCGATTGGAGCAATATGGTCAGCGACCTTGAACGCTATGCGACAGGCGAAAAACGCGCCCTCAAAACCGAACAAGCGTAATCTTCTTTCAAATTCCTTAAACCTCGCGGGAACGCCCGTTCTTCCAATTCATTATTGAGAAATCGAATCGTTCCCGCAAAAATTCAAAAACCTATGCAAAAAGAAACTCTATGCCTTCACGCCGGCTATGCGCCGAAAAACGGCGAACCGCGCGCCCTCCCGATTTACCAAAGCACGACGTTTAAATACGATTCCACGAATCACATCGGCAAGCTTTTTGACCTCTCCGCCGCCGGGCATTTTTATTCCCGCCTGTCGAACCCGACCGTCGATGCCGTCGAACAGAAAATCGCCGCGCTCGAAGGCGGTGTCGCCGCGATGTGCACGTCGTCCGGACAAGCCGCGTCGTTCGTCGCGCTGATGACGATTCTCAAAGCGGGAGACCATTTCGTTTCCGCTGCCGCGATTTACGGCGGGACCGTTAATCTCTTTGCCGTGACGATGAAGCGCTTCGGGATTGATTGCACCTTTGTCGATGCCGACGCTCCCGCTGAAGAAATTCAAAAAGCGATTCGTCCGAACACCAAAGCAATTTTCGGCGAAACGCTCGCGAATCCGGCGCTCGCCGTTTGCGACATCGAAAAACTCGCAAAAATCGCGCACGATAACGGGATTCCGCTCATTATCGACAACACGTTCCCGACGCCGGTGCTTTGCCGCCCGATTGACTTCGGCGCCGATATTGTTACGCATTCGACGACAAAATACATGGACGGGCACGCGCTTTGCGTCGGCGGCGTCATCGTCGATTCCGGAAAATTTAATTGGGCGAACGGGAAGTTCCCGGAATTCACCGAGCCGGACGATTCGTATCACGGAATTATTTACACGGAAACATTCGGGAATCTCGCCTACATCGTCAAAGCGCGTGTCCAACTGATGCGTGATCTTGGCGTTACCCCGTCCGCAAATTCGGCGTTTTTACTGAATATCGGCTTGGAAACACTCGCGGTTCGTATGCCGCAATACAGTCGCAATGCGCAGAAAGTGGCGGAATTCCTTGCGGCGCACCCGCAAATCGAATCCGTCGCTTATCCGGGACTTCCGGGCGACAAATATCACGCGCTCGCGCAAAAATATCTGCCGAACGGTTGTGCCGGCGTGATGAGCGTTGTTGTCAAAGGCGGGCGTGAAGGTGCCGCAAAATTCCTCGATTCGCTTAAGCTTGCCACGCAATGCGTCCACGTTGCCGATATTCGTACTTGTGCGTTGCATCCGGCAAGTTCGACGCATCGCCAGCTTACCGACGAACAACTCGCGGCGGCGGGAATCCCGCAAGGGCTCGTCCGCATTTCCGTCGGGCTCGAAAATGTTGACGACATCATTGCCGATCTTACTCAAGCACTCGCGCAATAAATTTTTACGGAAAAATCATGGCAAACATTCGTCCTTTCGCCGCATTGCGGCCCCCGAAAAATCTCGTCGAAAAAGTTTCGTCGCTCCCGTACGACGTGATGAATCACACCGAAGCCGCTGCAATGGCTCGCGGGAACGCACAGTCGTTTCTCCACATTTGCCGCGCGGACATTGATACGTCCGAAGCGCAAATCCACGACGACATCACTTATGAAAAATCGCGGGAAAATCTGGAAAAATTTATCGCGGAAGGCACGCTCGTCCGTGACGAAAAACCCTGTTACTACATTTATCGTCAAATGATGTGGGGGCGCGTGCAAACCGGAATCGTCGCCTGTGCAAGTGTCGACGAATATCTCGACAACACGATCAAGAAACACGAATTGACGCGTAAGGAAAAAGAGCTCGATCGTATCCGTCATTTCGATACATGCTCCACGCAAACCGAGCCCGTGTTCCTCGCATACCGCAAGCACGAAGGCATTGCGACCGTGATGCGCGAATGGATTAAATTCCACAAGCCGGATTACGATTTCAAAACCGACGACGGCGTTTCCCACATTCTTTGGAAGGTTGACGACGACACGGCGATTGCCGCTATCCGACAAGGTTTTGCTGAAGTTCCCGCGCTTTACATTGCCGACGGGCATCACCGCACCGCTTCTTCCGCGGCCGTTTCCGCGCGCCGCCGCGCCGCGCATCCGGATTTCACGGGTGAAGAGGAATTTAACTTTCTCATGGCGGTGATCTTCTGCGACGAAGATTTGTTCATCATGGATTACAATCGTGTCGTTCGCGATTTGAACGGATTGAGCGAAGCGGATTTTCTTGCGAAAATTTCCGAAAAATTCGACGTCGTTCCCGTGGCGTATTCAGAAAACGGATACGCTCCGAAAAAGAAGCATGAATTTGGAATGTTCCTTGGCGGAAATTGGTATTCCGTGACGGCAAAGGCGGGAACGTTTGACGAAGCCCACCCGATTGAATCGCTCGATTGTGCGATTTTGCAGGCGAATTTGCTCGCGCCGGTTCTCGGCATTGCCGACCCGCGTACGGATTCGCGCATTGATTTCGTCGGAGGGATTCGCGGGATAGCGGAATTGGAACGCCGTTGCAAGGAAGACGGGAACGCCGTTGCGTTTGCGCTTTATCCCGTAACGATGGCGGATTTGTTCAGCGTCGCCGACGCGGGCGAAATCATGCCGCCGAAATCAACGTGGTTTGAACCGAAGCTGCGCAGCGGCCTTTTCCTCCACGAAATCGAACGCTAAGGAAATCATATACAAAAAAGCGTTCCCGTGAAATCAATCACGGGAACGCGACTAAAAGGGAAATCGAACGCGCGAGGCGTTATTTTCCCTTAGCGGCGTCGGCGGCGCGTGCCGACAAGTGCAAGCGCCCCCAAGCCAGCCAATAAACCAAATGCCGACGGTTCCGGAACGGCAGGTTGCTCAATCGGCACTGCCGTCCGCGTCCATTTTACAAAAGAGTTTTGCGGGACACCGCCTTCGTTTCCGATGAAGGTAACATCACCCATGCTTGAGGTGTTGCCTCCTACAGACGTGGGGTCGCCCGTAAGGTGGAATCCGATATCGTCAAAAACCTTACTTGTCGCGCCGCCCGCGCCAAGATGTCCTGCATGAAGATCCAGGCGATATCCATACGAACCCGTGCTCTCATTCTTCACGCCGTAATATATTTTGTCGTTAATCGAACGGTCTTTAAACGTTTCAAAAATAAGCGTGTACTGATAATCTCCTGTCGCCCAGGGAGGATTGTTAGGAAAAATCGTCCAAACCTGATTTCCTGCGGAACCAAAGGCAAGAGATTCCAGTGCGGAACTATTCGGAACATCCGCACGATCTCCCAAGAGAACGCCTAATTGTCCCATCTGCGTCGGAGAATTACCAAAGAGAATGCAAACATCATTTCCCTTGCTTACCATGGAAAGCATTCCGGAAGCGGGGCTTGTATCTCCCAAGCCTTTGTAGTGCTTCATTTCAAAGGTAATCTCATAACGCGCATCTTCGTCAAAATTCACCACCATGTTGTTCCCGTGAATTTGAGTGTCCGTGCTGTTTGAGGCTGACCCTATGTTTGCAAGCGTAAACGACGAACGAATAACTTCTTTGTACTGATAATCAGTCGTTTCCGTGTCCTGCTCCCAAATTCGGTTCGCTACCGATGCCGTCCAAGCATTTGCGGCAACGGTAGCTGCGATAAGAGCAGAGGTCGTAATGATGTATTTTTTCATTTTTTTATGTAGTTGTTGTTTGGATTTATAGGTTTTCGAAAAGAATAGGAAAGGCTGTTAAGTTGAACACAATTCCTATTTTTAAAGAAATGTCATTCTACCCCCCCCTAAAATTTGTCAAGCGACTTTTGCGCCTGTTTTAGGGCGTGTTTTGTGCGCGCGGGGGCGGTTTAAATTCGGGGTTAAGAATCACGGGAACGCGTCGGCGTTTTATTTTGGTTTTGGGCTTTAACGCGACGCTTTAACATGAGAAAATTTTGAGATGAGTGTATCGAAACGTGTTACCTTCGGGACAAAATTAGGAATTCTTGCGGCGACGGCCGGTTCGGCGGTCGGGCTTGGAAACGTTTGGCGTTTCCCGAGCGAGACGGCGAACGGCGGCGGCGCGATTTTTGTTTTTATTTATCTTGCCTGCGTTCTCTTTTTCGGGATCCCGTTGGTCTTGGCGGAATTTATCGTCGGGCGCGCGGGGAAGGCGAATCCGGCGGGCGCGTATCGGAATCTTGCGCCGGGCAAACCGTTTCATTATTTCGGAATTTTTGCGGTCGTCGCGGTCATGCTCATTTTGAGCTTTTACATGGTTGTCGCGGGATGGACGTTTGATTATTTCGTACTTGCGTTGACGGGGAAGCTTTCGAGTGTTTCGGAGCCGGCGGCGTTTAGCGCTATTTTTGCGGATTTGGCAAACAGCCCTTGGCGGCAAACTTTTTGGTTGGGAGTTTCCGTTATCGGTACGGCGGTGATTGTCGGATTCGGTGTCAAAAAAGGCATTGAATTTGCGAGCAAGCTGATGATGCCGTTGTTGTTTGTCATTTTGATTGTGATGTGCGTGCGAGCGGTTACGCTTCCGAATGCGTCGGAGGGCTTGCTTTATCTTTTCCGTCCGGATATTTCGCATGTTACTCCGCAGGTTTTTGTTTCTGCGCTGGGGCAGGCGTTTTTCTCGCTTTCGCTCGGGATGGGCTGCCTGATTACTTACGCGTCGTATTTCGGTTCGGACGTGCGCTTGGGAAAGACTGCCGGTCAGCTCGCGGCGGTTGATACGCTGATGGCGATTCTTTCCGGGGTTACGATTTTTTCGACTGCGTTTGCGGTCGCGGGAACGAACTCTGCGCAGATTACCGAAGCGCTGAAAAACGGCGGGCCGGGGCTGATTTTCGAAACGCTTCCGCAGCTTTTCCAAGCGCTTCCGCTCGGTCAGCTTTGGGCGGTTCTGTTTTTCCTTTTGTTAATTTTGGCGACGATTACTTCCGCGATTTCGATGTATGAGATTGCGACGGCGTTTTTACATGAGGAATTTAATGTTTCTCGGGTTAAGGCGGTAATTTTGACTTCCGCGTTTACGCTTGTTGCCGGCTATTTTGCGGCAAGTTCCCTCGGGAACGGTTCGTCGCTCGTGTTCGCGGGGAAATCCTTTTTCGATTGGCTCGATACGATTACGGCAACTTGGATGATGCCGCTTGGCGGGCTTTTTGTTTCGTGGTTTACGGGATGGTATTTGGATCGCAAATTCGTCCGTGCTCAACTCAGCAACAATGACGCGATCGCCATTCGCTTTTTCCGGACTTACATTTTCCTTTTGCGATATGTCGCGCCGCTCGGAATTATCGTGATTTTCACGGTCTCGCTTTTGAAATAGAGCGTTCCCGCAGAAAATTCATTGATTCCGTGCGAAGTTCCGTTGACTAGTTCACGGAAATCAACATGCTTCCTGCAACGTACATTTCTTAGAATCTATCGACATCCCGCATTATGAGTGTCAAAAAAACTTCTAAAAAACAAGCCCCTGCACGTTCCGCCGCTAAGGCTTCGGCAAAATCCGCCGCATCGAAAAAGCCCGTGGCTACAAAAAAAAGTGTAGCGGCGAAGTCGGTTCCGGCGAAAAAAGCGAATGAGAAAAAATCCGTTCCCGTGAAATCCGGGAAGAAATCTTCTCCGGCGGCGGAGCTTGCGCCGGTGAAGGAAACGGTGAAGCGTTCTTTGATTGCTCCCGCCAAACGCGGGCGTAAGGCAAAAACGCCGCCGGCTCCCGTGAGCGTGAATGCCGGAATCTCCGTCCCGCGTGATGTCAAGGCGATGAATGCGTCGCGTTCGCTTCGTTCCCGCGCTCGTGCGTACAATCCGTTCGAGTTGGAACAATTGCTTTTTCAACGCGGAGTCACGAACATCAATATTTTCAACCCGAACGCAGATATCGTTCCCGTAAAGAAAACGGAGGCAAAGCGTATTATTCTTAATACGCTTCCGAAAAGTAAAGAAAAGCGTACGATCGGTGCGGTTTCGCTCGACGAGCTTTTCGGCTTCAATCCGTTTGCCAAGGATGCGGTTTCGCAGGAGGAAAAAATGATTCCCGAAAAATGGCTCAAATATTACCGCAAGCTGATGGCTCGGAAGACCGAATTGCAGACAAATATTTCCCGCCATTCCGAGAGCGCGTTCCGCAAAGAAGGGAAGGAAGAAACAGGCGATGTTTCCGCATACAGCCAGCACACGGCGGATATTGACAACGAAGCGTTTGACCGTGATTTCGCGATTAGCCGCCTGAGCGCCGAGCAGGAGGAACTCGCCGAGATTTCCATCGCCGTCGAACGCATGAAAAAAGGTACTTACGGAATTTGCGAGATTACGGGAAAGCCGATTCCCGCGGAACGTCTTAATAAAGTTCCTTTTACGCGCTATTCGCTCGAAGGAAAAATCGAGGCGGAAAAACAGCGTCGGGCGGAAGCTCGCCGCCGCCAGGCAAATACAACCGGTGATATTTCGGAGGTTATCGATATCGAAAATGACTCGCCGATTTCCCTTCCGGAAGAGCACGAAGAACCCTAATGAAACTGAGATTTAACCGCTGGCGGAAATACACTGTTTTTTGGCGTCTCGCGATAGCCGTATTTCTTTTCGACCAAATTACGAAATGGCTTGTTATTGCTCTGATTCCGTGGGAGCCGGGGCAGCCGACTTATTCGCTGCCCGGGGAATACGGCTACAACGCGAATTTTGAGCCGATCTGCATTATTGATAATTTTTTCTATCTCGTGCACATCGACAATCCCGGCGCGGCGTGGAGCCTTTTCGCGGGACATCAGGTTCTTTTGAGCCTTTTTGCATTTGCCGCGCTCGCCGGTATTTTCTTTTTCCGTCGCCACTTGGAGCTGGAGCGCCTGCCGTCGCAAATCGCGCTCGGATTGCTTGCCGGCGGAATTGCGGGAAATCTTTTCGATCGCCTTTGGCACAATCACGTTATCGATTTTCTCGACGTTCATCTCCCGATTTACGGGCGCTGGCCGGCGTTTAATATCGCAGACTGCGGGATTGTTATCGGCGTGTTTTTCTACCTGTTTATCAACATTATTCCGCTGTTTGGCTACAACCATCCGCGGTCTAAGCGTTTTAACGAGGAAGAAACGCTTAACAAATAAACGGATTTATAAAGCCGGGCAGGTCGGGTTGATTTCCCTTCCGATTTGCCCGGTTTTTTTGTCTGTAAATATTTCCCGTTCCGGAGAATTTAATTTCTCCGATTCGCCTGTGAACGCTCCGGCGCAACGATTTTTTCAGGCCCGAATTTTTGCTTTAAGGAAAAATGAGCGGAACGAGTATCGCGTTGGAGTTCGGAGAAAAACGTTCGTTTGGCAAGGGGAAAAGAACTTGCTTTCGATTGATCCGGCGACAAAAAAACGTTCCCGCAGAATTTTGCGGGAACGTCTTCGGTAAATGACGATTGCGATTAAATCGTGTCTTCGAGAACCGTCGGAACGAGACCGGAGTTCGAGCCGTTGGCTCCGATTGCGTCCAAATAGTTTTCGGAGTCGCGTTTTCCGTCTGCCGAGCGGAATTGATCTTCTTCGTTCAGAAGGTTGGCATATTTGCGAACGGAACCGTCTGCGAACGCAACGAAGCCCGTGCCTTTTCCGAAAGGCGCGTTTTCATCCCATTCGCCGGAGGTTTGGAGCCCGCGGAGCCATGCGATCGGATAAGCGGATTTGCCGGCTTTCGGGTTTTTCTTCGTGTTGACGACAACTGCCCAGGAAATCGGCTTTACTTCGCGGAGTTGGTTGGCTCCGTCGTCGCCTTCTTCAAGAACGGTCTTCGGGATCGTGTCGGTGATATTGTCGTCGGAAGCGATGTACCAAACTTCCGCGTCGACCAAACCGGCTCGGCGCGCGAGAATTTCAGCGACACCGGCGACCGTCGAGGCAGTGCCTTTTTCCGGTTCGTCGCCCGTGTTCTTGATTGTGCGACCGTTTGTGCCTTCCTGCATGTAAGCGGTATAGCACTTGGCGATTTGGCTGAGGTTGTTGCTGGCGACGAGCTGACGAACCTTGTCCATACCGATGCCGATTGTCGGGACGGCGAGTGCCGCAAGAATACCGATAATTGCAATAACGGTCAGGAGTTCAATGAGAGTAAAACCTTTGCGGTTATTCTGGGATTTTTTCATAAGCTTTTGCTGAGTTAATGGGGTTAAATGGGTTTGTGATAATTGTAGGAAATAATGCACCGCGGGAACGCTTTGGCAAACAAATTTTTGTGCAGAAGCGTTCCCGCGACGAATTTTAATACGGAAGCGGGAATTTCTGGCAAAGCGTGCGTGCGATTTCGCGGGCTTCGGCAATCTTGCTTTCGTCGTGAATGTTGTTAATAACAAGCGTAATCGCCTTGGCGATGAGCTTCATTTCGGGTTCGCGCATTCCGCGCGACGTGCAAGCCGCCGTGCCGAGGCGAATGCCGCTTGCTTGGAACGGTGAGCGTGTTTCGCCGGGAACGGTATTCTTGTTCGTCGTGATGTTGGCGGCATCGAGCGCGAGTTGAGCGTCTTTTCCGGAAACATCCGGATGGCTTCCGCGCAGGTCGATGAGGCAAAGGTGATTGTCCGTTCCGCCGGAAACGAGTTTGAATCCGGCAGCCATCAAATCCGCCGCAAGGACTTTGCAGTTCGAGACGATTTGTTGCGCGTAGGCTTTGAACTCCGGCTTAAGCGCTTCGCCGAAGCAAACTGCTTTTGCGGCAATGATGTGTTCGAGCGGTCCGCCCTGCATTCCCGGGAACACAGCGGCATCAATTGCTTTTGCCCATTCTGCGTTGCAGAGAATCAAGCCGCCGCGTGGTCCGCGAAGTGTCTTGTGAGTCGTCGTCGTGACGAAATCAGCGTGTCCGACCGGCGACGGATGCGCGCCGCCTGCGACGAGCCCGGCGATGTGTGCGATATCGGCGAGCAAGAGCGCGCCGTTGGAATGCGCAATGTCCGCCATGCGTTTGAAATCAATGATGCGTGCGTACGCCGATGCACCGACCGTAATCAGCTTCGGCTTTTCCCGCGCCGCCATTTCGGCGATTTCATCGTAGTTAATATAACCGTCTTCGCCGACGCCGTAATGGACGACTTCGTAAAGCTTTCCGGAGAAATTCACGGGAGCGCCGTGCGTCAGGTGCCCGCCGTGCGCGAGATTCATCGTCAAAATTTTGTCGCCGGGCTTCAGAGCTGCGAAGTAAACCGCCATATTCGTCTGCGAACCGGAATGCGGCTGAACGTTGGCGTGCTCGGCTCCGAAAAGCTGTTTGGCGCGATCGATGGCGAGCTGCTCGACTTTGTCGACCCATTCGCAACCGCCGTACCAGCGTTTGTTCGGATAGCCTTCGGCGTATTTGTTCGTGAGAATGCTCCCTTGCGCCTGCATGACGGCGGGAAGCGTAAAGTTTTCGGAGGCAATCAGCTCAATGTGCGATTGCTGGCGGGAGAGCTCGCCGTTGATGTATCCGGCAAGTTCCGGATCGATTTGTTCAAGCGGAGTGGAATTAATCATGGTTTGAAAATAGTGAAAAATTACTAACGAAGAAAGTTTGAGGAAAGCTCCTTTTCCCTTTGCTTAATCTTTTACGGCACAGGCGTTCATGTCTTCGAGTTGTCCGACGCGGCGTGCGTGGCGCCCGCCCTCAAATTCGGTGCTGAGAAATACGTCAAGCATGTCTTTTGCGTAGCCGGGCGCGATGAATTTTTGTCCGAAGGCGATGACGTTCCCGTTGTTGTGTTGGCGGCAAAGCTTTGCCATTTCGACGTTGAAGCAATTCACTGCGCGCACGCCGGGAACTTTGTTTGCCGCAATGGAAATTCCGACGCCGGTCCAACAAACTAAGACTCCGAAATCCGCGTTCCCGCAAGCGACATCCTGCGCAACCGAATGCGCAAAAAGCGGGTAATCCACGGATGCTTTTGAGGCGGCTCCGTAATCCGTAACCTCGTGCCCGCGGGAACGAAGGTATTCGGCGAGTTCCTGTTTAAGTTCAAAACCTGCGTGATCGCTGCCGATGCTGATTTTCATAGCGTAAAAATTTCCGAAAACGATGCCACGATTCTGAAGTTCCCGCAATTATGAAAAATTAACTGCGGGAACGCGTTTGAGAAATTACTTTCGGCGGCGGCGCGAAGCGGCAAGCGTGAGCATGCCCAAGCCCGCAAGCAAGCCGAATGCCGACGGCTCCGGAATAAACGTAATGCCCCAGCCGCCCGCGACGTTCCCGTAGGTGTAACCCAAATCACTTCCCCGGACAACGACGTCCGACACATTCCCCAAATCGTAGTTTCCACCGATAAGCGTAATCACGTCGCCGACACCGTATTCGCCGTTGTGATCGAGAACGACGTTAATCGTTGTCGCCAAGGCGGTAAACGTTGCGGCTTCGGCGGTAAACGTTGTGGCTTCGGCGACGGAAATCACGGCATCCTGCATTGCACGCGTCTCCGGTTTTTTGATGTAGAACGTCAGCTCGTTCCCTTCAAATACGGTGTTTCCCGCAAGCTCAACTTTTGCCGTCGTTACGATTCCGTTTGCATCCTCGCTTCCGATTTTCCACGTTTCGGCGGCAATCGTTCCCGCGTTGAGCAAAAACTCGCCCTGTGTGAAATGAAGCGTTCCCGCGACTGAAGCATTCCCCGCAAGTTGCGCCGAGCCGAGCGAAGCGATCGTCATATCGCCGTCGGACGCAAGCGCGTCGCCTCCCGTTGCGTCAATTGTCGCGCCGTCTGCCAGCGAAACGGACGTTCCCGTTCCCGCCCAAATTCCGACGAGGTTCCCGGTTCCGGAAACGCTTACGTTTTTCACGGAGACGCTCGCCTCTCTCGTTACATACACGCCGTAGGCAGTTCCGCTTTCGTCGGAGCTATCCGTGCTCCCGATATTATTCTCGTTTTTGACGCTCTCAAAATCGGCAGCGCTTTCCGTTCTCTTAACCTTGATTGTCGCAGAACTCAAATCCCACTCCGACAAGCCGTTGACATACGCACCGTAAGCCGTTCCGCAAAATGAAAGAACGTCGACATCTCCCGTGAAATTGCTGAATTCTCCATTCGCGCTATTATCGACAAAAATACCGTATGCGCTCCCGCCGACAGAGTTTGAGTGTGCTACGACTTTCTTCAGGCTTGTAGCGTCCACTTCCGCCGCATTGAACAAATAGACGCCGTAGGCGTTGTAAGAATCTTTCGCCGTGAGCGTTGTAAGATTGCTCACCTTGGCGGCTCCCGCAGCATACAGCCCGTAAGCGTTCGCGCTCGGGCTAATCGCCGTAAATTCATTTCCTTCGTAATCGTAAGTCTTGTCATAGCCTACAAAAAGCCCGTAAGCATTCGCATCTTTCGTAGCCGTGTTACAGGCGTAAGCGACAATTTGCGAATTCGTAATCTCCAAGCCGGACGAATCTTTGTTTGTGTGATTGAAGATCCCGACCCCGCCGTCGTCTGCGCTCCCGCCGTTTTCCGCATCGCCGGAAACGTTCTTCCCGTAAGCCAAACCGTAACTGTCCCGCCCGTTCCCCGGCGTGACGGTGATTGACGAATCATCGACTTTAAAATCGACATCTTTTCCGATGAGAATCCCGGCGGTGCGTCCGCAGTCGGACTCTTCAAACACGGAGGTAAACGTTTCCGCCGTAATATCCAAACGGCTTATCGTTGTCCCTGCGGACATTGTTTCCGTTCCCGTGTTGTCGTAAACGAATCCGGCGGCGGGACCGTAGTAAGAAATGGCGGAAATCTTCAAATCGCTCATCGAGTCGACCGAAGCGCCGTTGTGCATGTAAACGCCAATCGCCATGTTTTCCGGATTCTGAGATTTGCTCTCCACCGAAATATCGTAATTCGCGAGTGCGCCGGAAACGTTCCCGCCTTTGGTTTCGCCGGTTACGTTCCCGTCTGAGTCGAATGTGCTTTCCCCGCCCAAGAGGATGCCGACCGAGGCTGTGTTAGATGTTACGGTGAGCTTTGCTTTTTTGACGCTCCCGTCAGAATTCATTATCCTGTTTCCGTCTGCGTCGATTGAACCGTCGATGCTTCCCGCGGTTTTGGCTAAATAAATTCCGGCGGCGACTCCGCTTTCGCCCGCCGAGACGGTCAGGTCCGCCAAGATGTTTCCACCGTAAACGCCGCCCTTAACACCGAACGCGTTCCCGCGTGAGCTTGAAACGCTTCCGTGAAGCTCAAGGTTCTTGTCTATGTGCGCGTTCCCGTCCTGAACAATTCCGTAAGCCGTTGCGCCGCTTCCCGTTGCCGAAATATTAACGCCGTTTAATTTCACGCTCTCGTAAAAATACGGCGGTTCGCTTGTGTCTGAGCCTTTTTGCCAAATCCCGGCGACGCTTGCGTTGTCTTCGAAATACGAAACGTCCACCTTTTCCGAGACTGCGATCTTGCCAAGCCCTTGTCTTGCACCGTTCCCGGCTTGTTCGTGGTAAATCCCGCAAACCGCCTCTTTCCCGGAATACGGCGAATAGACTTCAATTCCTTTTACGTCGATTTGTCCGCTATTCGATGCCTCCGGATAAAGGTCTTTAATATGATAGCCGGTAACAATGTCATCTCCCGAGTATCCTCCTCCATCCGTAAAAGTAATCCCGTCGCCTTTTTGCTCCTCATTATTATGCCCGTAAATCAGAACTTCCTCGTCAACGCCGTCCGTAGCATTAATCAGAATCTTTATGAGCTTTGCCTCAATCTTCACTGCGTCCCCGATGATATGAATTAAGGCTCTAACCGCTGCAGACGTCGCGCCGCCCAATTCCGGCGCGGTGCTTGTGTCGGTTTCCTCTGCGCAGAGTGTAGCGGCAGCGAAAAGTGTGAATACGGAGATCCCGGAGAGAGCGGATTTTTTCATTTTTATATCCTATCGTAGTGATTGGTTTTTTAGAGATGGCGAAAATATAGCCGCAGAGTAGGAAAAATCAACCGTGAAAATCAGCAACCGGGGTTCGGTAATTCGGAACGGGTAGGATCAACGCTCTCTCATTTCTTAAGGTTTCCGTGATGAGAGAGGAAAATTGTGTTTGCCGGGCGATAAAAGCGCTTTCGCCTGAGGCGCGAAATTTTTAACGAAAATGTTCGTAGCCGGAGCCGGATTTCCCGAGTTGCGGGAACGATGCGGCTCCGGAGGCAATTTGCCCGATTCTTGCCAAGGGCGTTTGCGGAAAGCGTTCCCGCCAAAGAGCCTTAAGCGTTGATTCGAATTCCGCTGCGACGCAAAAAACAAGTTCGTAGTCTTCGCCGTCGCAAAATGCGTGTTCGAGCGCGAGTTCGCGGTTGCCGCCGGAAAGTTTTTCCGCTTCGTCGGAAATCGGAATTGCGGAAAAATCGAATTCAATATGCGCGTTTGCGGGAACGATTTCCCGCAGGTCTTTTGCCAAGCCGTCCGTAATATCCATGCAGGCGCGAATTTTCTCTCGCGGGAAACTTGCCAAAAATTCCCCCTCTTTCAGGCGCGGGGTAAACGCAAAGTGTTTTTTTTCGATGCTGCCGCCGAGTGTTCCCGTGACGAAAACGACATCGCCTACTTGTGCGCCTGCCCGTAAGAGCGGTTCGTTTTCGCAGAATCCGGTGAGCGTGAGCGTTGCAATGAAAATTTGCGTTCCCGCCGGTGCGGAGGCAACATCGCCGCCGGCGAGTTCGATGCTGAGCCCGGCGCAGGCTTGCGCCATTCCCGCGTAAAATTTTTCTAACCACTCGATTTTGATGTCGCGGCTCATGACCAGTGAAAGCACGGCATCCGCGGGAACGCCGCCCATTGCCGCAATGTCGCTTGCGTTGCGTTTGATTAGTTTGGCTCCGGCGGCTTGCGGGGAAACGCTTGCGTCAAAATGCTTGGAAAAAATAACGCTGTCGGTGGTTACGAGGCGTCGGGCGTTCCCGTGTTCGTTCGGGAAAACAGCGCAATCGTCGCCGATGCCGCGCGGGGAGGGGCGGGCAACTTGCGGGAACGGAGCAAGCCATGCGGCAATTTTTTTCAGGAGCGCGATTTCGCCGAGTGCGCCGATACTTGCTTCGCGGTTTTGAGAGAAAGGGATGTTTTCGGATTTCATTTTCCCGCCTCCGCGCAAAGGTGTTGGGCGAGCGCGATGACGCCGAGAGAAAGCAGAATTAATCCTGCCGCGATTTCCATGATTCGCTGCGGCAGTTTTCTGAAAATCCGAGAAACACCGAATGCGCTTAAAACCCCGAAGAAAGTTATGCCGCCGATAATTGTCGCCGCCGGAAAAACGTCTGCGAGCTCGACGTGCGCTCCCGCGAGGCAGTGCATTCCGGCGCCGACAAAAAGCGCGTCGATACTCGTTGCGATGCCGACGGCGATCAGGCGTTTGCCGCCCAATACGCATTTCCCGCAGGCGCATCCGTCGTCCTGCATTGCGGCGTTTTTATTTTCGTGGTTAAAAATTGCGTTGTAAATAATTGTTCCGCCGAGAGTTCCGAAAACGGCAAAGGCGATCCAAGGTTCCCAGCTTGTGCAGTAGCGGAGAACGCTGTTTGCCGCCATGAAGCCCAAAATCGGCATGAGCGCCTGAAAAAACGCCGTCGTTCCCGCGAGTTTTAGAGCGGCGGCTCGGCGTCCGGAGCGGATGATTGCGCCGTAGGAAAAGGCGACAATCATTGCGTCCGATGCCAGCGCGACGGCGATGCCGAGAGTTTGAAGCGTGTTCATTGGGAAATCGATTTATCCGGAGAAAGGAAAATCGGCAAACCCCTGTTTTGTTCGACGAAAGCGAGGGAATTGCCGATTCCGGTTTTTAGAGTTCGAATTAATATTCGACGATTTCGCCGTCGGCGCTCGTGAGCGTGATGTGGTTGGAGCCGTCAGCTTTTTGGGAGGCTTCGGTGCGTCCCGTAACCTGTGAGACAATTCCGAGCGAATCCGCAATTTGCCGAACTGCGGGAACGTCTTTTTCTTCGACGTAAATTTCGAGACGTTGCCCCATGTTGTAAACGCGGTGCATTTCGGCGGCATCGGTTTTGCTTGCGTCGCGAATAGCTTTGAAAATCGGCGGGACCGGAAGCAGATTGTCCTTAATGAAATGAACGTTGGAGCCGAAGCGGATGCACTTCGTCATCGCGCCGCCCGAACAATGAATGAGCCCATAGACGCGCTCAACGGGAAGCTCCTTGAGCAAACGCAGAACAAACGGCGCGTAGGTGCGTGTCGGCGAGAGCAGGGCTTTCCCGACGGTGAGCGTTGATCCCGGGAGCGCGTCGGTCATTTTGTAGGGGCCGCAGTAAACAAATTCCGGGTCGATGCGCTTGTCGAAAGTTTCCGGATATTTTTCTGCGTAGTATTTAGAAAGCATTTCGTGGCGCGCGGAGGTGAGCCCGTTGGAGGCGATGCCGGAGTTTTCAACGGGTTCGTAAGCACAAGTTCCCGAAGACGCGAGCGAGACGATGGAAAGTCCGGGGCGAATGCGGGCGGCATCGACAACGCGGGAACGCGGGAGCACGGAAGTTGCGCAGGAATCGACGGTGCAGGTGGGCGTAAGGTCGCCGACATCGGCGGTCTCGCCGCCGCCGGAGCGAATATCGACGCCATAGTCGCGGAGCATTTGCAAAAATTCTTCGGTCCCGCCGATGAGTTGGGCAAGAACTTCGCCGGGGATGGACTTGGCGTTGCGATTGATGGTCGAGGAAATAATCGTGTTGCCGGTAACGCCGATGCAGAGCAGATCGTCGATGTTCATGACAATGCTGTCTTGTGCGATCCCGCGGTAAACGGAGGCGTCGCCGGTTTCTTTCCAATACATATAGGCGAGCAATGATTTCGTTCCCGAGCCGTCGGAGTGCGTGCAGTTACACAATTCCGGATTCCCGGTGAGAAAATCTTCCGTGATTTTGCAAAACGCGCCCGGGAAAAGCCCTTTGTCGATTTTATCGACGACGGCGTGAACTTCATCTTTGGACGAAGAAACGCCGCGGGCGGCGTAGCGACCTTGAGAACCGGAAATATTATTGCAAGCCATGCCCGAAAGACTAACGCAAGCGGCGAAATTAAGAAAGCTCCAAGTTTCAGCTTCCGCTTTTCGTGCGGGAGCATCCGATCAACAACAGATAATTTCGGCTTTACCTTTGACAACGAAGGGAAGAGTCGCATACTGGGGAGTTCTATGGCAAACATTGATGATAAAAATGAGGGATGCGTTCCCGGTAAGTTCTACGTTGACAACCAGTGCATCGATTGCGACGTCTGTCGCGAAATGGCACCCGATTTCTTCGCGCGTGACGACGACAACGGCGTGACGATCGTCATCAAGCAACCGACGACGGACGAAGAAATTGCTCTTTGCGAAGAAGCAAAGGGTTCTTGCCCGGTTGATGCAATCGGCGACGACGGGGAATAATTTTCCGTCTCTTCTTTAATCCGAAAGGTTTTCGCCTTTCGGATTTTTTTTGTGCATGCGAGGGCGGACTTTTCGGTGTTTACGCGAGTATTTTAAGCGGAATTCTCTCTAATAGCGTGCTTGACTTCCCGCGTCAAAAGCTGTGTTATGGCAGGAAACAAACCCTGCTCATATTTCCCCTTTTCCTAGATGTCTTTTCTCACTCGCTTACAGAATATTTCGTTTGTTCCTTGGTTTTTTTGGGTGATTGCCGTATTCGCCGCATGGATCGTCGTTCCCGTCGGAGCCTTTGCGGAAGCGGCTTCTGCGGCGGTCGCACGTCCGTTTTTCATTGTCAGGGCAGAACCCGGAACTCAAATTTTTCGCTTAGCCGGAGAAGAAAAACTTCCCGTCGGCACCGTCGGGAGCGACGGCGTTTTTGATTCCGTAAATGTCCCCGCGGGAACGCATGTTTTTATTTTTGAGCATCGGGACGCGCAGGCTCCCTGCCGCATTGAAAATGTTTTGTTGCGCGGCGGAGAAATTACGAAATTGGCTCCGGAGCTTAAAATGCGCACGGGAGAATTGATGGTTTCGTGCCTTCCGGGAGATGTCGCGCTGTTTGTTGACGGAGAACTCAAAGGGCACGGTTCTCTGATGATGGGCGGATTGCCGCTCGGGCAGGAAGTAACCGTGGAGGCGCGTTCTTCCCGCTACGGCGTGCAGACGCGACGCGTAAAAATCCGAGCCGGAGAAATGACAAAACTGAATTTTGATTTGCGCGGGAACATTCCGGCGCAAAAACCCGACGGTAAAATTGTTTTGCCGGACGTTCCCTTGGTGTTGGCGCTTCAGCAAGGCGCGGTTGTCAAGGTTGACGGCGCTCCCGCGACGCTGACGGACGGTGCGCTGACGGAGCTTCCCGTCGGCTCTCGCGTAGTTGAAATTTTGCTCCCGCTCAAAGGGCGAATGATTAAGGTTTGGAGCGGTGCATTTGCGGCTCGCTCTGCGATTATGCCCGGTTCGGACGCGCCGGCAGTCGCAACGGATATTCCGGTGGAAGTTGCTTCCGAAGCAGCTCCGGCGGAAAAACCTGCGGAAGAAAAAGCCGCTCCCGCCGTTCCCGCGAAAATCACCGGAAAAATCAGTATGCTTTTCAGCAATACGCGTTTCCAGATTGCCGTCAGCAATACGCAAGGATTGAAGGAGGGAGCGAAATGCCGCCTCGTCGTTGCGTTGGACGGCGAGCCGATTCTTGTCCGCTTGGCGGCGGTAACCGGCTCCGGAGCGTTAGCCATTTTAGAAAAATCCCCCGAAGGCTACATTCTTAAAGAAGGTACGACCTTTGTTCTCGAACCCAACGAATAATTTTAATCTTTTTTCCTATGCGTTTCCCGATTCTTACGAAAACAACTTTATTGGCCGCGGGTCTCATTGCCGGTGCCGTTCTTTCCGGCGCAGCACCGTACGACCGGGCGGACGGAACCAATTTTACCAACTACGCAGATCGAACAATCGAGGTTGATAACGATACCAATTTGACGATTTCCTCCAATTTCTCCGGCTCGGGAACGCTAGTCAAATCCGGCGACGGAACGCTTGAAATTTTCGGGCGTTCGGACGGAACGGATGTTTATGCCGTTTATCAGTCCAATCTCTCCGAGAAGGCCTCAATTAGCGTAAGTGAAGCCGGTTCAATCGTAGAAACGTGGCCAAAGGATATCCAATATCCCTCTTGGAATGCGGGAGAGCTGGTCGTCCGATCCGGAACGCTTTTGCTCAGCGGCTATGTGAATTTGTGGAAAGACTATGGTCCTCAGGTGAACAGCATGGTTGCCGGATTGCCGCGGGAAGGCGAGATGGCGGGTGTTGACAAGATCACGCTTTGGAACGGAGCCTATTTAAATGTCGGGCAAAGCCGCTTTCTTTACAATTTTTCGAACGGCGGGGAAAAACCGATGGCGGGGAAAAATGTTTTTGTTTTCCTCCACAATCTCCGAGCCGGGGAAAATAACGACCAGGCAGGCTCATTTTTGGATGTCGGGCGCAACAACGGGAACACGACGAAGTCGGCAGACGATATTTATCACGTCAATATTCATATTGATGCGTGGGATAGCACAAATCCGAACGGGACTTTGCAGGACGGAGGATCCGTCGGTTATATCATCGGGGATGCGGATATTTATAAAACCGGCGAAGGCAAGCTTACGATGCTGAGCGAGAACCGCGATTTCAGCGGGAAGTTCTTCGTCGCAGGCGGAAGCGTTGTTTTGAATGCCGCCGTCAATGATGCGATTTCCGTGGATGTCACGGGAGCGTTGGCAAAGTACGGCTACGGTGATTTGGAATACGGGCGTACGCTTTGGAATGCCGGTTCGCTGACGATTGCGGGAACGATCGATCCCCAAAACTCCAGCGGGAACGGTGCGGTAACGTCTTCCCTTTCGGAAGCGTCGCGCTTGGGTGCGGATGTGCGTGTTCTGTTTGACCGCACGGAACGCCGAGATCAAAACACAGTTCAGGTTACTTATTACAAAGAGGCATTTTTCACGGATTCTTCTGCGGGAACGCTCGTCGTGAACAACAACGAGGCGATTCGCAATTTCCAAGCGATGTTTGCGAACGGAGTCGGAGCGCTCGATACGAATCTTTCTGCGGCGAGCGCAGTCCAAAACGCCGCGGATTCCGCAGACAAAGATGCTCCGATTGTCGCGGGAACGGGAAGCGGTTCTTACTTGGCGGTTAAAGAAGGTTCCGTGCTTGCGCTTTATCAGGAAGCCGGCAAGGGCGGGATTTACAAAGGAACGATTTGCGGTGTGAACGAGGCCGGAGATGCCGCCGGCGTAAATGCGGACGGCTCGCTTATTAAGGGCGGAACCGTCGTTAAGTACGGAGCCGGGGATCTTGCGCTGATGCTTGAAGGCGCAAATTATGAAAAGCTCGCATTGCTTGAAGCCGGCAATGTCGTTGTCAACATTACGGCAATCGATTTGGATCCGGGAAGCTACGACTGGACCAAAGGCGAGGCATACAATGCGGCAAACTGGGTGAAAGAACCCGGGCTTTATGCGGCGGACGGCGTGAACTTTACGCTTGTCGAAAATGCAACGGAAACGTTGAAAACACGCATTAACCTGCAGGATGTTCATTTTAGTACGTTTGCTCTTATCGACACTTTGGGCGGGCCGATTGACGTCAGCGATAGCCGCAACCCGGGAACGATTGAGCTCGGTGTCGAACAGCGTTTTATTACGGGCGAAGTTTTTGTGGAACGCGGGCTGACGCTCGTTCTCACCGCACAGGATTTGGCGGGCTACACGGACGCCGAAGGCAATTATCGCTATTATGACGTGAACGGATTCGGAACTTACACGACCGAGCTCGGAGAAACCTTCGATAACGTTGCGTACTACAAAAATGCTCTCGGGGAACGCGTTTATTACTACACGGATGCAGCCGGCAAAGAACAGGTAATTTCCGGTGCCGATTTGGAACGTCTTTCCTACACGGACAGCGTTGAATTCTCGGGCGGGTCCGTCGGCAATGCAAAAGCCGTCGTTCTTGCGGGGAAAGTCGGAACGGAAACGGACCTTTATGCCGGTTCGCAGATTTCGACTCTTTCGTTTAATAACACCAACCAAAAAATCAATAATCTCACGGGTGATTATTATTCCAAGGTGGATTTGGGACGCTCGACTCTGACCGTCTGTACAACCCTTGATGCGACGGACGACGTTCTTGGAATCTCGGGCAAAACCGGGAATGGGGACGAGCTGGAATACAGCCGATTCTCCGGAGCAATTACAGGGACCGGGAATCTCGTAAAAACCGGAGCAAAGACTTTAACTCTCGACGGCGGCTCCATGATTTCTTACATGGGCGCGACGGTGATTGAGGAAGGCGCAATCAATGCGACAAAATCGCAATCGCTTTGGAATTCGTCCATGGTTTGGATGAATGCGGGAACGACGGTAACGTTTGCGGGAGCGCAGAATCTGGTTTCTCTCGTCGGCGGAACCAATACGGAACTCTCGCTTGAAAACGGAGATTTGCAGTTGGGAGCAGACGCTTCCCGCCGCTCCGTCCTTAATTCCGCATATCAGGCGTCCGTCGGAAACGCGCTCGGCGTAATCGTAACCGACGATCTCGGCAACAGCGACAGAATTCTGCAAACCTACCCGAGCACGAGCGGGAACGATTCCGATAAGCTTGTTAAAACTTATCTCAAGCCGATTTTGGATTTCCGGGGCTCTGGGCTCACGGAAAATCAGGCAGAAGCGTTAGTGGCTTACTTCAAAAACGAACAGTTCGGCTCGTCGGAACGCAAAGCGTTGAAAGAGCTTTTCGGTCGTGACGTGGAACCGAACACCGTAACGGTTGCCGACGTGACGCGCCTCTACGTTAAGTTGCTTGGGCAGAATGCGGGAACCGATTCTGCCGACTTGAATGAAATGATCGACCGTCTTTCCTTTAACGGAAGACTGGCGGCAAACAATATTATTAAGGTCGGAGACGAACGCGTTACCATCGCGGGAACGGTTGAGGCGAAATCGCTCAAAGTCCTCGGCGGCGCAGTCGAAATGGATGTCGATGCCTACACCGAAGGAACGTTTGCCGACGGGATCTCTGTCGCGGCGGGAGCAACGCTTTCCGTTAACACGGGAACGGACGCTTCTAAGGAATACACGTTTGATAAGGCTCTAACGGGCGACGGAAATTTCGAAAAGAAAGGCGAAGGCTCGCTCACTTTCGGTTCGGAAGTAAATTATTTCGGAAAAACCATTGTCGCCGGCGGTAATTTGACCATGAGCCTGTATTCCCGCTCGGAGTCCGACGTAAAAGCGCAGGGCGATATTTTCGTCAGCAATGCGAATTCGACTTTGACGCTCAATCAAGCGGATGGTGTCGTTACGTGGGCGGGAACGATGGATAACAAAGGGAATTTAGTTAAGGCGGGAACGGGTGTTTTGACTTTGAACGGCTCGACGACTTTGAGCGGAAATCTCGCTGTTGAAGCCGGTGAGCTCGCTTTGGTCGATGCCGATTTTGTCGGAGCCGGAAAATCCGTTTCCGTGGCTGCGGGCGCGACACTTGAATTAAGTGCGACGAAGGCGGCGACGGTTGATCGCGCGTTTGCCGGGGCGGGAACGATCGAAAAATCGGGAACGGGAGATTTGACTCTCCGAAACACGGGGAGCGCCGGAAAGGATTTCGTCGGAACTCTGTCGGTTACGGAAGGCAATCTTTACTTGGCTACGGAAAACCTGCTTTCCGATTCTGCGTCGGCAAATATCGGCGGGAACGGTTCTCTTTACATCGCGACGAATCAGGCATTTAAAGAGCTCGCCGGAGGCGGAAATGTTTTCATTAACACGGATGCTCCGACGGCGCTGACCCTCGCACTCAAAAACACGAACGGCGTTGCCTTTACAAATAACGCTGCATCTTACGCGACAACCGTAAACCGTGTTGTTTCGACGGATTATTCCGCGTTTGGCGCATATACGGGTTCCGTCGGCGTGTACGGGACGAATGCGACGGCAACGGAATTCAAAGTCGGAGGAACGGGAACCTTCGTTTTCAACGGAGAGCTTGAGTCTCAGGTTGCGCTTTCCGTCTCGGATTCGGCAACGCTGATTACGACAATTCTTGATCACGATGTCGCGCTTACGGGAGAAAATGCCCGCGTGATTTTCGCAACGGATTCTGCGGACGCCCGCTTGGACGGGAAAGTGTTGTTCGACGCGAGCGTTCCCGCAGGAAACCGAAAGCTCGGAAAAATCGGCACGGGAAGCCTTACGATTGAATCGTCCAATGCCGCTTCTTGGCTCGGCTCGGATTTGCAGGTTTTGGAAGGAGAACTTCGTCTTGAAGGCTCGGATGCGTTCAAATTTAACTCGGCGGTTGTGGTCGCGGGAGCAACGCTTTCCCTCGAGTGCGCCTACGACGTAACCCCGGATCTTTCGAAAATCGAAGGCTCCGGAACGATTGCGTTGCTTGAAACTGCGAGCTCCTCTTCCGAAACGCTTGAATTGACGGGAACGTCGATGCTTACTTCGACGGCGGTTGACGGCGGTAGGTACTTTAACGGCGTTTTGGATGCCGGAAGCTTTAAAATCGTCGTGACGGGAACCGGAGTCAAACTGGCATCATTGCAAACAACCGGCGGTCTCGAAACGTCAAAACAGGTTTTCCTTGCTCAAAATCATGACACGACGATCGGAGGAAGCTTTAATGCCAATGTCGTTGTTTCCGGAAAAGGTTGCTTGAACATTGAAGATGTCCAGGCGACGGGAACGATCCTTGTCGATAACGGTAAGGTTCAGGTCAGTGCGGAAGCTTCGAAGTTGAACAACACGCCGACCGGAGGCTTGCGCGTAAAGAACGATGCAACAATCTATTTCACGACGAATTCGGATCGTAGCAATCGCCTTTCCGATGTCGAAGTGCGCATGGATGAAGGAGCAAAGGTCGGAACCGTTTCGCTGATTAAAAGCGGGAACGGGACTTCCTCTCTTGCTTTTGACGGAGTCGCGGACGGCGGGAAGAGCCTTCTTTTTGCTTCGGACGCGCTTTGGGCTGCAGCAACGACTTCTGCAAACACGCGTTTGGTTTTGGGTGTGGACCAGGGAGAATTGATTGTTTCCGGGTTGAGTGCAATTGATTCTGCCGTCGGGTTTACGACTTTGGCGAGTGATGCCAAAAATTCTGCGGGAACTTTCGTTATCCGCGCAGGAGAAGCGAACGAAGTGCTCGATCGCTCAATTTCCGGTACCGGCAATGTTGCGTTCCGCGGGTCCAAGACGACTTCGGTTTCGGCGAATCAGACTTACACGGGAACGACGACTGTCGAGAACGGGACAACAGCCGAATTCAAAAATGTTTCTCTGGCGACTTCAATTTTGAAAGTCGAAAACGGCGGAACAATGAAAGGCGGCGTTAAGCTGACCGGAGTCAAAGTTCCCGCCATCGCCAAGACAACGTCGGCGGCAACAACGGCAGACGCGACGGTCGGCGGAAATTTTGTAAACGACGGCACGGTTGTTCTCGATGTAAACAACGGAGATTCTATTGATTACGCGGGAACCTTTGAAAACAACGGCGTAATTCGCCTCACGGGAACGGCGGCAGCGACGCGCGGGAACGAGTTGGTTCTTTTCAATTCGCTCTCGGGAACGACCTATTCCAAGGAAGAACTGACTGCGCTTTTCGGCTACGGGAAGCTGACCAACGGCGCAACCTCGCTGATGCTTTCTCAAAGCGACACCGGCGTGATTTCCGCATATGCGGTCGGTACATCCTTAGCGGAAGTCGGCGGTTTGAGAGACGGATTGGCGGGAAGCTTTACGGACGTTCTTGATGAAATGAGCGGCGTTGATGCCGGCATTGCCACGGGAATTATTTTCGAGTCCGAATTGCTGGCAAACTGGGGCCCGATCGGCGTTGCCCTGAATCAGGTTTCGGCATCCGCTCTTGCAGATGAAATCGCAAAGCTTTCTCCGATCGGCTATGCATCGATGATTGCGATGTCGCGCAATTCCTTTGAAAATGATTGGCGTGCAATTGCCGAGCGAGCATCGCATCGTCGCTACGATTCGACGAATGAGCTTTATGACAACGGGCTTGAATTTTTCGCGCGTGCTCAGACGAGCGTCGTCGAAAACGGCTCGGGAAGCGACGCTGCGAACTTTGATTTCAATTCCTACGGAGCGCTCGTCGGATTTGACGTTAAGCCGGACGATTTCTCTCTTTACGGATTTACGCTGGGCTACGATTACGGGAGTGCAAGTTTGCACAATAGCGGAGGGAAAATTCGTTCCGACGGCTTCCGGGCAACGGCTTTTGCAAGCGGATTGCTTGGGGACGGAAGTATTTTCCTCGACGGGGCGCTTCACCTCGGACTCAACAGCTACGACATTGAACGCAATACGCTTGTCGGTAAATCGGAAGGCGATACTGACGGTTGGAATGCCGGTGCGGCGGTAACGCTCGGCAAAGGCTTCATGCTGAGCAAGGACAAAAACAAGCTTGTCGTGGTTACTCCGTATATCGGGCTCTCGTATCTCTTCTCGAAAGTCGGATCGTTTGACGAGTCCGGAATCGCCGGATTGGACGTCGATTCCTTCGACGCTCACAGCGTTCGCGGGCGCCTCGGCGCTACGTTTGACTGGAAGTTCCCGCTCGGCGATTGGGAGGCTCGCGTTTCCCTGGATCTCGCCTATCACCATGAATTCGTTGATGATGACGCCGACATCGATGCTCGGTTTAAGCAATACCGCGACACGGCGTTTGATGTTTCGGCGGCAATCGGTTCGTCGGACGCATTCTCAATCGCGCCTTCGATGACGGTGGATCTTTCGGAACGCGACTCGCTTTCTTTGGGCTACATGCTTCAATACGGCACGGACGAACAGATTAATCACAATTTCAACGCGGGCTTCCGCCACTGCTTCTAATCTTCTTTAGGAAAGACTTAATTCTATGAAATTTTCCAAAAACCTTTTCCTCTCTGCGGCGATTTTCCTCGGCGGTGCTTGTCTCGCCTCCGCAGCGACAATCAATGTTGATCGCAATATGAAGGTTTCCGTCGATAAGCAATTGACGGAAGACTACTACGTTACGGAGAACGGAACGCTCACCCTGGAAATTTCCGAGTCGCATGCGGTAAAAGGACATTTCTACGGTTCTTCTTCCAGTGCCTCCGAAGGCGGCGTTCCCCGAACCTTGGGCGCTGATTACTTCCGGACGGGATACTATGATATCGGCGGGACCGGCGGAAAGATTGAGGTTACCGGCGGCGGAACCTTGGAGTACCAGGGATTTAAGGATATCAATTATTACTCGGGAACGTATCTGACGACGAACGGTGAGGCACGCGGTGTTTACGAACAGGCTTACACTCATTCGCTCGTCGGAATTGATAATCGCGGGAACGTTGATGTCAGAAATACTGCATTTTCCGGACAGTTGACGGTTTCCGGCGGAACGACGCTGATCGCGTCGGGTTACCTTTCTCAGTACGTTGCCTACGGGAGACCGCGTGCTGAATTTGCAATTTCGGGCGCAGATTGGCCGGTTGCAGACGAATTGGGCTATGTCGGGATTTCCAATTTGGTTTTGAAGGATACTTCCGTTGTTTCTTTCGCCTCCGCCGAGAAAAATCTGCTTTCAAAAGGCTTTGATTTGGGCGACGGGAACACCGGACCGACGGAGGAAGCGGTCGGAGTTCGCGCATTGAATTTCCTTCAGAACGTCAAGGCGGATATTAATACCACAATTGAGTTGGGCGGCGATCGCGCATCGTCTTCCCGTATCATAATCGCGACAACCGACGCTGCGACCGGGCGCGACTTCGGGTGGGACGGTGAATCCAAGATCGGAAAGCTCGCGGGAACGGGACGTGTCTATTTCGTAGGTGCGCCGACCCAAGCGGGAGTGCCTGCGGGAAATCGGATTGTTTCTATTACGAATCGTGCCGAATTTGCGACGCTCTCCGAAAACGCATCTTCCGTGCCGTCGCTCGATTTAAATCCGAGCAGTGAAGCTTCTGTTCTTAATTATGTCCACAATCTTGCCGCGTCTTACGATCTGACGGGGAATGTTCGCCAGACAACGGACGAAGGCGAGATGCTTGTCTCCGGAGTCTTGGCTGACGTATTCTTGCTGACGGATACGAATATCGGCTCGGATTCTACGGGGAAAAATGTCGTAGACAATGTTTTGGAGACGGCAACGGCGGTTCAATTTTCGGCGTATTTCGCTGAAATTGCCGAGTTCGGTCAAGTTGACGGTGCCGTTTGGGAAACCCGCGGTCGCTACGTCGATGTCGGGAGACATAGTGCGACGGCGGTTTCAATTTACGGCACACAAGTGTTGAACAATGTGCAGTCGCTTTTCTTTGAGCGCGAAACGCTTCACAACGAATATTTGGAAGGCGGCGAAGGTTTCTATGAACTGACTCCGTATTTTACTCCGGGAGGCAATGTCGTTGAGACTGCATACGAAACATCGGTTTTTGTCCGTAGCGGAGCAACGATGATTATCAATCAGCAGGAGGATCGCGACGGATTTTTCTGCGGCCGCTTTTTTACAACGGATTCGACGGATGTAAAAAATGCCGAAGCCAATGACGGCTACATTATCAAAACCGGGAAGGGAACATTTGCAAATACAACTGCCATCTATGAAGGTGAAGTGGACGCAGTCATCAATCGTCTCTTCATCTACGAAGGCGCATGGCTTGCGGATGTCGGCTCGCTCGGAGCCGGAAGAATCTATGTCGGAAACGAAGGAACGCTGCGGGTGATTTCCAACCGTACAGAATCCTTGAATGCGCGCTTGGAAGGCGCCGGACTTTCGACTTTGCTTTTCACATATGACTCTTCATATGTCGACGAAAACGGCGTTAAACACGGAGGTCTCATCAACGACGGGCGCGAGTTTCTCGTTAATTCGACAACATGGTATTACCGCGCGGAATCGTATGACGATATCAATCCGTATCGCGGGAACATTCAAGTCGCAGCGGCTCAAGAAGATTTTTACGGCGTTGTTACCGTTGCTGACGGCATGACGCTGACACTCGGGAAATTCGGAGACGATGAGTTGGCAAGCGTATTCTCAAACGCGTCGTCAATTACATTGGAAGAAAATGCACGTATTACGGTGCAGTCGTACCAGATTCTCCCGACACTCGTCGGCGACGCGAGTACGTCTCTTGTCTTCTCTGACAATTCTCATTACGATGCGGTAGCCGTTTTGACGGGAGCGGGTGAATTCGCGGGAACGATTTCCGGAACCGGAAGTTTAGTTAAAGCCGGAACGCGCGGATTGTCGCTCAAGTCGTCTTCGCATTCATTGGCGACAATCGGACTCTCGGGAGCGATCGGACTCGGCGACGAAGGTGCACTTTTGTCATCTTCGGGAACGGTTTTAGCAAACTCCGGACGCCTTTCTTCCGAAAAAAGCCAACACCTTGCGGCGCTCATCGGATCCGAAAATTCGACGGTCGCCCTCTCCGGCGGCTCAACGCTGACAATCGGATTGACGGACGAAGCGTTGGCGAAAACCGTTAACGGAATTCGTGAATATTACGATTCCGGGGCGAAGAAAATTGCCAACGACGGCTACTTCTTTGCTACGGCGGATGCGGATTCCTACCTTGGAAGTTTCGGTTTGGACTTGAGTTCAGTCGGCGGATTTGCCGGTTCGGAGGCGGCAGAGACGATTGCTTCGCTCGGCGCGCTTCGTCCGGATTACATGCGGGAAGACGCTTCCGGAGTTGCTTCGCGTGACACGATTACCGCTCAAGATACAATTAACTATCTCAAAGATCCGGCGAAGTTGGCGAATACGTTTTCGCATATTTATGCGACAATTGACTCGGGAACGTTCGGCGCCATGCTGAATTCGTCCGTTTGGAGCGGCTTCGGAATCAACGAAACCCGCTTGGATCGTGCGTTCAATCAGATTCTCGACCTCAAGACGATTCGTAGCTTTGTCGCCTCAAACCCGACCGGCTGGACCGCACGGGAACTCAACGATTTGCTTACTTACGCGGAACGCTACGAGGCGAATCCGGCGACGCTCTTCGCTTACGAAGCGAAAACCGGTGCCGTGACGCTGACGCGTGCAAGTTATCGGAACCTCTTGGATGCGAACGTCATCAAATATCTCTCTACTTACGGGAACGGTCTGACGGCGGAACAGGTAACCCAGTCTCAGACGCTTTACGGATTTATCTCTCTTTTTGTCGACGATTATAAATTCCGCCTTACGACGGAAAACGTTAATATCCTTAGCGGCTTGTACGGCTTCAACGTCGAAGCAATTCGCAAAGCCGCCACGGATGACGCGAAGTACGCGGAATTCGAAAAGATTATCGGCGTTCGCTATGCCGACGGGGAATTGCCTGCCTTCGCGGGAACGATTACCGGCGACGGTGTGGTCTTGAAAAAGATCGGAAGCGAAACCTTGCGCCTTACCGGAAAGAGCGATTATACCGGAGCAACGCTTGTTCAGGGCGGAGAATTGCGTGTCGATTGGGATGCGATTCGCCGTACCTCCGGCGTTTATGTCAACGCGGGAGCGCTGTTTACCGTCGTTTCGGAAGGAACGGAACCGTGTGTTTTTGAAATCGCAGGCGACGGCGTTATTTCCGGCGCGGGAACGATTCTCAAGGACGGCGAAGGGACATTGGTTATCGGCTCTGCTTTGGGACAAGCCGCGGGAGCGGATTTCACCGGCGAAATTGTAGTCGGGAAAGGATCTTTGGTGGTCAACGCCGGAGAACGTAAGGCTTTTGCCGAAAGCGTTAACGTTTATTTGAACGAAGGAACGGCATTTACGCTGGACGTCGGTGCGGAAAAAGAGCTGACGTTCAACGGGAAGATTTCCGGTGGCGCTCCGCTTGCGGGAACGGCTTCGCGCTTGGTTAAATCCGGCGAAGGGAAGCTTATCTTTACTCAAGGCGAGGCATTGGCTCACTACGAAAATGAATATGCATTTGTCGTGGAAGCCGGGGAAATGGAATTGCGGTTTAACGAAAATTGCGATTTCCGCGGCGGCAGTGAATCCGTGGAAACGATTCTCGGCGACGGGGCGGTGCTCCGGTTCGATATTGCAGAGAATACCGAGACCGCATTTGGCGGAAACATTCTCTCCGCGACTGCCGATGCAAAGGCAAGCTTTGTGAAAAGCGGAGCCGGAACCTTGTCGCTTACTCGTACGAACGGGGACTGGAACGTGGATTCTTTCCTTGTTGAAGCGGGAACGGTTTCGATTGCCGCCGGCGCAAATTATCAGTTCAAGCAGGTTACAATGTCTGCGGGAACGGTTTTTGACGTGGACGGGACATTGACGGTTTCCGGTGCCGGCGACAGCGCGTTCGCGGGAGCAATCACGGGAACGGGAACAATCGAAAAGATCGGCTCCGGAGCGTTGACTCTTTCGGATGTCGATTTCGAAGGCGTTGTTGCGCTTAAAGAAGGCGATTTGATTCTTGATATCGGAGCTGACGAAAACGGTGTTGCTCTCGAAAAATTGTTGAATTTCGAGCTTTCGGCTGCTGCGGGAACGGATTTGATTAAGAAAGGCGTCGGTGTTGCAATCCTCGGGAAAGAGGTTGATTTTAACGGCGTTGCGCTTTCCGTTGAATCCGGAACTCTTTCGGTTAACGGAGTTAATCTCAGCAACAATACGCCCGACTCAATTACGATTGCGGCGGGAGCGACGTTTGAAGTGGATCCGGCAAAGAACGGACTCGATTTGGCGACGGTTAAAAACGGGCTCTCCGGTGCGGGAACGCTTGCCTTGGGCGGAGGTGCTACGACGGTTTCTTCCGGAGCTTCGATTGCCGGATTTACCGGAACTTTTGATCTCGGAACGGCTTCGAAGCTCAGCTTGGGCGCGGGAATTAACGCAATCGGCGGTGTTTCCGGAACGGGAACGCTTGCGTTTGACGCATCGGCAACGACGATTTCGCTTGCTCCGAACCGCAACGTTGTTTTCACGGGAACCCTTGATACGGCGGAAAATGCCGTAATTACGGTTGCGGGAAGCGGCGAACTTGCTCTTTCTGACGGAACGAAGGATGCGACGCTTGCTACGGGAACGACATTCCGGGTCGGCGCGGGTTCCGAATCCGGCGCGTTGAGTGTCGGGCTGGCAAATACTGCCGATATTACGCTTGCGACCAACGGAAGTGCGCTCGGACTTGTCGGAGATGTCGCCGGACAGGTTTACGGCGGAAAGATTTCTGTTGCGGACGGCGTTTCCGAGGTCGGAATTGCTCTCGAAGGAATGATTGATTTGTCGGAAACCGCGTTTGGTTCCCTCTTCCCGAATATCCAAATTGCAGATGATGTCCTTGTGACGCTTGCGAATCGCAACGGTGCGGGGCTGACCTTAAATCTTGTCGGCAACGATTGGATCGGATCGATTTTGACGAAGGCGACTTCTTCGCGAGGGGTTTACGATTTCTCGAATAAAGGAATCGCCTTGGCGACTAACGCCGGAGGAACGCTAACGTTGGCGGCGGATTCGGGCGCCTACACTTATGCGCGTTATTCGAAGGATATCGGCGGTGCGGGAAATCTCGAAAAGACCGGAAGCGGTGCTTTGCTTCTTGATTCGGCAACGCAAAGCTACACCGGAAAAACCGTTGTTTCTCAAGGGACGCTTGCGTTCGCTTCGGGAACGAAGCTGGCGAGCTCCGGAATTTTGGTTAAAGACGGCGCCGTCCTCAGCGGCGGGATCGTCCTGACCGCAGAAAACGCGAGCGTCGATTTCGAAGACGGTTCCACCTACAAGCTTGATATTTCTGCGGGGGAAGCACTCCGTTATTCCGGCAATGTCGCGGTTCGCGGGCAGGTTACTCTCGATGTTGCGATGAGCCAAAACGAACGCGGGAAAGCCTTGTCCGTTTTCGAATACGTGGGCACGGGAACGGCGACCGCAATCGACAAAAACAGCTTCAGCCTTACGTCTTCCGGCGAGCCGCTTTACATTGACGAAGCCGGCTTGGCGGACGGAAACCTTAAGGTCTATGTTGCGCAGTCTGACTTCCGTAAAACGGGAGCCGATTTGCACGACGGTCTTGATGAGCTGGTCGGCATTCTTAACGACTGGGCGACTCCGGAAAACGGTTATCTGAAATCAACACTGACGTCGGAAGAAGCGGCAATCGCCGATGCTCTGAATAAAACTTCCCTTTCACAATTGGGCGACGCGATTGCGAACCTTTCGCCGCTTGCCTATGCATCGATGGTGTCGATGCCGCATGCCGGATTCACGTCGGACATTCGTGCCGTTTCGGGTCGTCTCGAACAACGTCTTTATGATTCCAACAGCGCAGTTTGGGTTTATGAGCGCGATGTGGAATTTTTTGCTCAAGCGCAAGGTTCTACCGTAGACGGCGGGAGCGATTCCGATTCCATGGTCTACGACTACAACACTTACGGGGCGCTTGCGGGAGCGGACATCAAGTTTAACAAGGAGACAACTGCCGGGTTTGCCGTTGCGTATGATCACGGGAAGGCGGATATTCACGGGAACGGCGGCGAAATCGAGTCTGACGATATTCGTGCAACGTTCTTTGCCGGCCATCTGATTAACGATTATCTTTCGTTGAACACGGGCGTACAAATCGGATACGCAAGTTATGATGTGGAACGCCGCACGCTCTACGGGAAAAACGACGGAGATACGGACGGATGGCACGGCGGGATCTTCGCTGATTTCGTCGGAGCCTGCACGGTTGCGGAATGGGGCGAAACCGCACATCTCGATTTCTTCCCGCACGCCGGATTGGCGCTTTCCTATTATCGCGTTGATAAGTTTGAAGAAAACTCTTCTTCCGCAATTGATTCCGGAACGGCATTGGCAACGGATTCGTTTGACGCTCTCAGTCTCCAAGCGCGCCTCGGTGCCGCATTGAACTGCGTGTTTGAACTCGGAGGTCATGCGACGCGTGTCGGGTTGGATCTTTCCCTCATTCATGAATTCCTTGATGATGAGGTGGAAATCGAATCGTCCCTCGCCAACTCCACGTTTACGACGGATGCTCGTGCGCTTTCCGGAACTTCGCTTTCCGTTGCTCCGAGTGTTTCGTTTGACTTGGATGCCAAAACGTCGCTCTATCTCAATTACGAGTTCCGAGTCGGAACGGAATCCGAAGTCGCTCATCGCGCAAATCTCGGCTTCCGCTATCGCTTCTAAGCGGTCTTTTGCGTTCCCGTAGGCTTCGGTTTGCGGGAACGCATTTTTTTTGTAGGATTGACGGGATTTGCCGTCAATGTTCAAATATCCCTTTTCAAATCTATGCCAGAAGACTCTCAAGACATACTTACACGTGAACTTGTTGTACAAAACAAGATGGGAATCCATGCGCGTCCGGCGGCGATGATTGTTCGAATCGCCAATAAATATCCCGGCGTGGAACTCGAAGTCGCCAAAGACGACGAACGGGTTAACGGTAAAAGTATTATGGGCTTGATGATGCTCGCGGCGGGCAACGGATCGAAATTGGAATTTTTCGCATCCGGGGCGGACACGACGATGGCTCAGCATCTTTTGGATGAGCTTACCGGGCTTTTCGAGCGGCGTTTTGACGAAGTTTAATTTCTTTTCTTCCGAGCGTTCCCGTCAAATCGGCGGGAACGTTTTTTTGTGTCGATTCTCCGGGTTCGGGACTCCTGTTTTCCGCGCTCTTTTGCGTGTTTTTCCTTGCGGGAACAACAAGAAAGGAGTTTCATCTACGCCAAGAATGCGAGTATTGTCTCGCCCCTTGCTTTTTATTTTCCAAATCTTATCTTTATGAATTCCCCTCTCCGCTTACCTTTAACACTTTTGTTTGCCGGCGCGACGGCGCTTTCCGCTCTTACGATAAACGCCCAATCGGTTCAGGAAACTTATGACGGGGCTCTTTATGATCCGCTCTATAATTCTCAATGGCAGTGGAATCCTTCTCTTAACGGAATTAATATCTCTCCGGCGTGGATGGCCGGATACATGGGAGAGGGTGTTATTATCGGAATTATTGACGAATGGGTGGATCCGGAACATCCGGACTTAGCGGAAAATTACAACACGGAGTGGAGTAAAGATTTTGTCAATACTGCAAACCCGAACGATACCGTAAAATATGACGGGGAAACTCACGGCACCTTCGTTGCCGGGATGGCGGCTGCCGTCGGGCAAAACAATATCGGGATTATCGGCGCGGCTCCGAAGGCGCAACTTGCAGGATTGCACGTGGATCTTTCCGACGCGCAACTTATCCAAGCGTATTATTGGGGTTCCGGCATTAATTCGGCAAACGGAGCAGTTGAAGGCGATGCCGCCATTCATATCAAAAACTGTTCTTTCGGCTATCCGCCGTATTACATTTTTAAAAATCCGGACGAAATGGTTGCCGCTCTCGAAAAAACGACGCGCAACAACACGATTTACGTCATCGCGGCAGGGAATTCTCGTAGCAAAACAAACCTGAACACGGCCCTTCAGCCCGCAGACGCCAACGGAGATGCCGTTGCCAATTATGAAGGCGGAATTGTTGTCGGATCGACTTCCCGCGGCGGATTTTACAGCGGTTTTTCCTGTTACGGGGCGAACCTTTTTGTGACGGCTCCGGGCGAATCCGTTTTCTCAACCTCCCGTTACGGATTGACAATGCTCGGCGACGATGAAAAGGGCGGCGACAACAACACCGGAACATCATTCGGATTCCGAGCCGGAGACGACAATACATCTTCCGATTCCGACAATCGCACGCACTATACTTACAGCTCCGGAACGTCTTTCTCGACTCCGATTGTCTCTGGTGTCATTGCGCTTGCCGCCGCTGCCAACCCGGCGATGGATGCGCGTTGGGCGAAACACGCGCTCGCGCGCTCTTGCGACATTCTCGAAGCGATGCGCGGCGAACAATCCGCGGGAACGGTTTGGACGGTTAATTCCGCCGGTTTTGAATTCTCCAACGACTACGGGTTCGGGTTGGTCAACGCGCCGAAATTCATCGAAGTTGCGGAAAATATTGCTTACGAAACGATTCGTACTTCAAAGACGGTCGATGCGAATTTGAGCGGAAACAAGGACGCTTGGACTTCGAGCGACGCGGTGGTCGCGGTCGCGGGCGTGGACTCCCTTGCTCAACCGATTGAATCCGTCGAAGTAACCTTTACAATCGACAATATTAACTATTTTGAAGATGCCCAAGTCGCGCTTGTTTCTCCCTCGGGAACGCGTAGCGTGCTTTTGGATAAGGCGTCGCTTTCCGATAACAAGGAAGACAATGCCTATGAGACGGTTTACAATTTAGTCGTTAATGAAAAGGGAACAACGGCGTTAACCTGGACTTATATTTCTAACGCATTCTGGGGTGTAACCGAAGCCGGGGACTGGACGGTTGAATTTGTCAACAAGGGCACGGGAACGGCAATCGTTAGCGATGTTTCGCTGAAGTTCAACACGGGAGCGGTTGTCATGGAAAGCGATAACATGCAAATTTCCGATTGGCGGGAAGTCCACGCTGTGGCGATTGACCGTTCTTCGACCAATCTTTCCGTCGTCGGCAATCAGGCGGTGCTATACGTGGAAGATTCCGTCATCGTTAACAATGGCGTGCTCAATGTTTCCGACGGCGGGAAAATTACCAGCTTTGACGGAGTCAATTGGAAGGGGTTGAAAGTCCTTCTTTCCGGCGGCGTAATCAATTTGAACGAGTACGGAACGATTGAAGCGACGCGCGGCATTGAGATTGCCGGCGGGAAGCTCAATCTCAACGGCGGTTCTATTTCCGGCGGTTCGCTTAATATCCATGGCGGGGTTGTCGAGGTAAACACGGCAAACTCTCAGGCGAGCCGCATTGATTTGAGCGGGAACGGCGTTTTGACGACCAATCCGAACGGGACGCTCCGCGCGACGGTTTTCAATATGTCGGGCGGAACGTTCAATATGGGCGGAAAAAATGAGCTTGCCGTAGATGCAACCGGCGGGCAGATAAATGTCGTCGCTCAGGCGACGGTTCAGGCGGCAAATATCGGTGCGACGGAAACGACTGCCGCGTCTTTGCTCGTTCCCGCAAACTCAACGCTTTATGTCGGAACGGATTTTGACGGCATCGGCGTGCTCACGGTTAAAGGTTTTCATAAGAACGCTGTTATCGCGGAAGACGGTACGGAAACTTCTCCGGAGGTAACGACACGCTCCTCGGCTGTGATAAACGGACGCATTCGCGCGGGAGCGATGAATGTCTCCTACGGAGCGATTCAAATGGACGGAGCTGTCTTCGAATGCGGAGTCACGCTTCAGGAAAAATCGTCTCTTGTCCTGAAAGGGACGACGCAGATTGAAGGCTTGACCGGACTCTCCCTTACGGATTCCGAACTCTTTGCCGGAGACGGAGCCGTTCTGAAGTTGACCCAATCTTCTCTTGAATTATTGGGCGGGTCATTTTTCCAAGTTGGCGGCGGAGTCGGTAACGGCGTTACGACGGTGGAAGCCGGAGTCGATCTTGGCGTTCTCTGCCAAGACAGCAGACTCGGCGTTGTTTTCGGCGACTCCTTGGCTGTAAACCAGAATGTTGAGATTCGCGGGAACTCGGTCATCGAGCTCGCGTTCCAAAATAAATTGCCGCGAGACACCATCGAATTTATCGACTTGGCGGAAGGGAAAACGGTTACTGTTGACGATACGGTTTCGGTTGTGATCGATTCCAATGCTCCGTTGCTGTGGGACGGGAAGGAAGAAATCCCTCTCGTTTACGGAATTAACGCAAGCGGAACAATCGAAGCTCAGCTTCCGGACGGCGCAGAGCTCGTTCCCGTGCGTTTGACCTATTCTCAGATGACATCCGAGCAAAAAGCCATTGCTCAGTCGTTGCGAACCTGTCTTTCCGACGGCGAAAATGCGAATGTTTCTTCCAAGTTGCTCGAAGAACTTAACCGTTTCGAATCTCTCGACGGATTGCTCGGAGCGTATGATCAACTTTTGCCGGTTAATCTGATTACGATTAATTCGCTAAACAACAAGCAGGCGGCGGCTGTTACGGGGGCGCTCGAACGTCGTTCCCGCGAGTTGCGTTCCGGCTATCCGGTGGCGGACTTGTGGTCCGTTCCGCTGTTCAATTCCTACGGATTCTCGTTCTCTGCGAACCCGAATGCCGTTGCCGCTAACGGAATGCGCCAATTTGCCGGCTACGATTTGAATGACGATCGGGCAATGCTTTGGGCAAACGGCGGTTATTCGTTCTCCGACGGGGATGCGACGTCGCACACCTCAAAAACCGAAACCGACATGATGAACGCATCGATCGGGTTTGACTACGCAGTCAGCGATCGCCTTTCTGTCGGTATTTTCGCGACATATTCCGGCGGAACAACGGAAATGAAGGCAACCGGTTCGGAAACGGACGCTTCCATGCGTTCTCTCGGAATTTATTTTGCCGGGTCCAAAAATAACAAAGAAGGCAGCCTTTACTACATGGGCATGGCATCTTACGGTGTCGGAGAATACGATTTTACGCGTTCTACGAAAATCGGCGACTACAGCTCCAAGGCGAGTGCGTCTCCGGACGGCTCTCAGGCGATCGGCTATCTCGCCGCCGGCTGGGAATGGGATGCGGGTTCGCAGGCGCTTTCTTACCAATGGACGACCGGACCGATGGTTTCCTTGCGCTACGTTTACAACAGCGTGGACGGCTATTCCGAAGAAGGAAACGGTGCAGATGCGCTCGACGTGGATGACTACAGCTACGACTCTTTGCAAACCAGCGTCGGATGGCGCACGACGGTACGATTCAATGTGAAGGAAACGATCACTTTCGTTCCCGAAGCACGTATCTCGTGGCAACATGAATTCCTCGACGGGGACGAAGATATTGATGCCGCGCTTGCGATTCCGGGCTCAACGCCGTTCTCGACGACGATGAACAAGGAAGGCTCCGACTATGTTACCGCAGGGCTCGGCGTTACGGTTCTGCTCGCGGAATCAACGACGATTTCCTTGGATTACGACTTGAACTTCCTGCGCGAAGATTCCGATCCGGAGCACAACATCAACTTGATGGTGCGTTGCCGCTTCTAAACAACGTAAATCAAAAAAACTCCCGTTCCCGCGGGAGTTTTTTTGTTATGCTCAGGGCAGAACCCGGTTTTGCTTAGGATTCAAGAAGAAGCGAGAGTTCTTCCCAGCGCGCATAGCTCGCGGAGATTTCGGTTTTTACGGCTTCGTAGCGGACAAGTGCCGCTTTAGTTGCTTCGCCGCGAGAAAAGAAATCCGGCTCTGCCATTTGGGTTTCAAGGTCCTGTTGTTCTGCCTCAAGCGCTGAAATTGCGGATTCGAGTTTTTCCAATTCCCTTCGTAAGGGTGCCAGTTGCTTTGCGCGTTCGGCATTGGCGCGGCGGCGTTCCCGCGGATCGCTTGAATTCGCGGAAGCCGGTTTAGGCTTTTCGGCGACTTTCCCGGAAAACCGCTCCCGTGCCGCCTGACGCTCGGCGTCCGTTGCCGTGAGGTAATCGGAGACGTTCCCGTGAAAAACACGAATGCTGCCGTCCTTGACTTCAAGAACCTTGCTCACAAGAGGATCCAGGAAAGCCCGATCGTGCGAAACAACGACAACCGTTCCCGTAAAGCGACGGATCGCATGCGCGAGCACCGCTTTGGAGCGCATATCAAGGTGGTTAGTCGGTTCGTCTAAAATCAAAAAATTAAACGGTCTTAACAACATGCGGGCGAGAGCGAGTCGATTGCGTTCGCCGCCTGAAAGCACCGAAACCGGCTTGAAAACATCTTCGCCGCGAAAAAGGAAAGCGCCGAGCAACGAACGCAGGCGTGTTGTCCCTAAGCCGGCGGCGACGTCGTTAACCGTCTCCAAAACCGTTTTCCCCGGATCAAGCTCTTTTGCCTGATGTTGTGCAAAGTAGGAAACGGCAACGTGAAGGCCTTCTTCCCGCGTTCCCGCCGTAAGCGCTTCCGTTCCCGCAAGCATACGGATAAGCGTCGATTTCCCGGCTCCGTTTACTCCAACGACGGCGATGCGTTCCCCGCGTTCGATTTTCAGGTTTAAATTACGCAGAACCTCGTGCGTTCCGTAGCTTTTCCCCGCAGATTCAAGCGTGAGGACGCGTTGCCCGGTCGGCGGCGCCGGCGGGAATTCGAAATCGATTTCCGAATCATCTTCTTCTTCGAACTCGATACGCTCTATCTTTTCGAGCGATTTTATGCGAGACTGCACTTGCGCGGCTTTTGTCGCCTTTGCACGAAAGCGTTCGATAAACGCCTCTGTTTTCTCAATTTCACGCGCCTGATTTTGAGCCGCGCGACGCAGGGCTTCCCGACGTTCCCGTGACGTTTTTTCAAAATAGGAAAAATTCCCGTTATAAACTTCGAGCAAGCCGAAATTAAGCGCGAAAATCCGCGTGCAAAGCGTGTCCAGAAACGCACGATCGTGAGAAACGATAATGACGGCACCGGCATAGGATTTCAGCCAGTTTTCAAGCCAATTTTGCGATTCGATGTCGAGGTGATTGGTCGGTTCGTCCAGCAGAAGCAATGTCGGTTCCCGCAGAAGCAACTTTGCCAAAGCGATGCGCATTTGCCAACCGCCGGAAAATTCTTCCGTCGGGCGTTCCATATCGCTTTGGGAGAAACCGAGGCCGAGTAAAACCCGCTCGATGCGGGAACGCAATTTCTCGGCATCCGCGTCGTCGAGGCGGCGTTCCCATTCGGCGATGAGTTCGAGCCGTTCGCGATATTCCGGAGAATCCGGTCGGAATCCTGCAAGCTCTGCATCGGCTTCACGGATTTTTTCGCGCAATGCAACAATGTTTTCACAGGCGGACTCCACTTCATTGTAAAGCGTCTTCCCGTGAAGCTCCAAACCGTCTTGCGGGAGATAGCCGACCGTTGCGCTTTTGGCTGCCGAAATTTCACCGGAATCGTAATCGTGAAGCCCGGCAAGAATCTTGAGAAAAGTGGATTTTCCTGCACCGTTTGAGCCGACAAGCCCGATGCGTTCCCGCGCGTTGACGGCAACGTTGATTCCCCTAAAAAGCTCGCGCGGACCGAAGCGCAAGCGAATGTCCTTGAGCGTAAACACGCGGAAAATTCCGAAGCGTTATTTTCCGGACTCCGCGCTTTCGTCCGTTTCCGGAAGGTGGATTTCGTAGTTTAGGAAAAGGATGACGGCGATTGCCGTTTTGTCGATGTCGTAAGTTAATGCGCGGATGCGCCCGACGATGAAGTGGTGCCCGAGGTGAAGCACGATTGCGATGACGAGCCCGAGCCCGGTGGCGGCGAGAGCCTGCGCAATGTCGGCGGAAAAAAGATCTGCTGTTGCGTAGTGCCCGGCGGCGGTCATGTGCAAAAATGCGCGAAGCAGGGCAAAAACCGTTCCCGCCAAACCGACGAGCGGGGCGATTTTGGCAAAGGCGTTAATCGTTCCCGCGCGACGCTCAAGTGCGGGAATTTCTGCGATGGCGGCTTCTTCCGCTGCGAGTCGCATACGTTCTTCGCTTTCCGTGCGATGGAGCAGAATTGCTTTTACGACGCGAGCAACGGGACCTTCGGTGTTTTCGCAAACCGTCAACGCTTCAATGTAGCGCCCCTTGCGGAGGTTGTTGAAAATGCCGCTTAGAAATTCGCGGGAAGGAATTTGACGGCGATGCAGGTAAAGTCCGCGTTCAATCAGAAAAACGAGACCGAAAAGCGCGATGCCGAGAAGTGTCCAAACAAACGGACCGCCGTCGCTCAAAAAATAAAATTGATAGGGTTCAGTGTTCATAAATTATCGGATTGGAAGATTTATTTGTCGCGAATCGCTTCTTCGCGGGAACGCGCGTATTCGGAGCCGGGCATCCAGCCGCGGGCAGACCAGTTCTTTACTTGCTCGTAGGCTTTGCGGGCTTCGGCGTAATCGCCGGCTTCTTCGCAGAGATCCGCAATCGCAAAAAGACTGCGAGCCAACCAATAGCCGGTCGAAACTCCCCAGTTCTCCGAAGGATCGACGCCGCCTTTTGACGCACGATTAATCACAAGGTTGATGACGTTCCAGTAAATTTTTCGGGCATCAAGATTGGCTTGGAATTTCGCACTCTCGGAAGGATTTTCAAGAAGACGGATAAATTCCGCCGTCGCGTAGCCCCACTTGTTCCCGGCTTCTGCGCAGATTTCGATGGATGCTTCCGGAGACGTGCAAATACGCTCATAACCGGCAATCGCCTTGCGCATCGCTTCCCGCAAGGCGACTCGGGTTTCTGCGTCGTCGGACTTCCGAATGCCGGAAGCGAGCGCGAGCAGACAGTCCGCCCGAGCCGTTTCGATACGTTCGAGGTTGACGTGTTCCGGAACGTTGGCTGCCTGCTTGTAGAGGGAATAAAGCTGGTCGTAAATTGCGAGCGCCGACTCAAAGTCGTTGAGCATACGGAAAAGATCCGCCTGGCGCATACGGATTGTTTCCTTAAGACGGTCGTTCCCGTGCTTTCGAAGCAGGGTCGCCAACCGGTCAATCGCTTCGCGGGGACGCCCGAGCGAGACTTCCTGTTGCGCAGCCTCGGTATATGCAACCGGGGCATAATTAGAAAACTTCGGATTGTTTTCGCAAAGCTCGATGAGGCGTTCGAAGCAACTTAGCGCTTCAAATTGAAAACTTTTTTCTGCAAGCGCACGTCCTTCGTCGAGGTAAGAAATCACGGCGGCATTGCTGTCCGGAAACGCTTCCCGCAGCCGGGTAAGTTGCTTGCGCGCTTCTTCCAAGTTCCCGTTGCGCAACAACGCTCGTGCCTTGAGGAGGATGGCGTCGGATTTCAGCGTTTCAAGTGTTTTCGGGAGCAGGAAGGTTTCGGATTTTTCCTGTCTTGCTAAAATTTTGGAAATTTCATCGGCGGCGCTTACGGCGATTTCGGGAATATTTTGTTCGATTGCAAGTTGTGCCTGAGCCCACAAAACGCGAAGGCGATAGGCGTCGGGAATGTTTTCCTGTTCAAGAAAGCGTGTGCATTGTCCCGCCGCTTTATCCAAGTTTCCGGTTTTGCGAAGGCGCTCGATGAGATTGCATTCGGCGCGGAAAATCCAGTCGCGATTAAAGGTTTCGGGGGCGTTTTTGTAGGCTTCGATTAAATCTTCCGCCGCTTGGAATTTATCTGAACGAATCTCGCAAAGAACGCGCTGGGAAAAAATAACACCCGCGTATTCCTTAAGCTCGGTGCGCGAGTAAACGTCGTTGGCAAGATCGTAGTCGCCGCTTAAGAAATGGCAGTCCGCGAGGATGATGTTGATTTTCGCTTTTTCCGGTTCCGAGGGTTCGGCATCGCGCAATTTTTCCAAATAAGGGACTGCTCGGCGGTATTCCCGGCGGCTCATTGCTTCAATTGTGAGCAGGCGAAGCGTGTCGGGAACAAGTGCGCTTGTCGGACATTTTTCGAGTAGCTCGCTTGCCGCTTTTTCCACGCGGAGAGTATCGTTGACAAGCTTGGAGATGCGCGCGCGCAGGAAGAGCTCAAGATCAAGCATTCTCGGATCGGGCGCGAGCTTGTTCCCGTCTGAGGGAAGAGCGGGATTGCCGGTTTGGGCGCTTTCAAAAAATGCATTGATTTCGCTTACGGCGATGATGGCGGCATCGCGTTTTTTTTCTTCAACAAGCTTGCTGACATGGCGGTAAAGCCCGGCAATGGCGGCTTCCTGAAGCGCGGTGTCCGGGCGCTGGCGAATGACTCGCATAAACGCTCGCCTTGCAGCGACGGAACTCGGCGAATCCTGAAAAATTCCTTCAAGAAAATCGAATTCCGGGCGCAAGTCCGGCGGAACCGTTCCCGCATCGGCAAGCGCTTTGCGTGCGGCGGCGCGCATTTCTTCGCCCTCGTTCCCGTGGGCTTTGCGGTTGAGCGTAATCGCAAGCAATTTTGCAAGCTGTGCGCCTTCCCGCGTGCCTCTGGCGCGAATCGCGTGTTCCCGTAACTCAGTCAATTCCTCTTCTGAAGGCTCGGGAACGAAAGTGGCATTCGCCCAACTTTGAACATATTCAAACTGAGAGCGCTGAGCCGGATTGATGCCTTTTTTGATGACTTCTTCAAAATTTTTTCGGAGGACAGATTCGTCGGCGCTCCCGGATTGCTTTGCCAAAATAGCTTGCGCCAGCTCCAGCCAGACGCGATCGCTTGTCGACAGAGCCTCGGGTGCAATCGTTTTGATAATTTCGCCGGCATTCCAAAAATCCGAATTCCCGATTTTTATCCAAACTTCACGAAGCGTTTTTGCCGCAGAGGATTTTTTGACTGCTCTAAGCGATTTCTCCGCTTCGGCAAAATCTCCGCGGGCGATCAATGCCGACGCACGGGTCAGCAACGCGTCGTCGCGTTCGTCGTCGGAAATCGAAGAACCCGCGAGAACATCTTCCGTAAAATTGATTGCCAAGCTTGTAAGTCCGCTTCCGAGCGCATTGCGCGCAAGGATCGTCTGCGTGCGGGAACGCGCTTTTTGCTCGGCGGCTTCGGCAAGCGGCGCCAAGTCCGGCGTGACGGTTCCCGCAGTCGCGGGAAGCACTCCCGTACTCAGTAGCGTTCCCGCGAAAAAAATGTTTAATGCAATTTTTTTCAGGAGCTTATGTCCGCATCTTTTTACCGCCGAATTCATTTCGCGACCATTGTGCGCGAAATCTTTCCGCGGCGCAAATGCAATCACAGCCCGAGGTTTGAATTTTTTTTAAAAGAAAGTCCGTAACAATCCCCGTTCCCGTGAAATTCGGTAAATCGGGATTTTTAATTTTTGCTTGCACAAAAAAATAAAAAGTGTAGAGTTGAAGCTTCATTCTTCCATTAGCCACTTTAGCTCAGTTGGTAGAGCATCTCATTCGTAATGAGAGGGTCGTCAGTTCAAGTCTGACAAGTGGCTCCATTTTTAAGGCTTCCCGACGGAAGCCTTTTTTTGCGAATAAAAATGCCCCTGCAAGACCGCCGGCTTTGGAGGGCGAGCTTGCGCCGGAAACGGGAACGTCGTAAATTCATTCTCCAATGAGTTCCGAATTTAAAGAACCTTTTTCTGCGTACGTTTTTGATTGCGACGGCACGCTTGCCGCATCGATGAAGTTGCACCACGCTGCGTGGGAATATTCCGTGCGCCGCCAAGTCGGCGAGAACTGGGCGTTCCCGTGGGATTTTTTCTGCACGCTTGGCGGCATGAACACGGCGGACACGATTGCGATTTTGGAAAATCGTTACGGTTTTAAAATCAGCATCGAAAAACTGCTTCCGGATTATCACGCGTATCTTGCCGAGCATATTTGTGAAGTGGAGCCGATTCCGGATGTTTGTGCCTACGCGAGAAAACTTGCCGCGCGCGGCGCAAAGCTCGCTGTCGCCTCGGGAGGTTTTCGTAAGGAGGTTCACGAGATTTTAAAAACTATCGGCGTGGCGGAGCTTTTCCCGGTGGTCATCACGTCGGAAGACGTTGCCAACTGCAAACCGGCGCCGGATTTGTTTCTGCTTGCGGCGGAAAAGCTCGGCGTTCCCGCGCGGGAATGCCTTGTCGTCGAAGACAGCCCGAAAGGTTTTGATGCTGCCGAAGCCGCCGGTATGGCGTGCATGATGGTTTATCCGCAGTAGAGAGAGGCTGAAGAGCTTAAGAGCTGAGAAGTTTAGTTGTTTTGCTTGTAGAAAAAGAATCTTGTTTTAACCATATAAAGGAAAACATCTCGGCTCGCCGACCAAACTTTTCAGCTCCTCAGCTTTTAAACTTACTTTCAAAATGCTCCACCTCATTCTTTTTAATCCGGAAATTCCGCAAAATACGGGCAACATCGGGCGCATGTGTGCGATTACGCGTTCCCGCCTGCACCTGATTCATCCGCTCGGATTTACAATTACCGACGCGCATTTGCGCCGCTCCGGCATGGATTATTGGAAGTCGCTCGATGTCGTGCACCACGAAAACTGGGACGCATTTTTGGCGTTCCCGCAACGCCCGACTCGGCTTTGGCTGTTGACGACCAAGGCGGAAAAAGGGCTTTGGGACGCAGATTTTCGCGACGGCGACGGACTCGTTTTCGGCAATGAAGGTCATGGCGCTCCCGCGTGGCTCCACGATTTTATCGGGAAAGATTTTGAAATCAAAATCCCGCAACCTGCGGAAACTTTGCGTTCGCTGAATCTTTCCACTGCCGCCGGAATCGCCGCCTACGAAGCGCTCCGCCAAATCACACGCGGAAAATAATGGGTGTCGTTTTCTTCAGTTCCTTGGCGATGACATGCGGAGGCGTTTTCGTAAAACGCGCTTGGGAGCGTCGTAAAGTTTTGAAACGCTACGCAAATCGTATCGCGAAAATCATTGAAGCGAATCTCGAAATCCAAGCGTATTTTCGGGAGAATCCGAAAGAAATTGTTGTGCGGGAACGGCTCCTCGGCGGGAAGCCCGTTTGTGTTGAATTGATGTTCCTGCCCGACGAAAATGTCATCGATGTTGCAGTTTCGGAGCCGGGAACGCTTAGCAATTATTGTCCTGTGGGCGCTTGGGCGGTGTGCCGGAACCCGAGCTGTCGCTAATTTGCCGGAGAAAACACGTTTTACAAATCGCCCGTAGCGCTTAAAATAAAATTCGAAAACTTATGACTCGTTTGATGAAATTTTTCCCCTGTATTGCGGCGTTGCTGATGGCGGCGCCCGCGGCTTCGGCGGCAACGGAAGCCGCAGAAAAACTCTTCGAGATTCCGCTTTGGGACGGATTTTCGTTGCCGATTACGAACAGTATCGTAACGGCGTGGATCGTGGCGATTTTGCTGATTGTGCTGATTCGCCTCGCCTGCGGAAAGCCGAAGCTGATTCCCTCAAAAGGGCAATACGCGATCGAAACCGTCATCGGAATGTTTAAAGAAATTTTGGAGCCGATTCTCGGGAAAAAAGCGTTCCCGGCGGCGTTCCCGCTGCTGATTTGCCTTTTCTTTTTCATTCTCGCGCAGAATTGGGCGGGGCTGATTCCGGGTGTCGGCACTATCGGTTGGCACGAAACGGCAATCGCCGCCGACGGCACGGAAACCGAGCATTTCGTCCCGCTGTTTCGCGCGCTCGGTGCGGACATGAACGGCACGCTCGGACTTGCGCTCGTTTCCTTCGGTGCGTGGGCGATTTTGATTTTTAAATACGCCGGACCGAAGGCGGTTTTCTTTGATTGGTTCGGGAACAAGGCGGACAAGCGCGACGTTCCCGCGGCGGTTTACTACTTTCTCTCGCTCGTGTTTTTCGCAGTCGGATTTATTGAAATTATCTCGATTGTATTCCGTCCGGTTTCGCTGTCGTTCCGTCTCTTCGGGAACGTTTTCGGCGGCGAAACGCTGATGCACTCGACCGGCTACTTTACGGCTTTTTACTTCCTGGAAATCCTCGTCGGCGTTGTTCAAGCCCTCGTGTTTACGCTACTTTCGGCGGTTTACATCGGGCTGATTACGAACCACGACGACAGCCACGAGCACGAAGAGGAAAGTTAAAAGGCAAATCTGAAAACGGATAAGTGCCCTATCAGTTATCAACTATCACGTCTGCCTTATTTATTCCCTTTTTCCGTGCGGGAGGATGCCGAGAGCGTCCACGCCGGAATCCACAATAACCCACAATAACCCACAATAACAAAAGGTATAACAACATGATTACAGCACTCCTCGCACAAGCGGCAGCAGCCGTTGACGGAAGCCTCCACGTCGCACTCGGTTGCGCGGCGGCAGCTATCGGCGTCGGATGGGTCGGCAGCAAGGCTGTCGAAGCCGTCGGGCGCAATCCGGGCGCGTTCGGGAAAATTCTCGTTCTCGCGATTCTCGGCATGGCGCTTGCGGAAGCTATCGCGTTCTACGTGCTCTTCCTGGCGTAAGAAAGTTAGTGAATAATGAATAGTGAATAACGAATAACGCAGTGTTCAAAGTTTTTGCTCATTCGTGCAAAAACTTTAGCAATGAACCATTTATTATTCACTATTCATTATTCACTACCCCTACCGGTTATCTATCCAATTTTCCCCAACGTAAAAATGTTTGCTCAAATTTTAGCCAGTGCCGTTCCCGCCGCTGAAGGCGGAAACAAATTTACACAGGTAACAACGAAATTCGGCATCGAAGCCGGCCCGCTCGTCGTCCAAATTATCAGCTTTGCCGTGCTCGCGCTCGTCGTGTGGTATTTCGGCTTCCGCCCGCTGATGAAAACGATTGCCGAGCGACAGGCAAAAATTGCGGAAGGCTTGCAGTTTTCCGATGAAATGAAGGCGAAGCTCGCGCAGTCCGAAGCCGACTACAAGGCGAAAATGACGCAAGCCGCGCAGGAAGCCGCCGCCGTCATCGAATCCGCCCGCAAAGCCGCTAAGGAAACGGTGGAAAAAGCCGCGCAAGACGCGATTTCCCGCGCTGAGGAAACCGAAAAGCGTGCCGCCGAAAACATCGCGCGGGAACGCGAAAAAATGCTCGCCGATCTGAAAGGCGAAGTCGCCGCGCTCGTTGTCGAAACAACCGCCAAGCTCCTCGCTCGAGACCTTCCCGCCGCGGAAAAATCCCGCCTCGCCGAAGCCGCCGCAAAAGAGATAAAGAAAGATTAGAGCTTAATGCTTAAAGAAAGGAGAATCCACGAATTACACAAATTCCACGAATGATTTTAACCACGGAATTCTTTTTTTACTTTGCGTTAAAAACATTTGTGTTCATTCGTGAAATTCGTGGTTTCTTCTCCGAAAAATAAAAACACATGACCGTTCCCGAAAAACATAATCAAACGTTTGAAGCGCTCCGACACACCACTGCCGAAGGCGGGGAGTATTGGTCTGCGCGAGAGCTTTTCCCCGCACTGGAATACAGCCGCTGGGAAAAATTCAAAGAGCTAATCGTTCGAGCCCAAACCGCCTGCGAAACCGCGGGGGCAAAGGCTTCGGATCATTTTCACCTCAAGGTGAAATTGATCACTGCCGCGAAAGGTGCTCAACGCGAAATCGAAGATTATCACCTCTCGCGCTACGCATGTTACCTTATCGTTCAAAACGGCGATCCGACGAAGCCCGTTATCGCGCTTGGACAAACGTATTTCGCGATTCAAACGCGGAGACAGGAGCTTGCGGATGATGCTGCCTTTAAGGCTCTCAGCGAAGAGGATCGACGATTGTTTTTGCGCAACGAGTTGCGGGAACACAATAAAGCTCTTGTCGAAACAGCCAAACAAGCCGGAGTTCGCACGGAATTGGACTACGCAATATTCCAAAATCATGGCTACAAAGGGCTTTACGGCGGCATGGACGCGAAAGCGATCCACGCGCACAAAGGGTTGAAGAAAAATCAAAAAATTCTCGATCACATGGGTAGCACGGAACTTGCCGCGAACCTTTTCCGTGCGACGCAAGCGGAGGAGAAAATCCGTCGGGAAAACATCACGGGAAAAACCGCCGCAAATTCCGCTCATTACGAAGTCGGCAAAAAAGTTCGCGAAACGATTAAAGATCTCGGCGGAACTTTACCGGAAGATTTGCCGTGTCCGCCGAAAGGCATTCCGCAAATCGAGCGGGAACGGCGAATGCTTTTAAGCAATGAAAATTTTACGCTCGAATCTTCGGAATAAAATTCGTGTTCATTCGTGAAATTCGTGGTTTCTCTAAAAAATAAATTTTTAAAAGAAAATGGCTAAGAAAGATAAAAATTTGCAGAAAGTGACGGCGCGGCTCACGGAGCTTTCGCGCGGGGCGGACGGGAACATCGATGCCGCGCGCGTCAAAGCCGTGCTCTCGGAACTCCCCAAGGCGTTCCCGTCGGCGCAATTGCGTCCGATTCTTGAGGCGTTTTACGCCGCCGTCGCCCGCGAACTGCGTTTTTCCGAAGCTCGCATTGAATACGCGGGAACGCTCGCTGCGGGAACGGTAAATGCCATCGCTGCGCATTTTTCCGAAATTTATAATCGCCCGATTGTGCCCGTCGCCACGGAAAACGCCGCACTTCTCGGCGGCTTGCGCGTCCAGGTCGGCGACGATGTTTACGATGCCTCGCTTGCGGGAACGCTCGCTCGCCTCCGAGCCTCCCTCGCTTCCGCGTAGAATGTTTTTCCCTCTACAAACAAATAACTCAAACGAAAGGATAAAGCAATGAGCACAGAAACATTAAATTGGCAGAGTTTTATATCCGATTGGCGCTTTGTGAGTGGAGGAGAAAACCCGCCGGAAGGCTTGGGGGAAAGTGTTGTTCCGGCGGTTACAAGAAGTTCGGACGGACTTTTTGAAATTACAACCATCTCGTTCGGTTTTTCGGGAACGGCTCCGTATCATCAGCAGAAATTCACGGCGGAATTTTCGTTTCGTGTTTTGGGAGCTGTAAATTTTTACGAAGTATCTGTTTCGTCGGATGATACCGCAACCGTGCAACTTGGAGGAGTGGATTTTGTTTCGTCGCGGCTTAACGCCGGAGGTATTGCTTCGTCCGCGTGGAGCGACACCGCAGGCAATCTTCCGGCAGTCTCGGGAACATTTGAAACAATAGGCGGTCCGTATTCACTTTCGGTAACGATTACTTTAAAGCGTTTAATTGGCGCAAAATGGGTTGTCAGTGAAGCATGGACAGAGTCCGGTCCCTATGAAATAAAAACGGCGAGACTTTCGTTTAGCGGGAACGCCCGATCTGATACGTTGGGATTTTCGTGGGATAGTCTTCCGCTTGAAATTGACGGTGGGAGTTGGGTGGAAATCAGCGTCGAAGCTGACGACGAGGCGACGGTTTCCGTCGGAGATTATCTCGTGAGGGCAACCTTGAACAATCCTGCGAGGTATGATTCCGGTTGGATAGAGAAAGTCCCGAATACGTTCCCAATCTCCGTTTCCTATCACAACGCCGGTGGTCCGTATCGTCTTTCTGTAACCATTACCGTAAAACGGTCGTTACGGGAAGTTTATTTTGAAACTCTCTTAAACACGCCGGATGAGCTAATGCATGTTCCGGAATACTCTGAGGAGGAGCTTAAGGGGAAGCTTGCTGAACGTAATGTGTTTGGCGTATCAGAGGTTGCCCATGTTCGACTAAGGCATAAATACACAAAAAAACTCCTAGGAGCGCCTGATTCTTGGGCGGAGTCTTATGATTTGTACAAAGACGAGGTTTGCGCAAAGACAAGTCTTCTTCCCAAAAACGGGGAGTCGGAGCGGGAGTGTCAACTTATTGCTTGTTTTGACGATGGAGAAGAAATTCCGTTGAAATTTACAATTAAATACCCTACGCACGAGACGGTAAAAAAGCTAACGGAAGAAGAATTTGTGAATTTTTTGAAGTGGCACGGGGAGACAGAAGAACAGATCGCTAAACGACGAATTGACTATAAAGGAAATCCTTATTACGACGGGAACTATTATTTGATAACGGTTCATCCGACGGACGTTTCGTTTGCGTACTTATATTTTTGGGAGAATGAACACCCGGAGGAAAAATCCGGATTGTTTTTGGAGCCTGGACTTGATACAGCTCATTTGCCGGCTGAACCCTGCCAATTGTATGGTGAAAACCAATGGACGGATTGTGCGTTTTATGCTGCAAATTTTTCAGACGACACAATCGAGTCCGCGATTGTGTCGGAGGCTGGCGATGTTGGAGTCTTGAAGTGGGTTTGTCCGGTAAGATGGAGCATGAATAATCCGGGCGAGGAAGGGCAAAATTCGATGATACGTGCGGATGGTTGCTTGCCCGATCGAGTTCAAACCATGACTTTGTATAAAAATCAAACTCCGCCGCCGCTACTTACAGTTGTGGTAAAAAAAGTTTTTGGAAATGAATATCCTGTTTAAATTAGTTTTATGGACCTTGTTGCTTTTTTGCGGGAATGCCGCTACTGCAGAAGAGGTTTCCATGGCGAAAATATTGGAAGAACGATTTTTTCCCGGAAAAATTATTTATGCGGGAACGATAGAGGAATATTGGAGCCTTCCCGTTGAGGAGCGCTACAAAATCTTGCTTGGGCGCAAAGTTTCTTATGAAGAAGACAAATATCCCCGGGGGCCTGGAATCGTCTCTGTTCGATGTGAGATTCGTGCTAAGCGCTATCTGGCGTATTCCCTGTGCAGGGCCTATTGTAAAAAACATGTAACGCGGGATGAGTTGAGAAGTAACGCAGAAAAAGCGTCTGCATTGTTTGCCGATCTTTTGAGTGAAAAAGAATGGGGCGAGCAGCAGTTGAAAAGAGCTGAGCAACGACTCCAAGCTCTAAACCTTGATAAGGACGTATTTACTAAGCGCTTGAAGGCGATACGCTCGTTTTATGAAGCCAGACTGTTTTTAGTGGAGAGAAGTTTTAGCAACACCGGACCTAACGACATGGGGGAGTTTCATCAGTTGCTTATTGAGGCTTATTCGGACGATTGGGATGCGGCAGTTGCCCTCTACGAGAAAAGTTTGATTCCCCAAAGAACACATAAAGGGAAGATGTCCGACGAGTATAAAAAAGGATTTTCGAGATGGAGATCTGAGGAACAATGTATTTATAATGCGATTTGTGAGGCGGAGGCGCGTCGAGAAAAACAAAATGGATCTAACCCCCTTTAACAAAAACAAAAAAACTTAAAACGAAATCACAACTATGAACGACGAAGATGAGCCGATTAAAGAAGACGGAGCGTTGGCGGATCGTGTTCAGACGATGCGATTTCGGAGAGCGCTTCCACCGTCGCCGTTGCTCGAAGTTCATGTTTCCAAGGAATTTAAGAGCGAAAGGATTTCTTAATAATGTTTTTGCGGCGATTGTTGGTAATTCTTTTTTGCTTTTTCTGTGTGGTTGTTCATGCGGAAGAACAAAGGGGAGAGAATCTTCCTTCGCGAGAGGAAGATAGCCGGTGGTTGGCGAATATTATGATGCGTGAAGCTCATCCGGGGGCCATTATTTTCCCGGAAAACAAAGATTTTTTAGCTTTGCCTCGGGAAGAACGATTCCGAATTTTGTATAAACGCCGCGTTTCTTATGATGAATTTAATAATCCTCAATACAGCAATCCTCGATACGGATCCTTCTACTACGAGGGGAATCCGCTCAGACCTAATCCGAAAATTGAGAAAGAGATAATTGCAAAGCTTCGTTTCATGAAGGAGCTTTGTCGTCCGCCCTTCCGAGGGGCTTCTATGGAATCTTTACGCCAAAACGCGGAAATGGCATCTGCGCTCATTGCGGATTTTTTAAGTGAGGACGATTGGGGGCGTGTTCAGCTGAAAATTGAAGGAGATGCGCTTCGTGCGCGGAATCTTACCGAAGCGGACGTCGTTGCACAATTAAAACGTCGTGAAGATTTTTACTCTTACAGATTGCGTCGAATAAGATATCGTACCAACATGACGGCGTTGTTAGTAGTGGTCGACGATTTTATTTCATTGCTTATCAGAGCGTATCCGGATGACATGGATAAACCCCTTGAGCTTTTCGAAAAGAGCCGAATTCTCCAAAAAACAAACTTTGGAAAAATGTCGGAGCGTTATCTCAAAGAACACAAAAATGAAGAAGGATGTATCCATCAAAGTCTTATCCCAATCTATAATGCGATTTGTGAGGCGGAGGCGCGTCGAGAAAAACAAAATGGATCTAACCCCCCTTTAACAAAAAAACTTAAAACGAAATCACAACTATGAACGACGAAGATGAGCCGATTAAAGAAGGCGGAGTGTTGGCGGATCGTGTTCAGACGATGCGATTTCGGAGAGCGCCCGCCTCCGCGCCTCTCTCGCTTCCGCGTAGAATGTTTTTCCCTCTACGAACAAATAACCCAAAAGGATAAAACAATGAGCACGGAAACATTAAATTGGCAGAGTTTTATATCCGATTGGCGCTTTGTGAGTGGAGGAGAAAACCCGCCTGAAGGCTTGGCGGAAAGCATAATTCCTGCTGTTACACGGGAGATTTCCGGCGCGTATGAAATAACAACGATTTCGTTTGGGTTTTCAGGAACAGCACCCTATTACCAACAAAAATTTACGGCAGCATTTTCCTGTAGCATTAAATACTCCGCGAATCTTTATTCCGTACGTGTTTCTTCTGATGATACCGCAACTGTGAATATCGGGGAAATTTCAGCGAGTTCAACCTTGCATAATCCGAGCGAGGATGAAACAAAGCAATGGATAAGCTCTCCCTCTGACAGCCTTTCTCTTAGTGGGAATTACGAAACCATCGGCGGTCCATATTCTCTTAACGTAACAATTATTCTGAAACGGTCTTTAAGGAAGCTACACATAGGCTTTCTCTATGCCCCTCCGAATGCGGGAAATGCGGGGCTAACAGAAAATTATCCGATTTCAGAGCGCCGAAAAATTGGAGTCGGGGAATCTTTAAAAATTTGGATTCGCTCTAAAGATGATGAAAGTTTGGAGTTGGAAGGACCTTCGTCTGTACGACTTGAGTTTGCCGATGGAAGCGTGTTGACGATTACTCCGCCAACTGCGGGGAATATTGAAATTCTAGGGGATAGGTTTTATGTGGATGGGGATGTTGTGTTACTTGCGATGTTTGCGGACGGAGAGGTTTTAAAGGATTTTATTTCTGTTGTCTGTCCGGAATTCCAAATAGGCGAGGAAATTATTGATGAACGAAATGCGTTCTATGAAACGGTTAGTAAGCTTGATTCGGGAGAAAAAGTGACTGTCCGAGCCGAGGTAGGAATGACAACAAAATATAAAGTAGTAGTACACCCTACTGATGTTTCATTCGCCGGTGCTCGATTTTGGGAATGCATTGGAGAGAGGAGTGCGACAGGAATATTTTCGGGAATGTCGGGGACAGTCCATGAACCTGGAACTGAACTTATGGCTTTAAAGAAAGAAAACGATTGGGAAGATACTGTCGGGTTTGGCATATTTGAATTTCCTTACGATTTCTTTAATAGTAAGGATTTTTTGGATGCAGAAGAAGGAGCTATACTTGGGACGTTAACGTGGAAAATTCCTGTTAGGTGGACGGTCGCTTCTGAAGAGGAATTAGTTGAAATAGAGAAAACAGAGAATGATGAGAGAGACTACAAGAAAGAGATTTCACCGAAGAGTGTTCAGGTTGCAACGTGTAAAAAAATTAAACTCGTAAGCGTTGATTCTGATGGCGTACTGTGGTCTGGAACAGGATTAAGTATTTCAGTGAAAAAAGATTTTTGTCCGGGGCAATCCAGTGAATAATCTCTCAACGATCTTGGCTTTTTTCTTTGTCGGATGCAGTTTGCTTTTTGCGCGTCCGGCAGGTCCTGTTATGTACGGAGAAAAAACCGCGAAAACGCAAAAATACGAGAAAAAGGCGTTGCGGTTTGGTTATTTCTACGACGAAGATGAGCCGGTTTCCCGCGAAGTTTCTTCCGGAAATGTTGTTGTTGAGATTCCGAGTTTAAAAACGCAGGAAAAAGCGCGGGAACGATTTGAAAAAAATAAGAAAACTTACAATGAGTTGCTTGGGTGGCGTATGCCGTTTGACGATTTTTGTAAGAGCGGAAATCGGTGGTTGGAGTCAATCGCCCTTGTTGACATCCAGGCGAAAGAGCGTTTTCTCGAAGAATTACTTTCTTCCGAAATGAAAAATTTGGCACCGGAGCTTGCCAGGGAGCAATTCGAGATGAGTCTGAAAATTGTAGCCGATATTTTCTCGGAAGCGGAAAATGACTCGCCGGAAGAATTATACAAACCGATTCTCGAACTTCCCAAAACAACGAAAATTCGAGATGGGAACTTGGCATTAGAAATGGCGAAATTTATGTATATTCGCCAAAAATATTTAATCGGGAAACGCGAGCGTCTTCTCGCACGGGAGCGCGATGCCTTGCTCGGCTGGGCGGAAAATAATCCTCAAAAAATTTACGAATACTTTCTCCTGCTAAGGAGTGTTTCCCGGTGGCGTTCCCGTGAATCAGACATTCTCAAAGTCCCGTTGGAACTTCAAGGTGATCGCGATTTCCATGCACTCCTTTATTTTTTGGCAACGCCTCCGATTAGCGTTAAATTGCAGGATCAGTTTTCCGAACTCCAAAAAACATTAATTGCTTATTGGCTAACGGCAAAGAAATCGAAATCCCGTTTCCGTGGAGGATGCGGCGGCGGCTGTTAATTTTCAATCCCTTTAACAAAAACAAAAAACTTAAAACGAAATCACAACTATGAGTCAGATTCTTGAAGATATCCGGTCGGCGATTGCTTCGCTCGACGCTAAACCCGAAAAGTCGAACGTCGGCACGATTATTGAGCTCGCCGACGGCGTGGCGAAAGTGGACGGGCTTTCCAAAACGCAAATGACGGAAATGCTCGCGTTTGAAAACGGGCTCGAAGGCATCGCGTTCAACTTGGAGCAGGACATTGTCGGCGTCGTTGTCATGGGCGATACTTCGACGCTCAAAGAAGGCATGACTTGCAAGACGACGGGACGCCTGCTCAGCGTTCCCGTGGGCAAGGAATTGCTCGGGCGCGTTGTCGATACGCTCGGCAATCCGGTGGACGGCAAAGGTCCGATCAACGCCGCCGAACGCGCGCCGATTGAAAAAATCGCTCCCGGCATCATGCCGCGCGAGCCCGTCAATCAGGCACTCCAAACCGGCATTATGCCGATCGACGCGATGATTCCGATCGGGCGCGGGCAACGCGAACTCATCATCGGCGACCGCTCGACGGGCAAAACAACGATCGCGACCGACACCATCATCAACCAAGCGCGCATCAACCGCGAAGGCTTGGCTTCGGGCGACCCGAATTTCCGTCCGGTTTACTCAATTTACGTTGCCGTCGGGCAGAAAAATTCCAGCGTGGCGCGCCTGATTGCGACACTCGAAAAGGCGGGAGCGCTCGAATACTGCGTGATCGTCGTCGCGGGAGCGTCGGAAAACGCCGCGAACCAGATGTATGCTCCTTTCGCGGGAGCGGCAATCGGCGAATGGTTTATGGAAAACGGCATGGACGCGCTCGTCGTTTACGACGACTTGTCGAAGCACGCCGCCGCCTATCGCCAGATTTCTTTGATTCTGAAACGTCCTTCCGGGCGCGAAGCGTATCCGGGCGACGTTTTTTACCTGCATTCCCGCCTGCTCGAACGCGCCGCACGCCTTACGGGAAAAGGCTCGCTCACCGCGCTCCCGATTATCGAAACGCAGGCGGGCGACGTTTCCGCTTACATTCCGACCAACGTTATTTCGATTACGGACGGGCAAATCTTCCTGCAAACGGACTTGTTCAACCAAGGCGTGCGCCCGGCGATTTCCGTCGGTTTGTCGGTTTCCCGCGTCGGTTCTTCTGCGCAGATCAAGGCGTTTAAGCAAGTCGCGGGGAAGGTCAAAGGCGAGCTTGCGCAGTATCGCGAAATGGCGGCGTTTGCGCAGTTCGGGAGCGATCTTGATGCGGCGACGAAAATGATTCTCGACAAGGGCGACCGCTTCGTCGAGCTCTTCAAACAAGGTCCCGGCGAACCGAAACCGGTTGCCTCGCAAATCGCGTTGATTTGGGCGATGCAGCACGATTTCTTTGCGGACATTCCCCGGGAAAAGACGCTCGCCGCCTCGCTCGCGCTTCAGGAATTTTTGGAAACTTCCGCCAAGGAAACGCTCACGGAGATCCGCACTAAAGCGAAACTCGACGACGAGCTCGAAGGCAAAATCAAAGCCGCTTGCTCGCAGTGGAAAGCGGCTTATGCCGGCTGAAAGCTTAGAGCTTAATGCTTAAAGCTTAAAGAGAGTTTGAAGATGGAAAGTCCCAACACATTTTTCTCGTTTCAAAAGTTGCTTGTGTGGCAGAAGTCGCGCGCGCTGGTGAAACGCGTCTACTCCGTGTTGGAATCGTTCCCGCAAGCGGAGCGTTTTTCGCTTGCGGATCAATTGCGGCGAGCCGTGATTTCCGTCCCTTCAAACATTGCTGAAGGAAGTGCAAAGGAATCCCCGAAAGATCAAATCCGTTTTATCGAAATCGCTTACGGTTCGTTGATGGAAGTTTTTTGCCAACTTCAACTGGCGGAGGATTTGGGGTACGTTTCGCGGGAACGCTTTGAGGACTTAGGGGCTCTCATTCAGGAAATTGCGAGAATGCTTAGCGGGCTTCGTCGCAACAAACAATCAATTCAATCTTAAACTGCTTTTTCTTAAAACTTACACTTTCTTTAAGCTTTAAGCATTAAGCTTTAATCTTTTTTCAAAAATGGCTAAGGGTCTGAGAGAAATTCGAAATCGTATTCGTTCGGTGACGAACACCGGGCAAATCACGCGCGCGATGCAGCTGGTTGCATCGTCGAAAATGCGCCGCGCGCAGGACGCCGCAACTTCCGGGCGACCTTACGCGGTTCTGCTTTCGCGGATTCTTGCGACGGCGTTGCGCGGGCTCGATTTGTCGGGCGATTTTTCGCATCCGCTCATGCAGGAACGCCCCGTGAAAACGCGCGGGATCGTCGTCATCGCAACCGACAAAGGACTGTGCGGCGGGCTTAATTCCAATCTGTTTCGCTTTTTGAACAAAAACGTTCCCGCGGGAACGCCGGCAAAGTTTTTTACCGTCGGGAAAAAAGCGACGCAGTTCGTGGCGCGGTCGAAACGCGACCTCGTGGCGGACTTTTCCGTGAGCGACCGCGTGAACTTTTCCGAAGTGCGCCCGATCGGGGAATTTTTGATCAAGGAATACCTCGCGGGAACGATCGACACGATCGAAATTGTGCTTTCGCAGTTTAAGAACACGATTGTGCAGGTGCCGACAATGGCGACGCTCGTGCCGCTCGGGAACTTGGAAGAACGCATGCAGGCGCAGTTCGCCGCGCAGGGCAAAAAAGAAGAATTTAAGCTGCTCGAAGACGACCGCGAAATGTCGTTCGCGCCCGACGCGGGAACGATTCTCGACGGGCTTCCCGCGCTGTTTTTCAAGCAGAGCTTGTATCAGGCGATTTTGGAGGCGAAAGCGTCCGAACAGTCCGCGCGCATGGTCGCGATGAAAGCCGCGACGGACAACGCGAAAAACCTCGTCGATTCCCTCTCGCTCGAATACAACAAGGCGCGCCAAGCCGCCATCACCAACGAAATCAACGAACTCGCCGCCTCCAACGCAGGATAGAAAGTTGAGTGCTTAGGGCTTAAAGCTTAAAGAAATGAACACAACCCGCCACGAATGTTTTTAACGCGAAGCTTTTGAAAAATATCCGGAAACGTTTGTATCTATCTGCGGGAACACTTCTTTTTTTATAACACCAAAACCTCTTAAAATTTATGAACAAAGGAACGATTACTCAGATTATCGGCGCGGTTGTGGACGCGCAGTTTGACGAAAAAAATATTCCCGCGATTTACAACGCGTTGGAAGTGAATTACGACCTCAACGGTGCTCCGACGCGCCTCGTGCTCGAAGTGCAGCAGCACCTCGGCGCGGGCGTTGTGCGCGCGGTCGCGATGAGTACGACGGACGGGCTTGTGCGCGGGATGGACGTTATCGACACGGGAGCGCCCATTCAGGCTCCCGTCGGAGAAGGCGTTCTCGGTCGCATTTTCAACGTTACGGGCGATCCCGTGGACGGCAAAGGAGACGTGAATTTCACGAAAAAATACCCGATTCACCGCAACCCGCCGCCGCTCGTCGAGCAAAGCACGGGCGCGGAACTGCTTGAAACGGGAATTAAGGTCATCGACCTGATTTGCCCCTTCGTCAAAGGCGGGAAGGTCGGTGCGTTCGGCGGCGCGGGCGTCGGCAAAACCGTTCTCATCATGGAGCTCATCAACAACATCGCGAAAGCGCACGGCGGTTATTCCGTGTTTGCGGGCGTCGGCGAGCGTTCCCGCGAAGGCAACGACCTTTACCGCGAAATGTGCGAATCCGGCGTTATCGACACGAAGGATATTTCCAAATCCAAGGTCGCGCTCGTTTACGGGCAGATGAACGAACCGCCGGGAGCGCGTATGCGCGTCGCGCTGACCGCGCTTGCCATGACGGAATATTTCCGCGACGAAAAAGGGCAGGACGTTCTTTTGTTTATCGACAATATTTTCCGTTTCTCGCAGGCGGGCTCGGAAGTTTCCGCCTTGCTCGGGCGTTCCTCTTCCGCCGTCGGTTATCAGCCGACGCTTGCGACGGAAATGGGCAACCTGCAGGAACGCATCACTTCGACGAAAAAAGGCTCCATCACCTCGTTCCAAGCTGTTTACGTTCCCGCAGACGACTTGACCGACCCCGCTCCCGCGAACACCTTCGCGCACTTGGACTCGACCATCGTTCTCGACCGAAAAATCGCCGAGCTCGCGATTTATCCGGCGGTTGATCCGCTCGCTTCGACTTCGCAGGCGCTCACGCCGCAAATCGTCGGCGAAGACCACTTCCGCGTCGCGCGTGCCGTTCAAGCCGTTTTGCAAAAATACAAAGATTTGCAGGACATCATCGCGATTTTGGGTATGGACGAGCTTTCCGACGAGGACAAACTTACGGTTTCGCGCGCACGCAAAATCCAGAAGTTCCTTTCCCAGCCGTTCCACGTCGCGGAGCAATTCACGGGAATGAACGGCGCTTACTGCTCCGTTGCCGACACCGTGCGCTCGCTCGACACGATTCTCAAGGGCGAAGTGGACGATATCGCAGAACAGCACTTCTACATGAAAGGCTCCATCGACGAAGTGATCGCATCAGCAAAGCAATAGCTTCGCCGATAAGGGAAAACTGATAACTGATAACTGATAGGTTTTACCATGAGTTTGTTGAGAGAAAAATCTATGGCTTTCGCAATGCGCGCGGTAAAACTCTATCGTTATCTTACTGACGAAAAAAAAGAGTTTGTTCTGTCCAAGCAGTTTTTGCGTAGCGCAACCAGTATAGGGGCGAATGTTCATGAGGCGTGGAATGCACAAAGTCGCCGGGATTTTGTGCACAAACTCAATATTGCATTGAAAGAGGCAAACGAAACGCAATATTGGCTAACACTGCTTTTTGCCGGAGAGTATTTGTCTGCACGTGAGCATGATGCGATTTATCCGGACGTGGTTGAATTGGCTAAGCTTCTTACTTCCTCCGTAAAAACAACCAAGAAAAAGCTGGAAGAATAAATTTGTTATCAGTTTTAACATACGAAACCTATCCACTATCAGTTATCAGTTTTACCTTTTTAAAATGCTAAGTTTTGAAATTATCACTCCCACAGGCATTGTTTATCAGGCAGAAAACGTCAATTCCGTGACGCTTCCGACGACGAGTGGCGAACTCGGGATTCTTCCCGGGCACATTCCGCTGACGGCGGAAATCGAACCCGGCGAAATCGACGTGGAAACAAGCGCGGGAACGACCAAGCTCGCCGTCGATAAAGGCTACGCGCGCGTGCTCGCCGACCGCGTGAGCGTGCTCGCCGAAGCCGCCATCGACGTCAAGGCGATCGATCTTTCCGCCGTGGAAGATGCACAGAAACGCGCCGAAGCCGCGCTCGAAGCGGCGCGCCACCAAAAGGAAATCGATCCCGCCGAGCTCGAACGCCTCGAAGCCGTCGCCCGCTTTGCCATCGCTCAAAAGCTCGTCAAATCCAAGCACTAAGCTTGGCGTTTCAATTCCGAAAAAAGCGTTCCCGCAATTTGTTTTCGCGGGAACGCTTTCTTTAATCTTTAAGGGAAGCTCCATAAATAGAGTTTCCGGTAGAAAGATGATAGAGATGAGAGGTATTTCCGAAAAAGAATTTCAAAAACCTCATTTTGCCGTAGGCAAAGCGCATTTACCTCTAAGCTCTCAGCTCTCATCGGTTCCCTCAAAAACAATTTTTAGCCTGCTTTTGTGTTTTAACAAATTTCTAATCTGAGGCGAATAAGCTCTGAACAAAGCACGTGTAGATTATCGGGACTTTAATTCATTCAAAAAATGATGAACCGAAAACTGACACGACAAACACTAACTGCGGCGGCGATGCTTATTTGCGGATTTGCTGCCGCCGAAGCCCAAGACGTTCCCGCGAAAAACGTTCCCGCCGCCGGCGCGGACGACGAGCTCGTCATCAAGCTTCCCGATCTCAAGAAAAAACTCGATGCGGCGAAAATAAAAGTCTCCGGCTACGCGCAGGCGCAGTATTTTTACAACGACAGTAAAAACAATTCCGCCAACGCCAATTCCGGATTCGCGATTCGCCGCGCGGCAATTTCCGTAAAGGGGGAAATCTCCGAAGCGTGGAGCGCTGAAGTCGGTTTTGAAATCGACAGCGGGAACAAAGGCGGAAAGCTCGGAGCCGACAACAGCACGATCTTTGTCGATAAGGCGATTATCGCTTACAAAAACGCCGCCGGAAAACTCACCGCCGGTTATCAAAAACCGAGCTTTGTGATGGAGGAATATTCCTCGTCCAAAACGCAACTTTGCATCGAGCAGTCCGTCGCAACGGTTTATTTTACAAACCTCGCAAACGGCTCGCTCGCCGGACGCCACGGCGGTGTGTGGTGGGACGGAAAAGTTTCCGACTTCAAATACGGATTCGCGATCTCCAACCAATACAAGGAAGACATTAACGGCGACCAAAACGACGGCGTCGCATTCTACGGGAACGTCGCTTACGAGTTTAAATTCGGCGACGATAAATTGGAATTCGGCGTCAACGGCGTTTACAATCCCGGAAACGACGATGAAACCAGCCGCGCATCAAAACGCGTTCCCGGCGCCGTTTACGGATTGGAGCCTTATGTAAAATTTTCCTCCGGCGGTTTTCAGGCTATTTTCGACGGGCTTTTTGCCGACGGCGATTCCGAAGTGATGTCGGACTCCGCTTGGGGCGTGAACGCGACCTTCGCTTACAGATTCGAAAACAACATCGAGCCGGTTGTTCGATTTTCCAGTCTCGACGTTGGCGACAACCGGAACATTGATCCGTCGAAACTCAAAAACATTCCGACGGACGGCAGCAAAGATTACGACTCGGCACGCGGAATCTACCTTGGCGCGAATTTCTACGCGAACAAGCACATCAAAATTTCCGCAGGCTACGAATACACGGACTTCGACGGCGGGCAACGCGACGAATACGCGAGCGCGTTTAGGCTTCAACTTCAGGCAACATTCTAACCGAAAACTAATGATTCCCGAATAATCTCTAAACGCGGGAACGCGAAAATAAAGAAACAAAATCAAAATTCATCAAAAAAATTATGATTAAAAAAATGCTCATAGGAACGCTCGCCTCGGCTTTGGCGGCATCGGTATTTCTCAGCTCGGGTTGCGGCGACGCGGGAACGCCGAACACACCTGCAAAAAACGCAATAACTCTCAACGGCGCGGGCGCGTCGTTCCCGGCTCCGGTTTATCAGCTGTGGACTTACGCCTATACGCAGTCGGGCAAGGCAACCGTGAACTACCAAAGCCTCGGCTCCGGCGCGGGGCTCAGCCAAATTAAGGCGGGAACGGTGGATTTCGCGGGAACGGACAGCCCGCTCACCGCGGAGCAACAGGCGGAGACGGGGCTCGTTCAGTTCCCGATGCTTACGGGCGGCGTGGTTGTCATCGTCAATGTTCCCGGCGTAAAATCCGGCGAACTCAAGCTCAGCCGTGCTGTGCTCTCGGATATCTTTCTCGGAAAAATCACGAACTGGAACGATCCCGCGATCGCGAAAATCAATCCCGGCGTGCGGCTTCCGAAAGATTTGAAAATCACGGTCGTGCGTCGCTCGGATTCCTCGGGAACGACGTTTATTTTCACGGATTACCTGAGCAAAATTTCCGGCGAGTGGAAAAACACAATCGGCGCGGGATCGTCCGTCAAATGGCCGGTCGGCATCGGCGGACAGAAAAATCCCGGCGTGTGCAACAACGTCGCCAAAATTCGCGGAAGCATCGGCTACACCGAATACACTTACGCCGTGGAAGCGAAATTAAATTGTGCGCAGCTTGAAAACCGCGCGGGAACGTTCATCGCACCGACGGCAAAGAGCTTTGCGGCAAGCGCGGCAAACGCCGATTGGAAAAACGCACCCGGATTTCTGATGATGCTCACCGACCAGCCCGGAGCGGAATCGTGGCCGATCACCGGCGTAACGTATATCCTGATACGAAAAGATGCGGACGCGGGAACGCAGGCGGCATTGAAAGATTATTTCAACTGGTGCTTCACCGAAGGCGCTTCTTCGGCGGCGCGCCTGAATTACGTCCCGATTCCCGAAAACGTCGTTTCGCTCATCCGCGAAAAACTTCAATAAACCGCGGGAAATTCTAATTACCCGCGGAATACACCGAACCCACGGAAATAAAAGAGCGTTCCCGCAAAACAAATTGCGGGAACGCTCTTCTTTTAGGTGTTAAGCTCTCATTAGCGACGGCGGCGACGCGCACCAACAAGCGCCAAAGCTCCCAATCCGGCGAGCAACCCGAATGCCGACGGCTCCGGAATTTTCGAAAGCTTTAAAACAAGAGTGCCATTGTTTTCGCTACTAAATACAAACTCTTTTTGCCATTCTTCAAACCCAGAAATATTCTCAATGAATGACGTATTCCACTTTTGCATGCCTTTTTCTGAGAATTCAAACGATGAGGCACTCTTACCCCCCCGTTCTACTGCACTCCCAGAGGAAATAAGGCTTACAAACGCATTTTCAGTATTTGTTATTAGGTTTATAAGGAAAATATCAGTATCTGTAGGTTCCGGGTAATCAGAGAGGTCAATTTTAAACCCGCTCAAATCTTCAATATAGACACCATAGTCTCCACTTCCTTGTTTTGGGGCAAGCATCGTCGGCATTTTTTGTGATGTTGCTTTAAGTGTAAACGTGCCACCTTCTTGTACTCCAATCCAAGCCTTATGCTCTGCATCCGCCATCACGTCAACACATCTTATGTCGTTTGCTGAGATATGTCCGCCATCGTAAATGTAAATCATTGCATTGTTTCCGCTAAATCCAGTTACGACTTCATTTAAAATTGCTGTACCATAAACGTGTAAAACAGATTGTTTACTTGAATTTGGCTGTAAGCGAGCACGTCCAGTATCAATCCATGTTTGATTTTGATGAACACTTGTATTTGTGGAGGACAACCATTCGTCGGTCGTCGTGCCGCTAATTGCAAATGCGGAAAGCGAGGGAACTAACGATAAAATACATAAAATTAGGGTATGCTTTGAGGGAATCATTTGTTTTTATTGATCGTGGGTTAGTGCGTTTGGTTCGTCGAAAATCTGTTTCGATGAATTTTTGACTCAGTTGTCAGAGGTGATTCTGCAAAAAAAAACGCGAAGCAAGCGTTTTCATTCGCGCTCCCGAAAAAACTTTATGGTGTTGCGGGCTGGTAAGAGAAATCCGGTTTCATCTGTGGGAAAAACAAAACTTCCGTGTTTGTTCTGTGCGTTCCGCGGTTAATGAAAAAAGCGATTTAACGAAAAACTAACGAAGTCCGAATATCGGCTAAATATTCTTCGGCGAAAATGTTTGCAGAAATACACAAGCAATGAATCCGCCAAAAGCTACAGATTCCTTTTTCAAAACGTTTTGCCTCGCATGCGCTTGCCTGATCGGTTTGCTGATGCTGAGCTTTTTCGTTCAGCTCTTTGTCAATTCGAGCGAGGCGTGGCGCGAGTTCGGGCTCGGGTTTTTATTTTCCTCGGAATGGGATCCCGTTGCCGGAAAATTCGGAGCGTTCCCGTCGATCGCGGGAACGCTCCTGACAACGGCGATTGCGCTTGCCGTCGCGCTTCCGCTTGCGTTCGTTTCCGCGCTTTATCTGACGGATGCGCCGCCGGCAATCGGGCGCGTGCTCTCGCAGGCGATTGATTTGCTCGCGGCGATTCCGAGTGTGATTTACGGCATGTGGGGGCTTTTCGTGCTCGCGCCGCTGATGCAAAATCACGTTCAGCCGTTTCTTGCGGAAACTTTAAATCTGCAAGCCGTTCCCGTGCTCGACGGGCTTTTGGTCGGCGAACACGGTTTCAACGGATTCGGTTTTTTTACGGCGGGGTTGATTCTTGCGCTGATGATTTTGCCGTATGTCTGCGCGATTATGCGCGATGTTTTTAAAATGACGCCCGCCGTTTTGCGCGAATCCGCTTACGGGATCGGTTGCACAAAGTGGGAATGCGCGAAAGATGTTGTAATGAAATACGGGATACGCGGCTTGCTCGGCGGCGTGTTTGTCGGGCTCGGGCGCGCACTCGGCGAAACGATGGCGGTGCTTTTCGTCATCGGAAATATTATGGACGTTCCCGCGGCACTTTTTGACTCGGGAACGACGATTGCCGCGACGCTCGCAAACAACTTTGCGGAAGCGGACGGGCTTCAGCGCAGCGCGCTTTTCGCGCTCGGGCTCGTGTTGCTCGTGATGGCGTTCGGTATTCAGGTTTTCGCGCAATATTACTTGCACCTTACTTCCTCCAAGCGCGGAGAAAGAAGTTAGATTAAAGGTGAAATTTTAGAGATGAGAGGTATTTCCGGAAGAAGCATTTTAAAAACCTTTTTTGCCCTTGGCAAAACGCACTTACCTCTAAGCCCTGAGCTCTCATCTCTCATCAAAACAAATAAATTTTATGAATACGATTCCGCTTAACACTGTTCGTCGCAGACCATTGTTTTTCCGCAAAACGGCGGATTTCGGAGTCCGCGTGTTTTCCGTTTTCGCGGTTGCGCTTGCAGTCGCTGCGATGGCGTGGATTCTTTTCATGGTGGTCTCGCGCGGCGTTCCCGCGATTGACTGGGTTTTTTTGACCAATCCGTCCAAGCCCTACGGCGTTTCCGATTCCGGCATTGCCAACGCTTTGCTCGGAACGCTTTTCATCACGCTCTGCGCCGCTGCGCTCGCGGTCCCGCTCGCCGTTGCCGCCGGAATTTATCTTTCGGAATTCGGGCGAAAGAGCAAGCTCGGCGCGATGTTGCGTTTCAGCGCAAACGTCATGATGGGCCTGCCGTCGATCATCGTCGGGCTTTTCGTTTACACGATTCTTGTGGTAACGACGGGACATTTTTCCGGATTCGCGGGAGCGGTCGCGCTGGCGATTATCATGTTCCCGCTGATTATGCGGACGACGGAAGATATGCTTGCGATGGTGCCGGACGCGTTGCGCGAAAGCGGGCTCGCGCTCGGCATGTCGCGTGCGCGAACGACGCTTTGCATTGTTTGCCGCGCGGCAAAAAACGGTTTGCTCACGGGAATTTTGCTTTCGCTCGCGCGCGTTTCCGGCGAAACCGCTCCGCTGCTTTTTACCGCGATGTTTGCCGACGCCTGGCCGGACAGATTTTTCTCCGAGCCGACGGCAAATATGCCGGTTTTGATCACGGAATACGCGACAAATTCACCGTTCGAAGAAATGCACACGGCGGGCTGGGGCGCGGCACTCGTCATTATGCTTGCCATTCTTGCCGTGAATATTTTCACGCGCATCGCTTTCCGGGAACGCGCGCGGGAACGCTAAATTAAAATTCAGAAAACAAAAAAATTGTAATGATAAAATGAATACGATACCGAAAATCTCCGCAAAGAATCTGAATTTTTTCTACGGAAATCATCAGGCGCTTTTTGAAAACAGTTTGGATATCGGAGCGAACCGCATCACTGCGGTCATCGGTCCGTCCGGTTGCGGGAAATCCACGCACTTGCGGACTTACAACCGGATTTTCGAGCTTTACCGGGAACAGCGTTGCGAGGGCGAAATTCTGCTCGACGGCGTAAATATTCTCGATAAAAGCGTCGATGTCTTGGAGTTGCGCCGCAAGGTCGGAATGATTTTTCAAAAGCCGACGCCGTTCCCGATGTCCGTTTTCGACAATGTCGCCTATCCTTTGCGACTGCATTTTAAAAAGACGCGAAGCGAAATTGAGGACGATGTTGAGCGCGCCTTGCGCGGCGCGTCGCTTTGGGACGAAGTTAAAGACAAGCTTTCGGCAAGCGGGCTTGCGCTTTCCGGCGGACAACAGCAACGCCTTTGCATTGCGCGTGCAATTGCGGCGGAGCCGGAAGTGCTGCTCATGGACGAGCCGACGAGCGCCATCGATCCCGTTGCGACGCTGAAAATTGAAGAGCTGCTTCTCGAATTAAAAGAGCGTTTTACGATTGTTATTGTTACGCACAACATGCAACAGGCGGCACGCGTCAGCGACGACACGGCGTTTTTTTACAAGGGGAAAATCGTGGAATTTTCCGATACGAGAACTCTGTTTTCCAATCCGAAAAGTAAGAAGACCGAAGAATACATCACGGGACGATTCGGGTAGATGGTTGATAGGGAATAACTGATAGGTGATAGGTGGATTTGCTGTCAAAACTATCGATTGTCCGTAAAAAAATTAAAGAGAAAGTTAGACGATGAAAGAACATTTTACGCAAGAAATATCACAGCTGAAGCGGCATTTGGCGCGACAGGCGACGGAGGCGGAAGCGGCTTTGGGAAAAGCTTTGCAGGCGATTGCAACCTTTGATGCCGCGCTCGCCGCGCAGGTCGCGGAAAACGATTACGCGATCGATTGCGAGGAAATCCGCATAGAAGAAGATTGTTTGAAAATTCTTGCGCTTTACCAGCCGGTTGCCTCGGATCTGCGCACGATTGTAACCGTTTTGAAAATTAATTCGGAAATTGAGCGCGTCGCCGACATGGCGGTCAATATCGCAGAGCGCACAAAATCCGTCGCCGAAAGCGGCGTTCCCGCGGAAAAGCGCATTGATTTTACGAAGATGGCAAACGTTGCGACCGCGATGCTCAAAGACGCGCTTGATGCGTTTGCGTATCGCGATCCCGACGCCGCGCGCGCCGTGATCCGCCGCGACGACGAAGTGGATGCGCTCCACGCCGCTAACATCAGGCAAATTCAAACAGACATTGCGAGCGACCCCGCCCGTGCCGCGTATTATCTTTCGTGCATGACGATTTCGAAAAATCTGGAGCGCATCGGCGACGTCGCAACCAATATCTGCGAAGACGTCATTTATCTCGAATGCGGCACCATCGTCCGCCACGGGAACGCCGGATAAAGGTTTTTATAAGGGAACGAAAGAGCCGATTCACGTAAGATGAGTCGGCTCTTTTTTTTATTTCACTTCGATTTCGAGTTTGGCGGCGGAATATTTCTCGCCTCCCCACGCGAAGAGTCGGTGTTTCCCGGGCGGAATTTCCAAGGGCGTTCCCGAGTTGAGAAAGCCGATGTAATTACTGTTTAAATACCAGTGCGATTTTGGGGGAATGCTTTTAAGAATAAAGCGTGCTTTTCCGTTGAAGCCTCGACGGTAAGTTCCGCTGACGGGTTGAACAATTCGAGTTTCCTGCAAGAAAAGACTTTTCGGAGCGAGGCTTTTGCATCGGCGGCACGTTTTCAGCGGAATGCCTACGACTGCTTTTGCCGGGAACGTTTTGGAGCAGAACGAACTCGCCGCCAAGCCGCTTTCGGCGCACAGAAGAGCGGAGCGGAAATGCAGACCGCGCCCGGAATTATCAGGAATTTTTCCGCGGTAGAGTGCGTTTATGATTCGTCCGGCGACGGGCGCGGCGACTTCGGCACCGACAAGTTCGGGCGCGGGAGAACCGTCCTTATTCCCGAACCAGACGGCAACCGTCCATTCGCGCGTAACGGCGATGCACCATGCGTCGCGCAAACCGTTGGACGTTCCCGTTTTCCATGCGACTTCCAAATTTTCCGCTTCCGGAAGCGGGCTCAGGCGAAGCATTTGCAAAACCATTTCGGCGCTTCCCGGATTCCAAATCGCTTTTTCGCTTTCCGGCGGATTCTCTTTTTTTAGGCATTGAAGCTTTGCGGGAACGCTATCGTTTGCAAGCGCAGAGTAGGCTTCGGCAAGTTGGAGAAGCGTTGTTTCCGCACCGCCGAGCGCCAACGAAAGTCCGATGCTTTCGGCAGTTTTGCCTTCGGAAAAATGAATTCCGAACTGTTTAAGCATTTCGATGTTGCGCTCGACACCGAGTTCTTCGAGTAAGCGCACTGCGGGAACGTTCAGAGATTTTGACAATGCGATTTCTGCCGGAACTTTTCCGAGAAATTTTCCCGAAAAATTTTCCGGGCGATATTCTCCGACGGAAATCGGCGAGTCGTCCATGAGTGTTTCCGAAACAATCAGTCCGCCGTTGACAGCCTCGCCGAAGATAAACGGCTTGAGCAAAGAACCCGGTGATCGCCGGGAAGTCGCGGCATTAACTTGTCCGTCCCGCGGATTATAAAAATCCGTTGTTCCCAGAAATGCACGGATGGCATGTAATTTGTTTTCAATAACAATTACGGCTCCGTCGCGGACGGAAAAAAGTTCCCTTAATTGAGCTGCAACAACCGATTTGACAATTTTCTGTGTTGTCATATCCAGGGTTGTCGTGAATTTTCCTCGGATTTCGGGATGTTTACTTCTCGCCCAAAGAAAAAATTGCGGATCTTCGGCGCGCGGGAACGCGGGCTGTTCAAAATCCCGAAATCTCAGCGGCTCGTGTCGAATAGCGTCCGCTTTTTCTTTTGTGAAAATGCCTTGATTGATGAGCATTTGAAGGACGCGTTCCCGTCGCGCAAGAGAGGCTTCGGGAAAGCGATCGGGGCGGAATCGGTTCGGCCGTTGCGGAATTCCTGCGAGCAGGACGGATTCGCCGAGATTGAGTTCTCGTGCCGAACGCCCGAAATAGTAGTTGGCGGCGGCTTCGATTCCGTAAATTTTTCCGCCGTAGGGGAGTCGGTTAAAATATTCTTCGAGAATTTCTTCTTTGCTCCGACGCAGTTCCAAATTTCGCGCTTTGCCCATTTGAACAATTTTCCGCAGGAAAGAACGTTCCCGTCGTTCGTCGCCGAGAGCAACTAATTGCATCGTTACAGTTGACGCACCGGAAATGATACGCCCGCTTGTAAGCAGTTGCGCTCCCGCTCGAGCGACGGCGCACAAGTCCACGCCGTCGTGTTCGAAGAAGCGCCTGTCCTCAGCGGCAAGCGTGACATCGATTAAATGCTTCGGAAGATCTCCCAAGCTTACGGGGAAACGTAGTGCGTAATCGCTTCCGGCTTCGGTATGAACGGCGTTCTCGCGGGAATCGGTAAAAATCGTTGCGGGGATTTGCGCGTTGAGTTGTTTTTCATCAAAAACGAAAAGATGCGGGAACGCCCAGTGCCAAAATGCGCCTGCAAAAAACATCGCAATGCCGCCAAGCATTACGATGTTTCGCAGGAATTTCCCGGAAAATCTCATCGAAAAACGATGATGCATTTTCGATTTATTGGACTTCGAAAATTGTATTTTCCGGCATCCATGTTGCGCGTTTTTCGCCTTCGTACATGGATTCGATTTGAATCGGAGGAATAACGAATTTTCCGCGCGCCGTGGCTCGAACGCGATAAGTCAGTTCATGCCAGTTGTCGCCCGGGTAAAAGGTTCCGAACGCGAGGAAGCGATCGAAACGGCGTTCCCGCATGAGTTCGAAGAATCCGGCAGCTTGGGTCGGAATTGAATTGTTTGAGCGAACACGCGTCAGCAGTGTTTCGTCTTCGATTTCAAGTCCGCCGGGGAGCAGGTCGCAAATGACGGAGCTGGGGACGGTTTCTGTTGCGCGGACGCGAATTTTTACGGTCAGTAAATCTCCGGTCTTGCATGACGTTACGGGCGTTCCCGTCGCATCGAGATAGCTTCGCGAGATTTCAAACCCGTTTGCGATCGGCTCAAATGATTTTGCTTTTTCGCGGGAACGCACAAAGCAAAGAATCGGGCGTTCTCCGATATTTTTCAGGCTGACGCGCTTTCCGCCGGGAATACGCATTGAGCCTTTGAGCTCGGTTTCGACTCCGTCAATTTTAAGGATTCCGCGTTCCGCTCCGGCTGCGCTTTTCCCGAAATAGGCGGCGAGACCGAAGCTTGCCCACGCGTTCTTTTGGGTCGATCCCCAATGCCCGTCGTCGCGGATTTTTTTGCAAAGATAATGTGCAATCATTTTGTTCGCGGGAGCGTCCGGAGCGATTTTTGAGAGGATGTGAAGGGCAAATCCCGCACGGCGGATGGGAGAATCCAAGCACGAATCCCAATGAGATTTTTCCTCGGACCAAAAATCTTTTTCAAGTAGCGGGAGCAGGTTTTTCATTCCTTCTGCAGCATATCCGGATTCTACTAACGCGGCTGCGACGAGGAATCGTGAGAAGTCGTCGCCTTTTTTCCCGAATAAAAACAACTTTGCAAAAGCAGCCGCTTTGGGCTCTCCGGTAAGGGCGAGTAGGTAGATCGCGTAGGCGCGTTGTGCGATCGGCTTTTTAGCGGAATCTGCGAATCGCATGAGGTTTCCCCGAATTTCGTTTTGCCGTTTTTCCGAAAGCGGAAATCCGGAGGCATCGGCTTCCAATTCAAGGTGCCATGCGAACAGCGAGCCGGCTTCCCAAACTGTGCGTCCGTCAGGCCACATCGCGTATGCGCCGTCGTAGCAACGCATTGTTGCGATTTGGGCGAGCCCGGCCCGAATTTTTGTCGCGGCGCTTTCCGCGAACGCGGCGGGAATGGCACCGTTTTCCGCGAGGGATCTTGCGGCAAGAAGCGGGAACGTCGCTGCCGAAACCTGTTCGAGACATCCGTAAGGATAATTCTCAAGCCATTGGAGCGCGCCGGCGATTGTGAGTGCGGGAGAACCGAGCGAGACTTCGCCTGCCGGATTGGCGTTTTCAAAATGAGCTTCGCTTCCCGGCGCGAGTTCCGAAATCACGACATTGTCGCGTTGCGGGAACGGGGAGCGTACGGAAACGCAGACGTCTTCGCGGGAGCAGAGATTTCCGCTTTCGTCGCGAACGAGCAATTCGGCGGTTTGGGCGGCGCAGTCGCTTTCCGCCGTCAGGCGTTTCCGCAATGCGTATTTTTCGTTCCGGTTCAACGAAATCCCGCCGCCGGAGGCAACTTGTTTCCCGTCGTAAATTAATTCCCATGAGAAATTTTGTTTCGGTAAATCGGTGTTGAAAATTTCGGCAACGAGCTCGAATTCATCGCCCGGCGCGATGGCGCGCGGGGCGGTAAGTTGTATCGAAACCGGTTCGCGAACGATGAAATCGATTTCTCCCGAGCCGACTTTTTCTTCGTTGAGCGCAAATGCCATGAGGCGCATCCCGCCGTCAAAATCCGGCGGTGTAATCTCCGCCGTTGCTTCGCCGCTTGCGGGAACGTTTAGTGTCTCGAGGACAACGACCGCGCTTTTTTCGGATTGATCTGTCGCGTCGAGGAATTTGCTTCGATTCGTTCCCGCTCCGCCGCCGAAGAGTCTTTTGTCGAGCGAAAGTAAGGGGTAGAAATTTGTGTAATTGTCGCCGAATTCGTACGGGCAATCGTATGTACCGAAAAAATACGAAAACGTATTCGGCGTTTTGAATCCGCTTAGTGCAAGTACGCCGCGATCAACTGCCCAGAGTTGGATTTTACCGGCAACGGGTTTTCCCGTGGCATCCGAAAGCGAGACGCGAATTTTTGCTTTCTCGCCGGGGCGAATGATGCCGGGAAGATCGGTTTTTACAAAAATTTTCCGGGCGTCCTGATTCACGGGAATTACACCGACTCCGAAGGTGCGTTGAATGAGGTCCGGAGATCCGGCTTCCGTTTTTCCGCTTGCCGTTACCGAGAAAAACCGGCTTCCGGAGTTCGTTCCCGCGGGAATCGGAATCTCGAAAACGTTTTCGCCGACACGAACATCGAGCGCTTGCATCGTTTCGATTCTGCTCTCACCGATGAGTAAAACCGCCTTTCCGGAAAACGGAGAATCGAAGGCAATTTTTGCGGTTTCGCCGGGAAGGTATTTTTTGTTGTCGAGCCGGAAAGAAAGCTGTGCGGTATTGCGGGAGCGGCTTCCCGTTTCGCCGTAGTAATGCCAAAATTCGCGCTTGTGGAGAATGTTTTTTTCTCCGTCGGCGAGCGCAATCGTCAGCGTGTAGTTGCCGCCGTTCGGCACGGGAACGCGGATGGTTTCCGCGGAGGCGTCGAACTCGAATTCTCCGACGGGAACGTGTTCTTCCTGCCAATTATAGCTTGTGCGCCCGTTGGTTTCCCTCACGACGTAATTCCATTCGCTTCTGGTGAGCGTTGCTTTGAGCCGCGTTCCCGCGAGGGAGATATTGGAAGAATCCGGTGCGACGGTACGGATTTCAAAAACACGTTCCTTCTCGCCGACCGATTTTTCTCGGGTGCCGAGATAAAATTTTTCCGTGTGAATTTCCGTCGAATCGCCTGCGGAGACATTGCGCCCGCCGGCGCTTGATGCCGCGCTTGCGGTTACGTTCGCAAGAATCGGGGCGGCGTAGCTTACGGAGCTCGGAAGCTCGAAAAACGTTTCAAAATTGCCTTGGGCATCGGAGACGAGATTTTTATCCGATTTCGAAATGCCGTCGGCGAATTCCTTCCCGGGCAATCCGAAGAGAAAATCCTTCAAGTCCTCATCTTTGGCGACAAAGCGTGTGTGGCTCAGAGAAAGACTGACTTGGATTTTCCCGCCGTCGAGCGGCATGCCGAAATAATACGCCGCGTTCCCGCGCGCGCGAATGCCTATGCCGTCTTTTTGCGTTTTGAGCGAAACTGCCAGCGTGTCGGGAACGTATTCGCCGACGGAGAAGCGCGTGCTCCCGAATGTGCTTTCTTCCTGCCCGGGGATGCGCAAATCGGCGTGGTATGTGCCGGTTGCCGCGAAATCTGGGATCTTGACGGACGTTTTGTAAAAACCGAATTCGTCGCCGACGACGGGAATTCGCGTTAGGCTGTTTCCGCTCGGGTCTTTAATGTGGAATTCTGCGGGAACGTTTCCTTGTGCCCGTTTGTCTTCGCCGTTGCGCAGATTTGCGAAAAGGCTGATTTCTTCACCGGGGCGGCAAATTCCGCGTTCGGGGAAAACGTGGGCTTTCGCGCCGTGTTTTTCGAATCCGTATTTTTGGCGCTGAGTAGACAAGTCGTCGAGCCTCAGCACGCTTTTGTCTTCGCCGTATTCGGCAAGAATCGAGCAGGCGGAATCCTCCGAGTCGCTCAGCGGCGGAATTGCAATTTCGGCAAATCCTTCGGCATCGCATTGTGCTTTTGCAATGAGTCTGTTTTTAGAGGAATAGATGCTGATTTTTGCGGGAACGGCAGTGTTCTCCGAAATCGTTTTAACGGCAACGGCAAGTTCGTCGCCGTTGCGAACCGCCTGAATCGCCAAATCCGTGACAACGACGATACGGGAAGACCAAGGGGTATAATACATGTTCCCGTGCTTGGCTTCCGCTTCGATTTCGTAAACGCCCGGTTTTCGGGGAATTCCGATTTTCTCCAAATCAATCGCGTAGCGTTCGCGTTGATTCGGTCGCATTTTCGGGCGGGCTTCGCCGGAGAAAATTTCCTGCGAATAATTGCGGGTTCCCGACGTAAACAGGAAGGGAATGACGGAATCCGCGTAAGCTTGGCGGACGGTAACAACGATTTTTTCGGAGTTGCACGCTTGAACGGGAAGCGAAAAATCCGGAGCGGAAAGCGGAAAGAGTCTGCCGTTCGTCAGAAAATTGATTTCCGTACTGCGATTCGGCGCGATGAATGTAAAAACGGCTTCCTGGCCGAGCGATTTTGTTTTCGTTCCCGCAAGCGACGGGGCAATGCGGATAGCGTAGGTTTCGCCCGGCTCAAAGTCCGCGTGAACACTAAATCCGCTTGAGTATTGTTGCGTGGTTTCGACTTTGAGCGCCGGTTCGACGGAGAGGCTTTTATCAAAGTCTTCCTTAGTTACCGCATCGGAAAAACGAAAATAAACCGTGTTCCCGGATCGGCTTGAATTTTCCAACAGAAGTGCTTGCTTCGGCGCTTCCTGTTGGGAAGCTTGTGCGGGAGGGACGGCGCTTGCGGAATCGGTGCTAAAGGCCGTAGTTGTGAGTATTAGAAATGTTGAGCCGGTAAAAAGAATGTGGTTCATAAGAGAAGGAAGTTTGTTGTTTTGCCGAGAAAATCTTCCGGAAATGAGACGACAAAAATCCGGCCGGAACCCACGTTCCCGCAACGAATAGTGATTCTTTTAATCTCCCAATCCGAATTCGCCGCTTTCTCGTACGGCGAGTTCCGAATTTATAAATCCGCAAATGTATTTTTTCCAAGAGGAAATTATTAACAATGCCGCAGAGTTATTGTTTAAGCGGAAAAATTAATCCGAGACGGGAAAACTCCGATTAAGCCGATTTTCCCGCTAACGCTTCAAAATGAGTAAGGCGTTAGCCGTACAGGAATCGGCTTAGTCGGAGTTAATTTCTATTTCGAATGTGTTCCCGTGATTGATTTTGCGGGAACGATTTTTGTTATTTTCGCACAAGAACGGCGATATTTTCGATGTGGCGCGTTTGCGGGAACAAGTCGAAGGGCTGGACTTCCTCAAGCGCGTATTTCCCGCTTGCGAGAATCATCTGCAGGTCGCGCGCCTGTGTGTCCGGCCCGCAGGAAACGTAAACGACGCGGCGCGGCGCGAACGCGAGCAGCTGCGAGATAAACGCTTCGTCGCAGCCTTTGCGCGGAGGGTCGATGATGAGCGCGGTTTCGTCCGGCGAAAACGGTACTTTCGCGAAAATAATTTCCGAGGAACCCGCCGTAAATTCGCAGTTGCTCAGCCTGTTGGATTTTGCGTTCTCGCGCGCTTTGACAACGGCGTCTTCGCTGACTTCCACGCCGAGCACTTTTTCAAAATACTTGGCGGCGGAAAGCGCGAAAAGCCCGCTCCCGCAATATGTATCCACAAGATATTTACACTCGCCGTTCCCGCGCGCGGCGCGAACACCGAAGTCGACAAATTCCGGAAGAATAAACGGATTATTTTGGAAAAAATCTCCGGCAACAAATTTTAAAACCAAATCGCCGACGCGCTCGGAAACGGGCGCTTTGTGGTCGGTCGCGATTCCTTCGAGCGTTTCCCGAATGAGCATCGTTACGCCGCGACGAAATTCTCCGCGTGCGGCGCGGGAACGCATTTGCTCGCGCAGGCGCGGAAGCGCGGCGTTGACGGCGTCGGTCGCGATCGGGCAGGCGGGCACATCGACGATGCGGCGCGACGTTCCCGCGGCGAGGAAGCCGATGGGAAAATTCGTTTCGCCTTGGCGCGGACGTTCGAAGTGCGGCGTGATTTTTGAGCGGTAGCCGTATTGCTTCGGCGAGCCGCGGCACGGATTGACGGGAAACGAGATTTTCCCGAGGCGTTCGAGCAAATCCGAAACCTGCTGCGTTTTCCAGGCGAGTTGTCCTTCGTAATTAAAATTTTGATACTGGCAACCGCCGCAGGTGCCGAAAAGCGGGCAGAGCGGCTCGACGCGTTCCTTTGCGGGAACGAGAACTTCGACCAAATCCGCGCGGGAAAAATTTTTCGCGTTGTGCCAGATGCGCGCGCGAATGCGTTCGCCCGGAAGCGCGCCGGGAACGAAAATGACCCAGCCGTCGTGCCGCGCGACGCCTTCGCCGAGGTTGGTCAGCGTCGCGATTTCGAGTTCCAGTTCCTGATGGTAGGCGAACGGTTCCGGCTTAAATTTTGCGGGAACGCGCGCGGCTTTATTTTGAAAGTCCGTTTTCATTGCGCTTAATCAAAGCACAGCCGCGAGTTTTTTTAAAGCTTAAGGCTTGTCGAGAACCTCAAGAAGGCGGCGGATAACGTTTTCCGAAGACGCATTCTCCGTAATTTTACGTGCGCGCTCGCAAAGCATTTCCGTGCGGGTTTCCGGCGTCATCGCTTTGATTTTTTCGCAGAGTAAAAATGCAGAGCTGGGGGCTTCTGCGTGAAAGAGCATTTCGGGCGCGTTTTCGAGAAGATGCTCGGTTTCCTCGTCTTTCCCGCAGAGCGGGAGGCATCCGCAGGCGAGGGCGGCGCTGATGAGTTGCGGGAACTCGCTTTTTTTTCGACGACGCGGCTCGATGAGAACTCCGAAATCGCGAAGCATTGCCGCGAGCGCAACATTATTTTGAGGCGGTTGCAGGAACGTGACGCGCGGCGCAAGTGCTGGATGTGCGCGGATGCGTGCAAGCATTTTTTGTGCTGCCGGAGCGAGTATGTCCGTCGCGATATAAAAGCGGCATTCGGGATTTTGGAGGGCCTCGAAGGCAAAAATTTTGAGCGCGACGGCGGCATCTTCCGAGTCGCTTTCGATGTCGCCGATCCAGCCCCAAGCTTTGGCGCGTGCGGAATTTGTCGGTTTAAATTTGAAAACTCCGGTGTCGATGGGCAAGGGAATCACATGGGCGTGTTCGAGTTGCGGGAACGATTGGCGATTGCGTTCCCGTAGTGGCGCGCTTGCGAAAATAGCCTGAGTTACGGGAGTGAGGCGGTCGCGCCGCGTCGGGTCGCTTTTGTAGGCGAATTTAAGGCACGCGGACGCAATGAGTCGGCGCGGGAGCGTGCCATGGCGGGCGGCATCGCGGACGGGATCGCAGGCGGGAAATTCGCGTGGCCAATCGGAGAAAATCCACGGAGTCGGGCAGCGGCTCAGCGTGAGCGCCGGAATCCATTCGACGGTGGAAAGTCCGCGGACATCGCCGAGGAGGAGCGCGTCCGAATTTTTGGCGGATGCGATGATTTTTTCCGCATTTGCTTCGCCGCTTGCCATGAGTTGGCGGCAGGCGGCAAGAAGGTTGGTTTGAAATGAATGGGGAGCGCAGAATGTTTCGTTCCCGAAAAGCGTAATTTGCGTGTCAGGAAGGCGCTTGAGAGTTTCCGAAAGTTCAAGAAATGCAAAATCCGTCGCGCCCGAACCGGCGTCGGCGGCGGGCTTATTGGCGAGGACTGTGATTTTTCGTGGCATCGGAAATCCGGTTTCGCTCGGCGCGGGAACGGCAGGCATAAAAAAAGGCGGACGTTTGTTTGTCCGCCCTTTTTCATTGGTTTTAGTAATCTTCGCCGCCGGTGGCGCTGAAGGTGACGTTGGAGACTTTCGCTTTTGCAAGAACGTCCAGGACGTTCATGATGCGATCGTATTTAACGGTTTCTTCGGCTGCGACGGTAACGATGATCTTCTGACTTGCCTGACTTGCGGCATCGGCGAGTTGGCGCATCTGAATGTAGAGTTCGTTGAGGTGCGTGTCGTTAGGCATTCCGATCGGATCTTCGTTGAGCGATACTTCGCCTTCTTCGTTGATACCGATGGTAACTTCTTCCGGCGGCTCGTCGGCGGAAGCGCTTGACGATGATTCGACGCTTCCGGGAAGAGTGGTCTTGATTTCAAATTCGATCTTGACCGTTCCCGCCAAAACCATGAAGTAAAGGAGAATAACGAACACGACGTCAAGCATCGGCGCGATTTGGAAGCCGAGATTGGGCGCTTCTTCTGCTGGTACTCTTTTCATGGGTTAGTCTTCCTTGTTCATCCCCGTGAATGCGATGTTATCCATTCCGGCTTCGGCGGCGAGTTCCAGGATTTGGCTGATGTATTTTGCCGTAACCTGTTTGTCCGCACGAATCAGGAAGCGTATTTCGGGGTCGATTTCTTTATTGCTGTTGCTGGCGCGGGCGATGATTTCTTCGATTGCCGCTTCGCGACCCTGTTCGTCTCCGATGTTGACGGGTTTATCGTCAATTTTTACGACGGGAGCGCCCAGGGTCTTGTCCCAACCGACGTTGAACAGCACGGCTTTTGCCTTTGTCTTCGGGTCCGGCTGTTCTCCGTTGGCGGCGACGGGCAGATTGATGCTGCTGTCGATTTTCAGCATCTGCGACGTCGAAATGCTCATGAAGAAGATGAGCAAGACGAAGAGCACGTCGAGCATCGGCGCGATCTGGAATTCCGGTTCCCCGTTTCCTCCTCCGCTGCTTGCCATGAGTTGTCCTTGTGTGGAAGGTTAAAAACGTTGGCGGGAATAAAATTATGCCTGCTGTTCTTCTTCAGCGGGAACTTCCGCTTCGGGGGCGGCAGCTACGGGAGCGACATCCCAAACCGGCGAGCTGGCGTAAATTTCTTCGTCGCCGACTTGACGGTCGAGGAACTGATCGTACGGCATTTTACGGAAGAGCCCGGTAACGACTTCTTGGAGGTCGTGGAGCACGGTCGTAATGCGGTTGCGGAGCAGGTAGAAGAAGAAGAACGCGGGAATGGATACGGCGAGACCGGATGCGGTTGCGACGAGAACTTCCCCGATGTGAGCAGCGAGTTCGCCTGCGCCTCCTCCGCCTGCGCCTTCTTTCCCGAGAGCACCGAACGCGCCTTTCATCCCCGTAACGGTTCCGAGCAGACCGACCATCGGCGCGCAGACCCCAATAACGGAGAGATAGGAAATTCGTGCGTCGAAGCCTGCTTTAACGCGGGAAATTTCCGAGAAAATCGCTTCTTCCGTCATGTTCTTCCCGTCGGGGAGGAAGGCGACACCCATACGAACGACGTCCGAGAGTGTGGACGGATTGTTTTTGCAGAATTCATAAACGCCGCGATAATCGCCGGCTTGGAAGAGGCTTCGGATCTGCGAGACGTGTTCCGGCGGGAACACGCGTTTGATCATGGAGCGCATGAATCCGTCGACCGTAAGCCAAACGAGTGCGATGGAGCAGAAGAGAAGCGGCCACATAACCCAACCGCCTTGCTTAAGCGTGTCGAGAAATGTTTCGGTGCGTTCGCCTTCTGCCGCGACATCGGCGGCGTCGGCAGCGGCTTCTTGTGCGAAGACCATGACGGGAGCCACGATTGCGAGAACGACAACCAGCGGCAAGAGTGTTTGGGTAAGCTTGAGTAATTTGTGTTTCATAAGGCTAATTAAATAAGGTTTCTGTATTTAACTAAAGTTTTTTGTTGGTTATTCGTCGTCGGAGTCGTCGACGGTCGTCGAATCGTCCGTGTAATAATCATCGTCGGAGCCGCTTCCGCCGGGCTCTTCGTCGTTTTGTTCGATTTCGATTTGCGAGGTAACGTCCGCGCGCTGTGCCGCGCGTTCTTCGAGTGTTCCCGCGGCTTCGAGCGCATCGCGTTTGTGCTTCGGGAGTTCGTTGAATGCGGTTTTGGCTTCAAGCGCCATCGGGTATTCGTTAATGACTTCAACGAGATATTCTTCGGCGTAACCGGCGAGGTTCATTGCCTTCAGTTCCGGTCTGTCCATGCGGCGGAGGCAGCGTGCGATTGCGAGTTTTGCCGGCGGCATGAACGTAGCTTCGTTCCCGTAGAAGACGGGGATGCGCAAGTAAACGTTGAGTGCATCTTCGTAGCGGGCAAGATTGTAAAGGGCGTTGCCTTTGATGATGTGAAGCCGGGCGAGCATTTCCGTGTTGTTTTGCCCCTTCATGAGTTCGTCCGATTTTGCGAGAACGCTGGCGTTTTCCCCGCGACGGATTAACTGATTCAGGCGGGCGAGCTCAATTTTTTGCGGGAGCTCTTCGATGGAGCGGTAGCCGGGCGTGGCTTCGATTTCACGAATGAAAGAGTCCAAAATCGTATCGTTCGCCTGTTGGTCGAGGGCGTCGAGTTTGATTACGGCGGCGTGAATCCACGGAGAGCCTTCCACGGTTTTAATCGGCTTAAAGAACATCAAAAAGCGTTCTGCGATTTCAAGAGCAACGGACGGATTTCCGCGTACCAGTTCTGCTTGGGCTTCCGCAAGGCGCGGATCCTGCTCCGGCCATAAAATGCGCTGAACCTGTGAGAGCGGGAACGAGCGATTGACTTCTACACCGCCTTTAACTTCCTTTTGCTCCACGTAGTAGCCGCCGCGTTCTTCGATGACGTTTGCGTTGCCCTTGAAGCGGGTGGCTTTTTTCTGTTCTTCCGGCGGGAAAAGAAAACGCGGATAATTGACTTTCCAGGTAACTTTTCCCGGGAATTCAAAATAAGCGCTCGGAGTTTGTTCCTTTTTTTTCTTCGCAGGCTTTTTTTCTTTTTTCTCTGCGGGAGCGCCGGCATCATCGGCAACGGCGGGAACTGCGAGCGTTGCGGCAAAAACCGCGATGGCTAAGAATTGAAAGATTTTTTTCATGACAGAATCCTTTGTTTACTTGGCTGCGGGTTGTTGCGTCGCCGTTGCGGGAGCGGCGGGAGTCGGTTCCGCCGGCGGCGTGTAGGGAAGCTTCAGTGCTCGGCGAGCGGCTTCCTTGCCGGCAGGCGTATCTTTGTAACGGCTCTTCGGCATTGTCATTTCGTAATAAATCTGAGCTGCTGCGTCCGGCTGCCCGAGTTTTTCTTCAAAAAGAATGCCGGCGCGGAGCATCGCGGGAGCCGCATATTCGACGTGGCGTTTTTGCGTCAGATAGCAAAGACGATAGTTCGTGACGGCTTCGCTCGGCTTGTTGCGGCGCTCTTCAATTTGTCCTTTATAGAAGAGGGCTGCGGCGTTCCCGCCAAACGGTTTCCATTCTTTTACAGCAGCGATGAGATTAAGATCCGAATAGGCTTTCCCGAGCGGATCGGAAATTTCAAGCTGCGTCAAATCGTCCTGCGGCATGTTAATGAGCGCTTTAACGCGTCCGAGGCGAAGGTCGAATTCCTTCATGTAGGCAACCTGATTTTCGATGGCGTCGTTGAAGACTTCGTAGGCTTTGCGGTAGTTTTTCTGACGGAGAAGAATGTTCCCGTAGCCGGCGAACCCGTAGTCTGCGTAGCTGGAGCTGCGATAGTTGTCCATCAGGTAGCGATAGAACGGTTCGGCGGCGGCGTCATCGCCTTTGAATTCGAGGAATTCCCCGACTTTCCCGAGGATTGTCGGGCTGAGTTCATCCGGCTTGTAGGTTGTGGCGATGTTTTGCAGATAACGTGCACATTCCTCGTTGTTGCGGAGGTATTCGTAGATGGTTGCCCGTGCATAGGTCCCGCGGGCGAGCCCGATAAGCGTCGGTTTTTTGTCCGGTGTCGTGTGTGCGTTGTCGAGTTCGAGCAAGGCGAGCATTTCGTCGGCGGCCTTTGCCGGCGTGTAGTCGTTGGGGACTGTTGTTTTGACGGGAACGCCGGTTTCGTCAGTCGTGATAATCGTCTTTTTCTTGCGCTTGGTTTCGTAAGCGAGTGTTTGCGCAAGTTGATTAATCAGTTCTTCGACGTTGTCCTGCGCGGGATCGTTGAAGTTTTTCAGAATCGCGCCTGCGAGGATTTTTTTGGATTCCTGCTTCGCCTGTTGATATTCGGCTTCGCCTTTTGCGCGGGCGGCTCGTTCCGTATACTGAATTTTTTTATTCAGATACATAAGTGCCTGCGGCGCATCCGGATTGCGGTCGTAAAGCGTGTTATAAACATCGAGCAGGCGTTCCCATTCTCCGCGTTGCGGGAGGTGCTTGTCGATTTCTCCGAGGGAGAAGTCCAAGGTCGTTTCGTTGTTGCCGGAGGTTTTCGCCGCAATGATGTAAGCGCGAATCATGTTGTTGCTGGCGTTTGCCTTGCGGGCGGCATCAGCTTCGCTGAGTTTGCGCTGTCTTTTTCCGGGTTTGATACTTTCGGCAATGCGCTTATAGGCGTCGCCCATGAGCGTATAAATTTCCGGGCGCTGGTAGATGAGGTTTTCCCGAACTTCTTCGATGTCTCTCTTCGAGAATGCGAGGTCTTCGCGAAGCGGCGCGATGCGCTGTTCGTTAAGAATATCGGCATCCGTGTTTTGGAAGTAATCTTTCAGCCAATCGCGGCAATCGACAAAGACTTGTTCAAGGTTTTCCATGTCTTTGTTTTTGTCTTTGTAACGAGCGCCGAATTTAGTGATTGCCATGCGGTAGCGCGCGTCGGGAGTGAAGCGCCCGTTCGGATGGTCTTTGAGGTAAGTTTCCATCGCATCGACGGTTTCCCGGTAGAAGCCGCTATAAAAGTAGAGCAAGCCCTTGCGGTATTGCATTTCTTCGACCGCTCCCGCGAAGCTTTTGTTCTTTCCGTAATCGGCGATAAACTTGTCGATTAGCTGAATGGTGTCTTGGGTGGCTTGCGTGAGTTTCGGAACATAGCCGGGCTTCCCCATTCCCGCGATGTCTTCCGCCTTTACGCCAAGTCCCCACGGGCAACGGGCGAACCATGCCGTAATCGTGTACCAGTCGAGCTCGCATTTGGTTCCGATTTCAAGCGTCGGGACGTTTTTCTTTGCCCAGTCAAAATTTTCAATAGCGCCGATGTAATCGCCTTGCTCGAAAGAAATCTGTCCGAGCATGAGGGCGACTTCGCCGATTTCTTCCGCCTTCGGGTGTTTCTCAATAAACGCCTTACACGCGTTTTGGGCTTCCTCCGTGCGTCCGAGTTGGCGGAGGCAGAGAATGTAGTAGTAAGTCGAAATCGTGATTTGCGCAAATTCCTTGTGGTTGTTTACGACATCCCCGAACGCGACATAGGCTTCCCACGGGCGCTTGAGCGAGAAAAGACAGGCTCCGATACGGAACGAAATCAGGGCGTCATAATCTTTGTTGTCGACGAAATCGCTTTTAAAACCTTCGAGCTCGTCGAGCGCATCCTGTAATTTTTCGATTTCCGCTGCTTGGGCGTCGTTCGGCTCTTCCGTGGTTTCGGCAATCTTTGCTTTTACGTCTTCGAGCTTTTTGCGGGCAGCGTCAATTGCGGGAGCGAAGTATTCAACGAGCGCGCTTTTGCGCAGCACGCGCTGGTAGCGTGAGAGCGCATCGCGAAATAGTTCCCGCGCCTGTTCTTCTTCCGCTCCTTCCAAATCGAGCGCCTGCTGGAAATAATTATCCCCGAGGCTCAGTCCCTGCATGTTGGAGCGGATGATGCTCGCAGGATCCTTGGACCCGGAACTGTCGATTTCCGCCTTCAGCGCTTCCGCTTCATTGCGCTTTTTTTGTTTGAGGTAAACTTGAACCAAGCGCAATTTCGCATCGATGGCTTCCGGGGTGTTTCCGACGCCGGAGATAATCGTTTTGAGAAGCTGTTCCGCTGTCGCGAGCCCTTTCTTAACGGCTTCCGGATCTCCCGTTGCTTCGGCTTTCTTTTGAATGACATCGGCACGAACCATTTCCAACTTCATTTTTTCCGCTTGGCTCAGGGAAGCGAGCTTGCTGACTTTCGCAAGTTGGTCTTGGGCTTCCTGCCATTTGGATTGGCGCATGTAAACGTCGGCGAGAGAAATCTGCGTCTGGGGCATCCGCTTGTCTTGAGGATAGAGCACCAGGAAGTCGCGCAAAATCGTTTCCGTTTCGCCCCACTTTTCCATGTTGTAGTAGGCGGTTGCTCTCCAAAAATCAATAGTTGCTTTTTGGTTTTCGTTGAGGCGGTCTCCACGATCGACTTTGAGTTTTTCGAGGACTTCGATGCCTTTTTGATATTCCTGTTTTTCGATTTTGGCGATCCCGTCTTCGAAGCGCTGCTGCATCGTGAGCTGCTTTTGCTGGGCGAAAGTTTCCGGGGTGGCGGCAACAGAACCGAGAGCGACAAGAATCGCAAGCAACGCGGCACTCGCCATGGAAAACGTGCGTGATTTTTTGTGCATAAATGGAGTGGGGATTAGTGGGGAAAGCATCCGGTTAGTCGGACACCGTTAGTTTTTATCAAAGCATTAAAAATAAAAAACCTTCCCGCGACAATTTAAAATTTCTGCGGAAAGGCTTTTCGGGAACGCGCTTTAGAAACGGTAGCAACACCCGAATTCGACAGCGTGCGTTGCCGTTTCAAGGTCGCCCCAATCGGCAGCCGTCGAAATAAATGACGAGCCGATGTAGACGAAGCGATAGGCGGCGTAGACGCTGAAGTTCTTATTCATCATGAATTCGACATAAGGTTTGAACGAAAGAACCGTGCTCATGGTTCCGCTTTCTTCGGCGCTACCGTTTGCAAAATTTTCTTCAATATAAGTAAAGCCGACTAAGCCGTAGCCCCAAAGTGCGCCCATCGCAAAGTGCGGGGAAAAATCATAAGCAAAGCCGAGTGAGAGCATGAGATTTATTGTATCCATGCTGATGTCGTTCCCGCCGGAATCGCTTTCCGCCGTGAGCGCAAGCATTTCGCCGCCGATTAGAAATTTAAAGTCCGGTGTGTCGGAATTGGCTTGGACAAGCACCGAGGCATTTAAGCCCCAGCCGTCTCCGTCGGAAAGGTCGCTGTGCATGCCGAAAAGCAACGACGGTGCAACCGTGAGCCGCAAGGTGCTTTCCCGCGGGTCGTTGTCGAATTTCGACTGCGCGTCGGCACGGCGCGCGTCGCGTCCTTTTCTTATAGTTTGCTCAACGTCGTAGTTCGGGTCGACGTTGCCGAGGTGCCCGGAAGGCGCGGCAAGTGAAGCTACGGGAACGGATAAAATACTCAAAAAGAAAAGAATGCGGGAAAAGGAAAATTTCATTAAGGCGAAAGTTTAGAGCTTAACGCTTAAAGCTTAAAGAGCGAATTCCGCTTAAATGTGCTTTTTGTCTCTGCCTTCTCTCGTTCCCGCGTAAATTCGGGACGTATTAGGGACACGCGCGAAGACTTCGTTTTCGATGAGTCTTTGCAGGGGCCGCGAGAGAAAATATGTCGCGGGAGCGCGCTTAAAACATTCTCGCTTTCCGAAGAAAACGGGCGTAAAACGCAAGCCAGCAATGAAAATTCCCGAGGCATTAGCTCCGTTTCGTTCCCGCAATTACAGATTGTTTTATTCCGGGCACGCAATTTCGCTGACGGGAACGTGGATGACGCAAACCGCAATCGGATGGTTGGTTTATGCGTTGACGGGGTCGACGGCAATGTCCGGCGTCGCGATGTTCCTCGGGCAAGTTTCGCATTTTGTCGTAACGCCTGTTGCCGGAGTGATGATTGACCGAGTCAACCGTCGGACAATGCTGATTGCGGTTCAGTTCGGCGCGTTGGCGTCGGCGGTCGGGCTGACGGCGTTTCAGGTTTCTGACGGGAAACACATCTTTCTGCTTTTTGCGCTTTGTTTCTTTCGCGGATTGGTCGGTGCCGTCGAAATCCCGACGCGCCAATCTCTCATCGCGAAGTTTATTGACGATCGCACGCATCTTCCTCAGGCAATCGGGCTCAATTCCACGCTGTTTAATTTCACTCGTATCTTCGCTCCCGCGCTTGCCGGCGAAATCTACGCAATCGCCGGAGCCGCCGCATGCTTTGCAACGGATGCGATTTTAATGATTCCGACGATTTTTCTGCTTGCCGCGATGCGCTTTGATGCACGCCCCGTTCCCGCAGAACACAAATGCGGTCCGCTATGCTCGTTGCTCGAAGGCGTTCGCTACATGCTTTCCGTTCCCGTGTTACGCGCGGTTATTTGCAGTATCGCCTTGCTGAGTACTTTCGGGTTCAGCTACACGGTTTTGCTTCCGATGTTTGCCGATAAAATTTACGCGGGAACGCCGGAACTTTACGGACGGATGTTGACGGTAACCGGAGCGGGCGCAATTGTCGCGGCTCTTCTGATTGCATTTCTCAAGCGGGCGCGGCTGTTGCCGGTTTTTCTGATTGCGGGAAATCTTATCGTCGGAGCTTCGCTTGCCGTTATCGCTTGCGTGCCGCCGATTGCGTTGTTCTTCGTCATGTTGTTTACCGCAGGCTTCGGGAGCGTTTTGGTCGGAGCGTCTTCCAATACTTTAGTTCAACTCAATATCGACGAGCGGTTTCGCGGGCGTGTTATCAGTCTCTACACGATGGCCTTTACGGGAACGTTCCCGTTCGGGACGCTTTTGCTCGGCTATTTTAATGAAAAAATCGGCCTTGTCCCGTGTCTTGGCGTGAGCACGGCTGTTTGTCTTTGCCTCGCGTTTTTCTTTTTCCTGAGGCGAAAAATATTTCGCAGCGAATAGCGTTCGCGGAAATCTTAGCGCGGTTTTGCCGTTTCGTCTTCGGTCTGAAGATAAATAATTTCGGGTTTAATTCCCTTTTGCTCAAACATCGAAATGTATTCGGCAAGCTCGGCGGCGCGTACCTGCGGCGCAACGAGAATTTCCCAACTCGGGCGTTCCTGCGGCGGCAACGTTTTCGTTGCATCCAGCATCGTACGCAATTCCGTCTCGGAAACGGGCTTGCCGTCAAGAGCGGTCGCGTTCCCGCAGACGGACAGACGCTTGGGCGGCGGCGCACTTCTCCGGAATGATTTTGCCAACTCTTTTAAGGCTTCCGGCGCATCCGCCGGCGGAATGACGTTGACGACGATTCTTTCGCCTTCGCGCAATTGCGTTTCGTAAAAAAGAAATCCGTCGGCGAGCTGCACGGAGCAGGTGTCGGCAATCGGCAAGTTGCGGGAAACGGTATCGAGCTTTTCGAGCCATGCGCTTTCCGCAATTTCTCCGTTGTAGAGGCGAATTGCTTCTTCCCGCGAAAGGTCGCCGGCAAGATTCGGTCCGGTTAATGATGCACAACCGCAGAGCCATGCGCATGAAGCGCCGAGGAAGAGTAATGTTTTTTTCATAAATCGCGGGAACGTTTGTCGGTTAAGGTATTTCTAGGAGGCGAAGAAAAAGCGCGGGCGCCCGGAAAGATCGTTGCGGGATTCCGTCGCCGCGAAGCCGCAGGAGCGTGCGACGGATGCAAGCTCTGCGTGTTGAGCAATTCCCGTTTCAAGCGCAACGAAGCCGCCGGGAGCGAGATGATCGCGCGCACCGCGGAGGATTTTTTCAAGATCGGCAAGCCCGGCATTATCGGCGACGAGCGCGGAAAGCGGTTCGTGGTCGCGGACTTCGGGCTGTGCGCATTCCCACTCGGCTTGAGTCAGGTAGGGCGGGTTGGAAACAATCGCATCAAACGTTCCCGTAATGGATTCAAACCAGTTACTTTGCAAAAATTCGATTTCGGCAGAAACGCCCGTTGCTTCAAGATTTTCGCTCGCGAGCGAAAGCGCTTCGGCGGATTTATCGACGGCGACGATTCGCGTCCCCGGGCGCTCCGCCGCCAAAGAAAGTGCAATTGCTCCCGTTCCCGTGCCTAAATCGAGAACGTTGGCGAGCGTTCCCGCCGGGCGAAGCGCTTCGAGCTTGTCGAGAACGTAGCCGACAAGTTCTTCCGTCTCCGGACGCGGGACAAGCGCTCGCGGATCGCACTTGAGCGTGAGTGAACGGAAATCGGTGTCGCCGACAATATATTGTACGGGTTCGCGTCGCGCGCGGCGCAGGATGCGTTCCCGCAGAATGTCCGTTTGTTCTTGCGTGAGCGGGCGTTCGAACTGCAGGTATAAGTCGAGGCGGCGGCAACGCAACGTTCCCGCGAAAATCAGCTCGCTTTGCAGGCGTGCGTTTTCGATGCCTTTTTTATTCAAAAATTCCGTGCTTTTTTGCAGCAGTTCGAGGAGGGAATTCATGACGCGGAATTTTTACCGAGACGGAAAATTTTCACGACAAAAAAAGCGAACGCCGGACAGCGTTCGCTTTTTCTGCGCGGGAACGGATTATTCGCCGTAAACCGTGCATTCGTAAGTGCCGGTGATCCCGAGGACGTTGTAAGCTTTCCAGTCAACGTAGTGTACTTTCGAGATGTTGGCGCTTTTCATCGCGGCGTTGATGGAAGCATCGCCGAACGCAACAAGGGAGAAGAAGTCTTTGCATTGCGATTTGCCGACTTTGAGCGTGTCAGCCTTCGAGGGAGCTTCGGTAACGGCGAGCGGAACCGTGATGTCCGTGATGAAGGTTCCGCGCGGATAGGAGCCGGCGCAACCGGAAGCGAGAGCGGCGAGCAGAGCCGCAGCGGAGAGGAGGATGTATTTTTTCATTGGTATTGGATGTTGGATAGTTATTGAATTTGTCTTTGCGCTCGAATTCAATCCGGCGCGAAGCATCTTTAATATTTCTGCAAAATGATTGTTCGGCAAGCTTTATTCTGCGGCGGGAACGCGCCGCGCATCGGCTTGCTTCTTTGTTTGATTTAAGCGGCAAAAGGGATTATATTCCTCCCTAATTTTCACAAAATGGCACTCATTGTTCAAAAATACGGCGGAACTTCCGTCGGCAATGTCGACCGCATCAAAAATGTTGCGGCAAAAATTAAAAGCTTTTGGGATCGCGGCGACAAAGTCGTTGTCGTTGTTTCCGCTCGCAGCGGTGTAACGAACGAACTGATTGCGCGTGCCAAATCAATTTGTCCGAATCCGAGCGAGCGTGAAATGGATATGATGCTCGCGACCGGAGAACAGGAAACAATCGCACTGACGGCAATGGCGCTTCACGCAATCGGCGTTCCCGCGGTTTCGCGCACGGGAGCGCAAGCGGGAATCATTACCGATACGTCGCATTCGCGCGCGCAAATCGCCAAGCTCACCGGCGGAGATATTCTCGACCGTCTTGAGGAGGGCAAAGTCGTCATCGTTGCCGGCTTCCAAGGGCTTTCTTCGGAAAACGAAATTACAACGCTCGGGCGCGGCGGGAGCGACCTGACGGCAATTGCACTTGCCGCTGCAATTAAAGCGGATATTTGCCAAATTTATACGGATGTGGACGGGGTTTACACCGCCGATCCGCGTATTGTGCTTCCCGCACGAAAATTGGAACGTATCTGCTACGAAGAAATGCTCGAACTCGCGTCGAGCGGCTCCAAAGTCATGCAGTCGCGCTCCGTCGAATTTGCTCAAAAATACGGCGTTACGTTTGAAGTACGCTCCTCCTTTAACAACCAACCCGGAACTATCGTGAAATCATTTGAAAAAACCATGGAAGACGCCGTCGTTTCCGGCGTCGCGCTCGATCGCACACAAACGCGCGTTACCGTCGGCGATTTGCCCGATACGCCTCAGGCGATTTCCGCAATTTTCGATGCGCTCGGAGAAGCCTCCGTCAGCGTCGATATGATTGTTAAGAATCTCGCCAAGGGTGTCGCGAATCTGACATTTTCCGTCGTAACCGACCAAGTGCAACGCGCCGAAAAAGTTATCGGCGACGTGCTCAAGCGCCTCGGCTCGGGGACGTTCCGTTCCTCCGGTGAAATCGCCAAGGTGTCCATTGTCGGCGTCGGGATGACATCGCATCCGGGTGTTGCGGGAACGCTCTTCCGCGCACTCGCAGACGCAAACATCAACAGCGAATTGATTACAACCTCCGAAATCAAAATCTCCGTCGCCGTCGCGCCGGAATGCGCGGACGAAGCCGTGCGCGTTATTCACACCGCGTTCGGGCTCGACGTTCCCGTGAAAATTTGAGTGCTTTCGCAAGTTGATGAACACGAAAAAAAGGGGTTGAAAACAACTCCTTTTTTTTTGAGAATCCCCCAAACTCGAAATTTTCACCCCTAATCTCGTAATAACGATGAACGAAGAACAAGCATCCGACACAACGGCGATTGAAGAAGTTGCCGAAGTCCCTGTCTTAAAAAGCAACGAGCCGGAAGACGATAGCCGGAGTATGGACCCGCTGAAGCGCCACAAAAAGAAGTTTTCCTGGAAAGATTTCGGCGGTCCCGGCTTCATGTTTTCGTTGGTATTTCACGGCGTTTTGCTGGTTATCGCGCTTTTCCTTGTCGTGCGCCATATCGTTAAAGTAGATGTTGAAGAACCCGAGGCCTTTGTTACCGGAGCCGGCGGCGGGAACAACGGTAATAACGCGCGCATGCAGCAACACCGCATGAAACCGCGCCAAAACATGGTGCAGTCCAAGGCGCGTATTACGTCGAAAAGTTCTAACTCAACGATCGCCTTGCCGGAGATGCCGGCGGTTGCGATGAGTTCGTCGTTCTCGTCCGGAATGAGCGCCGGCGGCGATTCCTCCGGTTTCGGCGGCGGTTCCGGCGGCGGTGTCGGCACCGGAAAAGGAATGGGTGTCGGCGGCGGAAAAAATCTTGTCTCCGGCTTCGGTTCCCGCATCAAGAACAACCGTATCATGAAGGGGTATTTATACGACCTCAAACGCGGGAAACAGGGGACGACGTTGGGGACGGTTGCTCCGAATGACCAAGCGCGCCGTAAAGAGCAACTTCACAAGGCGATGGGAGTTTTGGATTCAAATCGCTGGGACGCCAAGAAGTTGGAAGATCTTTATTACAAAGCTCCGACGACGCTGTATAACGCCCGAATCTTCATCGTTAATGAAACCGGGCAGGCGCTGAACGCGAACCTCGCAACCGAAGCGTTCAAGGACGATAAGGGACAAATTCCTTTCAAGGCTCCGGGATGGCTTTGCTACTACGAAGGCTATTTTAGCGTTCCCGAAGACGGCGAATATCGCTTTGTCGGCATGGGCGACGATGCGCTGATCGTCGGTGTTGACCGCAAAACGGTTCTCTACGCGTATTGGCCGGGCGAAGGTCACGGACCTGCGGTAAAATGCCATGACGAATGGGAGCCGAAGAATCACTGCGGAAAAGGCGGAAAAGACGGTTCCAATCTCGCGAATCGCGGGCAGCGTACATCCATTTACAAGGGACATTGGCTGAAGCTGAAAAAACAGCGCCGCTACCGCATTCAAGTGGCGTTCGGCGAAGCCGCCGGCGGTCTCGCGGGAGCGTGTCTCGGCATTCAGAAAAAGGGGCGCGACAACGATGACAGCTTCCCGATGTTCTCTTTGGAAGGTTCGGACGACATTCCGGAATGGGGCATCAGCGGCTCCGGGCGCTACAATCTTTCTGAATACTACGAAGTATTCGGCAAAGTGCGCTAATTCGGCTTCCAAAACAAAAACGCTCCCGCCCGGGAGCGTTTTTTGTTTTCCCGGGGAGATTCGGAGAGATTCGACTTACTTGAAAGGGCAGGCAAAAAGGTTTAGCATCCCCCATAAGCTTAACTTGAGCAATCCGCGTTTTCCATGACAGAAGAATCTCCAGTCAAAGTTTCCGTTATCATTCCCGTGTACAACGCGGAAACGTTTCTGCCGACTTGCCTCGACAGTGTTTCGGCTCAGTCCCTCCGAGAAATCGAAATCCTCTGCGTCGACGACGGATCGACGGACGGATCGCTGAAGCTCCTGCGGGAATACGCGGAAAAAAATCCGAAAATTCGCGTTTTTTCTCAGGCAAACGCCAAGCAGGGAGCCGCACGCAATCGCGCGCTTAATCATGCGCGCGGCGAGTATGTCGCGTTTCTCGATGCCGACGATACATTTGCTCCCGGCGCATTGGAAAAACTTTATGAAACCGCCCGCGCGGGAACGCTTGACATGTTGATGTTTTCCTGCGTTCGCGTTGAGCAGAACGGACGGGAGCATCGTTGGAGTTATCACGATTTTTCCAAATTCCTTCCGCTCGGATTTCCGCAAACATGTTTTTCGTGGAAAGATTGTTCGCCGGAGCTTTTTTGGCGGATGCCTTGCTCCTGTTGGGGAACGTTCTATTCCCGTGCGTTTCTCGAAGAAAACAAGTTGCGCTTTCCGGAAAAAATCTTTTTCGAGGATCGTCCGTTTTTCTTCTTTGCGTTTTCGCTTGCCGAACGCGTCGGTATTCTCGACGAGCCGCTTTACCGCTACTGCTTGAATCCGAATTCAACCATCGCGTCCAAAGGAAAGCATCTCGCCGATAATATTGAGCAGGGCGCAATGATTTTGCGGCGTATGCGGGAACAAGGTTTACCGAGGGAGTTGCTCAAGGAAGGCGTCGTCGCGCATATTCACGATTTGCTGAAATCGCTCGGAATTAGCCCGACGCCTACGGTTGTCGCCTGCAAAAAACGCCTGTACGAATCGTTCGACGAACTTTTCCCGTTGCGGGAACGCAAGGAGCTTATCGCAAATCTTATCACGGAACAGGATCGCGCCTGCACGCGCATCATTCTCGGCGAAGCTTCTTTTTTCGATAAATGGATTACCCGATTCTCCGCGCTAAAATATTCGCTTCTCAAATATTTTGCCTGCGGAGAACGACGGGAACGCTATTTCGAGAAAGCCGGCATGTCGCAAAAAATTCTCGCAGTCGGCAGAAAATAGAAAAGGGCAGCACAACAAAATCGCCGAAGGCAAAACACGAAGCCGCCTGACGTTCCCGTAGCGCAATGCCTGTGCTTGCTTGAACGCGGGAACGAAATGATTTATCGTTTCGAAATCATCGGAGATAAACCCGCTCAAGCTCTTCCCGGATTTACGCCAATTACTTTTTCGTGACACACGATCCTTCAGCCGAAATTTCTGTCATTATTCCCGTTTATAACGCGGAAAAATATCTGCGTGAATGCCTTGATTCCGTCGTCAATCAGACCCTTAGAACAATCGAAATTATTTGCGTTGATGACGGTTCGACGGACTTGTCGCCGCAAATATTGGAGGAATACGCCGCGAGAGATTCCCGCCTTAAAATTCTGCGGCAAAAAAATCAGTTCGCCGGGGTCGCCCGCAACAACGGCATGAAAATCGCACGCGGAAAATATCTTTGTTTCCTCGATGCCGACGATGTTTTTGACAGAACAATGCTCGAAAAAGCCTTTAAGCGAGCCGAAAAATATTCGGCGGATATCGTGGTTTGGGGCGGATACGTCTTTTCCGATTCGCTGAAGCAAAAAGAAATGTCAAAAGGCATTTGGGATTTTTCATTGCTCCCGAAGCACAGGTTTTGGGAGAAAAAATTGCTCTTCCCGCACGCGATTTGCGGACGCCTTTTTCAACTCGGGTGGGGGGTGCCGTGGAACAAACTTTTCCGGCGTTCGTTTGTCGAAGAAAACAAACTGAAATTCTCCGAGACGCGTTCAAGCAACGACATCTATTTTGTTTTCGCGGCAATGGCGATCGCTGAAAAAATCGCTTATTTGAAAAAATATCTGGTCTTTTATCGCAGAACCGGAAAAGGGAAAAGCCTTCAGGAAAGTTTTGAAAAATCGCCGACCGATTTTATCGAGGCACAGGAAGCCTTAAATACGTTTTTGTGCGAGAAAACGGATGGGGCGTTTAATGCATCGTTTGTAATGATGGCGGTTTGCAATTCGCTGTGGTATTTGAAGAGAGCTGATTCGGAGAATGCTTCGGCGATTAAGGCGATGTTGCGGGAACGCAACGGATTTTTTGCCCGACGGCTTCCGGAAGACGTTTGCGCCCGATTTCCTGCATGGGAGCAAAACGCCTACAAAGAACTTATGGAAATGCTCTATCCCGGCAAATAAAGCGGGAATTCGGAGGCTCTGGTTTCCGCGTTCCCGCGACTTATTTCTCTCGCAGAGTCTGCAAAGAGCGCCGGGAACGAAATCTTTGCGTACTCGGCGTTCTCTGCGAGAGGATGTCGCTTTTGTGATTGCCTTCAACTTGATTAAAGGCGCGAAATGGTTTAACGTCCGAGTCATTGCTACGCTCCTTTTCCGTTCCCTATTAACTAACTTTTAACCTCGCGGCTAAACCCGCAAAACACCTTTCTCATGACCAACGAATTACCAGTCAAAGTCTCTGTCATTATTCCCTGTTACAACGTCGAAAAATACCTGCGGGAATGCCTTGATTCCGTCGTCAATCAGACGTTGAAAGAGATTGAAATTATCTGCGTTGACGATGGCTCAACGGATTCGACTCCGCAAATTTTGGAAGAATACGCGGCAAAGGATTCCCGATTTACGATTCTGCACCAAAAGAATCAATTCGCCGGTGTCGCCCGTAACAACGGGATGAAAATCGCCCGCGGGAAGTATCTTTGCTTTTTGGATTCGGATGATTTTTTCGAGCTAGCGATGTTTGAAAAAATGGTTCGTCGTGCGGAAGAGGTTAATGCGGATATTGTCGTTTGTGATTTTTGGAATTTCTTTGGAGGTACACCAGAGAAGAATTGGATATGGAAGGTTGGATCTCCTAAAATCGCCTTGAGGACACAGGCTCTTTTTTCTGCAGAGACGGAGCTTGTCGATTTCTCTGTGGAGCGCTTTTCTTTTACTCCTTGGAATAAGCTATTTAAGCGAGAGTTTGTGATGTCTATCGGAAATACGTTTTCTGAAACACGGAGCTCTAACGACGTTGCGTTTGTTTCTTTTGCTCTCTACATGTCATCGCGAACTGCTATCTTGCCGGAAGCCCTTCTTTCCTATCGTAGGGCGATAAAGGGGGCGATTTCTGCGACACGAGGAAAATTCTTAGAGACTAATGTTGTAGCGTGGAAAGATTTGAAATCTCGTATGTGCGCAGCGTCAATTTACGAGAAGTTTAAAAATAGCTTTCTATATGCTCTTGCGGGAAGTGTTTCGTACGAATTGAAGCAAAACCCGTCGATTCGTTTTTTAGGTATGATTTATAACGAATTCCCCGAGCTCCCAAATGATTTTCGTGTGAAGATTGAGCAAGTATTTTTGAGCAATGAGCTGAAATTTACAGGAGACTTTATCCAACGCGGCAATTTGACAACGCCACCTCTAAATCAGAAACCGAAAAGTCCTGAGGTGAAAGTGTCGGTCATTATCCCTGTTTACAATGTTGAGTCGTATTTGCGGAGATGCCTTGATTCTGTCAGAGCGCAAACACTGAAAGAAATTGAAATTATTTGCGTTAATGACGGATCAACAGATGGTTCTGCGGAGATTTTACAGGATTACGCAAATTTAGATTCTCGGATAAAAATTGTTTCTCAGCCAAACCAAGGTCAAGCTTCCGCTAGAAATATAGGAATGCGGCTTGCAAAAGGAATTTACATCGGATTTGTAGATTCGGATGACTATGTCAATTGTCGAATGTATGAGACGTTGTTTGATGAAGCCCAGAAAATAAATGCAGATGTCGTCGAGTGCTCGGCGATTGTAGAGGATATGGGAGGGGCAGAAGCAAGTAGCATTAGCTCTCAACAGAGATCGTTTGACTTTGTCGAATGGCAAATGGATGTTCCAGTGAGGAAATTTTTCACGGAGCAACGATTCCACGCGGTGTTGTGGAACAAGATTTACAATCGAAGATTTTTGGAAGAGCTTGATCTATCGTTCGATGGCCATTTGCGTAAAGGAGAGGATGCTATTTTTCAATGGAAGGTAATGCCTTTTGTTCGGAAATTCCGGCGGATTGAAAATAAGTTTTATCATTATTGCTTTGGGAGAGTTGGATCTGTCGAAACTGTAAGAGATCCTCAAAAGACTTGGCTTGAATTTATTGAAGGGAGTGCAAGTCTTCGAGATTTTTGGAATGATAGAGGATTAATGGATAGGCAAGGGGATGTTCTCATTTGGCGTTTGTGGAATATTGCAAAATGGAGACTTAAATACTGCTTTGGCGGGAATATTTCTGGAGGAGTTTTTTGTGAAAAAATGCGTGATGTTGTTTCTCTTTTCCCCGCATTAAAAAGCAAAGATTTGTTAAGAGTCCTTACTGCTCAATTAGCACCTATAGATGTAAAACTTTTGACTCATTTGTCCCAATCTTCTTTCCGAATAGTTGTTTCACTTACTTCCTTTCCTGCACGCATCAAAACGGTTTATTTGACGATTGAGACATTACTTTCTCAAACGTGGAAAGCGGATCGAATTGTTCTTTGGTTGGCGGACTCTCAATTCCCGCAGAAAGAAGGAGATTTGCCCGAAGAGCTTCTTGCGTTGCGGGATCGCGGCTTGGAAATTCGTTGGTGTGAGGATTTAAAATCATACAAAAAGCTTATTCCTGCGCTGAAAGCGTTTCCGGATGCCGTGCTTGTTACTGTCGACGACGACCTGATTCTCGAACCGACATGGCTGGAAGAATTAGTTTCCTCTTACCTCAAAGCACCTAACTGCATTCACACACACAGAGCTCACGAAATTTCGTTTAATTCGGCAGGGGATCTTGCACCTTATGCCATGTGGAAAAAAGAAATTAAACTGGAACGTGCATCGTTTAATAATTTCTTAACGGGAGGAGGAGGCTGTCTATATCCTCCGAATTGTCTGCACGGAGATGTTCTTGATATTGAAAAATTTCAAAAACTTTGCCCGCACGGGGACGATATTTGGTTTTGGGCGATGGCGGTTCTCGCGGGAACAAAAATTTGTGTTACACCGAGTGTTTTCCGACTAAAGCATCCGGACGGGACACAGGAAGTCGGGCTGTGGAAGACAGTGAATGTTCACGGCGAAAACGACAGAGCTTTACGGCGTGTTTTAGAGGCGTACCCGCAGATTCTACCCAAATTGGAAAGGATTTATATTCCGAAACCTGCAGATAAGAATACAGGACGGGAAACGTCGAGCACTCTCCGTGAAAAACCGTGTTCATCCGTGGTTGCTTCTACTCCGGAATGCTCGAAAAAGCTTCCGCGATTGTTGGTTCGCCTTGGGGCGATGTTTATTTGGAACAAGGCGGCGCGGAAGCGTTGGCGGGAACGCCACATGGATTTAACGCCGAAAAACGGAATCGATATTCATGCGCATCCGGAACTGCGTCGGGACTCGGCGTTGAAACGTTTTGCGGTGCGTTTCGCGGCGTTGTTTATTTTCTCGAAGTCGAAACGTAAAGCGTTTCGTGCGAAGCATTTGAATCTTGTTCCGCGCGACGGGATTGACGTGAATCTGCGGGGACGTGCGAAGAGCGACTCTGCACTGAAGCGTTTTGGCGTGCGGGTGGTGTCGCTGTTTATTTTTTCTAAAAAGAAGCGTAAGGCGTTTCGTGCGCGGCATATGGATTTGACGCCGAAGAACGGCGTTGACGTGAATGCGCTTTCTCCGGAGGAACGCCGTCTGCGCAAACAGAAGAAGCGTGAACGCAATCCGCTGCGGCGCTTATTCAACGCAGTCGTTCCCGCGTCGCGTTCGAAAGTGGCGCATACGGAAAAGCGGATTATCCGCCACATGGAATGGCAGACGCAACAGATTCTTTCTGCGATTAAAGGCGCGCAAGCGCAGTCGGAGCGGCGATTTAATGAGTTGAAGCAGGAAATTGCCCGTGCGCAGAAGGGCTTGTCGGCGAATATTAAGACCGAGCTTGATCAGGTGCGGGAACGCGCGGATGTTGTTTCGCGGGAACAGCTTGCGAGGATGGATGCGCAGAAAAAGTTTTTTGCGGAGCGCGCGGAAATGCTTTCGCGGGAACTCGACGGCTTGAGTTCGGCGTTGACTGCGGGGCTGTCGTCGCAAACGGCGGCGGTTTCGAATTTGGCGTCGGCGCAAAAGGCTCTGCGGGCTTCGGTGATTGAAAGCTATGCGGCGTTGGAAAAGTGTAAGCCGAATTCCTTGGAGTTTCGTACTTTCGGCGATTTAGCGCATTGTATTCGCACGAATCTGCATAAGCTGCCGGCGGACGCGGATTTGGTTGTCGGCGTCCCGCGTTCGGGAATGATTCCGGCTTATACGATTGCGCTGTTTATGAACAAGCGTTGTTGCTCGTTGGATGAATTTTTGAGCGATACGGAGATTTCAACCGGGGCGCGTCCTGTCGGGGCGATGTCGATTCGCAAGGTTTTGGTTGTTGATGATTCCTGTTTTAGCGGCTCTGCGTTGGCGCGGACAAAAGAGCGGCTGAAGGCGGTTGCCGGCAAGTATGAGTTTGTTTTTGCGGCTGTTTACGGGCGAACGGAGAGCGCGGACAAGCTTGATTGTTGCTTGGAGCTTGTTGACGGACGGCGAGTTTGGCAGTGGAATTATTTAAATCATTCTTTAGCGGGAAGTGCGTGTTTTGATATGGACGGCGTACTTTGTGCGGATCCGACTCCGGAGGAAAACGACGACGGAGCCAAGTATCTGAATTTTATAAAAAACGCAAAGCCGCTGTATATCCCGAGTTACAAGATTCGAGCGATTGTTACCAGCCGTCTCGAAAAGTATCGCGAGCCGACGGAGACGTGGTTGCGGGAACACGGCGTTCAGTATGACGAGTTGGTGATGTTGAATATGGCGACAGCGGAAGAGCGTCGGCGGGCGAATTGCCATGCCGCGTTCAAGGCGGAAGCTTACAAGGCGCGCGAGAGAACGACGCTTTTCGTGGAATCCGAGGAGCGTCAGGCGAAAGAAATTGCCTTCTTGAGCGGGAAAGACGTTTTGTGCGTTGCAACGGATAAATTGTACTGAGCTTCGGGAGAATAAGGCTTGCCGGCGTTCCCGTGTGTTGCGGGAACGCCGGGAAATCGTTGGTAAAAATCAGTCGAGCCGGAGGAGCAAATGAAAGATTATTCCGTCGTCGAAATTTTGGATGTTTTAGAGAAGTCGCCTCGTGCGAAGGCTTGTTTTACGGATGAAGTTAAGGAAAAGGCGTTAAACAATCCTTGCCTTAAGGAGTATTTCAGAACACTCAAGGAAGAAGGGGAGAAGCTTAGAGGCGAAGCGTTGACGGTTTTGCCTTTTTCGGCGTTTCGCCGTTTTGAGACTCCGGGAGACGGGAACAGGAGTGAATTTGAGTTTGGTAAAAACGGTTATTTCCCGAGGAGAAAGCGTTTGCTTACGTTTGCGTTGCTGGCGTGGCTTTACGGGAGGCGGGAAGACATTTGTGCGCTTGAGGATGTCATATGGGCGATTGCGGATGAATACACATGGGCGCTTCCCGCTCACTTGCAGAAAAAAGGTCTTTCCGTATTGCAGTCGGATGGCTACATGGTGGATCTCTTTGCGGCGGAGACGGCTCATGCTCTTGCGGAAACGCTTGCGTTGCTCGGCGACAAACTGCACCCGATTATTGTAGCGCGGGTGAAGTCTCTCGTGAAAGAGCGGATTTTCGACAGACTCGGAGAGAGTTTCCATTGGAAGCGCGGGAACAACAACTGGGCGGCTGTCTGCTCGGGCGCAATCGGAATGGCGGCGATATATCAAGTCGAAGATAATCGCCGATTGACTGAAATCATAAACATGGTTTTATCCTGCATGAAAAATTATCTTTCCGGGTTTTCGGACGACGGGGCTTGTCTCGAAGGTCTCGGCTATTGGAGCTACGGATTCGGATATTTTTCTGCGTTTGCGGAGATGCTTCTTCGCTTGACGGACGGGGAAATCAACCTGTTTAACGACTCAAAGGTGCGGAGCGTTGCAATGTTCTACCGGAAGTGTTTCTTCAAGGGCGGAAGGATTGTCAGTTTCTCTGATGCTCCGGTAAATGCGTATTTTTCCTTGGGGACCATGAACTTGTTCAACAAGCTTTATTCGGAGTCGACGATCCCGCCTCTGAAATACATGCGTCTTCGTTATTCGAAAACGGGATGCTTCCGCTTTGCCTTTGGTGTCAGGCAGATTGCTTGGGCTGCAGACGCTGTTGAAAATAATATAGCCGAATGCTACGGGACACATGTTTTCCCTGATGCGCAGTGGTATATTGCGTCGTCAAACGACGGGAATGTCGGAATTGCGGCGAAGGCGGGACACAACGGCGAGCCTCATAATCACAATGATGTCGGCGTGTTTCAGATATTTAAAAACGGAGAGACGATTATCGCAGATATCGGAGGCGGAGAATACAATCAGTCTTATTTTTCTCCGGAGCGATATGAAAAGATTTTCTGTTGCAGTTCGAGAGGACACGGAGTTCCTATCGTAAACGGAAAATATCAATCGGCGGGAACGAAATTTGCTGCGAGGAATGTTGTGATTACAAAAGACGGACTTACTGCGGATATTGCCGGCGCTTATGACGCTCCCGAGCTGAATCAGCTGACGAGACAAATTCGTTTCGATCGACAAAATAATGCGGTTTTTCTGAAAGATTATTGCTGTTTCAATGAGCCGTCTGCTTTCATTGACAGACTACTCACGCCGCACAAGCCTTTAGTGAAACGGGATCATGTCGTAATAAACGCCGGAAAAGAATCGATGAGCGTTTTTTTTGATGAGTCCGTCGTTAAAGTGGAAATCAGCCGGGAAGAGGATAAAAATCACCAAGGGGAAAATAGGCTCACCTATATTATCGACTTTGTAAGCCGAAAGCCTGCGTTGGAGCATCTTGTTTTATTGTCGATTCGCGATGATCTTAGTTGTCGCCGGAGGCTTGGGCGGATTTTGAGTTTTAAGCGAAATAAATCCTGATTGTTTTGCGGGAACGCTGAGAAATCATTGAAAAATCGGGGTTAAGACGTAAGCACGGCAAACTGATTTTGATTTCAGTCGTTTCCGCAGAAATTAGTCCGAGAAAGCGTTTTAAATCCTTTTTTTCTTTTAATCGGTGCGTTAGAATGGACGTTGCTATGAAGATTACGGTTGCGGGAACGGGTTATGTGGGTTTGGTGACGGGCGTTTGCCTTGCCGAATACGGGCATAATGTAACTTGCGTCGATGTCGTCGCTGATAAAATTGCGATGCTCAATGCGGGAAAATCGCCGATTTATGAAGACGGCTTAGACGAGTTGCTCGTCAAGAACCGCGAGCGGCTGACGTTTATGACGGATTGTGCGGCGGCGTACCGCGATGCGGAAGTCATTATTATCGGAGTCGGGACGCCGGAGAAAAAAGACGGTTCGGCAAACCTTACTTATCTTTATGCGGTGGTTGACGAAATTGCGGCAACGGCGGAGCGCGATTGTGTTGTCATCATCAAATCGACGGTTCCGATCGGGACGAACGACAAGGTGGAGCTACGCTTGCGTCAGCATCTCAAGCACAACGTGAAAATTGACGTGGTATCGAATCCGGAATTTTTGGCGCAGGGGACGGCGGTGCGCGACACGCTTCACCCGAATCGCATTGTCATCGGTGCGGAAAATCCTGCGGCGGCGGCAAAGATTCGCGAGATGTACGCGGGCTTCAACGCTCCCGTGCTGGTGATGAATCGCCGGAGCGCGGAAATGGTCAAATACGCGTCGAACGACTTTTTGGCGCTGAAGATTTCTTACATCAACGAAATTGCGAATATTTGTGAAATCGTCGGTGCGAATATCGACGATGTCGCGAGCGGAATGAGCTATGACGTGCGTATCGGCAACCGCTTCTTGAATGCGGGAATCGGCTACGGCGGAAGCTGTTTCCCGAAAGACACGAAAGCGCTTCACTGGCTTGCGAATTTCCACGATTGTGAATTAAAAACAGTCAAGGCGGCAATTGACGTGAACGAAAACCAAAAGCTGAAATTACTGAAAAAATCGCGTAAATATTTTGAAAGCTTCGCGGGAAAGAAAGTCGCAATTCTCGGCTTAACCTTTAAGCCGGGAACGGACGACTTGCGCGACGGCCCGGCGTTGACGAATGTCCCGATTTTGTTGGACGACGGCGCAAATATTTTTGCGTGGGATCCGGTCGGCGCGAAGAATTTCCGCAAGGTTTTCCCGGAAGGTATTACGTATTGCGACACAATCGAAGAGGCGCTGAAAGATGCGGATGTCTGCTTCATCTTCACGGAATGGCAGGAAGTGAAGGCGTTCCCGCCTGCAGGCTTCCGCGCGTTGATGAAAATCCCGGTGGTTTTCGACGGGCGCAACTGCTTCCCGCCGGAAGCGATGGTCGCCGCCGGAGTCGAATATTCTTCGATTGGGCGCGGCGCGTAGCCGTACGGAGTTTCTCGGAATAAAAAACGTTCCCGTGAGTAAATCGCGGGAACGTTTTGTTTTAGGAAGGATATGAGGTCGGATTTTATTATTCTTGAATGCCTGTATCATTTTTAATACAGGTAATGGAGAATGAAATACGGAGAGGAAATCGAAGTTAGGTTTTATCGCTCCGGGAGCGGAAAAGAACCGGTGCGGGAAATGCTGAACTCGTTGACGCAAACCGAAAAAAGAATCATCGGATCGGATCTGCGTGCGGTTCAGTGGCGTTATCCTCTCGGAATGCCGACGGTGCGACATTTATCTTCCGGAATTTTTGAGATTCGTTCTGTTTTACCGAATCGCATTTCCCGTATTTTGTTTGTGTATTTTGACGAAAGAATCGTGTTGCTGCACGGATTTATTAAGAAGACGCGTCAGACACCGAGACAAGATTTGGAAACCGCATTAAAACGATTTGAGGATCTGAAAAATGAAGAAAAATAAATGCAATAAACACGTGGGAAGCTCACTTGAAGATTTTCTCGACGAAGAGAGCATTCGTGAGGAGGTTGACGCCGCCGCACTCTGCAAAGTGCTGGCGCAGGAGTGGCGAGAAAAAATGAAGCGGGATAATATTAGCATTGCGATGCTTGCGCGTAGAATGAACACGACGAGAGCGACGGTTTCTCGCGTAATCAGCCCGCAAAACTCGAGTCTTACGTTTCGAACGGCGGCACGAGTCTCTAATGCGTTGGGGATGCGTCTAAAAGTTTGCGCTTGAGACTTTCTCGGAATAAACAAAACGTTCCCGTGAGTAAATCACGGGAACGTTTTGTTTTAGGAAATAACGGAGGATTATTTTGTCGCGGAAGCCGGTTCGGATGTTTCCGCTTGGCTCGCGGAGGGCTTTCCTTCGGGCGATCCGAGATATCCGGGAAGCTTGACGCCGACGTTGCCTGCAAGTTCGTGCAAGGGCGGAAGTGATCCAACCAAGCCGGAAAGGAAGTTGGCTGTTGACCCTTTGCCGTTCCCGTCGGCTCCTTTGCCGGAATCCCAAACCGTGATTTTGTCGATTTTGAGATTTGAAATGGCTTTGACCTGCTCGGCGACGATTGTCGGGAGTTGTTCGACGAGGAGAAGGTTTTGTGCGCCTTCGGGTGTTTGGCAGGCGGCAATAATATCGCCGAAGCCTTTTGCCTTTTTGGTGAGAAGCGCTTCCGTCCCTTCTGCTTCTGCGAGCAGTTGCATGCGCAAGCCGGCGGCTTCGGCTTCTTTGACGGAGCGAATCCCGTCCGCTTCCGCTTGCTTCATGTAACGCACGGCATCGGCTTCCCCGAGTTGCGTGCGGCGGACTTTTTCCGCTTCGGCTTCCGCTTCGACGATGATGCGCTGCTTGTCGATTTCCGCGGGAACGATGATGTTGGCTTCCTGTGAGGCTTTTTCGCGGGAAGCACGTTGCTTTTCCGCTTCCGCTTCGGCGACATAGGATTCTTCAAGCGCTTTTGCTGCAGCAACTTTTTCCGCCGCCGTTGCGAGGCGATTGGCCTCTGCTTCTTTCGTGCGGCGATCCGCATTGGAGTTGGCAACTTCAATCGCCGCTAAATTCTCTCCTTTTGTCGCTTCTGCCTGCGCCGCGGCAACGCGGATCGCCTGGTCTTTACGCGCTTCGGCTGCGCCGATTTCCCCGTCGCGTTGCGCTTGAGCGACTTTGACTTTCGCTTCGTTGATTGCTTTGGACGCTGCTTCCTGACCGAGCGCGTCGATGTAGCCGGAAGCATCCGTAATGTCCTGAATGTTAACGTTAATCAGACGAAGCCCGACTTTGCGCAATTCAACTTCGACGCCGCCGGAGATGTTGGCAATGAGTTTGTCGCGGTCGGCATTGATTTCTTCAATATCCATCGTTGCCAACACGACACGCATTTGCCCGAAAATAATGTCCTTGGCGAGATCTTTAATTTCGGCGAGCCCGAGCCCGAGCAGGCGTTCGGCTGCATTTTCCATCACGCCCGGTTCGGTTGAAATCCCGACCGTAAACGTTGACGGCGTGTTCACGCGGATATTTTGTTTAGAAAGCGCTCCTTCGAGACGAATATCAATCGGAAGCGGCGTTAAATCCAAATATTGAAAATCTTGGACAATCGGCCAAATAAACGTGCCGCCGCCGTGAAGGCACTTAGCGGAACGCCCGCCTTCGATTTTCCCGTAAACAACGAGAATTCTGTCGGACGGACAACGTTTGTAGCGCGCCGAAAACGCAAAAAACGTGGTGAGAATGAGGATGACAATTCCGATACCGATGTAGATGGTCATAATGCTTGTTTGATTTACAATTAAATTTACGGGAACGACCGGATTTAAGCCGGTTCGACGAGAAGAATGTTGGACGGAAGCACTTCGAGGACGCGGACGAGCGTTCCCGCGGGAATTTTATCCGCCGACGAAGTAATCGCAGGAAGAGTCATAAGGCGCCCGCTAACGAGCAATTCCACTTGCCCGCCGGCGACACGATTCGGCGGGAGCGCGACATAGACGGTTCCTGTCGAGCCTTTTGCCGATGCGGGTTGGATGTTCCCCGAGGCGCGCAGACCGTAAAGCATTTTCATGATCCAGAAAATAACCAGCATGAACGCGAAGCCGACAAGTGCGGCAGCTCCCAGCGCCCACGGGAACGTGTGTCCGTTTTCGAGCATCAGCCCGCCCGTTAGCCCGAAGCCCATAAAAAACGCCGTGAGCGTGCGTACGGAAATCAAGCCGAGCCCGAGATCGTGCGAGACGTCGCCGTCCGGCGCAATATCGTCGGGAAGATCGGCTCCGTCGCCAAGCCCGATTAGAGTCAGTAATGCTTGGATGATGACGATGAGAAAGGCGATTCCGCCGACGGCATAAAAAATTTGTATGTCCCAATTCAGGGCGTTCCACCACGCGGGAACGCGCTCGGTTAGTGAAGCGAAAAGAGGTAAGCAATCCATTTGCGCGTAATCATAAAAATTGTGTTTCCGAACGCAAGAAAACAAGAGTTTCAGAGAATTTCCTCCGGTTTTATTTTGCCGTGCGACGCTTATTTGCTAGACTCACTTGCAAGACATGGAAGAAAAATCAGACATTAATCCGGAATCCGGGACGGAGCTTACCGCAGAAAAAAAATCTCAACCCAAGAAAAAACGCGTTTGGCTGAAACGCATCCTTTGGGCGCTTTTGGCGGGAACGGGGCTGATTATCCTTATCGTCGCGTTTTTCCTGGGGCCGATCGCTAAAACACTTGTCAATAAATTTGGAGCTTCGACGCTTGGCGTGGACAAGGTTTCGGTTGACTCGATTACTCTCTATCCTTTCGGCGGCTATGTGCGCGTTGAAAATCTTGTTGTCGGGAAACCGATTACAAATTCCGATGCCGATTTCTCCCGCGACTTGCTCCGCCTGGAGTATCTCGAATTTGATTTTGCCGTGCGGACGGCACTTTCGCAGAAGAAAGTTATCGATTTGCTCAAATTAAAAAATTTGGATCTCTCCTATGAGCAAACGCTTAACGGGAAAGTGAATGTCGATGAATTGCGCGCACATCTGGAAAAGCGTTTTGGAGTTTCGGGAGAATCAAAATCCGAAGTAAAAACCGCTTCCGAAAGCGAGGAGGAAACGGAAGAAATTTACCTCGGAGCTCACTATATCGACATCGAAAATATTAATGTTTATGCGTATATCCGCGGGATGCCTTCCGCGCCGTTCCCGCCGATTTCATTCGAATTCAAAGACGGAATCGGGCTGGACGAGGATTTGACGCCGCTTGAATTCGGAATTCGTTTGGTCGGCAATTACATGAGCGTGATTCGTCTGTTTCGGGGATCTGCTGTCGGAGATTTCGCGGGAGCGACCGCAGACGCAGTCTCGGATGCCGCAAATTTCACGGCAGACGTATTTTCCGATGCCGCCAAGGGAACGGCATCCGTCGTCTCCGATGCCGCAGGATTTGCCGCCGGAGCGGCCGGAGTAACCGCGAATGCCGTTACCGATGTCGCGGGAGCGACGGGCGAGGCAATTAGCGACGGCGCAAAAAAAGTTTTCAACCTGTTTTCTTCCGACAAAAAAGAAGAGGAAGAAGATTCCGACAACGAAAAATAAAATCCGAAAAATCATGACTCTCTCGGTTGTTCATTACGGCGATCCCGTACTTCGAAAAAAAGGTGACGCGGTTACGGTTTTTGATGCCGCACTCAAGCAGCTTGCCGATGATATGGTGGAAACGATGCATGCGACCAACGGCATCGGGCTCGCCGCGCCGCAAGTCGGACTTGCGATGCAGTTTTTTGTCATCGATTTGCGCCCGCCCGCAGGGGAAGAGCAGGATTTCGAATTGGTGCTCGACGGCAAGCCCGTTCCCGCGCAACTTGCCATGCCGATGGCATTTGCAAATGCGACGATTGAATTGCTTGACGATGAAGAGTGGCTGTGCCGCGAGGGCTGCCTTTCCTTCCCGGGGATTCGCGGCGAAGTCGCGCGTTGTGAGAACGTACGTGTAAAATTCCAAGACGTCGAAGGCAACCCGCATGTTTTGGAGTGTACGGGAATGCTTGCCCGATGCGCACAACACGAAAACGACCATTGTCAGGGCATTGTTTTTGTCGATCGGATGGAAGCCCGCGACCGCCTGCGCAACACGGCAAAACTTAAATCGCTCAAGCGCGATACGCTTGCGGAAATTAAAGCCGCTCGCCGAGCCAAAGCTTAAACAAAAACGTTCCCGCGATTTAGGTTTCGCGGGAACGCCTTTTTATAGGCAAAGCGGTTTTAGCCGCGTTGCCGGAATAGATTTTAAGGGCATCTTTATTTGCGGCGGCGACGTGTGCCGACAAGCGCTAACGCGCCTAAGCCCGCAAGCTGTTTTACGGCGTAAAATTTTCCTTCCCGGATTAAATTAATCGGTATTTTGTCGTGGCATTTCGGTTTCTAATTTCAGGTTTAATTTTGCTGCGCTTGGGTGAATTTCGCGTTCCTTTTTCTGCGGGAACGCGCTATCTTTCTTGAAAATTCCTGATGGCGAAGAAAAAAACAGAGCAGAACGGATACGCGGACGATGAGCCGCGCAGTTATTTCGAAGACGCGCTTGCGCGCAAGGATGCGACGCTGGATCAGGCGTTGCGCCCGCCGAATTTTGACGATTTTACCGGGCAACCGCGCACGATTGAGCGTCTGCGCGTGATGGTCGGTGCGGCGCGGCGGGAACGCCGGGCTCTCGACCACATTTTGCTTCACGGTCCGCCCGGCTTGGGCAAAACCACACTCGCGCTGATTCTTGCCGAAGAAATGGGAACGAAAGTGAAAATTACTTCCGGTCCCGTCATTGAAAAACCTGCCGACCTTGCGGGTTTGCTCACGGCGCTTGAAGAGGGCGAAATTCTTTTTATCGACGAAATCCACCGCATTTCCAAGGTCGTGGAAGAATTTCTTTACTCGGCGATGGAGGATTTTCGTATCGACATCATGATTGACCAAGGTCCGAACGCGCGCAGTGTCCGCCTGTCGATTCCGCGCTTTACGCTGGTCGGTGCAACGACGCGCACGGGCTTGCTCACCGCACCGATGCGTTCCCGTTTCACGCTTCAAACGCGCCTTGATTATTACTCTCACGAAGATTTGTTTAAAATCGTCAAACGCAACTGCGCGAAACTCGGCATCGCGGCGGACGACGGCGGCGCGATGGAAATTGCACGTCGTGCGCGCGGCACACCGCGTATTGTGAACAATCTTATCCGCTTCGCACGCGACTATGCTCTCGAACGCGGGAACGGCGCTATCGACCAAAAAACCGCTGCCGCTGCGCTCGAATTGCTCGAAATCGACCGCCACGGCTTGGACGACATGGATAAGCGCATATTGCGCACACTCGCACAGAATTACAACGGCGGTCCCGTCGGGCTCGGCACCATCGGCGTCGCCGTCGGCGAGGACGAGCACACGCTTGAGGAAGTTCACGAGCCGTATTTGATTCAGGAAGGCTACATCGCGCGCACGCCGCAAGGACGCGTGCTTACGGAAAAAGGCTGGGGCGTGTGCGACGTGGAGCGCACTTTCGGCAAGCAGGGAAGTCTGTTCTAAATGTGGCGGGAATGGCTGGCGAAACTGCGTTCGTTCCTTTTCAGAAAGGAAAAGAGAACGCTTCGCCAGCGGCGCGGCGACTTAGGAGAGCGCCATGCTGCAAAATTTTTACGTCGGTCGGGAATGAAAATTCTCCTGCGAAATTGGCGGCACGGGCGTGATGAGGTGGATATTGTTGCCCTGGAAGGGAATTGCCTTGTTTTTGTCGAAGTAAAAACACGCGCAGAAGGTGATTTGCGCGGCGGATATGCGGCGGTGGACGCACGCAAGCGGCGAGCACAGAAACGCGCGATCCGTGCGTATTTAAAGGCTTTGCGGGAACGTCCGAGAGCGCATCGTTTCGATGTCGTTGAAGTTTATCTTGCACGCGACGACTCAATCTCTCGCGTTATTCATCATCGATTTGTATCTTTGTAGTTTATATTGTAATTTATTTTTGTTTACGTTTTGTTTTTTGTGTGTCGGGGTGTTTTGTTGGGGCTTTTGGCGGTTTGGTTGTTTTTCTTGGGGGATTTATTTTTTT
>JAZSKX010000005.1:0-159923 GCA_045535075.1 Candidatus Spyradenecus sp. | reverse complement strand
AACGGGCTCCTCGCATTTAAAAAAAGCAAGGACGAATTAAAAGCCTCTGGCTTGAAAAGGAGCAACCGGGAGAAATGGGAAAAAAAAGGAAGAGTGTGGAGTGAATGACTAAAAAACGTTCCCACGTAGATAATTACGCGGGAACGGAAAACAGATTGCAGGATTGCTATTTCGCCAGCTCTTTTTCGAAGTATCGGTAGTTCTTTTCGATATAGTCGTATACGTCAGTATCTTTAGTTTTGTTTTTAATCTCCATAATCGCCTCGTGAATTACGGATGAGGGTTTCTTTTTTTGAATTTCGATAAGGGCTTTTAATGCTGCAAAGTGATTTATTTCGTTTCTGTCGCTTTCGTGTTTCTGGGCAGAGTCCTTGTTCATAATCCGTATTAGGTAATTAATAGCCTCTTTGTTTCCGGATATTGAAAGATTTTCGAGCGTCTTTATGGCTCGCGAGCAATATTTCCAAGTTCCTACCTCTGGTTCGGTTGTCAGAGCCCAAAACAGATGAGAAAGAGCTTTGGCATCTCCCTTTTCTGCGTATTCGGTAAAGAATTTTTCTGCATATGATTCTATATTTGAAAAACCTTCCCCGTCTGAGTCTCCCCATCCGCTACTAATTTTTCTATTGCTAAATTTTGTGTTGCCTACATACCAAGCGAAGTCGAATGCTATGCCGAGCGCTCCTTCCGATTTGTTGTCTATAAGCCACATTCCCCAGTCGGTCCAAAATCTGGTTTTGATGCAGTAGCCTTCTCGACCATAACCTTCAAACCAGTATCTGAACATCTCGTCGTCTGCCCAGTTAGCTACTGTTCGTGTCGCAAACGGGACGTTTTTTCGAGCGAGTTCGAAGCATTTGTCTTGGATTTCTACAGCGCAATCAATAGCAACAAAAGCGGCCCATTCGTTATCGTAGTAGTCGTATCCATTGTTGTGCTGTCGCTTGTAGCGTTTGCCTGTTACTTTGAGGTATCTAGTGTTTTGAGCACTTCTGTGCACATACCTCGGATTTCCTTCTACACGGTGGAGTTCTTCGTCTTTAGGGGAGCTAAAGTATTTCTTGGTATCATTATCGCACATCAGATCTGTGAGAGATAAGAAGATTTTTATCCCCTCAGAATTTCCTTGCTCCACAAGTGTAAAAAGTTTCTTGAGTGCGGGTTTCCATCTTGATGGTTCGTCTGCGCAAAGCTCTATCTTAAAGTCATTGAGTTCAGCTTGTCTTGCACGTTCGGCAAGTTCTTGTTCGGATAGACAACCCGTGAGGAAGAATCCGGCGGCGACAATAGCTAAAAGAGTGCAAAGAAGAGCTTTTAATTTTGAGAAAATATGCATAGTCTGATTTGGGGTTGAGGTTTATTCTGTCGGTTTCTTTTCAGTGGCGGATGAGCTCAGGTCGATCCAAATTAGGAACGCATTGTAATTTTTGTAGAGGGCTTCAAATTTCTCTTCGAAATTTCTGCGTACTCGTTCAAAAGATTTCCGAACGCTCTCGTTATCGAAAACGAGGGCAAGGTAAAATGATGCTGGAGTTTTTTTATTTTCATAGAGGGAGATGTAAGAGTCTAGAGAATGAAGGAGTCGTAGGGAGTTTGAAGGACGAGCCAATTTAATTTCCAATAAGAAATGCTCTCCGTTTCGTTGAAAAAAACCGTCCGGAAGGAGAGGGCGACTTCCTTTAACGGAAACTTTTTTTCCTGTTTCAAATACAAATCCGGGAATGATGCTACGGATGGCTTCTATCGTCTTTCTCTCCATCTGTTCGTAGCTGTGAAGACTGCGAGACGAAGGGATTGGGAGCGAATGAGTGGTGACTCCTATCTCATTTTCAAATATTTCCTTGTCGTATGCCTTTTTCTCATTCGCCTCTTTTTCGGTTTGATCATCTGCTGCTACTGATTTTTTTTGCAAAAACGCATTTACAAGGTTCTCCGGCACTAGTCCAAGCCTATAGGCAATAAGAGCGAAGACTCCGGTAACTACCCATTCAGACTTGATAAAGTAGGCGCAAGCCAATGTTGCGCAGGCCCAAGTGAGAAGAAGCAATAATGGGATTCTTTTTCCGGAGGTTTGTTTGGTGGACATGGTAATTTCGTGTTTAGAAGCGATTGGGCAGTGAGTTTATTCGCTTTTTAACGGTATACTTGAAATTCCGAGAAGAATGGTTTGTCCCACGGCAGAAGCTATGAGCGCGAGCAACATATCGTCAGATAGAGATGTGTACTTGAGTGCATTGGAAGCAATCGCGAGCAATGCTACAATGTTCCAGGTTGCAATAAGAATCCCAAAGAAGAATTGAATCATTTTTTTAGATATAGGGGTGGCATTTTTCGGGGATAATGCGTTTCTGTATCAAAAACGGGGGGGGGTATGTTCTCTGATTGTGCAAAAAAAACGGTTTTCACAAGAGAAAACGGAATACGGGGCATATTAGGCGGGAAAGCGGGGCGATTTTTCGGGCGACCACGAAGTTTTGCGGGAACTCGGGAAGGTTCGGGAATTTTTCTGAGATTTTCTTCGCGGAATTCACTAAAAGCGTTAAGAAAAACTTTGTGAAATTTGGCGGGCTTTGTGAGAGACTTATCCGGATTTCGCAGTTGCGGGAACGCGCCGGTGTACGATTTTTACCGGATTAACGAGCAGGAGAAAACTGCCGGGACGCCTGTGCTCCTTTTTAGGGGAAGGAGAAGTATTTTTAGCCGCAGATGAAACGGCTAAGCACGGATTTTAATTTCGGCGTCCGGGAGGCATTTTGTGTTCCCGGATTTGTGGAATTCGTTTTAGAGCGGTAAATTCCGCGTTGTTGGCGGCGAGTTCGTTTGATGTGAAGATTTCCGTTGCCGGAGCTATCTTGTCCATTTTGCCCAAAGCGAAAGCGGAAGCAGGCGAGCGTTTTCCGTATCTTCGGGGGTTGCGAGTTCGCCGAATTCGATTTTCCCGCCGCGCGTTCCCGCAGTCATTTCTTCAAGTAGGTTTTTGCAAAGCAGTGATGACGCGTCGATTGTGTAAAGCGTCAGAATGACGAGCGAGGCCTGCGGGGAAAGCAACTTTTTACAAAGCTCCAAAAGCGGCGGCAGGTCGCGTTCCACTTTCCAAAGCTCGCCGCCCGGGCCGCGTCCGAACGCCGGAGGATCGAGTAAAATCGCTTCATAGCTGTTCCCGCGCCGTACTTCGCGTTGGCAGAATTTCACGGCGTCTTCGAGAATCCAACGAATCGGCGCTTCTGCGAGTCCGGAGATTTCCTGATTCCGGCGTCCCCAGGCTACAGCCGGTTTGGAGGCGTCGACGTGTGTAACATTCCATCCGGCACGTGCGGCGGCGAGCGAAGCTGCTCCCGTGTATCCAAAAAGATTTAACAATTTTTTCGTTTTCCCTGCGGGAACGGGATTATTCAGAATGAAATCCCAATGCGGAGACTGTTCGGGGAAAATTCCGATTTGCTTCGAACGATCCATGAACCGAAGTTGCAGAGAAAACGCGTCGCGAAACTTCAAAATCCAAGGCTCGGGAGCGCGCCCTTTAAAACGCCAAGAACCTTCCCGCGAAGCTTCGTCTTCGTGGACGGCGACGGCGGCGCGCCATTCGGGATCCGGCAACGACGGTTTCCACCACGCCTTCGGCTCGCTGCGAATAATCCGAATCGGACCGAATTGTTCCAGCTTGCGCTTGTTGCCGCTGTCGAGCAGGCGATAGCCGGTGCAAACATTTTTCAAAACTTCGATATTCATGGGTTTCAGAGTAATCCGAATTTACGGGAAATTTCCTGATGTGAAATTTCGACAAAGATTTTTTGCCCGTTCGGCGAAACATTCGGTTGGGAACATTCAAAAAGTTCCCGCAAAAGAATCGCGATTTTATCGGCATCGAAATTTTCCGAAACGGACGAGGCGTGCGCTCCCGCAATGCGCGCCAGCGTTTCGTGCGCGATATTTGCCCGCGAGAATTCGGCGGGAAGTCGGGTGATGCGAACAACAAGGTCGCGTACAAATTCGGCAACATTCGTGTTGGTGTCGAGCCAGTCCGGAACCGCGTTTATGCGAAAGAAGTGGCGTCCGAATTCTTCGATTTCAAATCCCGCTGCGCTGAGCGTTTGCAAGCTTCGATTGAGAGTATCCGCCTGAATCGGCTCAAGTTCCAGCGGTTCCGGAATTAACAGCGCTTGGGAAACCGGAGTCGACGTCCGGAAACGCTCGAGCACGCGTTCAAAGCGGACGCGTTCCCGCGCAAAGCGAATGTTGAGGAGAAGCAGGGAGTCTCCGGTCTGAAAAATTGCCAGATTTTCGCCTGCCATTTTCCCTAAGAAGCGCCATTGGCGAAACGCCGGAAGCGTTGCCGGAGTTTCTTGCGTTTTCGGTGGAAATGGCTCCGGGCGTTGCGCTTGCGGGAGCGGGGCGGCAGCCGGAGTTCCCGTAGCAAGTTGCGGAGGATTGTTCTTCGGTTGAGGATAATCGTACGCGGGAACGACACGTGCTTGCGATTTCGCGACGGGCGCTTGAGGTTCAATTTTAAATGTGCTTGCGGGAACGGGGCGTGGCGGCTCCGGCGCAGTGTCTTGCTGCGGCGAAAGACTTTGAAGCACTGTATTGATTAAAAAATTACGCACGCGGGATTCATCGCGAAAACGAATTTCGCGTTTCGCGGGATGCACGTTGACATCAATCGCGTGCGGGTCGATTTCCAAAAACAAAAATGCCAGCGGATAGCGTCCTCGCGGAATCAGTGTGTGGTAGCTTTCCACGAGCGAATATGCCATTGTGCGATTATCGACGGGGCGTCCGTTGACGATGGTGACCATTTCCTGGCGGGAACTGCGGTTGACACCGGGTTTCCCGATGAGTCCGGAAACTTTCATCCCGAAAGCCTCTGCGGGAACGAGCGGCATAAGATCGTCGGCAAGCTGGCGTCCCCAAATTGCGGCAACGCGGTCGATTATTTCAAGATTTGCGGGTGAGCGGAAGATCTCGCGTCCGTCTTCCCAAAGCGTAAAAGCGATTTTCGGGTGGGCGACGGCGTAGAGGCGAATCATGCGCGTGATGTGCGCGGCTTCGGTATTTTCCGACTTAAGAAATTTCAGACGTGCGGGAACGTTAGAAAAAAGGCTCGCAATTTCGATTTTTGTTCCCGGCGCCATTCCCACTTCGCGGCAATGGACATATTTTCCGCCGCTGACAAAAATTTCGGTACCGAGCGAGGAATCCGCAGTACGTGTTCTAAGCGTAAATTGAGAAACGGACGCGATGGACGGCAATGCTTCCCCGCGAAAGCCGAACGTTTGAATTGAGTCCAAATCTTCCGTCGCCCGGATTTTACTTGTGGCATGGCGTTCGAGAGCCATCAGTGCTTCGTCCCGCGACATGCCGACGCCGTTGTCTTCAATGGACATGAAATTGCGCCCGCCGTTGCGAAACTCAATGCCGATACGCGTCGCTCCCGCGTCGATGGCGTTTTCCAGTAATTCTTTAATCACGGACACAGGACGCTCAACCACTTCGCCGGCGGCGATTTGATTAGCAACATTGTCGGATAGAATTCGGATTTTCGGCATCGTGAAACTGCGGGAAATCCTAGAGATTAAACTCCGACGCTTAAAGATTAAAGAGGCTTAAACTCGAATCTCGCGCTATTCGTAGCGTAGCGCTTCGATCGGATCGAGGCGTGAGGCGCGAAGCGCGGGGAAGATTCCCGAAACAATACCGATTCCGACAGAAAAGGCGAAACCGGCAAGCATAACGCCGGGTTGGACGGACATGCCGACCATTCCGCTGCTCATCGGCGAAGCGCCTCCCGCCATTACCATGCCGATTCCCTTGACGAGGCCTACGGAAAGCAAAAGCCCGAGCAAACCGCCGAGCGAGCTGACAAGCGCCGTTTCAACGAGAAATTGCATGAAAATGTCGCTCCCGCGAGCTCCGACCGCCTTGCGCACGCCGATTTCGCGGATACGTTCGTTGATTGCCGCCAGCATGACGTTCATGATTCCGATCCCGCCGATAAACAGCGAAATAAACGCTACGCCGCCCAAAGAAATCATAAACGATTGTTCGGTTTTTTTGAATTCGTCGAGCATTTCCTCGTTCGTCGAAATCGAAAAATCCTGGAGCCCGTTGTGGGATTGGAGTAGAACGCGGTCGAGTTGCGAAACGGTATCTTCGAGTTGTTCGACGGAGCTTACGCGCACATAAAGCGAAGAAAGTTTGTCGTTCGACGTATAGTTTGTCATCGCCGTATGAATCGGGATATAACAGCCGCCGTTCATCCAGCGCCCGGGACCGCGTTTCGCATTTCTTCCGCCGCCTCCGCCGACAGAATAAGTATTGAGAATGCCGACAACGGTAAACCATTCGCCGCCGATTTTCACCGGCTTGCCGATCGGATCTTCATTGCTTTCAAAAATTTCTTCCGCGACAAGCGACCCTAAGACGCAAACCTTCGCGCGGGAAAGCTCGTCGGCATCCGCAAGAAAACGTCCCTTCTGGACCGAGCGTTTGTTGATGACAAGCCAATCCGACATCGTTCCCGTGACGCGGGCGTTAAATTCCTTGCCGTTGCGCGCAATGCTTGTCCAACGAATTGAAATTTCCGGAGAAATATGCGAAACGCTCGGGACAAGCTTGCGAATTGCATCGACGTCAACCATGCGTAGCCCCGGCGCAGACTCCTGTAAATGTTCCTGCTCTTTCGGGAGCGATTCGGTCGAAATCGTAATTTTTTCGATCCCGCCCTGCATTTCGATAAAGCCTTTAAACTGACCGACCATGCCCTGTACGACGGAAACCATCGCGACAAGCGCCGCTACGCCGAGGATAATTCCCGACATCGAAAGCAATGAACGCATTTTGTGCGCAAGAATCTCCCGTAACCCGTTGACAAATGCTCCGTAAAAATTCATTGCAGGTAATCCTCCAAAATTTTCCCGTCACGCATCGAAACGACGCGACTTGCCGCTTTTGCGACTTCCAAATCGTGCGTTACCATAACGACGGGAAGCCCGCTGTCGCGCAGGGAACGCAACAAATCCAATGTGCGCGCGACATTCTTACTGTCGAGATTGCCCGTCGGTTCGTCCGCCAAGACAACCCCCGGACTGTTCACGAGTGCCCGTGCCGTCGCAACGCGCTGACGCTCGCCGCCGGAGAGTTGCGACGGGATGTGTGTAATTCGATGGTCAAGCGCCACGCGGGAAAGCGCTTCGCGTGCGCGCGCTTCCGCTTCTTTTCGCGAAATACGCGAATAACTCAGCGGGAGCATCACATTTTCCAAAACCGTCAGCCGCGGGAGCAGATTAAACGCCTGAAAAATAAAGCCGATGCGATTGGCTCGATACCAGGCGCGTTTCGAAGCTCCGATTCCGGAAACGTCTTTACCTTCAAAAAACATTTTTCCGCTCGTCAGTGTATCCATAAAGCCGAGCATGTTCATCATCGTTGACTTGCCGGATCCGGACGGACCGAGAATTGCGATAAATTCGCCGCGATGAATTTTGACGCTTACGCCGTCGAGCGCGTTTACGTCTTCGTCGCCCATGCGATAAATTTTTCGGGCATCAACCAGTTCAATTACGGGAACGTTTTCTGTTTTTTCGGTGTCGGGCATTGAATCTTTCTACGATATTACGGAGAGAACGCCGCGCCGAGAAAAAAGTTTCACCACGGAGATTCGCGAATTCGTTTCGCTGATTGACGCAAAATAGGATTCAAAAGGCGAAAATAATGATAACGTTATTCCTGAAAACTAGGGAACTCTTAGTTTTTTGGGGTACAATCATTTTTGTTTCGCGTGAGCTTGTATACCGGCTTTCCGCTTACGGATTTTTAGGGGGATTTCTTCCCCATCCGTTTATTTATCTGCGTTCCCGGCGTTTTGGGCGGTTTTAAATAAATTTATTAAATACAAAAAGCCCGCGAACCTTGTATTTATGCGGCTTGCGGGCTGTTTGGAAATGGTGCCCAAGAGGGGACTTGAACCCCTATGCCTCGCGGCACAGGTACCTGAAACCTGCGTGTCTACCAATTTCACCACCTGGGCAGATGAAAAAATTTAGTCAGAAATTGAAAGTGTTTTCTTGTCTGCTGTCAATGCCGGAACTCAGAGAAAAACCTTTCCCGTTCCCGTCAATTGGTATTTCATAAAACGCATGAATAAAAATTTGGCGAAACCCGAATTGCTGCTTCCTGCGGGAACGTTTCAGCGCTTGAAAATTGCGCTCGCTTACGGCGCGGATGCCGTTTACGTCGGAATGCCGTCGATGTCGCTTCGTGCCACAGTCGGGCTTACGCAGGACGAGCTCGCTGAAGGCGCGCGCCTGATGCACGCCGCCGGGAAGAAAATTTACGTTGCGCTGAATCTTTTTTCAAAAAACGCCGACATCGAGAAACTTCCTGCGATTGCGGCACGTCTTCGCGAAATTGCGCCCGATGGTGTTATCGTTTCCGATCCTGCAATTTTTATGTTTTTGCGGGAACACGCGCCGGAAATTCCGCTTCATATTTCGACGCAGGCAAACATTTCTTCGTGGGCGACGGTTGAATTTTGGCAAAAACTCGGTGCGGAACTTTGCGTCCTTTCCCGTGAAACGTCCTTCGATGAAATTTGCGAAATCCGCCGCCGCGTTCCCGCGATGAAGCTTGAAATGTTTATTCACGGCGCGATGTGCATGAGCTATTCCGGGCGTTGTTTGCTTTCGGCGTTTATGACCGGGCGTAGCGCAAACCAGGGCAAATGCGCGCAGTCCTGCCGCTGGGGCTACAAGGTTTTTCTCGAAGAAGAAAAGCGTCCGGGCGAGCTGATCGCCGTTGAAGAAGATTCGCGCGGGACGTACTTTATGAATTCGCGTGATTTGTGTTTGCTTCCGGAACTGCCGAAAATCCTCCAAGCCGGAATTGCATCGCTCAAAATCGAAGGGCGCAACAAAAGCGATTATTACGTCGCGCAGACTGCCCGCGTTTACCGTGCCGCCATCGACGCGTGGTTTGAAAATCCGGAAAGTTGGAATGCCGAGCCTTACATGCGGGAACTCGAAATGCTTCAGAATCGCACTTATACGCGCGGATTTTTTTCGGGCGTGCCCGGCGCGGAAGCGCAAAATTACGAGAGTACGGTCAGCATCGGGAAGGCGCAAAACGTCGGCATGGTCGTTGAAAATTCGCCGTGGACTCAAGCTACGGGAACGCCGGCGGGCGATTTTGTTCATGTCGAAATTCGCAATAAAATTTCTTTCGGCGACGAAATTGATTTTCTGATTCCGGGACAATTCAATCCGCTGAAAATTTCCGTTGCGGAAATGGTTGACGGTTTTACGGGAAAACCCGCCGAGTCAATTTCTGCCGGGCGCGCCGGGCAAACCGTGATGTTCCCGCGCCGTCTTTTCTCGGAAAATTTCGTTCCCGCGCTTACCATGGTGCGAAAATGTTTTTAATCTAAAAAATCGACACGAATATTTTAACCGAGGATTAACACCGATTTTTACGGAAGTTTTTCAAAAAACTTTGCTCGTATAGCATTAAAACATTTGTGTTTTGTTCGTGTGTATTCGCGTTTTCTCCCTAATTTAATTTTTCCATGCTTCAATTTTTAAAAATCCGAAACCTTGCGCTGATGGACGCCGTCGAGCTTGAATTTGACGGCGGATTCAACGTCGTTACCGGAGAAACCGGCGCGGGCAAAAGCGTGCTCCTCGGCGCGCTGGCGATTCTCGCGGGCAATCGCGTCGCCAAAACCGTCATTCGCAAGGGCGCGGAATCCTGTGAAATCGAAGCCGTCGTCGCGCTCGAAAATCCCGTTCCCGTCGATGCGGTTTTGGAAAAACTCGCGCTCCCGCTCTGCGAAGACGGGCAACTCATTTTGCGGCGCACGATCCACGTTGCCAAGCCCGGGCGCATCAGCGTCAACGGTGCGCTTGCCACGCTCGCGCAACTTTCCGAACTCGGCGAAACCTGGATTGATTTTCACGGCCCCGGCGAACCGCAAAAACTTTTTCACGAAAAATATCAGCTCGAAATTCTCGATCTCTTCGCCGGCAACGTTCCCGCACTCGAAAAATTTTCCGCCCGTTTTCGCGATTGGAAAAACGTGCTCGCCGAAATCGAAGCCATTCGCTCGCAGGAAAAAATGTCGCCCGACGAAATCGCTTTCGCGCAGTCGCAACTCGACGCGATGAATCGCCTCGACCTCGCCGACGAAGCAATTGAGCAACTCGAAAACGATTTCGCCAAAATCGCCAACGCGCAAGAACTGCAGTCGCTGCTCGGCGGCATCGACGCCGCGCTCGGCGACGACGGGCTCGCGAACACGTTCCCGCAGATTCTGCGCCTCGCCGGAGAAATTTCCGCCATCGTTCCCGCCGCCGAAAATCTCGCGTCGCGCGCCAATTCGCTTGCCATCGAAGCCGAAGACTTGCGCGCCGAATACGCCGCCTTGCTCGGCGAAACCGAAGCCGATCCCGAAACCGCTGCCGAAATTTCCGAGCGCATGAATGCCTGGCTCGAACTGCGCCGCAAATACGGACCGGACGCCGCAAGCGTCCGCGCCAAACGCGACGCGCTTGCCCTGCGTATCGAGCGGCAAAGCGATGTCGCGGGAACGCTCGCTCGCACGCAAGAGGAAGCCGATGTAATTGAAAAAGAATTACGTTTGCTCGCGGGAACGCTTCACAAATCCCGCCTTGCCGCCGCGAAAAAACTCGCCGCGGGAACGCAGAAAATTCTCGTCGAACTCGGTTTCAAAAAAGCCGACCTCGCCGTCAGGCTTACGGAAACGAAAACGCTTTCCGAAACGGGAACGACGGATTGTGCTTTCCTTTTTTCTCCGAACGCGGGAACGGATTTGTTGCCGCTCAACAAAATCGCCTCCGCCGGCGAAACCGCGCGCGTTATGCTCGCGCTCAAAGCAATGCTTGCCGAAGCCGACGCAACGCCCGTGCTCGTTTTCGACGAAGTCGATGCAAATGTCGGCGGCGAAATCGCCGTGCACGTTGCCCGCAAGCTTGCCGAAGTGGCGCGCACGCATCAGGTTTTCTGCATCACGCACTTGGCGCAGGTCGCCGCGCTCGGCAAACATCATTTTTGCGTCACCAAAACGCAGGACGACACGACGACGAAAATCGAGATCGCGCAACTCGACGGCGACGCGAGTTCCCGCGAAGACGAACTTGCCCGCATGCTCGGCGACCGCCGCTCGCCCGCCGCGCTTGCGCACGCCCGCGAGCTTCTCGCCTCTTCGTAAATTTCCCGCCGTGCCGCTGATAAAATGACATTGTTCGTTTACAGCTTTTTGGCGTTCCCGTGGCTTGCGTTCATCGCTCGCCGCAGCTCGCGCGGGACAGCGGCAATTCTGGCGGTTTTATTGTTTTGTGCGATGCTTCCGGGACCGGTGATGCCGTTTTTCGTCACAGAATACGGCGACGCAACATGGTTGCATTATTTCGCCTTTTTGTGGTCGTTCGGATTCGCGTTTTTGCTCTACGCCGTGAACGGACATTCTTTCGGCGGAACATTTATTTTCCTTCTTGTTGTCTGTTCTACTTTTCTTGCAACAACCTTTTGGGGAGTTTTACTTATTCCCTTTCTGTGGCTTTATCTCGGCTTTGCAGCAGGAATCGTTTGGCTTATCGAACGTTTCTTAAAGAAAGAGGAGCGAAACGAAAAATAAAAAAGAGCGACATTTTTTGCCGCTCTTTTTTAGATGTCTATTATATCGGATTTAGCCGAGCCATTCGGTGCGATCGGAAAATGACGGTGCTTTTTTCCCGTAATCCGGATCCGACAGGCTTGCACGGATTTTTTCCGCGAGCGCGGGAACGGCTTCCGGCGTGACTTTTTCGTAGAGCAGGTGGTCAACCTGAACAATCGGACCGGTTCCGCAACACGCCAGACACTCGACGAATTCAAGCGTAACGTTGCCGTCGGCGGAAGTTTCTCCGCGTTTGCAATCGAATTCTTTTTCAAGCGCTTCCATTGTTTTGTAGCTCCCGCGAAGCGCGCAGGAAACCGTACGGCAGATTTTTACATGGCGTTTGCCAATCGGATTGAGGCGAAACATCGGGTAAAATGTAACGACTTCGTAAACGTTAATCGGCTCGATATCGAGTTTTGCGGCGATCCATTTCATGGAGGCGTCCGTGACGTAGCCGAGTTCCTCTTGGGCGAGGTGGAGCAGGGGAAGCGTTGCGCTGCGTTTTTCCGGATACTTTGCGATGATTTTATCCGCTTTTTCGAGCGTTTCCGCCTTTAATCCGGTCGCCTTTGCAAGCTCGCATGTGCTCTGAGAACAAATATCGTTTTTCATGGCTGTAAAAATTTGTTTTCGGAAGAATAACACGTTCCCGTGCAAAAGGCACGTTTTTTCATTTTCAGAATCTCAAGCCGCTTCCGGAGGAAAGCAAGGTTTCGAGAAGGTTGTCCGAGAGGCGGTTAAGCGTTCCCGTGAGATTGAATTCCGGGCCGACGGAGTAGTCGGAATCTTCGGTGCCCGGTCCGGCGGATTTTAAAATTCCGAGCGTGTTCATCATTTCCTTCAGTTCGCCGCGCACATCCATGCGCGCGCGGATCGCGAGCGGAGCGTCTCCTATCGGCAGTTCTTCAGAGTAAGCGATTTCTCCTGTTCCCGTGATTTTGAGCAATTCGTTTTGCAAAAGAAATTTTCGACAAAGAATCGGATTCCCGGCCCGGTAGCTCAAGCGTACTTCGTGAACGTCATAAGGAAAATCCGACAAATATTCTTGGAGTCGCCGCGCGGAAGAGGCGATCCGCCGCAGTTTTTTTCCTCCGAAACCTCCCAAAAGTTCCGCGACGCCGCCTCCGATTCGCGCCAAGTCTCCGACGTTGCGCAAGTCTTTGTTGTCGGCGGAAAAGATGCGTATGTTTCCGTTTTGTCCGAGTAAGACGGCATCGGCGGAAAGGCAATGCTTCAGCTCGCTAAGTTTCGGCGCTTCGGCTTCCGCGCTGAGGTCGACGGAGAAACTTCCTTCGACGATCGATGAGTCTTTTGCCCGCAATGCGGGAATTGCTTTGTAGATTTTTGAATTTTTAACGGCGATTTTCGTTTTGGCGAAGAATGTTCCACTTGAATGCCGTGTCTCGACTACGGTTTTGCTTTTCAGGCTTCCGTCGAAGAAATTATCGCTTTCGGCGATTAATTCTCCGCGTTCCGGCGCGAGATTTAAGCTACCGGAAATATTTTGAAGTCTGTTTTCGGGGACAACGCATTCGAGAATTCGAAAGTTAAGCGTTCCCGCAATGTTTTTCCACGGGAGCGAAAGCGTTTGCGGGAGATTCTTTGCCGGTGTCGCTTGCTCGAAATTGCCTTTTTCATTGCTTTCGGGAGGGGTTTTTGCCGGTGGGGTTTCCGTTGAGGCGTGTGCTTGCTTTTCAGCGGGAATATGTGTCGGCGCCGCTTGGGACACACTCGGGGCAGTTGCGGGAACAATTTGTTCTTTCGTCTGAGTTGTGCGAGCAGGGGGAAGATTTTTTTTCGGAGAAAAAATTTCAGCCAGCGAGATTAAATCTGCGACGACGATTTTTTCGGCAAATAGATCTGCGTTGAAATCCGCTTTGTTTTCCCGGAGGTTAAAATCCAGTTTTGAAAAACTTAAATCCGCCGAAGAGTGTTCGTTCCCGTCGAGTGCCGCTCGGATGCGAGCCGAAAAATTCGCCCCGGCATTGTGTTCGAGCGTCAGATTCAGATTGTCGATTTCGACAGACTGAGGGCCGCGGGAACGCAGGTCGCGAAGATTTGCTTCGAGTTTTGCTGTTTGGTTTACGGCGTCCCAGCCGCCGTGAATTTCGATCGAACCGCTCGCCAAATTGCTGACGGGTGTGAAAAGCGGTTGCCGGGCAATGCTCCCGAGATCTCCGGAAATATCGCTACGCAGAGTAAGCAATTCTTTTCCGTGGAAATTTAAATATAAATCGCCCGACGCAAGGCGTGTGTCGTTGCTGTTTTTCAATCGCGCATTTTTTAGGCCGACTTCGGTGTGAAATTTTCCGGAGGCATCGCGGGAGACGCGGACGAGATTATCTACGGAGCGCAGGGAAAGTCCGTCTAATAAAACGGATTTTCGGGCGTTTTTCATGCGGAAATTGCGAATTGTCATCCCGCGTTTTTCGGTCGAAAACTCAATTTTGCTTTTATCGCCGATGAAGGCGATTTCACCGTCGATTGTTCCCGCGAAAAAGAATTTTCCCCGTGCGAGCGGATCAATGAGAGCCAGCGGGAATGCGTTTGCCTGCAAGGTAATCTGCTTTCCGTCGAGCCCGACAAACGGATTTTCGGCATCAAAGCGGAAGGCGCCCGTGTTTGCCGTGAGCAGGGTGCGCGAGGCGTCATCGTCTTCGAAGACCGAAAATTTTAATGCGGAAACTTTAATTTCGTCATCGGAAATTTCGGCTTTAAGTTCGGAGTTTGCCGCGATTTTTTTATCGGAAAGTCCGCCAAAGAATCCGGAGAAAAATTGCTGTGTGAGTGCAGCGGATTCGATGCGTGCGGAGGCTTCGACGGAAGTTGTTTTCTTTGAAAAATCTCGAATGCCCGAGAAATTTGCCGAAGCAAATGCCCGATCGAAATCTCCGAAAGCGATCGCGTTTTTCAGTTCGATTCCGGCGGTGTTCCCGCGGGTGAATGCGACCAGGGGCAGGTTTGCCGTAATTCCGGAAAACCAAATATCGTCGGCTCGTTTTAGGGAAAAATCTCTGACTTTCAGTCCTTCTTTCCCGGCGAAGATAAATTCGCCGTCGTCGGTTTGAGATAAGGCGAAGGCGCCGTTAAGCGTTCCCGTGAGTTCGAGTTTTTTTTCGTTGTCGAGTGACGGGATGCGTGCGAGGAAGGAATTTGCCAGAGAAATCGGGACGTTATTAAATTTTAATAACGCAAGTTCGGAAGCATTGCCTTGGGCGGAAATTTTGAGTCCCCGCTCCTGAGAGTAAGCAAAGCCGAGTTCTTCGGGAACGGAGATTTCGGCGAAGACGACGGGCGCGGCGTTGTCCGGGGCGAGCGCCATGTTTGCGAAGAATGTTTCGAGAGAAAACGTGTTGTTTTCGAAATTGAATTTGCCGTTTCCTTTAAGACGGATTTCCGGGAGTAGCGGGATGCCGGAAAACGTTCCGCCCGGCTCGGCGAGCCGCAGTTCGAATAAATGGCGTAGCGAGCAACGTTCGCTTGCGAGGTCTGCGGCAACGGCGATTTCCGCTGCGGCGTTCCATGCGGGCAGATTTTCTCCGATGCCGAAGGCTTTGAATCTTTCTCCGTCGAGCTTTGCGGAGACTGTTCCGCGGAGTTTCCCGTCGTGAAATTTTCCTGCGCCGGAGAGCGCGGAGTTGCGACCGGATTTGTCAAAGATTTTCCACGTTCCGGTTTCGTCTAATCGGCATTCGATTTCGTTGAAATTCAGGCGTGCGACGCGTGTTCCCGTGAGAAAGCCGAGTAAGGAAAAATCATAAATCGTTTCCCGGTTTTCGCTTTCGAATTCGAATTTTGCCTGAGGAGGATTTTCTTTTTTTTGCGGGATGAGCGTTCCCGCGAGCCTGTTTCGGGAACCGAGAGCGTTGTTTAACGTCAGTTCGTCAACCGAAAGCGCGAATGATTTTCCTGCGATTTGAAGGCTGTTTGTTTCTTTAAATTCGGCACGGAGCGAAATTTCCGGCGAGAAAATCTGCGCGATTACACTGCTGTGAACCTGAAGTTCCGGAATTTGAATTTCGAATTCATCGCCGCGCTTAAGCGTGATGTCGCGCAAACGGAAATCCGAAAAAAAATCGGAATCCCATTCGCCGATTTCTGCTTGGATTCCGGCATTTTTCAATACGGCAACGGCGATTTTTTTCTGAACGGAATTGAGCGAGAGCACGCCGAGAGTTCCCGCGCACAGCGTTCCCGCCGCAAGCGTCGCGAGTGCAATTCGTTTCAGGTATTTTTTCGCCGCCGCCATGATTTTCGGAATTGATTAAAGTTTTTCGGGAACGTCCGTGTAAATTTTACCGAGCTTGGCTCGATTGCATTCACGGATAATAAACGCTCGCACGTCCGGGCGCGCGACGGCGGCTTCCTCGTCGTAAAAAAACAGGACGGGTTTTCCCGGTTCCGCTTTCCCGATTTTCGACAATTCCGCCGAGAATTCAAACGGTGTCAACAACACGGAATCATCTTCTCCGATACAAATTTGCCCTTTCGCATTCATACGCACGAGTACTACCTTGCTGAGGATATAGCGGAGATGTTCGCGTTTTTGTTTGCGGGTTTCCCGGGAGGCTTTCTGCGAAACCGGACGTTCGTTCCAAACGTCGCTTGCGGTTGTCGCGCATGCGGGAAAGAGGAGCGTTCCCGCCAGGAGAATTCCCGAAAAGAAGAAAATTTTATTCATAATCACTTCGCGTTAGGAGTTGAACATGGAGTCCGTTTTTCCGAGCTTGGTCGATGATAAAAACGGTGTGTTTCGTCGCGACATCTTCGTCTGCGACAAGGACAAGAGACTGTGTTTTTTGCTGTTCGGCGGCGAGTTTGAGCGCGTCTGCCAGATTTTCTGCGGGAACGCTTTGCGAGTTGACAAAAAGCGTTCCCGCGCGGTCGACGGCAACGACGAGGCGTGTTTCCGTCCGTTCCTTTGCCGCAGATTCTGCGCTCGGCGGCGTGATGCCGAGTTGTGCGATGTCGTCAAACTTCATGCTCATTAAAAAGAAGAAAATCAGCACGGTCATGACGTCGATGAGCGGCACGATATTGATTCCCGAGATGCGTCGGCGGCGCGTGTAAATGGATTCCGGCATGGGCGATTAGCGTTCCCGCGCGTTGAGTCTTTCGACGAGTAGGGAAATGCGCGCGGCTAAAATATCGATTCGCCGCAGAATAAAATTGTTTGCGAACAGCGCCGGCATGGCAACGAACAACCCGAGCATTGTCGTCGTCAGCGCCAATCCGACACTGCGTGTCAGCGTTGCCTGATCGGGCAGCCCGCCGCTTTCGGGGAAAAGCGTAAAAAGCCCGTAAACGGTGCCGAACAGCCCGATGAGCGGGGCGATTGCGACGACGGAATCGAGCAGGAATAAGCCGCGTTCCATGTGGGAGAACTCAAGCTTTGCATAGGCGGTGAGAGCGTCTTTGTCCGGATTTTCGTCGAGTGCGAATCGGACGATGCGCCCGGCGGTTGTCTTGGGAAATGCTTGGGCGACGGCGCGGAAATCTCCGGCGAGAATCAGCGGGAGCGCTTGCGCCGGTAGTATGCGGGAGGCGCGTAGCGCGATAATGCGTTCTACGACGATGAATGCGGCGAGTAGTGAGCAAAAGCCGAGCGGCCACAAAAACCAGCCGGCGCCCCGAATAATTGTTTCCATGTTTGTATCTTAGATTTTCGCGGGAACGCTTTTCAACTGCAAGTTTTGCGCGGAAAAAATCTGCGGCTTGCGCCGGAAAAATCTTTGTCGTTTAATTCTTTTCAGTTTTTATGCCGGAAGGAATTAAAGTCCAAAAAATGTTCGCGGGAATCGCGAAGCGCTATGATCTTGCCAACACGCTTTTGAGCGGCGGCGCTTGCCATTATTGGGCGCACAAACTTGTTCGCTTGGTTGCGCGGGAAAAGCCGCAAAAAATAGCCGATTTGGCGAGCGGAAGCGGCGACATTGCGTTTGCTTTGCGCAAGCGACTTCCCGATGCGGAAATCGGCGGCTATGATTTTTGCGAGGCGATGCTGGATGTTGCGCGGGAACGCCAAAAACGACATTCGGGCGGAAAGAAAGCGATTGATTTTGCGTTCGGTGATTGCATGCAACTTCCGCTTGAAAGTGATTCCGTCGATGCGTTGACGATTGCTTACGGCGTTCGCAATTTTGAGGATCGCCCGCGCGGACTGCGGGAACTGCGGCGGATTTTGCGTCCCGGCGGGAAAGCGTTCATTTTGGAATTTACGCAACCGGCGGCGTTGTTCCGTCCGTTTTATTATTTGTATCTCAAGCTTGCGCTTCCGTTAATTGCGTGGATGATTACGGGCGATCGCAAGGCTTACGATTATCTTGCCGGTTCGATTGAGTCGTTCCCGCCGAAGGAGAAACTCTCCGAAGAGTTGCGCGATGCCGGATTTTCCGATGTCCGGGCGCTCGGCCTGACTTTTTCCATTGTCGCCGTACACGTCGCGACGAAATAAGAGCTTAACGATAATAGAACGAAATGGTTGTCGTTTGTTCTTCGCCGAAGAGAGCAATCATTTCCTCTCGCCAAGGTTCATAGGGCGCGCGCGATTCAATGGCGTCGCGGCACGCGTAGGTTGCCAGTTCCGATGCGGAAGAATGTAGCACTTCCGTGCTTTTAATTGTTCCGTCGGCGCAAAGCGTGAAGCGCACGACGACGTTCCCGCGGGAATGCACCGACGAACGTTCACAGGTAACGTACCACGCTGCTTGAATTGCCTCCAGCATTCGTTGAGTGTATTCTCCGAATTCGCTGAATTTGGCGTCGAGCGACACGGCGCCGATTTCGTTGGTCGCCGTGTTTGATTTCATCGTCAGCGTTTTTAGTCCGGGCGGCGGAGCGATGCGCGGGCGTTCCGTCGGATCCGGAATGCTTCCCGATTCCGTTTTTTCGATTTCGAGTGATTTTCCGGCGGCGATTGTTCCCGTAGCGTTTTCGGGAACGGCAATTCCTTTTTCCGCGGTTTGTTCGGCGCGTTCGGTTTCTTTTTCCCGGTCGGACGATTGGTCTTTCGGTTTTTCCGCGACGCGCGTCATACGCATGTCTTCGGGAAGTAATTCTCTCGGAATGACTTGCTCTGCGATCCCGCGCGATTCTTCCGATTCGCCGTCATTTTCCGGCTTGCGGGAACGCGTCGTCGGATCCGGATTCTCCTGGGCGGCGCGTTGATTGACGGCGGAGTGGTGACGGGTCGGCTCCGGCATCATTTCCGGTGCGTTCGGGTTTACGGGAACAAACTCGGGTTCCTTCTTTTTCCGGAATTCTTCAGGGAGCAATGCTTCCGGGATGACGACGTTTTCCGGTTCGGCGAGCGTGAGGTTTTCTTGCGGAACCGGAATATATTCCGCAAAGAGTTGAAATGTTTTCGGAGCCGAAAAATAAAAGACCAGATGCAAGGCAAGCGCAAGAAGCGCGGCGGCGATGAGGCGCTTCGGAGAAATACGCCGGTACGCGACTCGAAAGAGCGTAAGCCAGATTAACTTTTTCTCCGGGAAATTCATCTCCGGGAAAGTGTGTTCCGCAAAGCCGTTCCCGCAACAAAATTCCCGCGAGCCGCTATTTTTCAACATTGCCAAAGCCGGCTCCCGTTCTCATGATTTTAAGAGTTCGCACGAACATTTTGAATCTGAAACACACAACCTTAACTCCATTATTTCACATCCCGATGAAAGTCTTAATGATTTCCCCCGAAATTACCCCGTATTCGAAAACCGGCGGTCTCGGAGATGCCGTTGCAGCGCTTTCCAAGTACATGGCGGCGCACGGACACGAAGTGCGCATCGTTACGCCGGCTTACGGCTCCGTTAAACGCGACGCGTCCTGGCAGCGCTACCCGGATCCGGTGCGTGTTGAACTCGGCTTCGGTATGTATGCGGACTGCGCGGTTTGGAATGTTCCTTTCGGCGGCGCGGAAATTTCGTTTATCGAGTACAACCACTTCTTCGGCGGGAACGAAATTTATTCCAAACGCGATGACGATGCCCACCGTTTCGCGTTTTTCAGCAAAGCCGCAATTGATTTTTGCGAACAATCCAATTGGATTCCCGACATCGTCCATTGCCACGACTGGACGACCGGACTCGTTCCCGCAATTTTGAATACCCGCGACAACTGGCGGCGGATTGCACGCGCGGGAACGGTTTTTACGATTCACAATCTGCAGCACCAAGGCTACGCGCCGAAGAGCGTTATCGACTATCTCGGATTGCCCTGGGGGCTTTTCACTTCAGACAACTACGAATCGCTCGGCGGAATCAGCATGATGAAAGGCGCGCTTTATCATGCCACTAAAATCACGACCGTTTCTCCGACTTACGCTTACGAAATTCAAACGCCGGAATACGGCTTCGGGCTCGATCATGTTTTGCTCCACCGCTCCCGCGACCTTACCGGGATTATCAACGGAATCGACTACGGCGAATGGTCGCCGCTTATCGACAATCTTGTTCCCGCGCATTTCAATGCTGATGATTTTACGGGAAAAGATATTTGTAAAGCCGAGTTGCAACGTCGTTGCGGCTTGGATGTCCGGCGCGACGTTCCCGTCTTCGGAATTGTTTCCCGCCTTGCAGACCAAAAAGGGCTCGACTTGCTCGCTGCCGTTTTGCCCGATCTGCTCAGCCGTGCCGATATGCAGGTGGCGTTGCTCGGGAGCGGCGATCCGCAACTTGAGAGTGCGTTTTCCCGCCTCGCGGCGATGTTCCCGACGAAGATGTCGGCGACAATCGGCTACAATAACCAACTCGCGCACCTTATCGAGGCCGGTTCGGACTTCTTCGTTATGCCGAGTCGTTTTGAGCCTTGCGGCTTGAATCAAATGTATTCCATGGCATACGGCACGCCGCCGATTGTCCGCACGACCGGCGGGCTCGTCGATACCGTCGCCGCGTGGGATCCGCAAGTTCCGGGCGCGGGAACGGGAATTAACTTCCGTGACGCGATTCCCGACGCATTGCGCTGGGCGATCGAACGCGCGTTGCAACTTTATTACGATTATCCGAACGATTATTACGCGGTTCGCTCGAACGGCATGCGCAAGGATTTCAGCTGGGATCGTTCCGTCGAAAAATACGAAGAAGTTTATCGTTCGGCGATCGAAATGCGCAAAGGCATGTTCCCGCCCAAGCCGCCCGCAAAGAAAAAATCGGCTCCGAAGAAAGCGGAAACCCCGGAACCTTCTCCCGACGCCCCGGCTCCGGAACCGGCAAAAGCGAAAGCTCCTGCGCCGGCTCCGGCTCCCGCTGTTGCTCCGGTAAGCAAAAAAGCCGTTCCCGCGAAAGCGGCAAAGCCGGCTTCGAAAGCTAAAAAATCCGGAAAGAAAAAATAGTCGCGTTCCCGTATGAGTGAACAATCGCAGAGAATCACGGCGGCGCGTAGCGTTATTCGGGAACAGATTGCTTTTTTCCAAAAGAACTTTTCGAACGTCGAAAGCCTTTGGAAAAAAGACAATTCCCGCGTAACCGAAGCCGACCTGACGCTCTCGCGAACAATTACCGAAGCAATTCTGAAAAAATTCCCGGACGACGATTTTTGCTCGGAAGAAGCACTGCCGCCGCCGGGAACGATTCAGTATTTTAACGCCGAATTCGCGTGGGTACTCGATCCGATTGACGGTACAAATAACTTCGCGAGAGGGATTCCGCTTTGTGCAATTTCACTCGCGTTGTTGCGCAACGGCGTTCCCGTGTACGGAATTATTTACGACCACGCACAGAATTGCATTCTGGAAGGCGGCGAAAATATTCCGCTCTCGAAAAACGGGACTCCCGTCGCGCTTCCGCAGGAATTGCCTTACAACGAACACAGCCTTATCAGCCTGCATTTTCCGCTCAAACAACACGAGCTACTTGAGTTGACGCCTTTTACCTCCGTTAACGCGTTGCGTTGTCAAGGCTCCGCCGCTTTGAATTTGGCTTATAACGCGTTCGGTGCGATTGACGGAAGCATTGATCATTTCACGCGCGTCTGGGACATTGCGGCGGCGTATGCCATGCTGATTGCCGCCGGGCGTAAAATTGTTTTCATCAAAAATAAACCGTTCCCGCTGCGCCAAATTTCTTCGGAAATGCCGAAATTGCGTTGGTTCGCGGGAACGCGTTCTTTCATTGCCCGAGCCGAACAGCTCGGATTGATTTGAGGCTAGACGGTCGCAAATCGTCTTCTTCTTCGTCCGGATACGGAAAACAGCAAAACCCCGATTCCGGCAACCAAGCCGAATGCGGACGATTCGGGAATGGCGACCGAAGAAACCGTGATTGAGGTAACCGGCATGCGGTGGCTTTCCCAAGCGTTTAGGGTGTTGTTTTTATAAGTTCCCCAGCCGCTCGGAAGTAGTGTTCCGTTGTATTGGTCTGCAGTTACGGCAATTCCCCAAGCCAGCGAATACATCTGGTAAAGCCGGAGAAGTGTCGCGTTGTCCGTTCCCGTGTCGGTTAAGGCTGTTGCGGTTGCTTCCGAATTGACGAAAAGAAACTGATAGCGCTCGCCTGAGATTAAGTCCACGTCGTGAAATTGAAAGCGTGCATGGGAGTCCGGAGAAAACGAAACGGAGTTCGAAAGTCCGACAAAGCTACCGACGTTCCCGTCTCCGGCAAAGGAATAAACGGCGATTTTTGCATCGGCAAAAGAACTTCCCGTGCGCGTGAGGAGGCCTACGCTTTCCAAGGAAACGGATTCGCCGCGCAGGTTTTCCAAAATTCCGCCCGGATCTGTCAGCGCCGAAGTTTCTAATCCCAATCCCAAGGTAAATCCGTAGTAATTCCCCTGATTGTCTTTCGGTGCGGTTTCCGCCGTAACCGAGCCGGCGTACGCGCACGCCGTTCCCGCAAAAAATAACGCGATTCCTCCAATGTAGTTTTTCTTCATAATTAAAACTCCTTTTGAAGAATAGCGTTCCCGAATCCGAAATTTTCCGGATTTTTTACGCTGTTTTTTAAAACCTCCCCGAAGTCGGGACTCCGAATTTTATTCGAGAGGCGGAGTAAGCAGGAGCGGAGCTTTTAAGCCGGGAATGAATTCCGAGAATTCGTCGCCGCCGGGAACGGCGTTTCGCAAAGCGTTTTGTACCATGCCCAGCTTAGCGTCCAAGTTGTCAACCAAAGAAACAAAGACGGCTTCGGGCGTCGCGGCAATTGCAGCGGCACCCCATTCCAATTCGCCTTGGTGGCTTAGAATAATGTGCTCCAGACGCTCCAAAAGCGCTTCGGGAAGGTGATTTTTTAGTCCGTGTTTGCGCACGATACGATAGCCGAGAACGACGTGCCCTTGCAGGATGCCCGTTCGCGTCCGGCGCGTCGAAAGCCCCTGCGTATATTCGACGGTTTTTCCGATGTCGTGCAAAAGCGTTCCCGCGATAACAAGGCTCGGGTCTATCTGCGGGTAAAGCGGCAAAAGCGCTCTGGCGGCGCGCGCGAGGTGGCATGAGTGTTCGAGCAAGCCGTGGCGATAAGCATGGTGCATTGAAACCGCCGCGGAAGAATTAACAAAAACACCGTAAATTTCTTCGATTGCCGAACGTGTTACGGTGCGCAATGCCTCGTGAGGAATCGCGTCGATGTGTTCATTCAGCTCGGCACAAAGCGCGTCGAAATCTTCCGGCGAGGATTCTGCAAGCAATTCCGCTAAGCCTTCACGCTCAACTTCGTCTGCGGGAACTTCCTCAATGGAATCGGGTTTCGGAGAAAAACGCCCCTGATAGAAATCGACCGTTCCCGCGACGCGCACGATAACGCCTTCGGAAACGCTACGCAAAACGGTTCCGATAAGATTGTCGGAAAAAACATTGCAGGAGAAACTTCCCGTCTTGTCGCCGAGTTCAAGCGAGTAAAACGGCGATCCGTTTTTCGCCGTTTTGGTCGAACATTTTTTCAAAATAAAAACACCGGAAAACCGGGTGTTTGCGGCAAGCGTTTTCAAAATGTTTACGGGATAAAAATTAGGCATGAAATCAGTCTGCCTGCCTCTTTCGCCTTTTTCGATGAAATTTTCTGCGAGGGAATTCCGCCGTGTTGTACAGCCGAAAACCGCCGACAAACTTCGCGGGAACGCCGGAATCGAGTAAGAAAAATCCCGCTTAGACGTTGAGCTAAACGGGATTCTCAAAAAGTGGCGGAGGGGATGGGATTCGAACCCACGGTAGGGCTTGACACCCTACGACGATTTAGCAAACCGTTGCCTTCAGCCACTCGGCCACCCCTCCGATTGTTTGATTTTTTTTTGGTACCCGGAGTGGGGGTCGAACCCACACACCTCGCGGTATCAGATTTTGAGTCTGACGCGTCTGCCAATTTCGCCATCCGGGCAAATCAAAAAGGAAAACCAATGAAAAAGAATTTTCCGATTTTTTACAAGAATAAATTTTAATCTCCGCTTGTCACGGGAAGGCCTTTTTGCGGAATGGCGATAATCCTGTCGCTCTTGTCAGAGGCGGCTTTAATTGCTTCAATTCCCGCCGATTCCTCTGCTTCCGTATTTCGGCTTCGATTTGAAATTGCGGGAAGGCGTTGCCCTTTACAAAATACATGAACTATGAAAAAACTCGCTTGTTGTTTTGCTTTGGCGCTTGTTGCCGGAATGAGTTCCGCTTGCCTTTATTCTCCGGACGTTACCTACACTTACTGGCGTTATTCGCCTACGACGCAGATGTATTCGCCGATTCGTACCGAAACTCCGCTCAGTGCCGAAGAAATGCGGGAACAGGGACTTTTGGAAAACCTTCCCGAAAACGCCGAAACCGTCGAAGCCCGCTAAACGATGAAAGTTCTTACGATTTTAACAAACGGGTTTGAGGAAACCGAGGCGGTTGCGCCGCTTGATTTGCTTCATCGTGCGGGAGCGCGTAATACGCTCGTAGCTCTTGCAAGCGGCGGAGAAACTCTGCTGAAAGGGCGTTCGGAGCTTTTACTTAAAGCCGATACCACGCTCGCGGCATTGACGGAGCAATATGCCTCTTTCGAGAAAATCGCCGAGGCGTTTGATGCGCTTTTTATTCCCGGAGGCCCGGGAACGTGGACCTTGCTGGACGACGGGAACGCGCCGAAACTGGCAAAAGCGTTTGCCGAAAAGAACAAGCCGATCGCGGCGATTTGCGCGGCTCCGTTAATTCTCCTTGCGGCAGGCGTGCTTGAAGGCAAGCGAGTTTCCGCGCATTCGTGCACTTGGGAGGCGATTCCGGCTGCGCAATTTTCCGCTCCGTATGCAATCGACGGAAACCTGTTGACTTCTCGCGGCGCGGGAACGGCATTTGTCTTCGGGCTTGCTTTCGTCGAAATGCTTTACGGAAAGACGGTTGCCGAAAAACTTGCCGCCGATACGATGCTTTAGAATTCTCCGGAGACCGTGTTCCCGCCTAAAAATTTTTAATTTCCCGAGTAGCGCTAAAGCATTTACTTGTTTCGGGAGCGCACCTAAAATCGCGAAATACTTCCTTTTACGCCACCATGACATTTACTCTATTTATTGACTATCTGGGGACTTTTGCCTTCGCAATCAGCGGAATCCGCCGTGCATCGGCAAAACGTTTCGACCTTTTCGGTGCGATTGTCGTCGGGTTTGCGACAGGGTGCGGCGGCGGAACATTGCGCGATATTATGCTTGGGCAAACGCCGTTTTGGATGCAGTCAAAAACGCCGTTTTGGGAAGGCGGTTTTACTTATTTGCTTGTCGTCCTTTTTGCGTTGCTTGTCGTTTCCGTTCTGGGGCGTTATTTGCTTCGAATGAACGATACGATTTTCGTCTTTGACGCAATAGGCCTCGGGCTTTTTACGGTTGTCGGGATTGAAAAAACGCTTGCATGCGGTTTCCCGATGTGGGTGGCGATTTTGATGGGAATGGTAACGGGCGCCGGCGGCGGGGTTTTCCGCGATATTTTTATTAACGTCGAGCCGCTTGTTTTCCGGAAAGATATTTACGCGCTCGCCTGTATTTTCGGCGGCTTGGTTTATCTCGTCTGTTCTTCGCTCGGGATCGATTCCGTGACTACGCAGGTCGTTACGGCGCTGAGCGTGATTGCGTTGCGCGGAATTGCGATGACGCAACACTGGAGGCTTCCCGTTTTGCGGCGCGACGTTGCCGAGTACGACGAAAACGATACGCGTGCGTGGCGCAGTTTCGGGAAGGCTGCTTCCGAAGGGGTTGACCATTTTAATTTGCAGGTTGTCGCCGTTTCGATGCAGGATATTTCCGAAATTAACGATTCTGACGCGAGCGTTGTCGAACTTTGCGCGGATGCCGATTGCGGCGGTTTGACGCCGGATCGCGAGTTGATTCGCAATGCCTGCGCCCAAAGCCGACTTCCCGTGTATGTCATGATTCGTCCGAGCGCAGACGGATTTTGTTATACGGACGAAGCGTTCGGACAAATGCTTGCCGACATCAAATTTATTGCCGAAGAAACCAAGGCGGAGGGCATTTCCGTCGGGGTGATTACTCCGGACGGGAACATTGATATTGAGCGGATGCAGAAGATCATGGCTGCGGCGGGAAGACTCAAGGTCGCCTTTAACCGGGCCTTTGAGAAAGCGGAAGACCCGGCTGTCGCGTACGCTTTGCTTGCCAAGCTCGGAGTCTGCTCAATTACGACGACGGTTCTTCCGACGCTCGATTTGCTTCCGCGCGCTCCCGTCCGCTTGCGCATCGGCGGCGGCATTACTCCGGAGCATTTGCCGAATTTGCGTTCCCGCGGTTTAATGAATATTCACATGGGCAGGGCGGTTCGCAGCAAATTAACTTTTGATTCGTCCGTAGATGCTTCAAAAATTTGGGATTACACGCACGCTTAACGGATTTTGTTTTTATGTTTCATCGGATTCTGATTTGTCTTCTTTCGTTTCTGCTCGTTTGTCCGATCGCTTTTGCCGAGCAGGAGAATTTTGAGAAAAAAGCTTGGAAATTTCTTTGCGAAAATATGCCGGAGCAGGATCGCGGGAAGGTTTCGGAAAAATATCTTCAGGAAAACCTCCGGCTGGCTTTGGCGGTGCGCGGGAAGCTGCCGTGGACGCGCGACGTTCCCGACGAATTGTTTCTGAACGCCGTGCTCCCGTATGCGTCAATCGGAGAAGAAATCGACGTGTGGCGCCCGGTTTTTTGTCAAAAATTTATGCCCTTGGTGGCGGATTGCAAAAATGCGACGGAAGTCGTCGAGACGCTGAATCGCGAAATTTGGAAAATTTTGGGAGTCGTTTATAGCCCGAAGCGCGACAAACCGGATCAGTCGCCGTTTCATTCGATGCGTATCGGAATGGCTTCCTGCTCGGGGCTTTCGGTGATTCTCATCAACGCCTGTCGTGCCGTCGGCGTTCCCGCGCGTTTCGCCGGATGCCGCTGGAAAAAGAAACCCGGCAACCATTCTTGGGTGGAGTTTTGGGATCGCGGGAAATGGCATTACATCGGGGCGTTCGACTGTTCGAAAGCCAACGAGTCCTGGTTTGACGCGGATGCCGCTGCCGCCGTCGAAAGCGACCCGCATTATGCGATTTATGCGACGAGTTGGGCGCCGACGGGAACGGAGTTCGATGCCTCTTGGCGGTATCCGGGGGATTCGCGCTCGGGGATTCCCGCGTGCAATGTTACGGCACGTTATGTTGCAAAAGCGCCTGCGAAAGTCCGTGAAGTTCCTCTTGCGATCAATCTTTGCGATGCGAACGGGAAGCGCATTGCCGTTCCCGTACGCGTCGTTGAAAAATCGACGCGGCGCGTCCTCGGCGAAGGCGTTTCGCATGACGATACGCGGGATTTGAACAACCACTTTACGGTTTCGGCTCCGGCGGGAACACGTGTTGAAATTTATGCGCGACGAGGCAAGGCTTCGCCGGAAATTCTGCTCGGAGAGCATGTTTTCGGTTCAGACGCAAAGACGCTTCGTTTGATGCTTGGGGAGTAAGACTCAAGTGAGCGGGGAATGGGTCGATTATTACAAGGTTTTGTCGGTTTCGCCTAAGGCGACTCCGGAGGAAATCAAGCGTGCGTGGCATCGGAAGATGATGCTGTTTCATCCGGATCATCATCTTTCGGAGCAAAAAAAGTACGAGCGGATTTCCGGTGAGATTAACCGGGCGTACGAAGTGCTTTCTGATCCCGAGGAGCGTGCGCTTTTCGATAAACAGCGGAAACAACGGGAACGGGAAGCAAGGAAGCGTCCGCCCGCGCGGGAACGTAGTTCCGCGTCTTCTAAAAAAGGCGCTTCCGCGACGCCGTCGCCTCGGAAGAGCCTGCTCCCGAAAGACCACTTGTCGATTGCGGAAAAAATCATTTTTACGGTTTTAACAGCCGGGATAGCATTGCTTTTTTTCATTTTGCCGAAGTGGAGCCTTTGCCCAGATCCGACGTGGCGTTATTTGCTCACGGGAACGGCAGCCGACGCGGTTGCGGATTCCGTTCTTGTGCCTTCGGTTTTAGCCGGAGTCATATTCGTTTTGACGATTCTTATCGGGAAATCCTTTAAAAACCGCCTTTCGTTTTTTTCGTTTTGGGAAGTGTTTTTACTCGCGCTTGCCTGTGCGGAATCCGTTGTCGTCCCTCTGCGGGAACAGGGATTTGCGATTGCCGTCGTCGCGTCCGCAATCGGGATTACGGGTGTTTTTTTCACCTACGGAGCACGAAAAAACCTGCTTGCCGGCTTATTGCTCCGCTCTGTCTTGGCGGTGCTTTGCCTGCTGGCGTATCGTGCGGGAAAACTCATTTTTTCTTCCTTGGATGAATTAGCGACAGCGGGTTGCCTCTTGGTGTTTTCCGCATTTCTGTTGGCTTGCGCTTGCACCGCTTTCACGACGCAGGATTGAGCCTGCAAAAGAAAAAGTACGTCCGCCCGCGTGCTTGCAAAAAAAAGCCTGCGGGCTTTTAATTCTCCGAAATTTTTTACAGCAATGACAACTTCCGAACTCTGGTCGCAAAATATTTTGGGAAACTACGGATTGCCGCCCGTCGCTCTCGTTCGCGGGAACGGTGCGCGCGTTTGGGACGATGCCGGGCGCGAATACCTGGATTTTTCTTCGGGGATCGCCGTGCTCAACATCGGACATGCGCATCCGCATTGGCTTGAACGCGTGCGGGAACAAGCCGGAAAATTGGCTCACTGCAGCAACCTTTTTCTCAATGAAAACGCCCCGCGCCTTGCACGGAAAATCAATGCGCACATGGGCGGCGGAAAAGTCTTTTTCTGTAATTCCGGAGCTGAAGCCAATGAAGCGCTTTTAAAGCTTTCGCGGTTGCACGGAATGGCGAAAGCCGGCGGCGAAGAAGGAAAAATTTATAAAGTGATTACCTGTGAAAATGCATTTCACGGGCGTCTTTTCGGGACGATGGCTGCAACTCCGCAGGAAAAAATCCAACACGGATTTCGTCCGCTGATGCCGAATGTCGCTGTCGCAAAACTCAACGACATCGAAAGCTTCCGCAACGCGATTGATGATGAAACTGCCGCCGTCATTCTCGAATGCGTCCAGGGCGAAAGCGGGTTGACGCCGGCGGCTCCGGAGTTTTTGCGGGAACTGCGCGCGCTTTGCGACGCAAAAAATGTTTTACTGCTTTGCGATGAAATCCAATGCGGTATGGGGCGCACGGGAACGCTTTTCGGCTTCGAACAAGCCGGCGTGCGTCCGGACGCTTTTTCGATGGCAAAAGGTCTCGGGAACGGCTTCCCGATCGGAGCGATGTGGTGCGACGACCGCTTTGCCGCGTACGTCAAACCCGGAATGCACGGGACGACGTTTGGCGGAAATCCGCTCGCGACTGCCGCTGCACTTGCGGTTTTTGAAGTTTTTGAAAAAGAAAATATCTTAGAAAACGTGAACCGTCTCAGCCCGGCTTGGCGGGAAGGCTTGAAGCGAATCGTCGAAGCGAATCCGGAGCTTTGTATTGAGGTTCGCGGGGTTGGATTTATGTCGGGAATTCGCCTTTCCGAAGCGCCGGCGCCGTGGATCGGAAAATTGCGCGCCGCCGGCTTGCTTTGCGTTCCCGCCGGCAACAATGTCGTTCGTCTGCTCCCGCCGCTGAATGCAACGCAGGCGGAACTCGACGAAGGGCTTGAAATCCTTTCGCGCGTTTTTTGTGAAAAGTAAAGAGAACGACTTGCTTTGAGGCACGAATCCTGCAACGCTTTTTTTATATGAATAGCTATACTTCCAATCCGTTTACCGTTGCGTCGGCTTCTCCGGCTGATCGCGCAAGTTTCTATCGCCGAACCTACGGTTTGGTCGCCGCATCCTGTGCGGCGTTCGGGCTGATTCTTGCTGGCTTACTTTCGTCGCCTCTGGCGGATACGTTGACGGCGCTTCTTTTCGGGAACGGCATGTTCGGATGGATTCTCGTCCTCGCCGCGCTTTGGGCGGTTTCGATGTTTGCCAATCGCCTTGCATTCGGCGGCGTTTCGCAGACGACACAGCTTGCCGGGCTCGGCGTTTATGTTGTCGCCGAAGCGGTAATTTTTACGCCGCTTTTGAACATTTGCCTGAAGATGTTCGGTACGGACGTCGCTTTGCAGGATATTGTCGCTCCCGCCGCTCTTTCGACGATTTTGCTCGCGGGAGGTTTGACGGCGACCGTCTTTATGACGAAAACGGATTTTTCGTTTCTGCGTGCTTTCGTTTCCGTAGGATTTTTCGTCGTACTCGCGGCGATTCTTGTTTTCGCACTCGCGGGAATTAATCCGGGAACGTGGTTCATTATCGCGATGATCGGATTCATGGCAGCTGTGATTTTATATTATACTTGGACTGTGAAAGAGCAATTCAGCCCGGACCAACACGTCGGCGCGGCGCTCGTCATTTTCTCGGGAATCGCGACGCTTTTCTGGTACATGATTCAGCTTTTCATTTCGCGGCGCGAGTAGTGATCCGCTTGGGTTTAATCCCTAAAGGCGTTTTCGAAGCAGTTCGGAAATGCCTTTTTTGTATCCGGCGACTTTGCCTGAAAAACATTTTGCGGGAACGCTGCCGAACGGTCATATTAAAGAAAATATGTTTCGACTTCCCGCGATTGCGTTTCTTTTTTTCGTGATTATCTCGTCCCCGTTTGCAGCGGCGCAGGCGATTAATCTTGATTCGACAATTCGCGAAGCCGGCGCGCGGGCGAACACTTCCCGCGTTTCTGATTTGCGACGTTGGAAAATCGGCAATTACAATGTCGAAGCTCAGGACAAAAAACCATACGTAACGATTAACGGAACGCGCGTTTACACGGGGCGTGCGCTTTCATGTGCGCACGGGAAGATTTTTATTCAAAAACGGGACTGGGAAAAGCATTTGGCGCCGATTGTTGCGCCGTCGAAGAAAAACGTTCCCGCGGCAAAAAGAATCGTTATTGATGCCGGGCACGGCGGCAAAGACCCGGGGAAAGTTGAAGGAAAAATGCGGGAAAAAAGCTATACGCTCGACATCGCGAAGCGATTGCAACGCATTTTGACAAAGCGCGGCTACACGGTCATTTTGGTGCGCGACCGCGATGTTTTTCTTGAGCTTGAAGCCAGATCAAAAAAAGCGAATGCGGCAAAGGCGGATTTGTTCGTGAGTATTCACTTTAACGCGGCGGCGGCAAAATCAGCGCGCGGTGTTGAAACCTGGATGCTGACCCCGGTCGGAGAAGCATCGTTCGGCTACAAAAAAACAAAGGTAAAAGCCGATGTCGGTAATCGTTTCGATGCGTGGAATCTCTTGCTCGCGTACAAAATCCAAAGTGCGCTTTCCTCCAAAATCGACGCGGAAGATCGCGGCGTGAAATGCGCGAATTTTTCTGTGCTTCAAGGCTTAAAATGTCCGGGAATCCTTGTTGAATGCGGATTTCTCACTAATGCATCGGAAGCCGCGCTGATCGCACGAACGAACCGGCGGGAACTGATCGCTCAAGGAATCGCCGACGGCATTTTCGCCTACGCGGGAACGCTTAACGCTCTGAAAGGAAATAAGCCCGCAGCAAGCAATTCCGGAAGACGAAAAAATTCGCTCTTGAGGCGCCGATGAGTACGCGGACGGCATCTTATATGCACATGCTGGTGACGGCGGCGGGAACGGCGGGCTCGCGTGTTCTCGGGCTGTTTCGTGACCAACTGACTGCCGGATTTTTCGGCACGGGAGCCGTCGCATCCGCGTTTATTTTGGCATTTCAAATTCCGAATCTGTTCCGCCGGCTTCTCGGCGAAGGCGCGTTGACAACCGCACTAATGCCGGCGATGACCCAAGAGCAGAAACGCGGCGGGAACGCGTGCGCATTCCGGTTTTTGAATCGGGTGATTTCGCGAACGGCGCCGTGGATGTTTGCAATAACTCTGATTTTTGTTGTCGCCGCCGTCGCGATTGCACTTTTGCCGGAGGAAACGATTTCGAGAACGGCTACGTTTTTTAACGCGGGAACGGATGTCGATCGCCATCGGCTGGCGGCTTGGCTGACGGCGCTTTGCATGCCGTATATGCCGATGATTTGTATCGCGGCGCTTTTTTCGGCGGCGTTAAACATGCTCGGAAAATTTACGGTTACGGCGCTCAGTGCGGTTTGGATGAATCTCTCGATGATTTTTTCTCTCGGAGTACTCGGATGGTATTTCGGAGATACGCCGGAAGAACGCGTCGTTTGGCTTTGCGCGGGAGCGCTTTTCGGCGGAGCTCTGCAACTCGGAATTCCCGCTGCGGCGCTTTGGCGCTCGGGATGGCGCCCGAAAATAGATCTTTCGACGACGCCTGCGTGGTATGACCTTAAAGCAATGTTTCTTCCCGCTCTTATCGGCGCAGGAGTGAATCAGCTCAATCTCTTTGCGACGCGTGCGTTGGCGTTTTTCTTGGAAGACAGTGCGTTGGCTGTTTACTACTTTGCCAACCGAATTGTCGAAATTCCCGTCGGCATTTTTACCGTAACGATTACAACCGTCGTTTTCCCGCTCTTGGCGAGCCATGCCGCCGAAAGGCGGATGTGGGAACTCGGGGAAACGTTTTCCTACGGAATGCGATTGATTCTGGCGATAAATATTCCCGCAACCTTAGGGATTATCGTCTTGGCGCAACCGCTTGTCCGCGGCTTTTTTCAGCACGGGCATTTTTCCGCCGCCGATACGGCGTTGACCGTTCCCGTGCTCTATATTTTTGCTTTGGCGGTGCCTTTTTATGCCGTAAGCGGAATTGTCGGTCGGGCGTTCAGCTCGCTTAAAGACACGCAAACGCAAATGCGCGTCGGTGTGGCAACCTTCGCTTTAAACTTGGTGCTTTCTCCGATTTTAGGTTGGCATTTTAAGGCGTGTGGACTTGCCGCCGCCAATTTGCTTGCCGCTGCGTTTCAATGCATTGCGTTGCTCGTTATTCTGCGTCGGCGGGAACGCGTATTTTTCGAAGAACCCGTCCTCGGAGCGCTGTGTAAAGTGCTCGTTGCTTCCGGCGCGATGGCGGGAGCGACTTGGGGCGCATGGAATTTTGCCGTTCGTATTTGTGCAGGATTTTCGTGGGGGCTTTTGGCGGCGTTTTTTATCGTCGTTCCCGTCGCTGTCGGTTTTTATTTCCTACTCCTGAAGCTCTTGCGTTTCCCGGAATGCGATGAGTTGATCGGTATTTTTTTGAACAAATTTTTCAAACGAAAGAAACATGAATAACAAACGCTTTTTGATTTTGGGCGCGGTGGTCGCGGTCGTCGTTTGGACGACGGCGTTTTTCGTGCTCTTCTCGGAATCGGAAGTCGAAAAATCTGATTCTTCTTCGGCGACGGCAACCCCGCCGCCGGAAATACCGGTTTTGGGTGAAGAAACCGTTGACGGCGTTCCCGCAGGGTCTGAGCCGACTTCGGGAATTCCGGTCGAGCCTTATGTTCCCGTGCCGCCGCCCGCTACTGCGCCGGAGCTCGGGACTCCCGTTGCCCTTGCCAAAGCCGGGCGCGTCCCGAAAGCTCCGCGAAAGACTCTTTCTATTTTCCGTTCGGCGGGTGAGATTTGTGTCGATGCCGAAACCGGCAAAATGCTTGCGGGAACGAATATTCGCCGCCAATGTCCGCCGGCGAGCGTTACGAAAATTATGACGCTTTATCTTGTTCTTGAGGCGTTAGAGGCGGGAAAAATTTCCCTCAACGATACGGTGCTTGCGAGCAAGCGCGCTTACGGGATGGGCGGAACGCAACTCAATCTCGATGTCGATGAACCTTGCAGAATCGAAGATTTAATTTACGGACTTATGCTCCAATCCGCAAACGATGCTGCCGTTGTTCTTGCGGAAACGCTCTGCGGGAACGTCGAAGATTTTGTCGCCGACATGAATAAAAAGGCGGAAGAACTCGGATTGTCGAATACGCGCTTTGCTACGCCGCACGGTTTGCCGCCGAGCAGCAGGGAACGAAATGCGGGAAAACGGGCGGACATGACGACTGCCGAAGACCTTGCGAAGCTTTCCGTCGCCCTGATTAAACGTTTTCCGGAGTCGCTCCGTTATTCATCAACGATTGTTCGTAATTATCCGGAAAATACAAAACGCAAATTGCCTATGCCGATGAAAAATCACAATCGGCTTTTGGAAATCTTCGAGGGGTGCGACGGCTTGAAAACCGGATGGACGAACGCCGGAGCTTCGATTGTTACGACCGCGTCACGCGGGAACAAGCGCGTTGTTGCCGTTGTATTGGGCGGGCTTGTCAAAAATAAGAAAGGCGAAATTGATGCGAAAACGTCTCAACGCGAGCGCAATCAGCGCGCCGCCGAGCTGATGTATCAAGGCTTCAAATCGCTTGATGTGCTTCGATACGAGCCTACGCCTTTCAAAAATTAATTCCTTATATAATTTTTTACCTTAGCAAATTTTGTTTATGATTCGCGTTTTTTCTTTTCTGCTCGTTGCCGTGATTGCGTTTGTCGTTCCCGCGTTCGCACAAAGTCAAATCGGCGTTAAGCAACTCAAACCGGAAGAAGCGGGAGCCGTTCTCGATGCGTTTCGTGCTTATCGCCTTCCCGCGGATTCTTGCATGATTTTTGAAATCGTTCACAAGCCGCGAAAAAGCGATGAGGAAAGTGTATATGAGGGGACGATGTGGGGGAAATATCTCAACGGCGGCATTGCGCTACGGCTTCACATCGGGAAAAAGGGCGCTCCTCCGACGGAAGAGAAAAGATTTTTGATTCGTAGCGGAAAAAATCCGGAGCTTTGGGAGCTGAATTCCGAGGGAAAAATTGAGAAGGTGAACGCTGAAAGCACGCGTCCGTTTTTTGCCGATTTAATTTTTACTCCGTTTGATTTGCAAACGCCGTTTTTGTTTTGGGAAAATTACGAATACAGCCGAACGCGGCGTTATCGGGCGCGCCCCGTGCATTTTTTTAAGATGTTTCCGCCGGAAGATTTTGCAAAGGCAAATCCGGGAATCGGCTTTGTAAATATCGGCTTCGATCGCGTTTATAACGCGCTTGTCAGCGCCGAAGTGCGCGACGGCGACGGGAAAAAGCTGAAGAGTTTCTCGCTCGGAAAAGTTCAAAAAGTACAGGAAATTTACTCCTTTAAGGAACTGGAGCTGCGCGATGAAGTTACGCGGGATCGCGACACACTTGTCGTGCGGGCGGCGGCATTGCATTTGGAGTTGCCGAGGACTTTTTTTGGTCCGGAAAATTTGGATAAGCCGGCGTTGCGCCTTCCGGCGTCCGTTTTCCAGATTTTGGATTAGAGCGTGAATCTGCGCGAGCGCGTCCTTGCGTTCCCGCAAGAAGGTGCGTATGATAATCTAAGTTTTTTTATTATCATGCAGCAACAGCTCGCCAATATTGTTTCCGAAGCAAGTTCCGCCGCGCCGGCGATTAAGACGCGTCCGGAATTTGAAGTGTTTAAAGCAAGCCTTGTCGGTTCCAAAGGTTCCATGACTGCGGTCATGAAGCTGATGGGCTCGATTCCGAAAGAAGAAAAGCCGGCAATGGGCAAACTGATCAATGAAGCCAAGCAGAAGTTGGAGGCAATCTTCGCCGCGACCTTGGTGCGTATCGAAGATGCGGAGTTGGCGGCAAAGCTCGGCGCGCCGATCGATCCGTCGCTCCCGTCGCCGGACGATTTCGCGGGAACGCGCCACCCGCTTTCGCAAATTCGTGAAGAAGTTTGCGGAATTTTTCACCGCCTCGGCTTCACGATTGCCGAAGGTCCGGAATTGGAAACCGAATGGTTTTGCTTTGATGCCCTGAACACGCCGGCAAATCATCCGGCGCGCGATATGCAGGACACGCTCTTTTTGCCGGCGGAAACAAAAGCGACCGACGCTCCGAAAAAAGCCGACGAGGCCTATCTGTTGCGCTCGCACACGTCGTCCGTGCAGATTCGCACGATGCTTTCCCGCAAGCCGCCGATTCGTATTGTTGCGCCGGGACGTTGCTTCCGCCGCGACACGGTCGATGCGACTCACTCGGCAAACTTCCACCAAATCGAAGGCCTTTGGATTGACAAAAACGTTACGCTCAAAGATTTGAAGAGCGTGCTCGATTCGTTTGTGCGGGAAGTCTTCGGGAACGCGGCGGAAACGCGCTTGCGCCCGAGCTTCTTTCCGTTTACGGAACCGAGCTTTGAGATGGACATCCGCGTGCCGAACATGGGGGCGTTGAGCAATCGCTGGCTTGAAATTATGGGCTGCGGGCTTGTGGATCCGAAAGTGCTCGAAAATGTCGGCTTGGACGCCAATGAATGGAGCGGACTTGCATTCGGTATGGGTATCGAACGTATCGCGATGCTCGTTCACGGGATTGACGATATTCGCCATTTCTACGCGAACGACCTGCGCTTCCTGCGCCAATTCGCCTAATTGTTTCCCGCCGAACTCTAAAAACAGGAAAATTTATTTATCATGAAAATTTCTCTTCAGTGGTTGAATCAATACGTTGATTTGAGCGACGTTCCCGCAGAAAAAATCGCGGATGCGTTGCCGATGATCGGGCTTGAAGTCGAAGAAATCACTTCCGCCGGGCTGGTTCCGCTTGAACACATCGTCGTCGGAAAAATCCTTTCTTTTGTTCCGCATACCAATTCCGACCATCTCAGCGTCTGCCGCGTGGATGTCGGCGACGGCAATATTCGTCAAATTGTTTGCGGTGCGAAAAACTTTAAGGAAAACGATATCGTTCCCGTGGCGCTTCCGGGCGCGGTGATGCCGGGCGGATTTGCCATCAACGAAACGACAATGCGCGGTGAAGTATCGCAAGGCATGATGTGTTCCGGTCGGGAACTCGGCTTGAACGACGACCATGGCGGATTGCTCATCATGACGGGGCGTGATTTGGTGCTCGGAACGCCGATTAACGATTGCTTCCCGCCGGCAGACACTGTTTTTGACATTTCGATTACGGCGAATCGGGGCGATTGTCTTTCGCATGTCGGTGTGGCGCGCGACCTCGCGGCGTATTTTAACAAATCGCTCAAGAATCCTGTTGCGGGAACGCCGCGCAACGCTCCGTGCGGGAATGCGAGCAACGCATTTTTGTCCGTTTCGCTTGAAACTCCGAACTGCGCACTTTATACGGCGCGGACGATTCGCGGCGTGAAAATCGCGCCGTCTCCCGAATGGATGCAACGCGATTTGCTCGCCGTCGGCTTACGCCCGATTAACAATGTTGTTGATATCACAAACTGGGTGATGATGGAGCTCGGCTCTCCGCTTCATGCCTTTGATGCTGCGACAATCGGCGGGAACACGATTAAAATCCGCCAAGCCGCCGAAGGCGAAAAAATCAAATTACTCGACGGCAAGGAATGCACCCTCACGGCGGACATGTGCGTCATCGCTGACGCGGAAAAGCCGATGGTTGTTGCCGGCGTCATGGGCGGCGAAAATTCCGGCGTGACGGAGGCGACGACCGATGTCGTGCTCGAAGCCGCGTGGTTTGATCCGGGTTCGGTTCGCAAGACTTCCCGAACACTTGCTGTATCGACCGACAGCTCGACGCGCTTTACGCGCGATGTCGACCCGACCCTCGTCGATGTCGCGGGAGCGCGTGCTGCGCAGCTTATTTGCGAAATCGCCGGCGGAGCGCTCGAAGGCGAATCGATTGCACTCGGAGCGTTCCCGCGTGCGGATCGTACGATTGAAATTTCCGGCGATTATGTTCGTTCCCGTTGCGGTTACGCCGTCGAAGACGCCGCGATTCTCGATATTTTCAAGCGCCTCGGCTTTGCGGTCGAGGACAAGGGAAACAGCGTTTGGAGCGTGCTCGTTCCCGCGTTTCGTCCGGAAGTCGATCGCCCGATTGATCTTGTCGAAGAATTCGTTCGTATTTACGGAACGGATACAATTCCCTCCGAAGCGATTGCGGCTCCGAATACGACAGATGCGGATGCGCAAACGGCGCAATTTACGCGCAAGGCGGCGAACATGCTTGTCGGACAAGGTTTTTCCGAATGCGTTCATTACACGCTTCGCGATTCCGCCGAGCTGAAAAAATGCTTCGGCGAAAAAATGACGAACGCACTTGCGCTCGCCAATCCGCTGACGAGCGACCAATCGCATATTCGCCCGTCGCTGATTCCGGGTTTGCTTGATGCGCTTCGCCTGAATCTTTCCGCACACAACGAGCCGCGATGCCTTTTTGAAGTCGGGCGCGTTTTCCGTCCAGACCGAACGGGCGCCCTGCGGGAAATCGTTTCCGTCGCCTTTGTCGTGCTTGCGGAACCGACGACGCGTTCGTGGAAAACACGTGAAAAACTCGATGTTTTCTTCGCAAAAAAACTTTGCACCGAAATCGCATCGGCGGCGGGAATCGCCGAACAGCGTTTGCTGTTCGGGGCGATGAATACCGAGCAAACGCCGCTCTGGCAAAAAGGGCATTCCGCTTTGGCAACCGACCGTGCGCGTGCGCTGACGATTGAGCTGGGCTTGGTTGATGCAAAACTCGCGCTTTCTTGGGATATTTCCGAAACCGTTATTGCCGGCGAAGTGCTTTTCTTGCAGGACGCATTTAAAAATGCTCCGAAACGTGCCCGCTTCAAAGCGTTCTCGACGTTCCCGCCGGTCGCGCGCGACTTGGCGTTGGTGGTTGACGAAAGCGTTCCCGCAGGTGAAATCGCCGACAGACTGAAAGCAACGGCAAACAAAGCTGCTTCCAAGCAGTTCCTTGTCGAAAAAGTTAACTGCTTCGACGTTTATCGCGGAAAAGGTTTGCCGGAAGGAAAGAAGTCGCTTGCGTTTGAAATCGTTTTCCGCTCGGAAACAAAGACGCTGACAGACGCCGAAGTCGGTAAGGTGTTCGATAAAATCCAAGTCGACATCGAGCGCGCTGCCAAGTGCACGGTCCGCCGTTAGTTTCCGATGATTCCCGAATTGAAGAAATGGCTGTTCCTGCCGCTTTCATCGGCGGGAACGGTATTTTGTGTTGCGGGAACGGCGGATGCGCTTTCCTGGTGGGAGGAAATTTACACGCCTGCGCGTGCAGCGTTTACGCGCGGAACCAATTCCGTGATGCCGTTTTACGCGTATTACGCGCAGCGCCTTCCCGCGTCGATTAACAAAGGCGGAAAGCTTGCGGCATCCGTGTACGGAACCGGCGTTTCCTGGACGCGCGTCTCCGAAGAGGAAGATTTAATTTCCCTCGTTAACATGGATTACCAGCGCACGGATTACCGTTTCTCGGGAACGCAAAATTGGTCGTTGCCGGGAACGCCGTTTGAGCATGTCGATATGCTCAAAATTTTTAATTGGACGGAATATGTTTATGACAAGGCGAACGGGCGGGCAATCGCGGGAATGGTTTCCGGAAGTCTGTTTTCCGCAGATACAACTTCGCTTTCCGACGGCGCGCACGGAGCTTTTGCGCTCGGGTATAAGCAATATTTTTCCCGCACGCGGTCGATTTGGCTCGGCGCGTCCGTTTTTTATTCACGCCATCGTGAACGCTGGAGCGCGATGCCGGCGCTGGTGCTTGATTTTTCGCTCGACCGCGAGTGGAATTTGCGTATCGGGAACGGCGTGGAAGTTACGTGGGACGTTGATGCCCGAAACGAATGGCTAATTTCTGCGGGGATTTCTTACGGATTTGACGCGATTACCGTCGGGCGAGGCGAGGTTTGGTATGTCCAAAATGCTCCGATTTCGCTGAGTGTTCGTCGCAATATCGGAAAAAATTTCTTCATGGCGGCGGGAACGAAAGCGATTCTTTGGACGGATTATCGTTTGTGGGAAGGCGGGCACGAAACGGACGCTCACTTTACGGTTGATCCCGCTGTCGAGTTTTCGATTCAGGCGGGACTTCGCTTCTAAAAATGGAAAAGCCGGCTTTACGCGTCGAAAATTTGGTTGTCGAATTTGAGCGGCGCCTTACGACAAAAGGATTTTCGTTAAGAAAATCGGTTGAGAAATTTCGTGCGGTTGATAACGTTTCGCTTCAGGTTGAGCGCGGGAAAACGGTTGGGATTGTCGGCGAGAGCGGTTGCGGGAAATCGACGCTTTCGCGCGCGATAATGCGCCTGCAACAGCAAAGCGCCGGAAAGATTTTTTACGGGGATAAGGATGTTTCCGCTTATACGGCAGAAATGCCGCGGGAACTGCGCCGGAGGGTGCAAATGGTTTTTCAAAATCCGTATGCCTCGCTGAATCCGCGACTGACAATTCACGGGATTTTATCCGAGCCGCTCGAAATTCATTTCCCGAAAATGAGCCCTGCGCAACGCCGTTCCCGTGTCGCGGAGCTACTTGAACTGGTCGGGCTTTCGCCGGATTTTTCCGTTCGGTTCCCGCATGAGTTTTCCGGCGGGCAACGCCAACGCATTGCCATTGCGCGCGCGTTGGCAACCGAAGCGGAACTGATTGTCTGCGATGAACCGGTTTCCGCGCTCGATGTTTCCGTGCAGGCTCAAATTATCAGCTTGTTGAAGGATATTCAGAAACAGCTTGGTATCGCTTATCTTTTTATCGCGCATGACTTGGCGCTTGTCGGTGAAATTGCCGATGAGGTTTTGGTTATGAATCGCGGCGGGATTGTCGAACGGGGAAGTCCCGAAAAGGTGTATTCGTGTCCGCAACACGAATATACGCGTACGCTTCTTGCAGCTGTTCCCGTAATTTAATCGGAAGGAATTTCGAATAAAAGTCACTCAAAGTTGATATTTATTCTTGAAAAACTGTTATTTATTCCTATCGTATTTGTATGGATTAACGATAAGTTAGTCCGGTAGTGATTGAGATACACATAGAGATCCCGGCGTTCCCGTGAATTATTTCGCGGGAACGCTTTTTATTGCGTCTCGGCGGCTTTATTGACTTCCGCTTTTTTCTCTTTGCGGGGATGCGGCGGAAGTCCGAGTTTTTCCCGAACGGATTTTATGTATTCAAACTGCTCATGCCTCGACATCTTGAGAAAGGCTTCGGCTTCGGATTTCGCCTGTTCCTGCGGGAGCGTCGCATAGTAGCGGGCGAGGAGGTTTTTGCGTCGGGCTTCGAAGCGCCGGCGCATCGTTTCCATGAACTCGCGTCGAACGTTCGGATCGTCGGAGTTTGCGCGTTCGAGATTTTCCGCCATTTCTCGGCGTTTGGCTTCCGGAGTGCGTTCCAACTTTGTAATGAGTTCCCGCATACGCGCAAGTTCTTTGTCCGACATGAGAAAAAGGGTTTTCAGCATGCGAATGTCTTTTCGGGAGACTTTTTTTGTGCAATGCTTCGCGTCGGCTTTTTCTCCTGCGGGAACGTCGAGAGGAGCGTTTGTTTTTTTCTCTTCCGTTGCGAAAATAATTCCGCCGGAAAAAGACGTGAGAAGGGCGACGAGGAAAAGTGCGTATTTTTTAATCATTGTAGGCGAAGATTTCTAAGACCGAAGGGTCGATGCTTGAAAGAATTTCGGATGTGCTCAGTAATTCGTCAAAGAGGAGCGAATCGTCTTCCGTTTGAGCGAGGAGGGAAAGTTCGGGATCGTTTTGAACCGTTTGTTCGATGCGTGAAATCCATGCGGTTTCCGCGTTGTGGGCGGGTTTTGTTTCCCAGAGGAACACGGCAGAAACGGCGGCGACTCCGGCGGCTGCGGCAAAGTGAATCCAATGAAAGAAATTGGCGCGTGTCCTGCGGGAACGTCTTGCTACAGTGAGCGTTTCTTCTGCGAATTCTTTTTGAGGCTCAAGCGGCATTTCCTGCAGGAGTTTTTCGATTTTGCAATCAGCAAGCACGCGTTCGGCAAAACCTTTGCTCGGCTCGACCGGCATTTCCGCCAGAAGGGCGTCCAAGTCCGTGTGTTGTGCGGATTTTTTGTTCATAGTGCTATTGTTTCTAACTGCTTTACGGTGAAAATGTTTCATTTTTTAATGCTCGAGGAAAGCCGAAAGAGAATTTCTCAGTGCTTGGCGGGCTCGATGAACCCAGTTTTTAACGTTGGATACGCTCGTGTCCATGGTTTCTGCAATTTCCGTGTAGGAGAGTTCCTGCTGGCAGAAAAGCAAAATCGCGGTTCGATGGTTTTCGGGAAGTTTTTCGACTGCTTCCGCGAAGGATTTTTTCAATTCGTTTTGATTGACGGGATCGGCATCGTCGGCGACAGCCGGAAGCTCTGCGGGATCCGTCGGTTCGGCGTTTCTACGGGAACGCTTGCGGAAATCGCTGATGAGAATGTTGTGTGCGATATGAAAAAGATAGGCGGGGAAACTTGCTTCGGGCGTGTATTTATCGGCATTCCGGAGAAGATTTACGAAGGTTTGTTGCGCGAGATCTTCGGCGGAATGAACGTTGTTGAGCGAGCGGTAAAAAAAGTTAATGAGCGGTTTTTGCCATTTGAGTACAAGCACGCGCGCCGCAGTCATGTCGCCTGCGGCGATTTTTCGCATCAACAGAATATCCGTTTCGTTGTCGTTCATGCTTCGGATTTTAAAACGTTTTTTACTCGAAAAAGTTTCAGAATTTTAACGACAAACGAAAACCGGCAAACGTTTTGAGCTTTGATTGAACAAAACTCGAAGTTTGCCGGTTCCTTCTCTAAAAATCAGAATTTTTTAGTGAGGCTTAAAGTTTTACGTCCGGATGCAAAATTTCCGTACCGACACCCTTGTCCGTAAAGATTTCAAGCAAAAGCGAATGAGGCGTTCTTCCGTCGATAAAGTGAACGCGGCGCACGCCGCTTTGCAGGGCTCGGACGGCGGAGTCCACTTTGGGAATCATTCCCGCAGAAATAATGCCTTCTTTTTTCAGGCGCGGCACTTCGTGGACGCGCAAGGTCGAAATCAGCGACGACGGATCTTTCGGGTCGGCGAGCAGTCCGGGAACGTCCGACATAAAAACCAGACGGCGCGCTTTGAGAGCGGAGGCAACCGCGCTTGCCGCGGCATCGGCATTCGTGTTGTACGGTTGGTCGTTTTCGTCGAGCGCAATCGGAGAAATAACGGGGATTTTCCCTTCTGCGAGAGCTTTTTTTATGAGCTTGGTTTTTACGGATTTAATGTCCCCGACAAAGCCGAGATCGACGATTGCGCCGTTTTCGTCTTTTGCCGTCATTTTTTCACAGAGATTGACCAAGTTCCCGGGCATTCCCAAGGCATTGCCTTTGCGCTTGGCAATCATTGCGCAAATATCCGTGTTGATTTCATTGTTGAGCGTGTTTTCGACGATTTTAATCGTTTCGGCGTCGGTTACGCGGATGCCGTTTCGCCATTGCGGGACAATATTGGTTTTTGCCATGGCGCGCGTAATCGCTTTTCCGCCGCCGTGAACGACGACGACTTTAATGCCCACGCTGTTAAGAAAAACAATATCTGCCGCGACGCGTTCCCGTACCTCGGGATCGTCGGAATCCATAAAGCTCCCGCCGTACTTGACGACGAAAACGGAATCGTGGAAACGCTGGATGTAGGGAAGCGCCTCCAAAAGGACTTGCGCTTTGGCGATGAGCTCGGATTCGTTAATCATTTTGTCAGAAAAGAGAAACCCTCTAGCATAGAAGCTTGAAGAAAAACTACAACGGAAAAAGCCGAAATCTTGCGGGAAAAAGAAATGGCTTTTCTGTTGTCGGAAGCGTAAACTCAACCGACTAACGGATTTTGCAAATGGACTGGTTCATAGACTTGTTATACACGAATAAGGACGGTGTCGCTCACACGATGCTGATGTTTTGCATCGCCATTGCCATCGGGATCCCGTTGGGGCGTATCCGGTTTTTCGGGATTTCGCTCGGCATCACGCTGGTGCTGTTTGTCGGCATTATTCTTGGGCAACTCGGTTTTGCGATTAACGACCATGTTTTACATTTCGTAAAGGAATTCGGCTTGATTCTTTTTGTCTATACAATCGGACTTCAGGTCGGTCCCGGATTTTTTGCGTCCCTGAAAAAAGGCGGGATGCTTATGAACGGTTTGGCGGCGGCAATTGTTCTTTTAGGCGTTTTGACAACGATTGCCTTTCATTACATAACCAAGATTCCGATGCCGACGATGGTCGGCGTGCTTTCCGGCGCGATTACGAATACGCCCGGTCTCGGTTCCGCTCAACAGGCGCTTTCGGAAATTATTAAAACCAATCCCGAAGCAAAGGCAGCTTTGATTGAGCAGGCGGGTGGCGTTCCCGAGGGAATGTCCGTTGACGGGGTTGTCGAGACGCTCACGGGAACGCTCGGGCAGGGCTATGCTTGTGCTTATCCGCTGGGCGTTGTCGGGATTATTCTTTCCCTGATTCTTATTCGCGTGATTTTCAAGATTTCTCTGAATCGGGAGACTGAAGCGATTAAAGCCCTAGAAAATTCCGATCATGACAGTTCGACAGCGATTACGCTCGAAGTTCAAAATCCTGCGATTATCGGAAAAAGTATTGCCCAGATTGCGCGTTTGTTTGAGCGGCGTTTCGTTATTTCCCGCCATCGCCACGGAGAAAATCCGCCTACCGTTGCTACGGGAACGACGGTTCTTGAAGCCGGCGATCGGCTTTTTGTGATTGTTTCCAAAAATGATGCGGAGATGGTCGGCGCGTTTTTCGGGAAAGTCATCAATTGGAGCCTTGAAGATTGGGAACACATTAAATCTGCGATTGTCCGGCGGCGTATTATCGTTACGCGGGAAAGTATGAACGGGCGCCCGCTTTCGCAACTTAGTGCTTATCAGGCGATGGGGGTTGCGTTTACGCGGATTAATCGCGCCGGTGTTGTTCAGGTGGCGACGCCTTCGCTGTGTCTGCAAATCGGCGACCGCGTCAATGTCGTCGGTCCGGAGTCTGCCGTTAATGAAATTGAAAAACTTCTCGGAAACCAGCTCAAACGGCTTGATCATCCGAATTTGGTTTCCATTTTTCTCGGCATCGCAGTCGGCGTGTTTTTCGGAAGCATTCCGCTTGCACTTCCCGGGCTCTCTCAGCCGTTGAAGCTCGGGCTTGCCGGAGGCCCGTTGATTGTTGCGATTCTACTCAGCTGTTGGGGCTACAAATCGCATTTAATCACTTATACGCCCATTGCCGCGAATTTAATGATTCGTGAAATAGGAATTTTACTCTTCCTTGCTGCGGTAGGAATCGGCGCGGGGAAAGGCTTTCTCCAGGCGGTTTTGAACGGCGGTTATTGGTGGGTGATTATCGGATTTTTTATCACTACCATTCCGTTGTTAATTGTGGGTGCGGTTGCGCGCGGAATTTTTAAAATGAATTATTATTCCTTAATGGGGCTGATTTCCGGCGCCGTGACGGATCCGCCGGCTCTCGCTTATGCGAACAATATTGCGCAAAACGAAGCTCCGAATGTTGCCTATGCCACGGTTTATCCGCTGACAATGTTTCTGCGCGTTCTTACGGCGCAATTACTGATTCTTATTTTCTGCGCGTAGCGGATTGTAGCGATTTCGCTTAGTTGTTCGCGGGAACGTTTTTTTCCTTGTCCAGATTTCTCAAACGAAGCTGACCGCAGGCGGCATCAATGTCGTGCCCTTTTTCGCGGCGCAGAGTCGCGGGAACGCGGCGCTCCTGCAGGATTTTTAAAAACTGCATTTGGCGGTTGCCCGACGGGCGTTTCCACGGCAAGCCTTCAACCGTGTTATAAGGAATCAGATTCACATGCGCGTGGAGTTCCCGCGCGATGTCGGCGAGCTTGCGCGCCTGTTCGAGCGTGTCGTTCACGTCTTCGATGAGAATAAATTCGAGCGTAATCATCCGCCCGTGTTTTTCCGAAAATTCCTTTGCGGCGGGAATGAGTTGTGCGAGCGGGAACTTGCGGTTGACGGGCATGATTTGCGAGCGCACCTCGTCGGTCGCGCCGTGCAGGCTGATTGCGAGGCGAAACTGCATCGGCTCGTCGGCGAGCTCGCGAATTTTCGGCACAACGCCGCTCGTGGAAATCGTGATGCGCCGCGCGCCGACGCCCAAGCCCCAAGGCGCATTCGCGATGGTGAGCGCGCGCATCGTAGCCTCGTAATTCATGAGCGGCTCGCCCATACCCATGACAACGATGTTGTCAAAATCCGTAAATCCGGTTTCACGCGTGCCCTTATCGCCGCCTTCCCAGCAAACGAACATGAGCTGCGCCATGATTTCGCCTGCGTCGAGATTACGTTTCCAGCCCGCCAATCCGCTTGCGCAGAATTTGCATCCTTGAGCGCAGCCGACCTGCGTCGAAATGCAAACGGTTTTGCGGGAACGCTCTTCGCCCGGTCCATCCTGAGGCGCGCGAAGAATCACGCATTCGACGAGCGCGCCGTCTCGCATTTGGAGCAAAAATTTTTCCGTAACGTCGCTTGCCTGCGCGCTTTTTGCGACGAGTTTCGCCGGCATAAAATCATAGGTTTCCGCCAACCACGCGCGCGTTCCCGCCGAAATATTCGTCATTTCCTCGAAAGAGCGCACGCGTTTTTTGTAAATCCATTCGAGAATTTGCGTGGCACGAAACGCTTTTTCGCCGCGCGCCTGCAATGCGGCTGCGAGCGTTTCTTTAGTTTCGGAAAAAATCAGCGGGCGAGGTTCGGACATGGCGGCAATGGGATTTCGTTAAAAAAATGCGGCGGGAACGATACGATAAAATCCGTTCTTCTGTGTTATGCAGAGCGGAAGATCAAAAAGTTCGGAAAGTTTTTCGGAGGTTAAAACCGTTTTCGGTTCTCCGGAATCAACGATTTTCCCTTTGTTGAGTAACGCAACATGTTTTATTTCCGGCGTAATTTCGTTGATGTTGTGGGTTACGAGAATGACAGTCGTACCCCTGTCCATTAAGCTGCGCAGGGAATTGAGATAAATGAACGCAGACCTGAAATCCAGACCGCTCGTCGGTTCGTCAAGGACAAGTACTTTGGGGGAACTTACGAGGGCTCGCGCTAAAATAAATCGGCGTTGTTCTCCGGTGGAAAACGTGCTGAATCCCCGGTGTGCGATTCTGCCGAGCCCGATAGCGGCGAGCGTTTCCTTCACTTTGTTTTCCTGTGCTACGGAGAGAACTTGATCCCGCCACATGCCGATACTCGAAAAAAATCCGGAACGCACAACATCCGCGCCGCTCGTATCCGGCGGGAACATACGTTGCAAGTCGTTTGATACGATTCCGATTTGAGAGCGTAACTCCCAAATATTCCAAGCAGACTTGCCGAGAATCTTCAGCGAACTTTTTGAGTCGGCGACCGGATAAAGCTCTCGTGTGAGTAATTTCAGCAAGGTTGACTTACCTGCGCCGTTCGGGCCGAGAATCACGGTGTTGCAACCGACGGGAATTTCCAGGTTTAACCCGGAAAAAATCGTCTTCCCGCCGCGGACAACCGTGATGTTTTTGAGTTCAAGCAGATTCATGCAAAGCCGTGAAAATGGAGTTTCTAAGAGCTTCTGTCGGATTTCATATCAAAAAAAGCGTTCCCGCAAATCCTTACGGGAACGCTTTTTCGTACGAAATAATTTATTTCGCGACGGAGGCGTTGACAACAACGTCGAGCGCTTTGTTGTAGCGGATATTCGCCTGCATTTCCATCAGGCGGGAACGATCCTTCGTCAACTCCTTGACGAATTTTTCCGTCGGCATTCCGCTCATGTAGGCTTCCTGTTGAATGCGCGTCGTGATGTCGGACTGTTCGACTTTAATGTCTTCAGCCTTGGCAATCGCGTTGAGGATGAGCTGCGTTTTCACACGGGTTTTCGCTGCGTCCTTGGTATTTTCCATCAGCTCTTCGCGTTTTTCTTGGATTTCTTCAATCTTAACGCCCTGGCGAAGTTGCGTGTTCGCGAATTCAACAAAGATATTGTACGCTTCGCGGTCAATTGCGCTCTGCGGGAGCTCGAAATCGACGAGTGCGTTGAGCTTGTTGATGACATTTTCGCGCGTCTTCGCCGTTGCCGCATTTTTCTTGTTGGCTTCAAGCCCTTCGCGAATTTGTTTCTTAAATTCAGCTTCGTCGGCAACGTGAACGGATTTGAAAAATTCTTCGTTCAATTCCGGGAGTACGCGTTGGCGAACTTCGGCGACGTCAAGCGTGTAAACCGCTGTTTTCCCGCGAAGAGCCTCAGCTGCGAAATCGTCTGCGAACGTTACCGTGATTTCTTTCTTGTCGCCGGCTTTCATGCCGATAACAGCGGCAGCGATTTCTTTGACGGATGCGCCGAATGCTTCTTCAGAGCCGGCTTCTTCCCACGTTCCCGTTTGTTTGCCGTAGCGGGCGAGATCTTCCGGGAAATCTGCGCCGTCGATTTTGCCTTCGTAAGAAAGTTTCACGTAGTCGCCTTTTTCCGCCGCCGTTTCAACTTTGTTAAATTCCGCGCGTTGCGAGCGAATGTTTTCTGCCGCTTTTTCGACATCTTCGTCGGAAACCGTCAAGTCCTCCGCGGGAACTTCAATTCCTTTGTATTGCGGAAGTTCAAACGCGGGAACAATATCAATCTCAAAACGGATTTCCGCGTCTTTGCCGACTTCAATCGTCGGTTCTTTCACGTCGACGAGCGCATAAACTTCGATTTCCTTATTTTCGCGAATCGCAGCATACGCTTCCTGAACGACGCGTTGTGAGAGTTCCTTTTCCAAATCCTTGCCGTATTTTTGGCGAACAACGCTAATCGGCGCTTTGCCCGGACGGAAGCCCGGAATGCGTGCCTGCGACGCATATTCTTTAAAAAGTTTGGCTTGTGCGTTTTCGATGACGTCGGCGGGAACAACGACCGTTGCCGCTTTGCGCGTCGGATTGATATCTTCGATTTTTGTATTCATTGCGTTTAAATTAAAATTGTCCGGAGCCTTAAGGCTAAAAATGAAGCATTAAGGAAACCGATTTTCGTTTGCCGGGTCAAACTTTCTTTGGGCTTGCCTGTTCTTTGCTTGTTGAGCGGATGCTTGTTCCGGCTGTGAAATAGCTTCTCCGGCTTTTCTTGTTGCTATTCTGCGGGAACGCGGACGAGTTCCAATTCCGATGCCATGCAGGAACCGAGGGAATGTTCCCCTTTGCTGGCGGTGGAAAACAGCGGCGGTTCGGGGAAAATCGGCTCGAATCCGCGCGATGCGCGTGCACGATTCATGCGTTTCCACATCAGAAAATCCAAAATAACGGGATTGGCGCTCAGCCAAATTTGCTTTTCCGAAAGGGTGTAGTTTTCATTAAAAACCGGACCGCCGATAAATTGATATTTTTCGAGAGAAAGAATTGAAAGCTCGAATTTCGCCCGCAATTCGGGAATGGTTGCAATCGAAACTGCCATGTGGACGGCGTTTGCGGGGTTGTCCAAAAAGCGTTTTTGGTTGCCGGCGTTCCAGAGAGTTGCGTTGCCGATTGCGGCGGAAACTCCAAGAGCCGGGCTGTCGCACGCGACGGGAAGATTAATCCAAAAATCGACTTCGAAGAGCAGGGGAATCGGCAAGAAGCTTTTCCGTTCGTTCGCGATGTCTTCCCACTCGGTTGCCGTTCCCGTGGAGGATTCGCGTGTCGGCAGATTATTCTCGTAAAACCATTTTTCGTGGTAATGTTTTCCGGTATCCAGAGCGATAACCGGAGAGCCTTCCCAGAAGAAATCATTTTTTTTGCGAAAAGGAGGCAGATAGCCGGCGAGGCGCAGATTGCGTTCGCTTAAATCGGCAAGGATAATGTTTTCTCGCTTGAAACCTCGCTTTTCCAGTGCGGTGCGTACGGCTCGCGTCAGATCTTTCGGGGTTTCCAGACCGCGTCCGGATGCCGTGTAAATTTTCAGCGCGACTTTTTGTGTGGCTGCGGGAACGAGTTTGCGACCTGTCCGTTTTTCGTAGGATGCCAAAAGATTTTCCACCGAATATTCGTAGCTTTCTGCCGAAAATTCTTTCGGTTCGCATTCGAAAATAAACTTGCGGTGTGCTTCCGGAAACGCCTGCGGGATCGGCTTTGCGGGAACGGCTTCCGAAGTTTTTTCCTTTTTCTGAACGGCCGGACTGCCTGCGGATTCGTGAGTCGAATCCGTTGGCGGAACACTTAAGTCGATCCCGTGAGATTGGCGCTCGATACCGCTTCCGATCGAGATTCCATCGCGCGTCGCGTCTTCAGCAAAGAGCGCGAACGGGAGGCAAAACACGCCGGCAAGGTACAGAAATGTTTTTCCGAAAAACGAATTCATGGTCTGCAATTTTCGGAGAAGCGGCTAAGCGGAAAAGCCGAGCATTTGGAGGAAGAGCTTGGCGCGGTCGCGAACGTCGCCCTGAATTTCGATTTTGTCGCCTTCGATGGCACCGCCGGCGGCGAATTTGCGCTTGAGCGAGGCGAGCAGGTCTTCCCGCCGTTCTTGCGTGAGCGCGTTAATTCCCGGTCCGAAAAGCACGGTAACGGTTTTGCCTGAACGCCCGGATTTTTCGATGTTCATATGAACGCGCCCGAGTTTTTCCGCTTGATTCGGCTTTGAGTCGGCGGACTTACGTTTTGCGGGAACGTCCGTGTGCTGCGGAAGATCGGCGATATGAAGCGCGTCGAACGCGTTGTTGATGGAAGCTACGGCGGACGTTTTGCCGTCGGTCGGAATTTTTTTCATGAAAAGATTAAAAAATTGAAAATTAGAATTTAGCGCGGATCCAAATCGTTGCTCGCGGCATTGCGTGCCGCTTCGACGCGTTCCCGCAGTAAGGTTTTCAGCGCTTCCAGCCCGTCGCCCGTGAGACAGGAAATTTTTGCAATTTCGAGTCCCTTGTGCTTGCGCTTGAAAGCGGTGAGATTTTTAGCGGACGTTTCGCAGTCCATTTTATTCGCGACGATGAGCCGCGGCTTTTCGAGCAGGACGGGATCGAAGTTTTCGAGTTCGACCAGTAATTGCGCGTAGTCATCTGCAGGTTTTCGGTTGTCCGTTCCCGCCATGTCGATGATGAAAATAAGCAATTTGCAACGTTCGACATGCTTGAGAAAGCGATGACCAAGCCCGCGATTCTCGCTCGCCCCTTCGATAAGCCCGGGAATATCCGCCATCGAAATGCGCGAAAAATCTTCGTACTCGATGACACCGACGCTCGGGTTCTTCGTCGTAAACGGGTAGGGCGCCATCTTCGGGCGCGCATTCGTAAACGCATTCGTCAGCGACGACTTTCCCGCATTCGGAAAGCCGACGAGTCCGATATCTGCAATTGTTTTCAGTTTAAAAATAAAATCGCCGACGGCGCCTTCTTTCCCCGGCGTCGTTTTGCGCGGTGCTTGGTTGACGGAACTTTTGAATTGGTTGTTCCCGAGCCCGCCGCGTCCGCCTTTGAGCAGGACGACGCGTTCGCCGTTTTCAAGCAGCTCGGCGACGAGCAGGTTGGACTCCAATTCAAAAACCTGCGTTCCCGGCGGCACTTGCAAAATAACATCCGCGCCGTCTGCGCCGTGTTTGTTGCGCCCTTCGCCGGGGCGACCGTTTTTGGCGTTCCAGTGCGGTTGAAATTTGTAGTCGCGCAGGTCGTTGATGTTTTCGTTACAAAGCAAAACGACATCGCCGCCGCAACCGCCGTCGCCGCCGTCGGGACCGCCTTTGGGCAAGAATTTTTCGCGGCGGAAACTCAGGCAACCGTTCCCGCCGTTGCCGGCGCGCAGAAAAACTTTAGCTTCGTCAATAAACATGAGGGAAAAGGAAACTCTGCTTGGCGCGGGAACGCAAACGCAAAGCGCGGAAATTTAGTTGGCGTTATGCTTTTTGTCGGCGTATTTTCCCCTGATTATGAAAAATTTTGACATTCCTCTCCGGATGCGCCGTTTGCGCGCCAATGCGGGAATTCGCGCGATGCTTGCCGAAACGCAACTCGTTCCCGCGCAATTGATTCAACCGGTTTTTGTAACGGAAGGCGAAACGCCTGAAGCCGTTGAATCCATGCCGGGAATCGAGCGTTTGCCGATTCCGCAACTCGTCGAAAAGTGCCGCGAGCTTGTCGCGCTCGGCGTTTATGGCGTGGCGTTGTTTCCGAAAACGCCCGATGACAAAAAAACGCCGGACGGGCGGGAAGCGACGAATCCGGATTGCCTTGTTTGCCGCGCGATTCGTGCCGTGAAAAAAGCCGTTCCCGAATGCGTGATTTTTGCCGACATCGCGCTCGATCCCTATACGACGCACGGACACGACGGCGTAATCAATACCGCGGGAACGGATGTGGAAAACGATGCCTCCGTCGAAATTCTTTGCCGCATGGCTGTCGAAAATGCGCGCGCGGGAGCGGACTTTGTGGCTCCGTCGGACATGATGGACGGGCGGATTGCGGCGATTCGTGAAGCGTTGGACCTTGCCGGATTGACGCAAACCGGCATCCTCGCGTATTCGGCTAAGTTCGCTTCGGCGTATTACGGGCCGTTCCGCGATGCCGTCGGAAGTAAGAAAAATGCTCCGAACAAAGTAACGGGTTTGACAAAAAAGACTTATCAACTCGCGCCGACAAACCGGCGTGAAGCGATTCGCGAAGCGCTCGCCGACGAAACGGAAAGCGCTGATATGGTGATGGTCAAGCCGGCGGGTGTTTATCTGGACGTGATTCGGGACGTACGGGAACACACGCTTTTGCCCGTAGCGGCTTATCAGGTTTCCGGCGAATACGCGCAAATTCAGGCGGCGGCGCAACTCGGCTGGTTGGATTTAAAAGCTTGTCGAGATGAATCTCTGTTGGCGATTCGGCGCGCGGGAGCGGATTTGATTCTGACTTATTTTGCAGAAGCTTACGCTCGAGATTTTAACGCAATGTAATAATAAAATCGGCACCCGATTCGACGTTTCGTCTGTCTCGGATGCCGATTATTTTGTATCTTCGCGCTGAATTAGAGCGTTTGGATGAGTACTTTCCGCTCCGGCATCGCGGGAAGCCAAAGCTTGTCGTCCTCAATAATGAAATCCGCCGGTCCGGCTACGGGAACTTTCGTGACGGTTTCGACTGCACTGGTTGCCAGGTTAATGCGCTTGACGGATTGGCTCGCCCAGTCCGAGAAGTAGAGATAATCCGTTTCCCGGTCGAAGATATCTTCGACTTCCCGTACAATGAGACCGTCGTACATTCCCGGAACGCTGTAAACAACGGAAACCGGGCGTGGTCCGTTGCCGGCGAGAGGGATTTTTTTGATTCTCCCGGCAGGTTGCCCGGCGGCATCGCTCGCATACTCGCCGATGTAGAGAAATCCGTGTTCGATTGCCAATCCGTTGGGCGCGTTGAGCGGCTCGGAGACGGGAACTTCTTCAAACTTCCACGAACGCATATCAATGCGGAAAATCTTATTGATGTCGGTCGCCGAAACGTAAAGAAAATCCTCTTCTTCAACGATGTCGTTCAAAAACTGTGCTCCTGTGGATGACATATCGACGTTGCAGACTTGCGTTCCCGTGCGCAAATTGATGCCGACGATGCGGTCGACATCGGCAACGTAAAGCACGTCGTCTTCGACAATTGCGCCCTTCGGGGCGTCGAGTTTTACCTGCGGGAACGCATTCGGAGAAATGATTTTCCCGCGGCGGTTGACTTTGAGTATGAAGCCGTCGCCGTCTTTGCGGGTCGGTTCGAGTTGCTTGCCGACAACGGCAATGTAGTAATGATCGTCTTCTTCGACGACGCTTTCCGGATGCCCGTCAACGGGAACGCTTTTAGCGGAGCATGCAAGTGTTCCTGCTGAAAATGCGGCGACAGCCGCGAATCCGAGTAGTTTTTTGAACATGGTTTTCATAGTTGAGGTTTTTTAGAATTCTCCTAAATCCTACAAGCGTCGTCGAGAATTAAATTTGTTTTTGAGGGTGGAGCAGATGCGGACTTTACTTACAAAAAAAGCGTTCCCGCGAATTCACGGGAACGCTTTTTTTGTCTGCGGGAACACTTAGAGCTGTTCTTCGTCGCGGACTTTGATGTGAACGTCCTTGAGTTGTTTTTCCGTAACGGCGGACGGACATTGCGCCATGAGATCCTGCCCGCGTTGCGTCTTCGGGAACGCGAGCAAATCGCGAATCGAGCTGCGTCCGGCAAGCATTGTAACGAGGCGGTCGAATCCGAGCGCGATCCCGCCGTGCGGCGGTGCGCCGTAGCTGAACGCTTTGAGCATGTAGCCGAAGCGGGATTCGACAACGTCTTTCGGAATCGCGAGCACGTCTTCGAAAACTTTTTTCTGCATGTTCGGATTGTGGATACGAATCGAACCGCCGCCGAGTTCAACACCGTTGAGCACGATGTCGTAGTGCTGGCCGCGCACGGCTTTCGGGTCGGAATCGAGCAACGGCACGTCTTCCTTGACGGGCGCGGTGAACGGGTGGTGCGCGGAGACGAAGCGGTTTTGTTCTTCATCCCAGAGCATGAGCGGGAACTCAATAACCCAAAGGAAGTTGAATTGATTCGGCGAAATTTCGAGCTTACCGCGTGCCTGAAGCAATTTTGCCGCTTCGAGGCGGATACGTCCGAGAATGGCAGACGCTTGTTCCCACGGCGCGGCGGCGAAGAATACGATGTCGCCGTCTTCGATGTTAAGTTTTTCCTTGAGGGCGGCTTTTTCTTCGTCGGAGAAGAATTTCAGAATCGGAGATTTCCATTCGCCGTTGGCGGATTTGATGAACGCGAGCCCCTTGGCTCCGAGCGACTTGGCGATATTTTCAAGATTCGTGAGTTCGCCTTGCGTGATGTCTTCCAAGCCTTTTGCGTTGATGGCGCGGACGACGCCGTTTGCGGAGTTGGCGACGGAGTTGAAGACCTTGAACGCGGAGTTTTTGAAAAGATCCGTGAAATCCGTGATTTCGATGCCGAAACGCGTGTCGGGTTTGTCAACGCCGTAGCGATCCATCGCTTCCTTGTACGGCATGCGCGGGAACGGCGTCGGAATATCGACGTTGAGCACTTCTTTCCAAACGCGTTTGAGCATGCCTTCGATGAGCGCATAAATATCTTCGCGTTCAATGAAGGACATTTCGATGTCGACTTGCGTGAATTCCGGCTGGCGGTCGGCGCGCAGGTCTTCGTCGCGGTAACAACGCGCCATTTGGTAGTAACGCTCAATGCCGCCGACCATGAGCATTTGCTTGTATTGTTGCGGCGATTGCGTGAGCGCGTAGAAATGACCCGGATTCAGGCGGGAAGGCACGAGAAATTCGCGGGCGCCTTCCGGCGTGCTTTTGAAAAGCGTCGGCGTTTCCACTTCGACAAAAGCTTGTTCGTCCAGATAATTTCGGACGGCGAGTCCGGCTTTTGCGCGCATACGAAGCAGGTTCAAATTGCGCGGGCGGCGGATGTCAAGATAGCGGAATTCGCCGCGAAGGTCTTCGTTGACTTTGTCCGCCTTGTCGTCGTCCATCGGGAAGGGAAGCGGTGCGCAGACGTTTTCGATCACAATGTTTTCGGCGACGACTTCGATCGTTCCCGTAGCGAGTTTTTCGTTAATCGTATCCGCATCGCGCAGGGTTACCGTTCCCGTAACTTGAATGACGGATTCGTCTTTGAGATTTTTAGCGATTTCGTGGACGGCGGCATTCGACGGATTGAAAACGATTTGCGTGATGCCTTCGCGGTCGCGCAGATCGACGAAGCGGACGCCGCCGAGGTCGCGGACGGTGTCGACCCAACCGATGAGCGTGACTTTTTTGCCCGCGTCGGCGGTGGTTAAACAGTTGCAGGTGTGTGTGCGCAGCATTGTCTTCGGTGTCTGAGTATTAAAAATTCAAAAGGTCAAATTCTAACTTTCTTCCGTGAACGAACAAGAAAAAACGTTGTGCCTTTGCAGGTGCGATTGTCCGTTGTCTAATGGCTTTTTTCTATGAGTATGAAAGAACAGAATAAATTCATCGTTGATAATGATGCAGCAGCGGCGCGTGTTTTGCTCGCGGGAACGGCGTTGAGCCTGACGGATGCCGCGCGGCTTGTTCTCGAGCTTAGAGAAGCTGCGGGGAGGGCTCGCAAAATAAATTCGCTGCGCAAGGTCATTCAGCTTGGTCAGGAAAGTCTTTCCCGCAATCGGCAAAGTGTTTCCGTCGCTAAGCTTTATCAGATTTTCTGCGAGAAAAAAGAGTCTTGGCGTTCCCGCACGGAGCGCGATTATAAGCAAGCGATTCATCGCATCAGTGAACGCTATCCGGAATTTTTCCGGCGGCGGGCACGCGCCGTGACGAATGAGCATATTCAGGAAATTCTTGATACGGTGTTCCCGACTTCACAGCAGCGGCGCAAAGGGCGCTCAATCTTGCACTCTATTTTTTCCTATGCGGAAAAACGGCGCTGGGTAAGTTTCAATCCCGTTACCGCAACGCCGATTCCGCATGTGAGGGAAAAAGAGATTATTCCTTTGACACTGAAAGAAATCCGCGAGCTTGTGGCGGCGGCGCGCGAATGCGAATCCGGGACTTGTCTGGTGCCCCTGGGGCTGATGCTCTTCGGGGGAATTCGTCCGCGGGAAGTTTCCCGTTTGCGTTGGGGCGATATTGATTTGGAAGAAAACGTCGTGCGTATTTTGCCTTACAACTCAAAAACCGGCGGAGCCCGCCATGTTACGATTCACAAGCCGTTGCGTGCGTTGTTGTCGGAGCATAAATCCAAAATCCGCTCCAAAGCGTTTGCGCAGGAACTCATTGTTCCGAGAAATTTTGATAAACGCTGGCTCAGCGTGCGGCGATCCGCCGGATGGAATATCGGCGGAATAACTTGGCAGCAGGATGTTTTGCGCCATACGTTTGCGAGCTACCATGCAAAGTTTTTTAAGAATTTTCACCTGTTGCAACAGGAAATGGGACATGCGAATTCAAACCTTCTGCGTACGCGCTATCTGTCGATGTCGGGAATTACGACGGAAAGCGCCAAAAAGTTTTGGAGCGCTTCTCTTGTGAAAAAAATAAATCCGGTTGAGCCGCCGCCGTTCCCGCGAATTGTGTTCCGCTTGGAAAAACAGGCGCTTGCCTTAACATGCGACGATTCGAATTTCCGTTGCGAAAATTGGCTTATGGTTGTGCAATGAAGCTATGAATAAAGCGATTGACGAAGATTTCCCTTCTCACGAAAACGACGTTCCCGCCAACGGCGGTGTGCCGCGCTTGAGCGTTGTGGCGACGCCGATCGGTAATCTTTCCGACTTGTCTTCGCGCGCGAGAGAGACTTTGGAAAACGCCGATTGTATTGCCTGCGAGGATACGCGTACGACCGGAAACCTGCTTCGGAAATTCGGTATCGAGCGCCCGCTTATCGCTTATCACGAACACAATGAACAAGCTTCCGCCGCCGGGATTGCCGCCAAAATCGAAAGCGGCGCACGCGTCGCACTCGTCTGCGATGCGGGAACGCCGACGCTTTCCGACCCCGGATTCCGTGTCGTGCGCGAGTGCCGCCGACGCGGGCTTGCCGTCGAACCGATTCCCGGCCCTTGCGCGTTGATTACGGCGCTTTCCGTTAGCGGGTTGCCGACGAATGCTTTCGCGTATCACGGATTTCTTCCTCCGAAAACTGCCGCGCGTCGGCGGTTCCTTGATGAAAATCGGGATTCGAAAATCACGCTTGCCGTCTACGAATCCTGCCATCGTATTCGTGCTTTTGCGGAGGAAATTGCGGAAGTTCTCGGCAATGAACGCGTTGTTTGTTTTGCGCGGGAACTCACCAAGCTTCATGAAACCGTCCTCACGGGAACGATTGCCGATGTCTTGCCGAAGCTCGTCGGGCGCAATCTCAAGGGTGAATTCGTCGTGCTCATCGCTCCCGCCGATTTCGAGCTTTAGCGTCTAAAAGCTTTTTTATGAGCAATTTTTCAGGCTTTACCGTTGCCGCGCCGCCGATAAAAGCGGACGGGCTCGCCGTCGCGCCGCCGGGGCTTTGCGAAGCGGTTTTAAGCGGAATCGACCTGACGATTCCCGAAAAATGCCGCGCCGCGCTTGTCGGCGCAAACGGAAGCGGGAAATCAACCTTGTTGCGCACGCTTTCCGGTGTGCTCCCGCCGATTGCGGGAACGGTAAAAATTTTCGGGAAGTCGCCGGAAGCGAAAATTCCCGATTTATGCTACCTTGCCCAGCGTTCCCGAATTGATTGGGCATTCCCGATTTCCGTGCGGGAAATGGTCGTTTTCGGACGTCGCGCACGCAAAAGTTTTTTTGCCGGAAATACAAAACACGATTGGGAAAAAGCCGACGAAGCCTTGGAAAAACTGAAACTTACCGAACTTTCACGCCGAAATATCGGCGAACTTTCCGGCGGACAGCAACAACGCGTTTTGCTCGCGCGCGCGCTTTGCCGGGAGGCACGCCTGCTTTTGCTCGACGAACCTTACGTCGGCTTGGATACGCGTTCCCGTGATATTATGGACGAAATACTTTTCGGAAAAACCGGCGAGTCGCTCACGCTGATTATGGCAACGCATGACGTCGCGGACGCACTCGGGCATTTCGATTGCATTTTGGAAATTCGACAGTCGCAGTTGCACACCGTGCGTGCCTGTTCCTGCCGCGAGCATTTTGTGGAGATTTTTTAAAATGGAAATGCTGTTTAATCGGCTTTGCGAACCTCTGGAGTTCGATTTCATGCTTCATGCGTTTGCGAGCATCATTCTCATCGGAATTTCCACGGCAACGCTCGGATGTTATGTCGTTTTGCGTAAAAGCGTTTTTATCACCTCCGCGCTTTCGCATACGATTTTGCCGGGCATTGTCGCAGCGGCGCTTTTAGGGGTTTCCCTTTATCTCGGCGCGTTTGTCGCGGCGCTTGCCACGGCGTTCGGAGTCGGCTTGCTTTCGTCCCGACAAAAAGTTTCCGAAGATTCCGCAATCGGCGTTTTGCTCGCGTTTATGTTCGCCTTGGGAATTTTGCTGATGGCGCTGACGCAGTCGTTCCGCGATTTTTCGAGCGTGCTTTTCGGAAGTATTCTCGGTGTTACGGAATCCGATCTTTGGGTCGCTACGGGAACGACCGCTTGCGTGCTTGTGTTTTTTGCGTTTTTTCGTATTCCGTTGAAACTCGCAAGCTGCGATCCTGAATACGCACAACTTTCGGGAACGCGTCCGCAGCTGATGCAAATTCTCTTTCTTGCGTGCGTTGCGCTCGCTTCGGTCGCTTCCGTGCGCATTATCGGCGCGCTGCTGACGACGGCGCTTCTCGTCATTCCCGCGGCTTCGGCGCAACTGCTCACAAAATCCGTCGGAAAAATGATGGCGCTTGCTGTCGCAATTTCGATTTTTACCGGAATTGCCGGGCTCTACGCGTCTTATTACATCGACGGGCTTCCCGCCGGTGCGTCGGTCGTCGTCGCCGAATCACTCGTCTTTTTTGCCGCTTGGCTCATCAAAATCACCCGACGCTGATTCAGATTCGCGACTTCAGGGATTGGGCGGGGTGTTTAAAATTGCCAACGCTTCGGCGTGGAGGCGCGGATTGGCGGCAAGAATGGATTTGGCGTGGAGCGGGTCGTTCCCGTTCCAGTCCGTTACTTCCGCTCCCGCGCCGCGCAGAATCGGCAAAAGCGGGTACAAATCCCAAGGAGAAAGCTCCGGATCCGCCATGATGTCGGCACGCCCGTTGGCGACGAGCATGTAGCCGTAGCAATCGCCCCAAGTGCGGAAAAGGCGCGCCCGGTGAAGCAGGGCGTTCCAATTTTCGTTCGGGTGCTTGGTCTCGCAGTCGATGAAATCCGTCGTGAGCAGAAGCGCTTTGTCGACGCTCGGAGTGTCGGAAACGCGCACGGGAACGCCGTTGTAGCGCGTGTCGCGCCCGTCGCCGATGATGCGTTCCCGCGTAATCGGCTGGTCGATGACGCCGATGAGCGGCTTGCCTTCGTGCAAGAGTCCGAAAAGGATGCCGTAGAGCGAAACGCGGGAAACGAAAGATTTCGTGCCGTCGATCGGGTCGAGCGACCAGACGAATTCCGCGTCGGTGTTTTCGTTGCCGAATTCTTCACCGATAATGCCGTGTTGCGGGAACGCGTCATGAATCATCGCGCGGAGAATGCGCTCGCATTCCTTGTCGGCGACGGTAACGGGCGAGCCGTCATTTTTGATTTCGATTTCGGTGTGAAATTTGGCGTGGTATCCGGCGACGATTTCTCGAGCCGTATCGGCGAGTTTTTCTGCAAAGTTGCGGAGTTCGTCTAAGTGTTTTTCTGCGAGCATGACGCGCATTTTGCGGATTATTTTTTTCGCCTGCAAAGTTAAATTTTCGAAAGCACTTTTCCGGCGAAAAATCCTCTCGGTTTTTGTCGGCGCGAAAAACGTTTTCCCCGCATAAAACCTAAGAAAACCGCTCAGAAATAAATTTGAAAAAATCATTTGCTCCCGCGACAAAATTCAGACAGAATCAAGCCTTAAAATTTTGCTCCCTGCGGAGTGAACAACCCTTGAATTTTTTTATGACGAGCGATAGCGAAAAAAACGAAAAAATCTCCCAGAAAAATGCCGGGAAAGCTTCCTACGGAGCCTCCGACATTAAACGCCTCAAAGGACTTAAAGCCGTGCGGGAACGCCCCGGCATGTATATCGGCGATACCAATGAAACCGGGCTGCACCACTGCGTTTACGAAATCGTTGACAACTCCATTGACGAAGCTCTCGCCGGATTCTGTTCCGAAATTTCCGTGACAATTCACGGCGACGGTTCCGTTTCCGTTGCCGACAACGGGCGCGGGATTCCCGTCGCGATGCACCCGGAAGAAAAAATCCCGACGCTGGAACTCGTTTTGACGAATTTGCACGCCGGCGGAAAATTCGAAAAGGGCGCATATCAGGTTTCCGGCGGGCTGAACGGCGTCGGGGCGAAGTGCGTGAACGCGCTTTCCGACCATTTTGTCGCCGAAGTTTGCCGCGAAGGCGAAGTTCACCGCATGGAATTTTGCCGCGGCGAAGTAACAAAGCCGATTCATGTTATCGGCAACACGAAACGCACGGGAACGAAGATTACGTTTCACCCGGACCCGGAAATCTTCACCGTTCTCGAATTTAAATACGAAACGCTTCTGCGCCGTATGCGCGAACTCGCCTTCCTCGTTCCCGGCATCAAAATTTCCGTCGCCGACGAACGCACGGGGCATTCCGACAATTTCCAATTCCGCGAAGGGCTTTCCGAATACGCTCGCTTCCTCAATCAGAATGAAGAACTGCTGATGCTGAAGCCGGTGTTGATTTCGGCGGAAGTCGATATCACCGATCCCGCGAATCCGCTCGTGATCAACGACAAATACGTCGTTCCCGAAGGGCGTAGCCACGTCACGAAAATGACGGTCGACGTCGCGATTCAATACAACAAAAAGTACAGCGAACTCGTTTTCGCTTACACGAATCTTATCACGAATCCGGAAGGCGGAACGCACCTTTCCGGCTTCCGCTCGGCGCTCACGCGCGTCGTCAATTCCTATGCAAAGGCGAACAATCTTCTGAAGGAAAAAGACCCGAAACTGACGGGCGACGACATGAAGGAAGGGCTCGTCGCCATCGTTTCCGTCAAACACCCGGATCCGAAATTCCAGTCGCAGAACAAAACGCGTCTGACGAATCCGGAAGTCGAAGGCGTTGTTCAAAAAGTTGTCGGCGAAGGGCTACAGCTCGCGTTTGAAAAAGAACCGAAGATGGCGAAAGCCGTTATCGAAGCTGCGTGCAATGCGGCGCGTGCGCGCGAAGCCGCGCGTAAAGCGCGCGAAACCGTCCGTAAGGGCGCGCTTTCTGGCGGCGGGCTTCCCGGAAAACTCGCCGATTGCTCGGAAAAGGATCCGTCGCTCTGCGAAATTTACCTCGTCGAAGGGGACTCCGCAGGCGGTTCCGCCAAGCAGGGACGTGATCGCCGCACTCAGGCGATTCTTCCGCTTCGCGGGAAGATTTTGAACGTCGAACGCGTCCGCCTCGACAAAATGCTCGAAAACGCCGAAATCCGCGCGATGATTACCGCGTTCGGCACCGGCATTGGCGAAGGCGGGAAAAACGACGACGCAAACTTCAATATCGAAAAAGCGCGTTATCACAAAATCGTTATCATGACGGACGCGGACGTGGACGGCGCTCACATCCGCACGCTTCTGCTCACGTTCTTCTTCCGCTACATGCGCGGACTCATCGACGCGGGCTACGTTTACATCGCTCAACCGCCGCTTTACAAGGTGAAGCGCAAAAAGAAAGAGCAATACGTTGAAAACGACGCGCAGATGAACGCGATGTTGCTCAAACTCGGAACGGAGGATATTTCGCTGTTCCGCAAGCGCGACAATCAGTGCTTTGCGCCGGAAACGCTCGATAAAATCGTCGAAAGCATGGCGCGCCTCGAAACGCTCGGGCGCGGTGTTGCGCGTTACGGTTGCAACCTCGCGACGTATCTCGACACGCACAAGCGCGAAACGCAGGAACTCCCGCGCTTCCTCGCCCGCGTGCGCACCGGGAACGAAGAAACTTTCGAATACCTTTTCACCGAAGACGAACGCTTGAGTTTCTTCGCTCGCATGGAAGTCGAAGATATTACGGCGGCGACGAATATCCGTGAAATCGAAGGCGAGAACGGGCAGAAAGTTCAGCAGCGCGTCAGCGTTTACGAAATTTACGAAGCCGCGCAGATGACGAAAATCCTGCAGCAGCTTGCCGCGCTCGGGCTTGATATCAACCGGTTTACGCCGAGCGAAGAGCCGCGCTACGAACTTATCGAAGGCGCGGGAACGGACGAAGACGCGAAGCGCTATCCGCTTTGCTCGATGCTCGAACTCATCGCGAAAATCCGCGAACTCGGGCGCCGCGGGCTGACGATTTCCCGATACAAAGGTCTCGGAGAAATGAACCCGAAGCAACTCTTCGAAACGACGATGGATCCGGCAACGCGCCGTTTCCTCAAAGTTACCATCGAAGACGCAGCGGAAGCCAACCGCGTGTTTACAATGCTCATGGGCGACGATGTTCCGCCGCGCCGCCAGTTCATCGAAGACAACGCGCTCAACACGTCTTATCTCGACGTGTAAGCGTTCCCGCGAAGTTTTAATTTTAAAATTTGTAAAAAATAAATGGATACAACCGAACGTCTTTCTCCGACTAATATTACGGACATCATGCAGACCGCTTACATCGATTACTCGATGTCGGTTATTGTCTCCCGTGCGCTCCCGGATGCCCGTGACGGCTTGAAACCCGTGCAACGCCGCGTGCTTTACGCGATGTTGCGGGAAGGCCTGCGCCACAACACGGCTTACGACAAATGCGCGGGCGTCGTCGGGGAAGTTTTGAAAAACTACCACCCGCACGGCGACAGCTCCGTTTATGATACGCTCGTGCGCCTTACGCAGGATTGGGTCATGCGCTATCCGCTCGTGGACGGGCAGGGCAACTTCGGCTCGATCGAAGGCGACTCTGCGGCGGCTTACCGTTACACCGAGTGCCGCCTGCAGGAACTTTCCGAAGATTTGTTACGCGATATCGACGAAGACACCGTTGATTTTCAACCGAACTACAAGGAATCGACGACGGAGCCGAGCGTGCTCCCGAGTGCGCTCCCGAACTTGCTCTTAAACGGTTCGACCGGGATCGCCGTCGGCATGGCGACGAATATTCCGCCGCACAACCTCGGCGAGCTCGTCGAAGTTTGCTGCCGCCTCATCGATAATCCGATGCTTTCTTTCGACGAAATCGAAGAAATCATTAAAGGTCCGGACTTCCCGACCGGCGGCTACATCTGCGGGACCGACGGCATTAAGCAATATCTGCGCACCGGGCGCGGGATCGTGAAAGTCCGCGGGACCGCGCACATCGAAGAAGTTAAAAACGGCTTCGAACAAATCGTCATCACGGAAATTCCTTACAACGTCAACCGCGAAGCCCTCGTTAAACGCATTGCCGAACTCGTTACGGACAAAGTGCTCACGGAAGTGCGCGACTTGCGTAACGAATCCGACGCGAACACGCGCATCGTCATCGAGCTCAAGCGCGGCGAATCCGAACGCGTCGTGATGAACAAGCTTTACAAACACACGGCGCTCGAGTCGTCGTTCGGTGCGATTTTGCTCGCGCTCGACCACACGCGCCCGAAGCAGATGAACATTCGCGAAATGCTCGAATGCTTCATCGAGCACCGCCGTGACGTGATCACGCGCCGCACGAAGTTCCGCCTGCGCAAAGCGGAAGCGCGCGCGCATATTCTCGAAGGCTTTAAAATTGCGTATCGTTTCTGCGATGATTTCGTGAAAATCATTCGTTCGTCGAAAGATCGCGACGAAGCGGCGCAACGCCTCATGGCGAAATACGGTTTGTCCGAAATTCAGGTCAAAGCGATTCTCGACATGCGCCTATATCAGCTCACCGGCTTGGAAATCGACAAAATCGAAGCCGAATACATCGAGCTTATGGGCTTCATTGACGAATGCCGCGAAATTCTTTCCAACGAAAAGAAACTCCTGGGGCTCGTAAAATCGGAGCTGCGCGAAATGGGCGAAAAATACGCGTCCCCGCGCAAAACGGAAATCCGTCCCGCCGAAGGCGAATTCCGCCCCGAAGACGTGATTCCGAACGAAGGCTGCATGATTTCCGTTTCGCACGAAGGATTTATCAAGCGCACCTCGCTTGATCTTTACCGCACGCAGAAACGCGGCGGCAAGGGTCTCATCGGCTCGGAAACGCACAACGAAGATTTCATCGAATATCTTTTCTCCGCGAAAACGCACGACACGATTATGTTCTTTACGAACAAAGGTCGCGTTTACGTTCAGAAAGCCTACGAAATTCCCGAAGGTTCCCGCACCTCGAAAGGACGCTCCATCGCGAACGTCATCGAAATGCAGGACGGCGAAAAACTCGCGACGCTCCTTTGCATTCCGGAATTTACCGATACGAAAAACGTCTTCTTCTGCACGAAAAACGGTGTGGTTAAGAAAACGACGCTTTCCGAATACAAGAATTGCAACCGCCGCGGCATTATCGCGATCAACCTGCGCGAAGGCGACGACCTCATCTCCGTCAAACTCACCAACGGGAACGACCAAGTCATTCTCATTACGGAAAACGGGATGACGATTCGCTTCGACGAAACCGACGCGCGCAACCTCGGGCGCTCCGCCGCCGGCGTGACGGGCATGAAGCTCCGCGAAGGCGATTCCGTGGTCGCGATGGAAGTCGTCGATCCCGCTTGCACGCTTCTTATCGCCGGGAAAAACGGTATCGGCAAGCGCACGCAGTACGACGATGAAGAAGGCGAAGTCTTCCGCAAGCAGAATCGCGGCGGCGTCGGCGTCATCGGCATCAAGAATAAATCCGGCGTCGCGGGCGCGCTCAGCGTGCTCGATTCCGACCAAGTGATGCTCCTGACGAAGGGCGGGCAGGCAATTCGTATGCCGGTCAAAGGTATTCGCCGCACGGGGCGCGCCGCGCAAGGCGTCAAGCTCATGGATATCGACTCCAAGGCGGGCGAAGAAGTCATCGGCATTTGCAAAGTCATCACCGGCGACGACGAAGATTCCGCGCCGACGGCTTAACGGAGTTTTCTCCCGGACACAAAAAAGCGTTCCCGTGCGGGAACGCTTTTTTGTTTGGAAAATTTGCGGAGAAAAACTTGTGAAAATCTCAGATTTTCCCGTGTGCCCGGCGACGACGCGTTCCGGCGAGTGCCAATGCGCCGATGCCCGCGAGCATGCCGAAAACGGACGGCTCCGGAATATTGTACGAAAGAAAAACCGTTCCTGCCTGCAAGTCCGGAATCTGTGTTTCCGCGTCGTAAACAACGCCGCCGACTTCGAATTTTATTCCCGTCAAATCCGTATCGCTTGTCCAGTCGACAACTAAAATCGAAAACGCCGTCGTTTCGTCGGCAACGATGATTTTGACTTCGTCGTGCTTGCCCAAAGCCGCAAGCCCCAATTCCAACTTAGCGTTCGCGCCGAGCAAAATTTCCTTCACGTTTTTAAGATCCGCTTTGGGGCTGATACTGAGTGCCGTTCCCGCAGCCATGTTCAGTACCGAAGCGCCGCCGAGCGAGCTAAGCGCCGTTGAGGTATTGCGCGTAACGTTTACGACGTCAAAATCCGAAAGCGTCGCGTCCAAGCTTTTGATTGAGACATTTTCAAGCGTCAGCGTTTTTGTTCCCGTGACGTTGGTGCCGCCGGAAATCGTTCCCGCGTAGCGATCGGCTCCGTTGATAAGGTTGCCGGGCTTCAGATTTTTTAATGTAACGGTCGAGTTCCCGCTAATCGTTCCGCCGGTTCCGCCGCCCGAAATGTTGATCCATTGAGCTTCTGCCGAAGAGCGAAGTCGGGCGATGTTTCCGTCAATTGTTACGTGCGTGTTCCCGTTAATTTTTCCGGAAGCCCCGCCTCCGTAAATCCCGCCGAGAATGGTGCCGCCGACGACGGAAACTGCCGTGTCGCCGTTAATCGTGTCGCCGTTCCCGCCGGCGTAAACCGCGCCGTTTATCGTTCCGCCCGTCAGCGTTACATTGCTTACCGCTCCGGCGTTGTTTTGGGGCGCAGAAGCCTGACCGACTCTTCCGGCAAAACCGCCGCCGTAGATATTCCCCTTGTACGTGCCGCCGTTGACGTAAATTCTCGTTTTCCCGATAGATTGACCGCCGCTCGCCGTGTGCAATCCGCCGATAACATCGTGTTCAAATGTTCCCGCCCCGAGCTGAGCATGAAGAGTTCCCGTGACGGCGGCATTGTATGCCCCGGCAAGCGAGACCGGATTGGTTTGGGTAAACGAATTAAAAACCGCTTTTTCCGCGTTGAGATCCAAATAGACATCGCCGAAAACCGTTCCCGCGTTTACTGCCCCGAATACCGTGTTCCCGCCGCTGTTTGCGCCGCTCAAGCGCAACGTTACATTCCCGTTGAAATCGCCGCTCGTATGCGCCCCGTACCACGAAGACGCGTTCCCGCCTGAAACTTCGACAAAAAGTTTGCCCGTGTAATTCCCCGAATTCGCATAAAGCTGAGCCGCGTTCCCGCCCGAAACATAAAGGCGCGACGTCGTATTCGCGCCGCCGGCAAAATTCGCAGACCCGCGCGCGGAATAATTTCCCGAAGCCGTCATGCCGCTCTTGGCAAACGTGCTGTACGCCGGAAACGTAATTTGACCTTGAGGTGCCGCCTTCGGAATAAAATTCGGATCCGTCATGTAGTATGCGTCTTCCGCATTCGTAAAACCCGTCGTCTCCGGTGCGTAAGCGCCCGTAGCATCCAGCGAAAGACTTTCCAAAACAACGTTCCCGCTCCCCGAATATTTAAACGTAACACCGCTGTTGCCCGAGCTCTCCGTTGCGCTCAAGCCTTCGCCGATTAGCATGTCGTTCAGCCAGACATAAAATCCGCTCGCCAAGCCTTCCGACGCATTTCCGACAACGTACGCGACGCGCAACAAATCTTCGTTCAGCGACATGTCTTTCGAGTACAAAACCGTCTCGCCCCATTGAATATAGGCTTCGTTCACATTTAAAACTCCGTAGCGCGTTGCGTCGCCGACGGTAACGCTCATATGTTCCTTGGTCGCCCAGCCGTTTGCCTTGCCGTCGCCGAACGCCAGGCCGAAATCCACCGTAAAGCCGTTTTTGAGCGTCGAAACCGCGTCCCAAGCCGCTTTTAAAACCGATTCGCCGCTTGCAGAGAAACTCAATTTTCCGTCCTCTGTTGCCGTAACATTCGTCGCCGTCAATCCTGCGGGCACGTCCGTAAATTTGTCAAAATGCTTTGCAAACGCCGTTCCCGCCTTGCGCGTTTGCCCCGCCGTGCGCCCCGCGTAGCCCATCGCCTTGGCGACATTGCCCGCAATAATCAAATCGCCTTGTTTATTCGGATGAAGTCCGTCTTTGCCGCTTGTCGTTCCCGGATTGTTAAACATCGACGCATTCCCGAAGAATGATGTTTCCGACGCTACGTCAACAAGCCCCGCATTGATGTCAACATACGTAATCGCCGTGCCGTTCGCCTTGTTATAATTATCAATCCACGTTCCGAGTTTTACGTTATACGCGGCAACATCCGCGTGGACTTTTTCCGCATTGCTGTTCGGATGCGTTGTCCAAGCCGGAATCGAAAGCAAAGTTACTTTCGCGTTTTTGTTGCTTTTATACATCGCGTCGAGAATCGTTTTCATGTCGCCGCCGGCAAGATCCGCTCCGAGCAAATTATTTACCTTCGCGTCCGTCACTCCTGCCGCCGTATTGTCCGAAAGCAAATCATTCGTCCCGATTAACATAAAAAACGTATCAATGGCGTAAGTTTTTCCCGAATACGGTTTATTATTCGTCGTTTCCGTCTCAAGCCCGAGCCAGTTCAAAATGTTCGTTCCCGCAAAACGCTTCCCGTCGGAACTCCTTCCCGCAATCTCATACGCGCGAGCACTCGCCTGAGAACTGTGCTCATTGCTGAAAGAAATCCCGCCGTAAAACGTTCCCGCGCTGACTCCGTTCGAATAATTCCCCGACAAATAACCCAAGCCCTCATACAAAACCCCGTTGTCTGCAAAAATCTTGTGCAATTCCCAACGGTAGGAGCCCGCATTGACTCCGTGCGTAATCGAGTCGCCGACAAACATCACATTGCCCAAATCTTCCGACGCGGTTTTACCCGAAGCAAACGCGGGAACGAAAGAAAATGCCGTTGCAGCCGAGATCAAAGAAAAAATATTAAGCGTTTTCATTTCTATCAAAGAAGTAGGAAAAAGAAGTGAAAATCGGCATCTTTTCAAGAAAATAAACTTTTTGTTAAAAATTATAAAAATCGCTTGACTTTAAATATCTGTTACATACTTTCGAGCAATCTTCAAAAGTAGGGATTGTGTAGATATTAACACAAGCACAATTCCTACCAAAAAGATATGAAACAAACCAATAAACCAATAATTACATCAAAACAAAATATGAACAAATACATCATCACAACCGCAACTCTCCTCGCCGCCGCCGTTGCCGCAAATGCTTGGACAACGGCACTGCAAAATCAGATTTGGGAGCAGAATACGGACGAGATTGAGTATCAATACAGCTTAGTGCAAAACAGCGTTTTTACCACTCATAGTGTTTATACGAATGGGGCAACGACTGAGGTTAAAGTTGAGGATCCTTACAACAATAAAGTGGATTTTAACCAGGACGCTCGCTATGAGATTTCCTTCGAGGTTACTCATAATAAACGCGGGAACGACCGCAATGCAGCATCTGTAATGCTCACGTTGGTCAGCACAGGGAATGATGTTTGTCTTGCGTTTGGGAACGGACCGAACAACGGCTTGCTTCAAGCGGGAGCGCTAGTCGGGAATCCTTCCGTGGCTGACGTGCCGAATACTCCTGCTAAGGAAGCTCTTACTTACGGTACATTCGGAAGGAATGTTTGGACTCCGCCGGGTTATCCTACTTATGCTCAAGGAGATTACCAATACACGGTTATTTTCGAAACGTTTGCCGATTCGTCGATTAATGATAAAATTTACTTTGGCGTAACGAATGAAAATACCGGCCAGAGCGTTTCCTTCTTGAAATTGAATGCATCACATTTGGGAGCCGGAGCACCTACGACTAAAGTTTTTGATGATATTGGCTTCCTGCTTATCGGGGATAAATCGAATGGTGCTGATACGGTTGACGGTTCTGCGATTCTCGTCGGCACTGAAGGAACCACGAGAAATAACTACTTTAAAAAGTGGACGCGTACAGCGACGGCGATTCCGGAGCCTTCGGCTTTTGGTTTGTTAGCGGGCTTGGGAGCGTTGGCGCTTGTCGGCACACGTCGCCGTAACCGCCGCTAATTGAGACGGAATTTGAAATTCCTTAAAAGCGTTCCCGCGAAATATTTCGCGGAAACGTTGTTTAAAGAAGATGAGGTGCTCCCGTTAGAGCGGCGAGCACCTTTATTTGCGACGGCGGCGGGAGGCGGCGAGTGCAAGCGCGAGCGTTCCCGCGAGCAATCCGAATGCCGAAGGTTCGGGAATCACAAAGGCATCGGGATTAAGGAGCGTTATGCCAAAGACTTTGTAGCGAAGATTGCCGTCCAATTCGCACCACCAATACCCGTTTTCGTATCCGAATTCGTTGGTAATGCGCAATCCGACGCGTCCGGTTTGTTGGTCGTTGTTCACGGAATCGTCCGAGTCCGTGTAAAAAAGCCCGGTAATTGTATTGTCAAAATCCGAATAGCGTGCGCCCCAGCAGGTGATTTCGTGCGGCGTTGTTCCGTGTTCGTAAAGCGGCTGAAGGTTAAGCCCCATCGGAGCGTTGTGTTCAAATGCCCAATCGAGGATGCTTTCAAGGGGCATTTGAATGTAAAGTCCGGGAATCTCGATGTCCGAGTTGTAGGCGGAAGTGTAGGGAATTTTGTATCCGAAAGATTGGGAAAGTGCCGGCTCAACACCGTAATCCCGTTTCTCGCCGTAATATTTTTCGGGATAACAGGATGTCTCATTATTTTTATAAGCGCCCAAAATAGCTCCCGGCGACGATGTCGTGTTCCCGTATATTTTTTGCATATCTTCGAAAATTGCCTGATTTCCTTTCGGCATGCCTGCGGGAACGCTTTGCGGGTTTCGCCACTGCTGATAAGCAAGCATATTCGCGGACGTCGCAAACGAGCACATTTCGCTGTCGTCGAACAATTCTCCGGCGTTCGGTTTTAAAATATTTTTCGTGACATCAAACAGAGACCAATCCGTTCCCGTCTCGCTGAGTCCGGCGAGCAAAACGTCCTTGGCGCTTAGATTTGCGGCAAATAGGCAGGCGGAAAACGTAATTGCGATTGCGGGTAATTTGAAGGAAGCAGGGTATAATTTCATGGTAGGGGGAATAAAACTGACTGGGGTTTAATCAGAACGACAAGACTCTAAATTTATTCTCATGTTTACATCAAGGATTTTTGCGTTCCCGCGAGCGCATTGCGAAACTTGAATTTTTCGCCGAAGCCTTTAATTCATTGCGCTGACGCGGGAACGCGAGTAAATTGAGGGCTTTCCGTTTTACAAAATTTTTCTAACCATGTGCGCTAAAGCTGCAAAAACCGCTATTTCTCCGCGTCGGGACGAAGATTATCCCGAGTGGTATCAACAGGTCGTCAAGGCCGCCGATCTCGCCGAAAACTCGCCGGTGCGCGGTTGCATGGTCATCAAGCCTTGGGGCTATTCGCTTTGGGAAAATATTCAGCGCGACCTCGATGCGATGTTTAAGGCGACGGGGCACGTGAACGCGTATTTCCCGCTTTTCATTCCGAAAAGCTTTATCGAAAAAGAAGCCGAGCACGTAGACGGTTTCGCTAAGGAATGCGCCGTTGTAACGCACTCACGCCTTGCTGCCGACGAAAGCGGAAAGCTCGTTCCCGCGGGCGAACTCGAAGAGCCGCTCATCGTGCGTCCGACGTCGGAAACCATCATCGGCGCGACTTACGCCAAGTGGGTGCAGAGCTACCGCGACTTGCCGATCCTTGTCAATCAATGGGCAAACGTCGTTCGCTGGGAAATGCGCACGCGCCTCTTCCTGCGCACGGCGGAATTCCTCTGGCAGGAAGGACACACCGTCCACGCCACCGCCGAAGAAGCCGAAGAAGAAACTCGCAAGATGCTCGACGTTTATGCGGATTTTGCCGAAAACTACATGGCGATGCCCGTTATTCGCGGGCACAAAACCGCGTCGGAACGCTTCCCGGGAGCCGTCGACACGCTTTGCATCGAAGCCATGATGCAGGACCGCAAGGCGCTTCAGGCGGGAACGTCTCACTTCCTCGGACAAAATTTTGCCAAGAGCTGCAACATTCAGTTCCAAAACGAAGCGGGAACGCTTCAACACGCGTGGACAACATCGTGGGGCGTTTCCACACGCCTCATCGGCGGCATGATTATGACGCATGCGGACGACGACGGCATGGTCGTTCCGCCGCGCCTCGCGCCGCAACACGTCGTTATTCTCCCGATTTACCGCGATCCCGCGCAACGCGGCGACGTGCTCGCCTATTGCGAAGCGTTGAAAAAAGATATTCTCGCGCAACGCTACGACGGGCGCCCGATTCTCGTTTCCATCGACGACCGCGATTTGCGCGGCGGCGAAAAAACTTGGGGCTGGATTAAAAAAGGCATTCCGCTGCGCGTCGAAGTCGGCGCGCGCGACATCGCCGAAGGCAAAGTCTTTGTCGGTCGCCGAGACACGGGCGAAAAGGCGGCGTTCCCGCGCGACGAATTTGTCGCCACGCTCCCGCAGAAACTTCAGGAAATTCAGGACAATCTGCTTGCGCGTGCGAAAAAATTCCGCGCCGACAACATGCGCGAAATCAACACGAAGGAAGAATTTTACGAATTTTTCACGCCGAAAAACAAAAACAAGCCGGAAGTGCACGGCGGCTTCGCGCTTTGCCACTGGAACGGCTCGGCGGAAGTCGAAGCGCAAATCAAAGCGGATTTGAACGTGACGATTCGTTGCGTGCCGCTCGACGACACGGAGTTCCCGCCCGAGCCCGGCATTTGCCCGTTCTCCGGCGAGCCGTCCCCGCGCCGCGTCGTCTTCGCGAAATCGTATTAGGAGATTAAGGCTTAAAGATTAGAGATTAAGGAAAGGGATTTTTTCTCAACCTCATTTTAATTTCAACGGATTTACCCTAAAAAGCTACATTAACCCAAAGAATCATGAGCAATACACAGTTCAAAGAAACGGATGAAAATAATCCGGCAGCCATCAAGCTTTTCGAAAGCATTTGGACCGCACTCGAAGGAGACCTCGGAGTCGCGGCGCTGACGTTCCCGAAAGCGATTTATTGGCTCAACGGCGCTCCCGGTGCCGGAAAAGGGACGCAAACGGACGTTATTCTCGAAGAACTCGGATTGAAATCCCAGCCGATTGTGATGAGCGATTTGCTCAAAACGCCGGAAATGGAAGCAATTAAGGCAACGGGGCAGCTCATCGACGACAAAACCGTAATCGGCTTGCTTTTCCGCCGCCTCACGCGCTTGGAATATCGCAACGGCGTGATGGTAGACGGGTTCCCGCGCACCGCCGGGCAGGTCGCTTGCCTGAAATTGCTCGCAAAAAAACTCAACGCGCTTCATGCGGCATCGCCTGAAAAATATTTCCCCGCGAACTTCACGATGCTGATGCTTTATGTGACGGAAAACGAATCCGTCGAGCGCCAGCTCAAGCGCGGACGCGAAATGAAGGCGGCAGGAAAACCTGTCCGCGAAACCGATATCGATCCGGAAAAAACGCGCGTGCGTTATCAGGTTTTTGAGTCGACGACACTTGAGCCGCTTCAATCGCTCAAAGGAACGTTCCCGTATCTGCAGATCGACAGCCTTGGCGGCATCGAAGAAACCGCCGACGAAATCCGCAAGGCGCTTCGTTCCCGCAATGCTTAATTGCGGAAAACGCTTTTGAATTGCTTGCATGCTCCGCGCGTATCATCCGTTCGAGGTTGCCGACGAGACGACAACGCTGACTCTTTCGAAGGACGAAAGTTTCCATCTCGCCAAGGTGCTTCGGGCGCGCGCGGGAGAAGCGATAAGTGTTTTTGACGGAAAAGGAAAAACTTTTTCCGGAAAAATTCTCGGCGGCGACGCAAAGGCGCTGACGGTTTCCGTCGAGTCGCGTGCTTGTGTTCCCGCGCCTCGTTGCAGGCTTGCGCTTGCGCAGGCAATGCCGAAAGGCTCGCTCATGGATGATGTTGTGCGGCAGGCAACTGAAATCGGAGCCGCACGCATTTTCCCGCTGGCGAGTGCGCGCAGTGAAGTGAAGCTCGATGCCAAGCGCGCCGAGCACAAGTTGGAACGTTGGCGCGCAATCGCCGTCGAAGCCTGCAAACAATGCGGGAACGCGTTTGTGCCGGAGATTTTTCCCGTGATGACTCCGGAAGCATTTTTCAGAACGCAATTGCCGCAACGCGGGAACGCGCTTTGGATTACGGCAAGCCTCGAAGCGGGAACGCGTTCGTGCACGGAAATTGCGCGGGAACGGGCGGGAAATCCGCCGGAAGAAATTCTTTGGCTCGTCGGTCCGGAAGGCGATTTTTCCCCGGAGGAATATGCGCTTGCCCGCGAGTCGGGTTGCGTCCCCGCGCGTTTGGGCGACAATGTTTTGCGTGCCGTAACGGCGGCGATTTACACGCTTGCGGCGGGCGACCAAATGCGCCAAAGCTGGAAATTCTAAATTTATGTGCGCCAAAAAGAAACAGACGGAACCCGCCGAAAAAGTGCTGACACTGTGGACTTCGGCTCTCACCGGTGCGCAGATTGAAACACTCGGGAAAATCTGCTCCGAGGGCAACGGATTCGAAGCAACGCAAACGCCGTATGCGATTTTTTCCTACAAGGCGAAACCGTTGAAAATCAACGTCGTTGCTTACACTTCCGGCAAGGTCGTTGTCTCGGGAAAGGGAACGGAGGAATTTGTCCGAAACGTGATTGAACCGCAGGTTACCGGCGTGGCACGGCTCGGTTACGACGATGTGTTCCATCCGGAATGGTTTGATTATCATGCCGGCTTGGATGAATCCGGCAAGGGCGATTTGTTCGGTCCGCTCGTTTCGTGTTGCGTGATCGCGGGCGCGGATGCCGTAAAAACGTGGCTGGACGCGGGCGTGCGAGATTCCAAAACCGTCGCCGAAAGCTCAATTTTCGAGCTCGAAAAAATGATTCGGGCGACGCCGGGCGTCATCGTCAAAACAGCGACGACGACGATGGAGAAATACAATGCACTTTACGCGGGAACGTTCAAAAATTTGAACGCGATGTTGGCGCAATTCCATTTCCTCGCTTTGCGTGAGGCACTTTTTGCCGCGCAGCAAACACCGGCAGGAACGCCGACTTGGGGGCTTCTCGACCAATTTACCAAAACGCCGCTGGTTCAACGTTTGCTTTCCCGAAACGGAATTGATTTCGACTTGCAGATGCGTACGAAGGCGGAAAGCGATCCCGTGGTTGCGGCGGCTTCCATCGTCGCTCGCGCGACATACGTGCGTGCGATTAAGGACTTGGAAAAATCCGCAGGAATCAAACTTCCGAAAGGTTGTTCTGCGGGAACGCGTAAAGCGGGCGAACAGCTCGTCGAAAAATTCGGACGGGAATGCTTTGGAGCTTTTGCAAAATTGCATTTTAAAACCGCTTACGAAGCCCAAGGGCTCGTTCCGCCGGAAAGTGATTTCCCCGCGCGCTATTGAATCGAAAACCGCCAGTCTTAAGAAATAAAAACTCCCGCAATTTTTAGGGTGCGGGAGTTTTTTACGGCTTTGAGTTTCGGCCTTATTTTTGCGCCGCAGGAGCGCTGACTTGCGCCGCGGGAACGGGCGCCGGCTCCGATTTTTCCGGAGCGCCGAAAACGTTGAGTTGCGCGAGCAAAATCATCATCGCGTAAGTCAAAACCATGCCGACAACGCCGATGAAAACACCGGTCTTTGCCATCCCTTTGGTGTCGACCAAGCCCGTCGCGTGAGCGAGCGCATTCGGCGGAGTCGAAATCGGGAGCGACATTCCGAGGGAAGAAGCGAAAGCGACGGAAACGAGCAGGGCAATCACGCCGCCGAGACCGTCAAGATTCGAGCCGACGTTGACGCCGACAACCGCGATAATCGGAACAAGCAGGGAAGCCGTTGCCGTGTGCGACATGAAGTTTGCCATGAAGAGGCAAATGATGCCGGCACCGACCATGAGTCCGAACGGAGACCAGGTTTCAAAGGGAATTGCCGCGATGAGGTTTTTCGCCAAGCCGGTTTGTTGAAGTTCGAGACCGAGCGCAAAGCCGCCGGCAACGAGCCAAAGAACGTCCCAGCTCATCTTTTTCAAGTCGTCCTTGGTGATAACTTGCGTAACCGCGAAGACCGCCATCGGAATCATTGCGACGACATTGGAATCCATTCCGACAATGCCTTTGCCGAGAACCCAGAGAACAACCGTAACCGCAAACGTGATGTAAACGATAATCGCCTTCGGGGTTTTGAGGAACTTCCCGCCGACGTTGAGTTCCATCGATTGTTTCTTAATCGGGAACAGGAAGAGCAGGAGCGCCCACGCAATAAGAATCAAAATGACAACATAGGGAATCCCGAACGCCATCCATGTGCCGAAGGAAACGGAAGAACCCATGTCGCCGAGAGCCTTGAGCGCGATTGCGTTCGGCGGCGTTCCGATCGGCGTTCCCATCCCGCCGACGTTGGCGGCAATCGGAATCGCGAGGGCAAATGCGGCGCGGCCTTTGTCGTCCGCATCAAACAGCGCAAGGACGGGAGCGAGAATCGCAAGCATCATTGCGGCGGTTGCCGTGTTGCTCATGAACATCGAAAACACGGCGGTAATCATCATGAGTCCGAGCAAAACGAATTTCGGATTTTTCCCGAAAGGTTTAAGAAGAACCTTCGCGAGGTTCATGTCGAGCTGATACTTCGTCGCTGCGGCGGCGAGGAAGAATCCGCCTAAAAAGAGCATGATAATCGGGTCGGCAAACGTCGCCATAATGGACTTGCTGCTGACGAGCTTCCCGACGTCGTCGCCGTTGAGGAACGGGAGGCATTGGTTGGAAACCGTTGCCAGCGAGACGACGATGACGAGCATCGAAGTCGTCCAAATCGGCACGGGTTCCAGAATCCAGAAAAGGGCTGCCATCAGGAAGATCGCAATCACGCGAACCTCGACCGGCGTGAGCGTAAGCCCCAGCGTTTCGAACGGAACGAAAAAGACCGAGCCTGCGAGCAATAGCGCGATGACGGCCTTGATGAGTTTTGCTTTGTTCATGATAGAAATTAGGAATAAGCTTCTAAAAATACCGAGCTTGCGGGCAGTTGAAAAGCTAATTTTCCCTTGAAGTCCGCTTCGGTTTTCGTGGCTCGGTTAGAGCAGATTTGTCGGGAGCGAGCCGAACGTTTCCGGCACCGGATTCGATTCCGCGGGAACGCGTTTTTTCGTTTTTTCGGCGTGTTTTACTTCGCGCGAGGCATTGCCGGTGAACTGTTTTTCGGCGGCGCCGGTCGGCGGAATTTCACTCGGAACGTGTGATTTTAAGGCAGCGGCATCGTTAATGACTTCCTGCGGGAACACGCTTTGAGATGCATGCAAAATTGCAAGAAGCGCTTCCGCCTCCGGAGAGTTTGCGAGCGTGTAGGTAATTGAAACGCCGCGGCGCGTGGCGGCTACGAGTTTTTGGGCTCGCAAACGCATCAGATCTTTCGAAACCATTGCCATCGGCAAGCCGGTAATCGCCTGTAAGTCGCCGACGCGAAAGTCGCGTTCCCGTAGCAGGCAGAGCAGGCGGAGGCGAATCTTGTTTCCGAGGACTTTAAAGATTTTATCGGCAGTCATGATTTTTAGGCAGGTTGTTGTTGCGAAAGGCAATGGAACGAGCCGCCTTCGATGAGAATAAGGCGGGAATCAAGGCCGACGATTTTACGTCCCGGGAACAGATCAGCCAAGATTCCCTGTGCGTACGCGTCTCCGCTTTGTCCGTAGGCGGGAACGAGAACGGCATCGTTCAAAATCAGGAAATTTGCGTAGCTTGGCGGAAGGTTTCTTCCCGCGAGCGAAAAAGGTTCCGGCATCGGCAACTCTATGATTTCGAATGTTCCGCCTTCGGGCGTTTTCATGGCTCGCAATTGTTCGAGATTTCTTTTTAAAGGTGCGTAATTCGGTTTGGAGCTGTCTTTTTCGGAGACGGCGACAATTGTTCGGGGCGCGACAAAGCGCGCGAGGTTGTCAATATGTCCGTCGGTATCGTCGTTTTCCAATCCGTTGGAAATCCATAAGATTTTATTTATGGAAAGTCCGCTTTTTAAGGCTTCTTCGAAAGCCTCGTCGTCGCGTCCCGAGGCTCGATTCGGATTTTTTTGAACACATTCCGTTGTTAGCAACAATCCGTCTCCGCTGAGTTCGATGCCTCCGCCTTCAAGCTCGAAGTCGTAAGCGAAACGTTTCATGCCGAGCGAACGGGCGATGCAGGCGGGAATCCCGTTATCCAGGTTTGCCGTAAATTTTCCGCCCCAGCCGTTGAAAATCCAGTCGGTAACGGCGACTTCGCCGCTTACGTCGTTTTTCACGAAAAGCGGTCCGTGGTCGCGGCACCAAACGTCATTTGCGGGGTGGTCGAAAAATTCGATAACGGACAAGTCCGCTCCCGCGCGCTCCAAATATTTTCGGGCTTGAGCTTCGAGCGTTCCCGCGGCGCAGTTGAATCGCACGGGCTCGAAATGCGAGATTTTTGCGGCGAATGCGGCGTACTGCTCAAGAAGCGGCTCGAAATATCCGGGCCAAAGTTCGGGGTTCGTGGGCCAAGTCAGCCAAATCGCCGCTTGTTTTTCCCATTCTGCGGGCATACGAAACCCGAGAGCTTTCGGAGTGTTAAGATTTTCCATGATTGGAATATCTTAACGAATTCTTCATTTTTTTAAATCATTTTCTTGCACGAGTTCGGCGAGGAACCGGGCAAAGGCGGGCGAATCGTTCAGGCAGGGAATGAGTGTTCCCGCGTTGAGTTCTTTTAATTCCAGGAGGGTTTCGACGCAATCGACGGTAAAGCCGGGAGCGACGAGCACGGTTGTTGAGCGCACGCAGGCGGAGGTTGCGGGAACGAGCCATTTGCCTTTCCCGAAGCGGGATTGAAACGCGACGCGCACGTGTTCCGGCGGAATTCCGGCTTTGCGGGCGAGCGCGCGGGCGCTTGCGTAGCATTGTCGGCGGTAGCACTTTTCCGCGGCTTCGCAGCTTTTGCAGTTTTCTTCCGAGAAGGTTTCGGAGGCAAGATCGCAATTTCGTGTTTTTCCGGCGGCAACACGCTCGATTGATTTTATCGGAATTCCGTGGAAGGAAAAAACGAAATCCCGCGAGCGGTCAACTTCCCGGAGTGTTTCGGCAAGCGCCTCAATGTAGCCTTCGTGCTCATAAAACGGCGGAACGATGTGAGCGCGCATTGCCGGCGCTAATTTTTTTAATGTTTCGGAAAAATGGACAACGGCAGTTTCCCAGGACGATTCGGCATATTGCGGGAACTGAGGAATCACGCAGACTTCGGTTATTCCGGAATCGATGAGTTCCCGCACGACGTTTTCTGCCGACGGCTCGCCGTAACGCATTGCGACCGAAACCGGGATTTTTCCGCCGAGCGCTTCGAAAAGGCGTTCCCGCAATGCTTGCGTGTGGACGGCAAAAGGCGAGCCTCGCGGTGTCCAGATTTGTCGGTACATTGCTGCCGAGTGCTTGGCGCGAAACGGCAAAATAATGCATTCAAGCAGGAGTTTTCTGAGAAGTTTCGGAATTGCGATAACGCGACCGTCTCCGAGAAATGCGCGAAGAAAGCGGCGAACGGCGGGAACGGTCGGAGCGTCCGGCGTTCCGAGTGCAAGCAAAACGACAGCGCGTTTTCTTTCCGTCATGAAATTTTAACGGATGTGGACGACGCATTCGTAAATCGCCGGACCGAGAATTTCGAGCGACGAGCGAATGCCTTCCGGCGTTCCCGGAAGGTTGACGATGAGCGCGTGCGAGCGAATGCCTGCAGTCGAACGCAAAAGCACGGCGGTTTTTGTCGTCTCGTAATATTTCATACGCAGAATTTCTCCGAATCCGGGAAGTTCCTTTTCGATAACAAGACGCGTGGCTTCCGGCGTGACGTCGCGGCGAAGCGGACCCGTTCCGCCTGCCGTGAGAACAAGCGTGCAGGCTTCGTCGTCGACCAGGCTGCGGATGGCATCGGCAATGCGGTTGCGGTCGTGCCCGACGACGCGTGAGACGAATTTCACGTCTTCGCCGAGTAAATCGCTGAGCATGCGTTCAATCTCGGTTCCGCCCAAATCCGGGATGCTTCCCGCGACGGCGCGGTCGCTGATAGTCAGTCTTCCGATTCTTAACATACGGGAATCATGTTTTTTTTCGAACGAATAGTAAACCGCGAAAATGGCTTGCTCCGTTCTCGCGGCTCGGATTTTATTGCGCAAAACATGAAAGATAAAACGACTGCTCCTTATCGTGTTGCCGAAATGCAGGGGCTTTTCGGAGCCGTAAGTATCCCCGAAAAACTTATTCAGCGGATTTGGGCGCGCGGGGATTTTCGCCGCGACGGCATGCGCACGGTTTCCCGCCGGTCGCTTGAGATTCTCTCGGCGGGAACGTGGAATCGCTTGGAAGGACCGGATTTCATCGGCTCGGAAATACTGCTCGACGGCAAACGCGTTCGCGGCGATGTGGAAATCCATTTTTATGCGGAGGACTGGCAGGCGCACGCTCACGCCGAAAATCCGCTTTACAAAAATGTTGTCCTGCATGTTGTTGTTTTCCCGTCGCGAGCGGAGAATTACCCGCAGTCCAATGCCGCGGGAACGCCGATGGAAACGCTTTTGCTTTTGCCTCATCTAAAAAGTGATATTGAAGATTATGCGACGGAATACGCGCTTGCCGCAGTTGAAGGGCGCGACGGAAAATCCGAAATTCTTGAAAAAATTGCCGAGATCGCACCCGATGAGCGACAACGGCGCTTGCGGGAACTCGCTTTTTTGCGTTGGGAGCAAAAGCGTAATTTTATGCGTAGACGGCTTGAAAAATCCGCAGATTGGAGCGCGCTTGTCCATGCTCTTACGCTTGAAACGTTGGGACTGCGGCGCAACCGGGAAGCGATGGCGCGTATTGCGTTGCGATTTTCGCCGAGCTCAATGCTTTTGCTTTCGCCGGAAAAACTTTACGAATCGGAAGCGGGTATGTGGCGGCTCGCGGGAACACGCCCTGCAAATTTACCGCTGACGCGCCTGCGGCAATACTGCGGGTTGCTGATGAAAAATCCGTCATGGATGCGACACATGAAAGAGTGGATTTTGTCGCTTCCCGAGCCGGACGTTTTCCCGGTCGGGCTCGGAACAAATCGTTTCAGACGTGAGACGGCGATGGCGGATTTGCGGAAATTTGTCGCCGGCGATATTTTCGCGGGAACAATCGGCGGGACGCGTCTGGATACTCTCTTGGTCGATGCGTTTTTCCCGCTTGTAAGTGCCGAAACCGGTAAGGACCTTTCCGCGTGGTGGTTTCATTGGTTTCTCGGAGATGCGCCCGGAAATTTCCCGAAAATATTGCGCGAAACTCAAATTGCGACGCGGGAACAACCCTATTGCAACGGGCTTTTTCAGGGGGTGATTCAAATCTCATTGCAAAACTGAGCACGGCGCGGATAATCGCCCGCTATGGAAAACGACGCTGCAGGATACATTCTTTTTGTCGGAGATGACGATTTTCTCGTCAATCGCGAGGCGCGGGCACGCTGGGAAAAAGAAAGTGCCGAGGCGTTTGACGATATGTCCAAGGATGTAATTGAAGGAACAGCACTCGGAGTGGACGATATCGCGGAAATTGTCGATAAATTCATTGAGTCCTTGCGCACGCTTCCGCTTTTCGGGGGAAAGAAATATGTTTGGCTGCGTAACGTCAATTGGCTGTCTGAAGGACGATTGGTGGACTCCGAAAAAACGGCGAATGCCGTCAAGCGGCTTGCCGAAGAGGCGGCGACTCTCGACGGGAACGCCGTTTGTGCCTTAATTTCCGTGATTAAACCGGACAAGCGGCGCACGGTGACGAAACAACTTTTAAAATGCGGCGAGCTCAATGCCATTGCCGGAGGCGGCGACCCGGAGGAGCTTTTTATCGGTTTGGAAAATGAAGCACGAAAACTCGGCGTGAAAATCGACGATGATGCGCTGCGTCTGCTTGTCGATAAAGTGAATCGCCATACGCGGATGAGTTATGTTGAGCTTGGAAAACTCGCGTGCTATGTCGGGCAGGGCGGAACGATTGATGCGGGAACGGTGCTGTCGCTCGTGCCCGTGTTCGGCGAAGGCGATTTTTTTGAGCCGGTGGAATTATTTTTTACGGGTGATTTGGAAAAAACGTTGGCGGCGTTGAGAAGCTATTTTTTCAATAACGATTCGGCGCGTCCGCTACTTAGCGCAATGCAGAAGCGCAACAGCCTGCTGATTCAGTTGCGCGCATTGTTGGATGCGGGCGACGTGCGATTGAATTTTCGCGGTGAAATTCCCAAAGGAGAAATCTCGGCGGCGGGCGAGCGCTACGGGCAGATGTTCGGCGGGAACAACGAAAAATCCGGCTACAATCTCTTCTCGCAGAATGCGTGGTATGTCGGCGCAAAAATCGCGGGAACGCTCAAAAATCGTGCGGTAACGCTTAAGCGGCTTATTGATTGGCAGTTGGACTTTCTTAAGGCTTTTGAAGCGTTAATCGCGCGACCGAGGGAAGACGAAGCCGTTATGTGCGAACTCGTCTCCCGTTGCCTTTCCCGCTAGCCGGTATTGCGCCGAAAAAATAATCAGCCGACGCGGAGCACGTCGCCGATTGTATAGAAATGACCGCCGGCGACATAATGAAGCGTGCGCAAATCTGCCGGCGCATTTTCAAATTGCCAATGTCCGTCTGCAAAAACACGTTTGTCTGCCCATGCGGCGACGCATTCGCCGAATATTAAATCATAATTTTTCTCGTTATCGGCTTCCGGGATTACTTTAAAAATCATCCACGCGGCACAGCCGTTGACCAAAGGCATTTCAAATCCGTCCATGCGGAAAAAACTTGCTCCGCTTTGCTCAAGCTTGGCGGGAACGTCGTTCTTGCTGACGGAGCCGAGCGCAAGCGTTTCTCGCGCGATGCCGACAGTCGGGACTTGAAGAGAAAAATAACCGCTCTTGTCGATCAGCTTGCGAGTGAAATGCGAGCTGTCGATAACGACTCCGGCTTTAAACGGAGCAAAATCCAAGGGCACGGACCACGCCGCCGGCATGACATCGCTGCTCCCGGCGTGCTCGGCGGAAACGAGCATCGTGGCGCCGAGGTTTAACAGGCGGTAGGCTTTTTCAAGCGGAACGGGAAGAATATTACTCATGGCGGGAATTATTTGGATTTGCGGGAACGGCGCGAAACTCCGGTCGGCGTTTTGCTGCGGGAACGGGGCGCCGCCTTTTTGCGGGAACGGGCAGGCGGGGACGCTCTTTCCGAGTCCGAATTGTTATTTTTTTTCGGATACGAAAAGGAAAGTCCGTTCCCGTCAGAGTCGACATTGAGCGTTCCCGTGAAGCTGTCGCCGTGGCGGAGAATTTCTTCCGCAAGCGGATCTTCCAAGTGGCGCTCGACGCTACGACGCAACGGACGTGCACCGAATTTTTCGTCGTAGCCGACATTGATAAGGTAGTCGGACGCTTCTTCCGTGAGCTCGAGCCCGATTCCGCGCGCGGCGAGGCGTTTGGCAACCTTGGCGATTTCCAAATCGAGAATTGCCCGCATGTTGTGCTTGGAAAGCGGACGGAAGAAAATCGTTTCCGTGAGGCGATTCAAAAATTCCGGCTTGAAGGCTCGTTTGAGCTCATCGCCCAAGCGCGATTTCGTTTTTTCAAAATCGGCTTCTGCGTCGAGCCCGGTATCGAAGCCCATTGCCGTATTTTTCTGCAAAATATCCGCGCCGACGTTTGAAGTCATAATCAGAATCGTGTTGCGGAAATCAACTGTGCGTCCGAGCGAATCGGTGAGGCGCCCGTCTTCCAAAACCTGAAGCAAAAGCTGAATGACGTCCGGGTGGGCTTTTTCGATTTCGTCAAAAAGAACAACGGAATAGGGCTTGCGGCGCACGGCTTCGGTGAGCATTCCGCCTTCTTCGTAGCCGACGTAGCCGGGCGGCGAGCCGACGAGGCGCGAAACCGTGTGCTTTTCCATGTATTCGGACATATCGATTTGAATCAGTGCGTCCTGCTGTCCGAACATTTTTTCGGCAAGCGTTTTTGCCAAAAGCGTTTTCCCGACGCCGGTCGGTCCGAGGAAAAGAAACGATCCGATCGGTCGGCGCGGGTCTTTCAGGTCGGCGCGGGAACGGCGCAATGCACGCGCGATAACGGTGCAGGCTTCGTCTTGGGCGATGACGGATTTTTGTAAATCTTTTTCGATTTCCAGCAATTTCTGCGCTTCGGATTTTTCCATGCGCGAAAGCGGAATGCCCGTCCAATCGGAAACGACGCGTAAAATGTGTTCTTCCGTGACGGGCGCGGAAAGTTTTTCGCGCTGTTCCCGCCAGTCTTCAATGGCATTATCGCGCTTAGCGCAAAGCAGTTTTTCCTTTTCGTAAAGCGTCGCGGCATCTTCGTAGCGCTGGGCGTCGGATGCGGCTTTTTTTTCGGCAACGACTTCGCGAATCTGAGCTTCGATGGCTTCGATTTGCGCCGGCGGTTCAAATGAGTCGATACGAACACGGGAACCGGCTTCGTCGAGAATATCGATTGCCTTGTCCGGTAAGTTACGCTCCGTGATATAACGATCAGAATAACGCACGGCGGCAACGATGGCTTCCGGCGAATAGCGGCAATGATGGTGCGCTTCGTATTTCGGAGCGATGCCTTGGAGAATACGAATCGAATCTTCCGCAGAGGGCGGGTCGACCTTGACGCTTTGGAAACGGCGTTCGAGTGCGGGATCTTTCTCGACGGACTTACGGTATTCGGAAAGCGTCGTCGCGCCGATGCACTGAACTTCGCCGCGGGAAAGTGCCGGCTTCAAAATGTTTGCCGCGTCCATCGAGCCTTCCGCTCCGCCGGCGCCGATAATCGTATGCAACTCGTCGATAAACAGAATTACGTTCTTCGCGCGCTTGATCTCGTCCATCACAAGTTTGATACGCTCTTCAAATTGCCCGCGATATTTCGTTCCCGCAATCATGAGCGCGAGGTCGAGTGCAATTAAGCGTTTTCCGGCGAGGATTTCCGGAACCGTTCCTGCTGCAATCGCTTGAGCAAGCCCTTCGACAATGGCGGTCTTCCCGACTCCGGCTTCTCCGAGAAGCACCGGATTGTTTTTGGTGCGCCGGCAGAGAATTTGAATGACACGACGAATTTCCGCGCTTCGACCGATGACCGGATCCGTTTCGCCTTTACGGGCAATTTCCGTTAAATCACGCCCGAAGGCCTTAAGCGCCGTCATTTTATCCTGACGGCGGTTGTTGCCTTCCGTCGCATCCTTGCCGTGGTGAGGCGGTTCCTCGGACTCCGATTCCATTTTCCCGAAGATTTCGTCAAAATCCGGTAAGTCTGCATTTTCCGAGGCGGCGGGCTTAGGCGGCGTTCCCGTGGGTTTCCCGGTATCGGGAGCGTTCAGTTCCGACAAAATTTGGCTACGTGCTTTTTCAAGGCTGATTCCTTGCTTTTGGAGCATTTGAGCGGCAACGGAAGCGCCTTCCGCAAGCAGTCCGAGCAGAATATGCTCCGTTCCGAGGTAATTGTGTCCCAGCGATTTTGCCTGTTTTTGTGCCAAATCAAGTACGTTTTTGGCGCGTGCCGTCAGCGGAACCTGTTCCGGGAACGGAATGTCTTCCGGCCCCATGCCGATGTGGTCTTCGATAAATTTACGAATGCCGTCGGCATTCGCTCCGAGGTGAACAAGCACGTTAATTGCGACGCCTTGTCCGAGGGTGAGCAACCCTAGCAGAATGTGTTCCGTTCCGATGTAATTATGGCGGAAACGACGAGCTTCCGCGACGGCAAGTTCCATCACTTTTTTCGCTCGGGGAGTAAAATTGTCTGCGTTGTTCATTGCTTTGAAAAGTAATGCAGAAATTATGCCAAGACCGCTGAAAATCGAATTCTTCGAGAACAGAATGTGTTTATAAAAAACCGGGAACATGACTGCTCCCGGTTTTGATTGCTTAAGTAAGATTTTCGCTTTATTCCAAGACGCCGATTTCGGCAGCGGAAACGTGATTTTTGTCGAGGGCGTGCGTTCCCGTGAAGCGGAAGTAACGCGCTTTTTCCGGCGGGAACGTAATCGTTTGCTCAATCGGGTTGGCGCGCAAATTGCCGAATTCGCCTTCCGCGACTTTTTCCCATTTTTTGCCGTCGAGCGAGATTTCAAAAATGTAGCGGTCGGTCATGCCGTTTGTCGTGCCGTCCTGTCGCGGAAGATACGTGAAGGCGCGGATTTTGTGCGCTTCGCCCATATCAACCGTCAGCGACTGCGGCGGGCGCATTTCCTGCTTCATGTGCGTGTGCCAGAATGTGGCGGCGTTCCCGTCGATAGCGGCTTTGGCGTTCGTTCCCGCAGTTGCTTTGACGATTTTCCACTTTGTTTTCGGCACGCCGGCGGTAACGCTCGGAGCGCTTTCGGCTTTTTTCAGATTTAAGCCTTCGGGCAATTTAAAGAGCGAAAGTTCGGAAATGCACGGGCATGCCTCCGATTCCGTAATGCGTAAACGCACGCGTTGCGTCGTAACTTTTTTCGGCAAAACAAGCATGGCTTGAACTCCGATGGTTTGCCCGGAAACAACTTCCTGCCATTCGCCGTCGATTTCCGCGTCGAGAGCCCACGCGGCAACGCGTTGCCCGAGCCGGATTTCTTCGCGGACGCGCACGACATCGAAGGTCGTTTTCGCGGGAAGCGCAATCACCGCTGCCGCCTTTGTAACATTGTCGTTCGTCGCCCAATACGTGTCTAAATCGCCGTCCGTAAGATTTTGCGGTCCGAAGGATTTTTCGTTCCCGCGGCGCACCGCCTTGGCTTTCGCCTTGGCGTTGAGCGCGAAATCCTTTTTGTAAAGCGCGTCGCGGAGTTTTTTAAATTTCATGAGCGCGTCGACATCTTTCGGGTCGAGATTTCCGGTTTTGTCCGGTGCCAAATTCAAAATCAAATTAGCTCCGCGCCCGACGCAGTCGAACCAAACCTGCATGAGCTGTTCGGGAGATTTCGGGCGTCCGCCCTGATGCCAAAACCAACCGCTGTGGTTGATCGGCGTGTCGCCCTCGGCGGGAACCCAGCGGTCGCCGCCGGGAATGCCGTGCGCGGCGGTAACGTGGCGGCAGTTGTCCTTGCAACTTGCCGGGTGAGCCGACGGCGTGCGCTCCGGATTTTGTGCGCCTACGGTGTGCCAGTGCGGGTAGCCGACGTGTCCTTTTTCCGAGCCTCCCCAGCGCGCGTCGCCGTAATGCGAAGCACCCCAAACGATGCAGTTCGGCTGCATCTTGCGAATGTTTTTTACGATTTGCTCGAAATTGTAATATTTGTCTGCGCCGCCGGGAGTATTACGGCGTTCCCGCGCTCCGCCGTAGTAGCCGTCGCCGCCGTTGGCGCCGTCGAACCAAATTTCAAAAACGTCACCGTAATTTGTGAGCAATTCTTCGATTTGTCCGTAATAAGCTTTGATGTAGCCGTCGCGCCCGTATTCCGAGTGGTTGCGATCCCACGGCGAAAGATACGTTCCGAACTTGATTCCGTGTTTTTTGCAGGCATCGGCAAATTCTTTGACAACGTCTCCTTTACCTTTTTTCCACGGCGATTTTTTTATGCTGTGCTCGGTGGTTTTTGTCGGCCAGGAGCACCAGCCGTCGTGGTGCTTGGCGGTGTAAATCACGCCGGTCATGCCGCCGTCCTTGAAGGTTTTGACGATGCCGTCGGCGTTAAATTTTGAGGGATTAAAAAGCTCCGGGCTTTCATCGCCGTAGCCCCATTCGCGCCCCGTAAACGTGTTTAGACCGAAGTGCGTGAACGCGTAAAACTCCATGCGTTGCCACTGAACCTGCGGTTCGGTCGGCACGGCGCCGTGCGGCTTGGGCGCACCGGCAGGCTGTTTCGGCGACTGCAACATTCCGGGAACGTTTTTGGCGGAGACTTCGGCGGGAACGCCGGCAAATGCGGCAATCGCGGCGCACGCCGAGACGACAGAGAGAATTTTTCGGGTCGGGGAAAACATGTTCCGAATTATTTTAAGAAAAAGCGTCCGGCGCAACCAGAAATCCGAACAAAAACGATAGTATTTGATTCGGGTGTCGTTTCGGGAAAATAAAATTCCCCCGCAAGCGAATCGCGTTGCGGAGGAATCTTACAGGAACGCTGTTCAACTATTTCCAGTAGAAAACGAGTTGCGCGTAGTAAGTCGTGTCCAAGTGATCGTCTGCCGTTGTGCGGGAACGATATTCGTTTTTCACCCCGACACGGAAATACATTTGATCGAGTTCTTCGACTGCGACCTGCAGATAGGTTTCGTGGAAAATATAATAATCGCCCGTGAAATTGTCGAAGCCCGGAACATAGCTGATTTCGGTAACGAGTTTGCCCCAAGACCATTCGTAGTCGTGCGACAGCCCGAAGTCCAAACCGGCGGTGTTGGTGTCATCACGATCGGTAAAGTTGCCGTTGTAATCTTTGTAGGCTTCGTAGCGGTAGGAAAGACCGCCTCGCAGGGACAGATGCCAATTGTCTTCGTTGATTACTTTTACGCCGAAACCGGCAGCGCTTGTGTCAAAAAATCGGATATTTTGAACACGGTCGAAGCCTAAGTCCGAACGCGCATACCAGAACCACGGAGCGTAGAATTCGGAAGACCAGTCAAATCCGACGTGAAGATTGTCGGCGGATTTTGTCCAGTCGCGCGTATCGTTGTCTTTTGTCTTTCCGTAATTGTAGTTTGCATACAATTTCAAAGCGTTTTCAACGTTCTTCCAAACGGCTTGAGAATGGAAGCCGCCGGAGAGACTTTCCGAGTTGCCGGTCGTTCCCGTGAGGCTTGCGCCGACTTCGTATTCGCTCGTGTAGTTGAATTTTTCCGCTTCACGTTCTTCCGGGCTTTTCCCGTCGAGAAGCCATGAGCTGGTGATGACAGAGACCGGAATCGGCGTGCCGCCAATCATAATTTCTCCTTCAACTGCTGTCGGCGTGAACGTTCCCGTGTGCGTTTTACCGTCTGCCGTACGGACGTTGACGGGTTTGCTCGTGGAAACGGATAGAACTTCGCTTTGCTTGATTTTGCTTTCGCCTCCGTCGTCGGACGGATTTTTTACGGTGATGACACCGTCGTCAATGGCTGTAATTTCTCCGATGATGATTGTTCCGTTTTTGCATCGGATTTCATCGGCAACGAGTGTTCCCGCAGCCATGAGCGCGGCGGAGGAGAGAAGAACGGGGAGGAGTTTTTTTGTGTTCATGATAATAGACGTGAATTGAAACTTTATTATTTATAACAAAAAAAATTCCCGCGTAAAAGCAATCACGCGGGAATTTTTCCGTATTAACGAATGCTTATTTGCGTTCGAAAAGCTTGCGGATTTTTTCGCCGACGATTTCGACGCGGTGCTTGGAAAGCTGTTCGCGTTTCTTCGCGAGCGTCGGAGCTCCCTTGGAGGCTTCCCGCATCCAAGCTTTTGCGAATTCGCCGCTTTCGATGCGCTTCAGGGATTCTTTCATACGCTTCTTAACATCCGGCGTGATGATTTTCGGTCCGTTGTAATATTCGCCGAATTCTGCCGTGTTGGAGATAACGCCGTTCATCGCCGCGATTCCCTTGTTGTAAATGATGTCAACGATGAGTTTCGCTTCGTGGACGCATTCGAAATATGCCATTTCGTCCGGATAGCCGGCTTCAACAAGCGTTTCAAAGCCGTATTTCATCAAGTCAACGATGCCGCCGCAGAGAACATTCTGTTCGCCGAAAAGATCTTCGTAGGTTTCCTGTTCCATCGTGCATTCGAGAACCCCGCCGCGCGTAAGGCCTTCGCCCTTGGCGATTGCGAGCGCAGTTTGCATCGCGTTCCCGCTGGCATCTTGGAAAACGGCAACAAGACCCGGGCAACCGAAGCCTTCTTCGAAGACGCGACGCACTTCCGTTCCCGGACCTTTCGGGGCAACCATGATGACGTCGACATCCGCCGGCGGAACAATATTTTTGAAGACATAAGCAAAGCCGTGCGAGCAGCAGAGCGTTTTGCCCGGCGTGACGTACTTTGCGATTTCTTCCGCGTAAACCTTCTTGTGGCTTTCGTCCGGGAGAAGAATGTGGATGATATCCGCTTTCTTCGCAGCTTTGTCGACTGCGAGAGTTTCAAAACCGTCAGCTTTCGCCGCCTTGAAGGATTTTCCCTTGCGAACACCGATGATGACGTTCACGCCGCTGTCGCGAAGGCAGAGCGCCTGCGCGCGACCTTGTGCACCGTAGCCGATAACGGCAATCGTCTTGCCCTTCAAAACAGAGTCATCGACATCCTTGTCGTGGTAAATTTTGATAGCTTTGGGAGCCGTCTTCTTTGCGCAAGCTTTTTTGCAGCAGGATTTTTTTGCCGTTGCTGCAGGGGCTTTCGTCGTTTTCTTAGCAGGAGCTTTTTTCGTAGCCATGATGTATTATGAATAGAGTAAATTATTTGCAGGAATTGGCACCGCGCTCAAGCGTGAGCGTTCCCGTGCGCGCCATTTCGATGATTTCGTAATTGTTCAAAAGCTTCATTAAGGCGTTAATCTTATTTTTGTTGCCCGTGAATTCGATAATAAGACTTTCGAGGGAAACATCAATGACTTGAGCGCGGAAGATGCCGACGATTTCTAAGATTTCGGAGCGCGTCTGGCGGTTGACTTTGACCTTGACCATAACGAGTTCCCGAGCAACGAAGTCAACACCGTCAAAATTTTGAACCGTGATAACATTGACAAGCTTATCCAACTGGCGGATACAACGATTCAACGATTCGTCGTCTGCGATAATTGTAGCCGTGATACGGGAAATATTCGGATCGTGCGTCGGAGCGACATTCAAAGTTTCGATGTTGAAACCGCGACCGCTGAGCATACCGGAGACGCGGGCAAGAACGCCAAATTTATTTTCAACAAGAGCGGAGACTGTGTGCTTGTTCATATCGCGGAAAATGGTAGGCGCTGAGGGATTCGAACCCCCGACCCTCTCGGTGTAAACGAGATGCTCTAACCAGCTGAGCTAAACGCCCCAAGTAGGATTAAAATCAAGAATATGTGCTTTGACGTGAGTCTTGGCAAGCTTTTTTCGTGCTTGAAAGAATAGTTTTTGCTCTAAAAAAGCGTTCCCGCAAAATCAATTGACGGGAACGCGGAGGAGAAATTTTAAATTGCAGATTTCGAATGAGGCACGTGTTTTATTGCAGTCGGCGACGACGGCGCATGCCGACCAGCGCGAGAGCGCCCAAGCCCGCAATCAAACCGAACGCCGACGGTTCGGGAATTGCCTCTCCGTTCCAAACAAAATTCATCGTATCCGTTTCCGTATTGCCCAGAAAGTAAAGGTTGTCGAGCTGTCGATGGGTGTTATAGCCGGCAAAATCATTTTCTTCGGTGTAGAAGCCGGCGAGGTATAGCTTGTTGCCGGTAAGATTTATTCGCGCACGATGCATTTTGTCTTTACTGAAAACGACGTAGCCGGAGTCGCAAAGATAAAGCGAAGTCACCAATTCGGTTACGGGATCGAAAGAGGCCCCGTAAACCGTGAACGCGTGCCTGATGCCGGGGATTCCTATCGCAAACGAATACCCGTTCAAAAGCGCATAGTAAATGGCGCGGCTTGCGTAGCGGGCACTGTAATCGGAATTTCCGGTATAATAAGACCATGCCATATCCATTGCTTCCTCGTAGGTGTATACGTCCTTGTAATACCCGCCGACGTTCAGCGATTGCCAGTCGTCCTTGAGTGTACCGTCAAAATATTCCGTAGGATAATAGCCAAGCCACCATTGGTAAAATTTGTCGGAGTTCCCGCCTGCCGGAGCGGAGTACAAACTTAAAAATGAACTGTAAACGTCCGTTCCGGTAGGCGTTCCCGCGGGAACGGAATCAACGTGGTGATCCTGCCAATGCGCGACAACATTGCTTCCCGCCGCCGCCCAGCAAGTCGGGGTCTGCATTTGGTCGGCGTTGTAATAACTCGCGGGGTCGTTCGGATCAACGCCTGCCGCAAAAAGCGTAAAATCGCCGGCATGGACGGACGAAATTCCGGACAGAATAATTCCGAAAGAGAGGGGAAGTATTACGCGCTTTTTCATACTTGAAGCCCATTTTAACGAATCTGACCGAAGTGTCAATATGTAATTACTACTTATTTAATAGGTAACAACACCAAGGAAAATTAATCGCCCCAGGGAATAAAGAGGAAATTGCCGCTCCAGCCTTTTTCGTCGTCGTTGACGATTTTGAAAAAGTTCCCGAGGAAGGAAAATGCGCCGCGCTTGCCCGTATCGACGCTGATAAACGGGAACACGTCGAGCTTCGTTCCCGCCGATGTCGTCTCGCGGCGATAAAGGTATTTCAAACAGCTTGTAAACGACTCGTCGGCGTTCCCGCGCGAATACCATACGCCCCAGAGAAATTCCTTTTCGAAGTTGCCGTCCGAGACTTCCTGAGACTCGTAAAACGGCCAAACCTGAAATTCCTTTTCCGTGAGGACTTCCGTGTTTTCGGCAACGAGTTGCTGCACGGCGCGCGTCATCGCATTTTTGTCGAAAAATCCGTCAAAGACAAGCCCTTCTACCGCAATTCCTTTTCGCCGGAAAATTTTCAGCAATTCGCGGTGATAAAACGCTTCACGTTTTTTTCTCCGTTCGCCCCAGCCGAGATTTTCCTCTTCGCCTTTGGCAAAAATTTCTTTGTCCAAATCGATACGTCCGTGGGATTTCGCCCAGTTTCTGTCTCCCGGGAACGCGAGAGAATCGCTTTTCGGGTTCATATTGAGACAATAATCTTCCGCATTCCAGACAATCAGCTGTTCCCGCGGCGTCAGCGCGCCGTCTTTCCAAATCCGGAAGCGGCGCGTTTCCCAAAGCGTATTGATGCAGCGTGAATACGAAAATTTTTCCAACGCCTGTGCGGAGTATTCCCGCATCAGCGGAAGCGGCGCGTAATTTGAATTCCGAAAATTAAAAAGATACATCAGCGCCCAGTCGTTGCGGGATTTTTCCGTCGCGCCGGAATACGTTTGCGTGTCGAAGCCGTAAACTAGCGGGATGTAAAAATCGCGCAGATGCGCTTCATCCGTTACGGGAACGCCGCTTTGGTCGCATTTCGTCCACGATTCGTAAAAATAAAACGGGAACAGGTAATTTTCGAATTTGCGCGCGGTATTGTAATCCCGAAACGAATTTTCTACGCCGAAAAGGTAACACAGCGAATAAAATTCGTAATCGTTTTCCCCGTTGTTGAAGTAGTGATAAAGCGGGAAAAGCCAGTTCGAGCTTCGCGTTCCGTCGGCATTTTTCTTACTTCCGGCGAGCGTGAAAAAGTAGCGGAAGTCTGCGTTGTAAAAATCATTTCGCGAGCCGTAAAGCGGCCAAATCGCCCACGAGGTTTTGTCGTCGCGGGAACGCGTTGCACCCAAGCCGAGGAGAAATCCGCGCCGCGTTTCGTTCCCGTCCGTCCAGCGATGCCCGAACGGGAAAAGGTAAGTCGATTCTTCCTTGCCGTCGCGGGAACGCATGTAAAACGGCCAAAGCACGGAGGAAAATTCGTAGTTTTCGGCAGGCGACGCGTAATCGATGTAGAGCGGTCCGAGCAGATTGCGCAAATAGCCGCCGCCGGAAAATTTCCCCCAGCCGCCGAGCGGAGTCGCGAAAACGTAATTGTCGTTCCCGCGTGTATTGTAGTAATAGAGCGGCAAAACGGCGGTTGTTTCGGAATCGCCGTGTTCCGTGTGCCAGCCGAGCGGCGTGATAAACGCATAATCGTTCCCGCTTCCCGCGTAAAAATAAAACGGCAAAAGCGTGTTGATGAAATCGTCGTACTCGCCGCCGCGGAAAAATGTCGGGAAAACCCAAGTGAAATAATCGTCGTGCGTTTTGCTTTCCCGGTCGTAAAACAACGGAACGAGCCACGCCGCAGTTTCGGATTTGTCGTCTTCGTAGCCGCCGAGCAAACCGTAAAGCAAACGCCAGTCGGTTTTGTAAGGCTCGCCCGCGCCTTTTCCCGTGTGAGATTTTCTAAGTAAAAGCGGCCAAAAATTCCAATGCGAATACGTTTCCGTGTTGCGGTAATAAAAATTCAGGAAACGCCAATCGTCGTCGCCGCTTCCGACACCGCCGAACGGGAACAAGCCCCAGTCGCTCCAATCATTCTGCCACCAAAACGGAAAAATATAATTGATTCGGAACGAACGCTCCGAGGTCGACCAATGAAACAGCGGGAACGCGCCGAAAGAAGAACCATCCCAATACGAATTGAGCACCCAGCCGCCTTCGGGATCCCAGCCGGAAAGCGGCCAAAGCGCGGAATGCTCGTCGCCGTCTCTGACATAAAACGGGCGAAACGCCCAGCCGTTGTCGTCGAAATCCAAAAACGGCCAAAGCACGGAAACGCCGCCCGCTCCCGTCGCGTAATAAAGCGGCCACGCGTTCGTGCGCTCGGCAGACATTTTCTTCGGCTCGTCTTTTTCGCCCAGCGGCGAAATATCCGTCATGCGTTTCGAGGAAATGCAACCGCCGAGCAGAAGCGTTCCCGCCGCAATCGCAGAAAATGCAGAAAGTTTTTTTAGAGACATCAGAAGTGGTGAAAATTTGAACGACGGGAACGTGCGGCACGCAAGCATTAAATTTTCGAGTATTCTTGCGCTTGCGGCTTGTTTAGCTTTGGTAAACAATGAACGAATGTACAAGAAATTTTTCAAGCGCATGATTGATTTTTGTCTTGCCGTGTTTGTTTGCGTTTGCGCGTCTCCGGTGATTTTGGCGCTCTGTGTTTTTCTGCATTTCGCAAATAAGGGCGCCGGCGTTTTTTTTACACAGGAACGCCCCGGAAAAAACGGAAAAATCTTTCGTGTCGTCAAATTCAAAACAATGACGGACGAGCGCGATGCCGACGGAAATTTACTTCCCGATTGCGACCGGCTGACGCGAGTCGGACGCTTTGTTCGGAAAACTTCGCTTGATGAACTTCCGCAGCTTTTCAATATTTTAAAGGGCGATATGGCGATTGTCGGCCCGCGCCCCTTGCTTCCCGAATATCTTCCGCTTTATTCACGGGAACAGGCGCGCCGCCACGATGTGCGTCCCGGCGTTACGGGTTGGGCGCAGACGCACGGACGAAACGCCATTTCATGGAAGCGAAAGTTTGAGCTCGATGTTTGGTATGTGGACCACGTTTCGTTTTGGCTTGATATGAAAATTCTCGTGTTGACGGCGCTGAAAGTCGTTAAGTCCGAAGGAATCAATAGTGCGGACAATCGGGGTGCGGAAGTTACGATGCCGCGTTTTGACGGGAATAATTAAAATCGTCATTTTTTTATGGATACGCCTTGTGCCGCAGTCATTGATTTAGGCTCCAATTCGTTTAAGTTGCTCGTTGCCCGATCGGCGCACGTCGATTGTGTTTTTGAGGCGTACGAAGATGTCCGCTTACTTGAAAAGCGTGATGCGGGAATTATTTCCGCCGAAAAATTTTCACAGGGAATCGATGCCGTGAAAAGGCTTTTGGACAAGGCGCAAAAATACGAGCCGACGGCGATTGCGATTGTCGGGACGAGCGTTTTTCGGACAGCGGCAAATGCTCGCGAATTTGCGGAGGCAATTTCAGAGGCGACGGGAACGCCTTTGCGCGTGCTTTCGGGCGAAGAGGAGGCGGAAGGCATTGCCGCCGGCGTTTTGACGGATTCGCTTGTGCGCGATTTGCCGCGCGTTCCCGCGATTTTTGATTTGGGCGGCGGAAGCTTGGAGTTCATCGGGCGCGGCGGGAACGACGTGCGCAGTTGGCCGCTCGGCGCCGTGCGATTGATGAATGAATTTGTCCGCGAACCGAAAGCCGCTTTGCAGCCGGAAATTATCCGAAAAATTCGCCGGCATGTGCGTGAATGCCCGGCTTCGGAATTAAGTGCAAATATTTCGCGGGAAACTCCGATTGTTTTTTGCGGCGGAGTCCTGGCGCTGGCGCATCATATTTTGGCGCGAAAATCCGGAATCGAATCGGCGATTTTCCCAAGAAAAATTCCGATTTCTTCTTTAGAAAAATTGCTGGCGGCTTCGGCGGAAAAAAACGTAGCGGAACGCGTCGCTTTCGACGGCGTTCCCGCGACACGAGCTGATATTTTCCCGGTGGCGTTGGCGATCGTTCTCGAAGTCGCCGACGTTTGCGGCGTCGGCGAACTGATTTTTTCTCCGCGCAATCTGCGCTACGGAATCGCGGCTAAGCTTCTTAACTGAAGAGCGTTTTATTCTTCGATGAAGAAAACAAAAAGCTCTTTCGGCCCGTGAGCACCGAGAACGAGAATGCGCTCGATGTCGCCCGTTCGGGAAGGTCCCGTGATAAATCCCATGCAATCCGGAAGATTGTCGCCGTATTTCGCGCGGACGAGCGCATAAGCATCGCTGAGATCGCCAACGAGCTGTGATTGTTTCGCGAGAACGACGTGAACCGGCGGGAGAATCGAAAGTGCGCGCCCGCCGCAGGCACGTGTCGAAAACATGACGCTTCCGGTTTGTGCAACAAGGCATTCGCATTCGGAAATGCCGACATCGACGGCACCGAGCGCGTTTTTGTCGTAGCCGTCATCGGTGAGAATCGGCGATTTCTCTGCGGGAACGACGTTGTCGCAGAGCGGGGCGCGATGCGTGGCGAACTTCGTCCAAGCGCGTTCGGCGCAGAGCGTTTCAAATTTTTCGCGAGCGTCGTCAAGGTTTTTGCAGGCGACGAACTGCCCTTTGAGCGCGGCGAGATTGGCTTCGAAAATCGCACGGCGTTCGGCATCGCTCGTTCCCGCAGGCGGCATTGCATCGCGGAAATCGCGCGTGTATTCTTCGGCGGGCGTTTGACCGTGGCGACCGTGGATTTGCGCGGGCGTGGGCGCAGGAACGCGCAGGGCTTCGCGGATACGGGCGAGAATTTTTTCTTTGGAAGGATTGTTCATAGTGCGTTGTCTGCGAAGGAGGTTAGCGGATGCTCAGGTCTTCTTTTTGGTGTTCGGCGAAGCGTTCCCGGAAAGAGCTTTTCGGTGGTTCGGGGAGATTACGCGTTCCCGTCCATCCGTGGAGAAGCGTTCCCGGGACTTTGTCGGCGAGCTTGGTGAGCGGATTGATTTTTTTCGCGATTTTGAAGGTCAGCGCGTAGAGCTTCGGGCGCGAGAAGATGAAGTTAAACCCGAAGAAAATCGTTTTCCAAAGCAGACTCGGCGCGAGCGTTGTTGCGTTGCGGCGGTTTTCAAGCAGGTGGTCGTGAATGTCGATTTTGACCGGGCAGGCTTGCGTGCAGGCGCCGCAGAGCGACGACGAATAAGAAAGATGTTGCCAGTTTTTCGTGCCGCGCAAATGCGGTGTGATGAGCGAGCCGATCGGTCCCTGATACGTCGTTCCGTAGCTGAGCCCGCCGATGTTTTTGAAGACGGGACAAACGTTCAGGCACGCGCCGCAGCGCATGCAGTGAAGCGCGTCGCGGTGTTCGGCGTCGGCGAGCAGTTGCGTGCGGTTGTTGTCCAAAAGCACGACGTGAAATTGTTCCGGTCCGTCGGGATTTTCCGCCGTGCGCGGTCCCGCGTATTGCGTGTTGTAGCCGGTGAGCGGCTGCCCGGCGCCGGCGGTTGCGAGCATCGGGAGGAACAGCGCGAGATCTTCGAGGCGCGGGACGACTTTTTCAATGCCGACAAGAACAAGGTGGATTTTCGGCATTGCGGCGGAAAGACGGGAGTTGCCTTCGTTTTCCGTTACCGAAATCATGCCGTCTTGAGCGACAATGAAATTTGCTCCCGTGATGCCCATGTCCGCATCGAGGTATTTTTGGCGCAGATATTCCCGCGCAATCATCGTCAGTTCCGCCGGATTATCCGTGTCGCGCGATTGGATGTTTTCCTGAAAGAGTCGGTTGATTTCGTCGCGTTTGACGTGCATGCACGGGAACACGAAGTGAAACGGCGGTTCTTTGCGCAGTTGCTGAATGAATTCCCCCAAGTCGCTTTCGACAACTTCCGTTCCCGCGGATTCGAGCGCGTCGTTGAGGTGAATTTCCTCCGACGTCATGCACTTCGATTTGATGATTTTTTTGACATTGTTGTCGCGGGCAACTTTTAAAATGTATTCCCGCGCTTCGCTCGGCGAGGCCGCGAAGAAAACTTTGCCGCCGCGCGCTTCGATTTTTTTCGAAAAAATCTCCAGATTGTCGGCAAGATTATTCAGCGCCTCGTATTTGGTTTGCGCGGCGCAGTTGCGGGCTTTTTGCCAGTCGCGGAAATTGTCTTTGTTCTTGTCTCGGGAAACGTAATAACCGCCGAGCGCTTTATAAATGAAGTTGCGGCGGGATTCGTTGGACGTAGCGTCGGCAACGGCGGCTTTGAAAAGTGTCGAAGGAGTGCTCATGTCAGAAAGGGAGTTGTTCTTAAGCTTCGTTTGACGCGAGAATTTCCGCGATGTGAATGGTTTTGAACGGCAGGCGTTCCCGCGCGGCGTACCCGCCGATATTCATGAGGCAGGACGCATCGAGCGAGGTGACGTATTCCGCTCCCGTTTCCAAAATCGAAGCGGCTTTCTTTTCAACCATCGCCGTCGAAATCTTCGGGAATTTTACGGAAAACGTTCCGCCGAAACCGCAGCAGGATTCCGCTTCGCTCATCTCAATAAGTTCGAGCCCTTTGACTTTTGCCAGCAACGCGCGCGACTCGCTTTTCGCTTTGAGCATGCGCAAGCCGTGGCAGCCATCATGGAATGTTACTTTGTGCGGGAACGATGCACCGAGGTCGGTTACGCCGAGTTTGTTTACAAGAAATTGCGTGAATTCAAAGGTTTTTGCCGCAAGTGCTTTCGCGCGTGCTTCGTGTTCCGTTCCTTTGAACAAATCTCCGTAGCCGTCTTTCATCATCGCGATGCAGGAGCCCGAAGGACCGACGACGACTTCCGCGTTCTCAAAAATCTCAATCGCGCGCAAGGCGGATTCGCGGGCCTCCTTCCAAAATCCCGTATTGTGCGGCGGTTGCCCGCAACAGGTTTGGCGTTCGGGGAAAAGGACTTCGTGTCCGAGTTTTTCCAGAATTTTGACGCATGCCATGCCGGCGTCGGGAAAATATTGATCAACGAAACAGGGGATAAAGAGGCTGACTTTCATGAAAGCCGATTAAATACCCGTTCCCGCGAAAAGTGAAGCGCAGAGTTCGCCCGGATTTCGTTGTGTTTTTTTTGTTTTTTTGTATCTGTGTTTTAAATAATACCTATAAAATAGGTGCGAATTATGCTTGATTTTTTTCTCGGGATTGTGAGAATGTGCGCCTCCGAAGTCGAGTTGGATGCGTAATTTTACGCCTCGGCTTCATTCTCTCTGTGTATCAAAAAATATGAAAAATATTATCTCAATCACGGCTTTTCTCGTCGCGCGTCGCCGCCGTTCCCGCTAATTTGCGGTTTTTCCCGGAATCATGCTTTGGGCGTGATTCCGGGTTTCGTTGAATCCAATCGCGCGTTCCCGTGCGTTCGACGTATTGTTTAACCCTATCTCTAAATCAGATGAAACGCTTTTCTCTTTATTCTCTTATTTCCGCTACCTCGCTTTCCTTGGCTGCTGTTCCCGCATTTGCAGATATTGATTTCGGTAATATTGCTTTTGTCGGAGATTCGATTACTCAAGGCGGCGGTCTCGCAAACTCTGCCGTAGATAAATCGCTTTCTTATCGCTATCCGCTTTGGAAGATTTTTGTTTCGAACGGTGTTGCATGGAATCCTGTCGGTTCGATGTCGACATTTTTTGACGGAACTTCGGCAAGTGAGTCGCAAACACCCGGTTTTCGCGGGAACGTTTACGATAACACGAGCGAAGGGCACTACGGTTGGCGCACCTATGATTTTCTTAGCGGGCCGGACGGGCGGCAGGCGGGTTCCGGAAGCGGAATGTTGTCCGAGTGGCTTGCAAATACAAGTGCTTATCCGGACGGCACTCCGGATACGGTAACGCTTTTGCTCGGCGTGAATGATTTGTCTTATGCAAAATCCGTCGCCGAAACTGCAGCAAACGCAAAGGAAATTATCCGGCAATATCAGGAAAAAAATCCGAATGTTACCGTTCATGTTTTTTCGGTTTTGCCGACAAAACAGGCATCATGGAATAATGTCGCAGATGCGCAGGGGCGAATCAAAGAGTACAACACCGAAATTCAACGGCAAATTTCTGCCGGAGAATGGAATACTGAAAATTCGACGGTGCGCTACCATGATATTACCTCGGGGTTTGACGCTTTCGGACATACTTCCGACAATGTCCACCCGAACGCGGGAGGCGCTTTAGTCGTTGCCAAAAACATGGCGACGGCATTGGGGTTGGCGCCGATAATCGACCTGGGAACGTCCCGGGTAAGGGCAAGTGAATTGAAAACACAAACGAATTTCGTTAAAAACGAGTCTTCGTGGGCGGCAACGGCGACGACGGGAACGACGACGCAGGAATTCTCCTATACCCAGGCGAATTCTCATGTGTGGAATGTTGACGCGTCCGGCAATTTGGATATTTCAACAATTGCGCAGTCTGGAAGTGATATTCGCCTAAATTGGGCCGGCGGCGCGCTTCAGGAATTTACTCTCGAACTTTCCGTGAAAATGGAAAAAACGGGACGCACGAACAATTTTCTCGGTATCTTTGCCGGGAACGGACACGACGAAGTCGGTGTGGTTTATCTCGGAGAAAGCGGAGTTTTCTGGGGAGATACGGGAACGCTTCTCTACGGAGGAGTTTCTGAGGAGAATAAAACCTATTTCGCAACGGACGATTTCGTGAACATTCGAATCGCTTATATGCTTAACGAAAATTCGACAACGGAAGGCGGATTTTATGTTTGGCTTAACGGAGACCTCATCGGCGATTGTCTGAGCGGGAATAAATCAATTGCGGGTTCTTACAAAAATACGCTGTTAATCGGCGATATCGGAGCCGCCTACGCCGTCGACGCTCTGATTGAAAGTATTTCTTTCGAGACGGGAGTCGCTTATCAGCCGATTCTGATTCCGGAGCCGTCGGCGTTTGCTTTGCTCGCAGGCTTGGGGGCGTTGGCGCTTGTCGGAGTTCGTCGCCGAAAGCGATAAATTTGCGCACATTCTCGTTCCCGCGAATTGATGTATTGACATAAATTCATAAATGTAATGGTTTTAAAATTATGAAATTAAAACCATTACTCGGATTAAGTGCCGCATTTGCGGGAACGCTTTTGATTTTAGCCAATTCCGCTTGTACGCAGGTTTGCAATTCCTGTTCGGATTCCGTTTCACGGGAAACAAAAAATGCCTGCGGGAACGCTCCCAAGGCGATGAAACTTGAAATCGGAATGCAGGCGCCCGCCGTAACGCTGAAGGCGAAAACGGAGAAGGGAATCGAATCAATTGACATTACTCGCTCGGTCGGGAAGCAACGCACCGTTCTGCTTTTTGTCCCGTTTGCTTTTTCGGGAACGTGCAGCACGGAAGTTTGCACGCTTTCAGACACGCTTCATGTCTACAACTCCCTTGACGCGGACGTCATTGTTGTTTCGGTTGACGGACCGTTTGCGCAGGAGGCATGGAAGGAGTCGGCGGGCTTTTCGCTGACTTTGCTTTCCGATTTTAACCGCGAAGCGATAAAAGCTTACGGCGTTGAGGATAATCATTTTCGTCCGGACGTTTTGGACTATCGCGGAGTCGCCAAGCGTTCGGCGTTTATTATCGGAATCGACGGAAAAATTGAATATGCGTGGGTGAGCGATAATCCCGCCGTTATGCCGCCGTTTGACTCAATACAAAAAGTGCTTCGCGAGAAGCTTTCCGATCCCTGATTTGCTTACTTTTTCAGCGAAGTGTTTTTGTAAACACGTATCCAGTCAACATGCATTTCCACGGGAAGATGTTCGGGGTTGACCTTTCCGACCCAGCTTCCGCCGAGCTGCATATCAACCAGTAAATAAAACGGTTTTGTAAACGGCCACTGGCCGTTTTTCTTTTCTGCGGGAACGCGGGGATAAGTAAATGTTTCTTTCCCGTTGATGAAGAAAACGAGTTTGTCCGGATGCCATTCCAGACCGTAAATATTGTAGCCGTTACGTTTGATTGCTCCTGTCGCGCCTTTGCGGGGATTGTTCCCTTTGGGCGATTGTGTGTAGCGCGAATGTACGGTTTGGTAGGCGAAATCGTCGAAATTTAAATGCTCCATAATATCAATTTCGCCGTCATCCGGCCATTTGGAACCTTTAAAATCGGGAAGCAACCAGAGCGCCGGCCAAGCGCCTTGCGCGCAGTCGAGTTTGGCTCGAATTTCGATTTTCCCGTAACAAAACGAGAATTTCCCTTGGGTGGAAATTCCGCCTGTGATAAAAGGCGACGGATCTTTTCGGGTGTTTTTATTGACTTTGCCGCGCAAAATTAAATTTCCGTTTTTCACGGCAAAGAGCGACGGATCGTCCGACATTGTGTTTTTCCAATCCGGCTTCCCGCGTTCAATCTTTGTCCAATAGCGCGGGTTAATGCTTCGGCCGTTAAATTCATCTTTCCAAACGAGTTGCCATTTCGGAGCCGCAAGGCATTCCGCAGAGCAAAACATTAAAAGGGAGACGAGCAGGGAAGATATAAATTTCATAGCATGAATTTATGAATCTTCCCGCGAAAAAGCAATTTCCGGAGGTGAAACGTCGCTTTTAACGCGCCATCGAAAAGGCTCCGCCTTTCCCGAGTGTCGGAGATTCCGTGACCGTTCCCGTGGTTTCGGTGTCGCCGCTTTCCCGATTAAAGCGCATGGAAAGCAGTTGTGTAACACCGCGTTCCTGCATCGTGACCCCGTAAATCGTTTCTGCCGCCGAAACCGTACGCTTATTGTGCGTGACGACGAGGAATTGTGAGTAGCGAGTAAATTCTTTGACGATGTCGGTGAAGCGCCCGACGTTGGCATCGTCCAGCGGCGCATCGAGTTCGTCGAGGACGCAAAACGGCGACGGCTTGACCATGTAAATTGCAAAGAGCAGGGCGACGGCAGTCATTGTGCGCTGGCCGCCGGAAAGCAATGAAATACTGCGCAGTTTGGTTCCCGGCGGGCGAGCGATAATTTCGATTCCGCTGTCGAGTACGTCTTCTGCTTGAACAAGTTGGAGATCGCTTTCTCCGCCGTGGAAAAGGCGTTCAAACGTAAATTTAAAGTTCTTGCGGATTTGCTCGAACGTATCCGTGAACAATTTCTGCGAAGTCGCGTTAATTTCATCAATGGCTTTGACGAGTTCGTTTTTGGAAGTCCACAAATCGTCTGCCTGATTTTTGAGGAAAGTGTAGCGTTCCCGCAGGTCGGAATATTCGTCGATTGCGGTGTGGTTGACGGCTCCCATGGAGAGCAGGCGTTCCCGCAGGTCGGCGACTTCGCGCACAAGCGGCTGCCAGTCCGTATTGTCCATTGCCGCCAAATCTTCTTCCGTCGGTTCGCCGCGTTCCCGGCGCGCTTTCGGTCGGATTTCGGTTTCGTTCCCGTCTTCGTCGTCGAGTTCGTCGAAGCGGACTTTGCTTTCAAATTCTTCGTCTGCCCGCCAAAGTTGTTGTTTCCAGTCAATCGTTGTAATGTCGAGCTGATATTCGGTGGAAATTTTTTCGGAGATAAAACTGCACTTTGAGCTTTCTTCTGTGAGTTTGACTTCGAGGGCGGAAAGCTGTGTTTCGTTTTCCCGCAATGCATTGCGATCACCGTTCATCGCATTGTCGAGTTCTTCGATTCTTGCTTCGACTCCCTGAAGCTCGCTGCGAAGCGTTTCAAGTTCGCCGCCGGAAGCTTCAAGCGTTCCCGTGAGCTGTTCGACGCGTGCTTTCGCATTTTCCGCCTGTTCATTAAACGTGTCGATTTGAGCAAGCGCATTGCGCTTTTCGCCTTCCCGCGTATCGACGCGCCCTTGCAAATCTGCCAGTTGAGCGCGAATTTCGGCAACTTCGCGTTCGATCATTTCGAGTTGCTGTTTTTTTTGCGCAAGCTCGAAACGAACTTCATTGACGGCTTCTTTGCGTTCGTCGGCAGCCGCGCGAAGCGAAGCAATTTCGGCTTCTTTGGCTGCGATGGCGGCTTTGGATTCGGCAATTCGCGATTCTCCGGAATCGAGGATTTGTTTTGCCGCTTCCATTTTTTCGATGGCGATGTTGCGGGAATATTCGAATTCGGCGAGCAGCTTTTCCTGGCGTTCGACGGCAACGCGATTGTTTTCCATGGCGCGCTCGGCGGCGCGTTCGTCGGCGGCGATTGCCGAAATTTCCTGTGCGAGCGTTGCGGCGGCAACACGCAGCTGTTCGGTTTCGGCTTCGACCTCGTCCATTTCCGCCTGAATTTCGATTGTTCGCTGATTGGCTTCCGTCAGCAAATCATTTTCGGCGTGGAGGCGTTCCCGCAGGTGCTTAATTTCGGCTTCCCGCTGAAAAGCGGAATTGCCTTTTGCGTCTCCGGCAGGCGTGTAGAGCAGGCCCCGGCAATCAATAAGTTCTCCGTTGAGTGTGGCGATGAGGAGAAAATCGAACGCAGGATTGTTTTTCCAAAATTCCAGGAACTGAAACGCGTCGTCGCAGACGAAGCAACGCTCGAAAAGACCGCGAACCGCTTCGGAGAGCTCCGGATTTTTTGTTTCGATGAGCGACTCTGCGGGACGCAAAAATTCCGGAAGGTTTTCTGCGGGAACGTGAGGGGTTCCCGTGTCGGGAAGAGCCAGAACGGCGCGTCCGAGATTGCGGTCTCCGAGCTCGGTTAAAAGCGCGGAGAGTTGTGAATTGTTCGGGAGGAATAGCGTCTCGGCAGCCGAGCCGAGCAGGAGTTCGATTGCCGGAGAAAAAACATTTTCTTTGACGGCGATAAGCGAATTGAGCGGCTTTGCCGTTCCCGCGGGTGCAAGTTCGCCGAATTCTCCTTTGAGGATGGCTTTGGCCCCGGCGGAAAAACCTTCGAACTTTGCCTGAAGTTGTTCAAGCATTGAAACTTGGGCAGAAAGGCGAGCGACTTGGCGGTCGAGTTGCGAAATCGTTTGTTGCTGCTCGCGGAATCGTGCAGCGAGGAGTTTTGAGCGTTCCCGCGATGCTTCAACATTTTGTTGCGCTTGAGCGTGCTCGGCGCGACGGGCTTCCGCAAGCGATTGGGCTTCCAGCCAGCGCGATTCGAGTGCGTGATGTTCTTCCCGAAGTTGCGCGAGCGTATTGCCGATTTCAGCGTGGCGGATTTCCGAAGTTCGCAAATCAACTTCGATGTTTGTTACCGTTGAGCGGGAACGCGTAATTTCGTTTTCGCTCATCAATAAATCCTGGCGTGCAATCGCAACTTCGCGCTCAAGCACGGCGAGTTGCGCGAGTGTTTCATCCAGCTCGCGTTGGCGGATTCGAAACGTCTCATCGGCGTTGGCGACGTCGCCGGCGTGTTGCAGTTTCGTGTCGCCTCCGCCCTGAATGCGCATTTCCAATTCTTCGCGGCGCAGGTTAATCGCTGCGATTTCCTGTTCGATGCCGGCGATGCGCTCCCGCAAATCCTGCGTGCGTACTTGTGAAAACTGAATTTGTGCTTCGGCGTTATCTTTCTCCGAGCGCAATGCAAAAATCATCTGCTGGGCGTTTTCGATTTTCTCGTGGAGAATACTGCGCCGGACTTTCGATGACGCGAGCACGTGTTCCCGCTCGGAAAGATTTTCGCGTTGTGCGGCAACCGCTTCGCGAAGCGTTCCCGCACGCGCCTCCAAGTCGCAAATCGCCGCGCGGTGTTTGGCAAATGAAAACGCTTGGCACGCCAAATCCAAGTGCGTTAGGCGGTGTTTGATGCGTTTATAGCGGAGCGCTTTCGAGGCTTGACGTTTGAGTGAAACAATTTGGCGAGAAAGCTCGTCGAGGCGATCGGTTACGCGTGCAAGATTTTGATCGACCAGTGCGAGTTTCCCGAGCGCTTCTTTGCGTTGCGTCTTGTAGCGCGTGATTCCCGCAGCTTCTTCAAAAAGTGTGCGGCGTTCCGAGGGATTTGCGGAAAGAATCTGGTCAATCTGCCCCTGAACCATGAAAGAGTACGAAACACGCCCGACACCGGTGTCCATGAAAAGTCGCTGAATATCGCGCAGACGGCAGGCTTTCCCGTTTAAAAAATAATCCGACGAATCATCACGGGCGACGCGCCGGACGATGGAAACTTCGTTAAACGCTGTGCCGAGTTCTTTTTCACAGTCGGCGAAAATCAGCTCGACTTCGCAGTATTGAAGCGGCTTGCGTTTGTCCGTTCCGGAGAAAATGACGTCGTGCATCGAACCGCCGCGAAGGGCTTTCGCGCTTTGTTCTCCGAGTACCCAACGAATGGCGTCCACGATATTGGACTTCCCGCAACCGTTCGGGCCGACAATTGCCGTGATGCCGGGGCGGAGATCGACGCGCGTGCGGTCGGCAAAGCTTTTGAATCCGTTGATGACGAGCTGTTTCAGGTACATCGGTTGCAGTAAAATGATTGGAAAGTAAGCGGTTAAGCGTAGCGGTTCCCGGCGCTTCCCGCAAGAGGATGTTTGACCCCGGAGAATTAAGAAAATATCAAAATATTCTCGCGAATCCGGCGAAACTTTATAGGTTTTTGACTTATGAAAAACCTGCTCCCCACTCTGTTTTTTATGTTTGTTTTGTCGGCGATTTCGCTTTTTGCCGCGCCGAAAAATAAGCGGGAGGAACTTGCAATCGTTCCGGTCCCGAATTCGTGTTCTTTGCAATCCGGAAAATTCGTGTTTAAGCCGACAACGCAGATTGTCGCCTCCGCGCCCGATGCCGTTCCCGTAGCGCGCTATTTTCAGCGCGAAATTGAACGGGCAACCGGAATGAAGCTTCCGATCGAAAAAGGCGGAATTAATAACGCCGTCATTCTCCGGCTTAAACCGTCCGAAAAAATGCCGGACGAAGCCTACAAACTGGAAGTTACGGGAACGCGCATCACAATTCTTGCGAAAACACCAGCAGGACTTTTTTACGGATTGCAAACCGTGCGCCAGATGATGCCGCCGGAAATTTACAGACGCAAAGCAAAGAAGGATAAAATCGAGTGGAGCCTTCCGTGCGCGAAAATTGCCGATGCTCCGCGATTCAAATGGCGCGGGGTGCACCTCGATTGCGGACGCCATTTTTTTACGAAAAACGAAATCAAAAAAATTATCGATGCGCTTTCATGGCATAAGATTAATCGGTTCCATTGGCATTTAACGGAAGACCAAGGCTGGCGCATCGAAATCAAAAAATACCCGAAGCTGACCAAAATCGGTGCTTGGCGCTCTAACATGCTGATTAACGAATGCCCGGATTCCGAGCCGCGCGGGCAGTTCCCGCTCGAAAAAAATGACTCCGCATGCTGGAATTCCAAAGGACAATACGGCGGATATTATTCTCAAAAAGACATTAAAGAGATTGTCGCCTACGCCGCTGAGCGTTTCATCACGATTGTTCCCGAAATCGAAATTCCCGGGCATTCGACCGCTGCGCTTTTGGCTTATCCGGAATTCTCCTGCGACGGACGCCCGCCCGCCGGACTTCCCCTTAAGGGCGGCGTTTTCGGAAAAGTTTATTGTCCCGGCAAAGAAGAAACATTCAAGTTCCTGACGGGAGTTCTCGATGAAGTAACCAAGCTTTTCCCGAGCGAATACATTCATATCGGCGGGGACGAATGCCCGAAAGGCGCGTGGAAAAATTGTCCGGATTGCCAAAAGAGAATTAAGGACGAAAAGCTTGTCGCCGAAGGCAAACGCACAGCGGAAGACAAACTTCAAAGCTACACCATCGCGCGTATTCAAAAGTTTTTGGAGAAAAAAGGACGAAAAATTATCGCGTGGGACGAAATCACCGAAGGCGGGATTCCGGAAGGTTGCACCGTCATGCACTGGCGGGAATACACGGATGCGAAAATTGCTCCGAATGAAGGCGAGGATCTTATCGTCGCGACGCGACCTTCGTGCTATTACAATTGGGGCTACGACAAAGCAGATCGCAAATTCCTGTTTTCGCAGGGCGGGATTATGCCGATGAAACAAGCTTACGATTTTGAGCCGATCCCGCGCGGGCTGTCTCCCAAACTCGAAAAACATATTCTCGGAGCGCAAGCCTGTTTTTGGGGCGAAAAAGCGCAAAACGCACAAATCGTCGAATTCCATTTCTTCCCGCGCATGAGCGCGATGAGTGAAGCGACTTGGAGTCAAAAAGAAGATCGCGACTGGAGCGATTTCGAGCGACGTGTTGAAGTCCAGCAAAAACGTTACAAGGCGGCGGGCATCAATGCACGTCCGACCAAAATTCCCGAAGGTTACAAACCGTACAAAAAATACGGCAAAAATTAAGCCGCGGGAACGCTTTAACGTTATATGTTGTGCTACGAAGAAAATAATAGTTTGTCTGCGGATGCGGCTTTGCTTGCGGCGCGTTTGGGCGTTGGCGGAATGATGTTGCTCCACGGGATTGCAAAACTCACGGGCGGAATCGCTTGGCTCGAACAGCTGCTCGAAATTAACGGAATGCCGGCATTTCTCGCATACGGCGTTTACGTCGGAGAAATTATTGCGCCGCTGATGCTTATTGTAGGATTTGCTGTGCGTCCTGCCGCGCTTATCCTGCTCGTCAACATGGTTTTCGCCGTTGCGCTGACCCATGCGGACGATCTTTGGGCGCTTTCCCCGCAAGGCGGTTGGCTCGTCGAACTTCAGGCTTTGTACACGCTCTTTGCCGTCGTGATTCTGATTGCGGGCGGCGGACGCTTTTCGATCCCGTGCCCGCTTTGCCGCTTTTTCGGAAAGAAATCTTGCGACGCAGACGGCGAAGTCGCTTGAAAACGTTGGTTTTAAAAACCGAAGAAAAACCAAAGTTCATTTTTTCTTCGGTTATGTGCGTATATAAAAACCGTTCCCGCAGAGAAATCCGCGGGAACGGTTTTGTCGCCGATGGTCGCTTTACCAGTTCTCGGCAAGAACTTCAAAGTGTGCCTGCGGGTGGTCGCAAGCCGGGCATTTAATCGGCGCTTCGGCGGCTTCGTAAATAAAACCGCAGTTGCGGCAGCGCCACCAAACCTTGCCGTTCTTTTTAAATACTTCGCCTTTGCGAATATTTCCCAAAAGCGCGCGGAAGCGTTTTTCGTGTTGTTTTTCGGCAACGGATACATTGCGGAAGACTTCGGCGATTTCCGCAAAGCCTTCCTTGTCGGCGATGTCGGCAAATTCCGGATACATTTCCGACCATTCTTCGTTTTCGCCGTTTGCGGAAGCTTCGAGATTGGCTTCCGTCGAAGCGATTACGCCTGCCGGGAACGATGCCGTAATTTCGAGGCATCCGCCTTCGAGGAATTTGAAAAAGCGTTTGGCGTGTTCCTTTTCCTGATTTGCGGTTTCTTCAAAGACGTCGGCAATTTGGACGAAACCGTCTTTCTTTGCTTTGCTCGCAAAGTACGTATAGCGCATACGCGCTTGTGATTCACCGGCAAAAGCCTTGAGGAGGTTTTTCTCTGTTTCTGTGCCTTTAAGTGTAGCCATAATTGATAGTGATTAATGGTGTTATTAGAAAAAATTTACATGTTTTTTTAACGAATGCCGCGTTGGCGGAGCGCTTCGAAAAGGCAAACGCCTGTCGCGACGGAGACGTTCAGGCAGGGGACGCTCCCGAGCATCGGAATACGCAGGAGAAAATCACAAGTTTCTCCCGTGAGATGGCGAATGCCGTCGCCTTCCGCGCCCATGACAATTGCGAGCGCGCCTTTCAGGTTCGCGTTGTAAATGGATTGGCTGGCTTTGTGATCGGACGTTCCCGCGACCCAAACGCCGCAGGCTTTCAGCTTTTCCAACGCGTTGCGCAGATTGTTTGCGAGAACAATCGGAACGCTTTCTGCACCGCCGCATGCGATACGGCGAACCGTTTCGGTGACAGGTGCCGAACGTCGTTTCGTTATAATTACAAAGCTGACGCCGGCGCAATCTGCCGTGCGCAAAATTGCGCCGAGATTATGCGGATCCTGAATGCCGTCGAGGACGAGAATCAGCGGATTGGCTCCCGCTGCTTCGATGAGCGCGGGAATCTCGGATTCGTCGTGTTTTAGAATCGCAATATCACGGTTGTAGTGTGCGTTGTCGCGTGCCATAGAGTTTTTAAATTATTCGGATTTTAAGTCGCGCGTCATCAATGCGTCGATTGCGTCCCGCGGATCAACGTCTTGGTAAACGATGGCGTAAACGCACTTCAAAATAGGCGCGGAAATCTTTTTGCTTTTAGCGTATTCGTAAAAGTTTTTTGTGGCGTAATAACCTTCGACGATACTCGTTCCCGAAGACATTTTTTGCATGGCGGCGCGAATGTTTTCCCGCCCGATTTTCATTCCGAATTGGCGGTTGCGCGACCAATCCGCCGTCGCCGTCGCAATTAAATCTCCCATGCCGCTAAGCCCCTGGACGGTTTCCGCGTTCCCGCCGAACGAAGCAATCAGGCGCGACATTTCCGTGAGCGCCCGCGTCAGCAATGACGCGCGTGCGTTGGAGCCGAGTTTCATGCCGTCGCAAATTCCCGCCGCAATCGCATAAATATTTTTGAGCGAACCGCCGAGTTCGACGCCGACGACATCCGAGGAGCGATAAACACGGAAAGTGGCATTGCTGAATTCCTGCTGGATTTTTTGCGCCGTGGCATCGTCGCAATTGCTGGCAAAAACAACGGCGACAGGGAGCCCGGCGGCAACTTCCGCTGCGTTGGTCGGTCCGGAAAGCGTTCCCGTGGGAATGCCCGGAAGGACTTGAGACAGTACGGCTTCCGGCGTGAGAAAAGTGTCAGCTTCCAAGCCTTTGCAGAGCACCAGCAACGCGAGCGGTTTGCGCGGATTATTTTCCAAAATCGTTTTTACGTTTTCGGCAGTGGCGCGCAACGCCTTTGACGGACAGGCGAAAACAAGCACGTCGCATTCCAAAAGCGCGGGTGCGGCATTTGAGGCAATTTGAATATCCTGCGGGAACGCGATTTCGGGAAGATAAATTTTGTTTTCGCGGGAACCGGCAATTTCCAGCGCCTGTTCAAGTCGGCGCGGAATCAGCGTTACGCGCTGTCCGCAACGATTGAGGTGAATTGCCATCGCGGAGCCCCAAGCTCCGGCACCGAGAATTACGATATTCATAACTTATTTTTACCACGAATGGACACAAATTCATACGAATTTTAACGGGAGAGACGAAGCTTTGTCTTAAAAATACGAATGCAATTGTGCTTGTCCGTGCAATTTGAGGGTTCTTTTATTGCTTTTCCCGAACGGCGTTCCCGTAGGCGGAAATTGCTGAAACCGCCTGCGAGAATAAATCGGCGTAAACTTTTGCAAAAGACGGTTTTTTCGGCGAAAGCCCGAGAATATCGTGCATGACGATGATTTGTCCGTCGCAGTCCTTCCCGGCTCCGATACCGATTGCGGGAATCGAAACGCTACGCGTAATCTCTGCGGCTAATTCCGGCACCATCATTTCGACGAGCAGGGCAAACGCTCCCGCGGCTTCGTGCGCTTTTGCCGCGGCAAGAATTTCCGCATATTCGCGTTCCGTTTTTCCGTATTTACGGTAACCGCCTTCCTGAAAAACGCATTGCCCTTGCAAGCCGATGTGCGCCCAGACGGGAACGCCCGCTGCCGTCAACCGAGCAATCGTCGGCGCCATTTCCGCGCCGCCTTCGATTTTTACCGCTTCGGCGCCACATTCCTGCATCAGTCGCATACAGAATTTTAATAAGTCGGAAAAATCGCCGTGCGCGATACCGAACGGAATGTCCGCTGCAATCAACGCATTCGGGCGTGCGCGCGCGACTGCCGCCGTGTGGTGCGCCATCATGTCTTGCGTCACGGGAACGGTATTTTCAAATCCGAGAACAACATTGCCGACGGAGTCGCCGATGAGAATAACATCGACATCCGCCGCGTCGGCGAGCCGTGCCGTTACCGCGTCGTAGGCGGTAATGCAAACGATTTGCGATTTCCCTTTGGCGTCTCGAAGCGTTTTAGTTGTCCGTTTCATGGCAGAAAAATAAAGATTTATCGAACAACGCTCCAGGCGAGATTTTCTCCCGCAAACATCGGAACGACATGCTCTCCGTGTCCTTCATAAACGGCGGGAACGGAACCGGGCGTGTCTTCTAAAACGATTTTTTTCGGAGCTGTATTTAATTGATAAATACGCCGTGCGTTCCCGCCGACGAAATTCTGCAACTTGTCGAGTGCGTTGTTTTTTGCAAACAAATCCGCTAAAGCGGGAAGGGCAATCGGAGCCGTAAAAACACCTGCCGCGCAACCGCAACATTCTTTTTTGTGGCGCGGATGCGGCGCCGAATCGCTTCCGAACATCAGCTTGGGATGTCCCGAAAGCGCCGCCGCCAAAAGAGCCGAACGGTCTTCCGGACGCTTGGCAATCGGTTTGCAGAAAAGGTGCGGGCGCAACATTCCGCCGGCGACATCGTCGAGCGTAATCAAAAGATGCTGAAGCGTGACGGTTGCAAAAACATTTTCAAATTCGTCAAGAAGCGTTAGCGCCGCCGCTGTCGTGATGTGTTCCATGCAAATTTTCAGGCGCGGGAACGCCTGCGCCAAACGGCGGTATGTCGGCAAAAATTCAGCTTCACGATCCATCACGAATCCGTGGCTTTCGCCGTGGACGAGCAGGGGAATGCCGAGTTCCTCCATCGCACGAAACGTTTTTTCCGCTTCGCCGAAATCCGTGACGCCGCCGTCGGAATTCGTTGTCGCTCCCGCCGGGTAGAGTTTCAGTCCGAAGAAAAACTCCTGTTGTCGAGCCGCCTCAAGTTCTTCGCGCGTTTGGTTTTTGAAAAACAGCGTCATGAGCGGCGAAAACGTTTGCGCGTGTTCGCCGGCGGCTTCGAGGATGCGCCCGCGATAAGATTTCATCGACCCGACATCCGTTACCGGCGGAACAAGATTCGGCATAATCACCGCGCCGGAAAAATATTCGGCAGAAAGCGGCGTTGTCAGGCGGCACATCGCGCCGTCGCGCAAATGCAGGTGCATGTCAAGCGGTTGCTCAATCTCAATTCGCATGATTGCTAATGAAACTCTTTTGAGCCCGTTCCCGCAAGCCCGCAAATTAGCGGGAGAGGCTTTTCTTTAGGGCAAGACAAAGTGGATGTGTCGATTTCGGCATCCTCCGCGAAATAGCGCTTCCTACAAAGATTGTCCGTTCCCGCGAAACCTTGCGGGAACTTTTTTTAAGAAAAAGCTTGCGCTTGTTTTCAAAAAACGATTTATTTGAGTTTACATTTCTTAGGTGTCGGGGCGTAGCGCAGTCTGGCTAGCGCGCTTCGTTCGGGACGAAGAGGTCGGAGGTTCGAATCCTCTCGCCCCGACCATTCATGTGTTAGATTAGCCCGCAATTCCGCTTAAATACAGGGATTGCGGGCTTTTTCGTGCCTTTCTTTTAGCAAAAGCCTGCATGTTCAAGGAACTGGCGCGGAATTTGAACGATTTTTACGAATTGAAAAGTGTTTTCGGCGACGCTTATTAGCGGATGAAAGATCAAATAAAAACTTATCTCGTATCCGTGTTGATTGCCATGGGCGTAGGAGCGCTGGCGGCTTATTTTACTTCGGACGGAATGCGTTCGCTTTATGCGACGATTCTTGTCCCGCCGTTGGCACCGCCGGCGGCAGTGTTCCCGCTTGTTTGGACGCTGTTATATGCTCTGATGGGTGTTAGCGCGGCGATGATTTGGCGGGAACGCAATCCGGAAAATCGGGCAACCCGAAAGTGCGCGCTCGGAATTTATGCGTTGAGTCTTTTTGTGAATTTTTCGTGGTGTTTTATTTTCTTCGGATTTCGCAGTTTCGGCTTTGCCTTTGCGTGGTTGCTGTTTTTGCTGATTCTGATTTTAAAAACCATCGTCGAATATAAGAAAATCAATTCCGTCGCGGCGTATTTGCAAATTCCTTATTTCATTTGGGTTTGTTTTGCCGGATATTTGACTTGCGCAATTTGGCTGATGAATTGACGGGGAAAGAGCGGGAACGAATAATTTATCCGCGTTAAATTTCGATTTTAAATCTCGCAGAACAGGGCGTATTTCCTAGAATCTTCGGGTATGTTAACCCCCATTACCCCGGAATCTTTGATGACGCCGCAAAACGGCTGGATGTTGCTCGTCACGGTTTGCATCGGCGGGCTCGTCGGTCTTGTCCGCCAGTGGCGCGGCGGGAACAATACGACAGCCGGCATGCGTACTTTCGCGCTTTGGGCCGTGCTCGGTTTTATTTCCGTGCAAATGGAACGTCTCGGATTCGAACATTTCGTACTCGCGAGCCTTTCCGTACTCGGGCTTTCGACGGTCGCCTACCTGATTCGCGGCGGCAAGGAACGCCAACGCGAAAAAACAATGTTGCAGGCAACGTTCGGGCTGACGACTGCGGCGTCCGCACTGATGGTTTTTTGTGCGGGAGCGCTCATGGGAATCGGACTCGAAAAATATGCCGTTATGCTCGCAATCGTGCTTGCCGTTACGCTCGGATTGCGTGCGTGGACGGACAAATGGAGTTCGTCGCTGACGGGAACGGATATTCGCGCCGGATTGCAGTTTGCTTGTCTAACGGGCGTCTTGCTTCCGCTTGTTCCGAATCAAACGCTTTGGGGTATTTTCAATCCTTATACGACGTGGCTGATGGTCGTGCTGATTTCGGGAGTCAACTTTATCGGCTACATCGCGATGCGCTGGCTTGGCGCCCGCGCGGGAGCGGCGGTAACGGGATTCATCGGCGGCTTGGCATCAAGCACGGCGGTTACGCTTGCGTTTAGCCGGCGATCCGAAACCGAGCACGAAAACGGCGGCGCTTTTGCCATGGCGATTTTACTCGCGCAACTTTCAATGGCGCTTCGTCTGGTTGTTTTGACTTTCTTGCTTAATTTAAAATTCGCAATTTCAACGCTGTGGATGTGGGGCGTTTTGCTGGGTGTTTGCGTTTTGGTCTGCGGGCTGATTGCTTTGCGCTACGGAAAGTTGGCGGAAGGAAAAGTCCCCGCAGTAAAAAATCCGCTCGATTTGCCCAATGCCGTCAAATTTGCGTTGCTTTACGCTTTGGTGGTTTTCCTTATTGAAAAAAGCGGCAATGATCTCGGCACCGGATTCGTTGCCGTCAGCTTCTTCTCCGGGATTCCCGATACGGCGGCGCTTGTCATGTCAATGGCGAATCAGGCTTCGGAGTTTGCGGACGCGGGAACGCTGAGCTTTGCCGTTGCCGCGCTCGGAATTATGATCGGCGTGTTTTCCAATACGCTTGTCAAACTCGGGCTCACGCTTGCATTCGGTCGCGGAGCCTTCCGCAGGCTCGCTTCAACGGGGCTCGGTATCACGGCGCTTGCAAATCTCGCAATCGCGGTTTTACTCGCGTGCCGAATTGCTCAATAAAAACTCTCATGCGAAAATCTAAGGCCAAAAATTCTATCGCAACACGCACCGGCGACGACGGGTTGACGACGCAACTTTACGGAAAGCGACTTCGGAAAACCCATCCGCGTGTCGTCGCAAACGGCAGTATCGATGAGCTTTCTTCCAATCTCGGTTTGGCAAAAGCTTTTTGCGAAGATTCTGCCGTTCGGGAAATTTTGCAACGCATCCAACTCGACCTGATCTCTCTCATGGGCGAAGTCGGTGTCGTTAATGAAGATCAGGAAAAATATCTTGCGTCCAAAATCCCGCATTTGGAGGAAACGGATTTGGCGCGTCTTGATGATTTGGTGGATGAGCTTGAAACTGAGGAACGCCGCTTTACCGGCTGGATTCTTGCGGGAACGTCGCCGTATCAGGCTGCGCTTCATGTCGCCCGTGCCGTTTGCCGCCGCGCCGAACGCGATGTCATTGCTCTGCGGGAACACGACGAAGTGCTTCGTCCGCTTCCCGCGCGCTATCTGAACCGGCTTTCCGATGTGATTTGGCTACTCGCTCGCGAGTGAACAAAAATTTAACAAACACGAAAACACCGCTAACATGTCTGACACAACACAACGAACAAAATTTAACTTTTTCTGCGCCGGAGGCGTAGAACAGCTTTCCGTCCGTACGGCAGAAGATCTTGCCGCCGTCGAAGCGCTCGATCCCAAGCTTTGGCTCGCAATCAGCATGCCGACGGACGGCATCGATTTTGACGCCCGAACGCTTGAACTCATCGATTCCGACGGCGACGGACGCATTCGCGTTGCGGAAGTCAAAGCTGCCGTTGCTTTTGTACGGGAACACTTTGTTGATTTCTCAAGCTTCTTTGCCGGGAAAAATACGTTCCCGCTCTCGGCAATCAATCCTGAAAGCCCGCTCGCAGAGCGCGCCGAAAAACTTATCGCCGCCGGCGTTTTTTCCGAGAATGAAATTTCTGCCGAAGCTGCGCAAAAAGCATTCGAGTGTTTCGCGGCACGCCCGTTTAACGGCGACGGGCTGATCACGCCGGCTTCCGCAGAAGGCGTTCCCGAAACCGAAAAACTCATTGCGGAAATTGCCGCCTGTTGCGGAGCGGGCGCGGACGGCATCAGCGCCGATCAGGTAAAAGCCTTTGTCGCGGAAGCTGAAAAAGCTGTCGCATGGCATGCAGAATCCGAATCAAATCGCGACGCAATTTTCCCGATTGGCGACCAAACCGAAAGCGCATTTGCCGCTATCGAAGCCGTACGGGTTAAAGTTGACGATTTCTTTGCGCGTTCCCGTCTTGCTGCGTACGATCCCGCTTCCGTCGAAAAACTGAATCCGAGCCGCGACGTGCTTGCGGATCTCGCACAGGGAGACATTACTTCCGAGGCGACGAAGGCATTTCCGATTGCACGAATTACCTCTGATACGGACGCGCTTCCGCTCTTAAAAGGTGTCAACCCCGCTTGGGCAACCGCGCTTAAAACCTTGCTCGACAAGGCAATCGTTCCCGCGCTCGGCGTTCCCGCCGCGACGGAAAATTTAACACAACCGCAGTGGCAGGCGTTGCTTGCGAAGTTTGAGGCTTATGCCGCATGGATCGCGAAAAAACCGGGAGGAAAAATCATCGAAATTTCCCGGGAACGTCTTCGCGAAATCCTCGAAAAAAATCCACCGGAACTACTCGCCCCGCTTTTCGCGCGCGATAAAGACGAAGCTCCGCAACGCGAATCTCTCGTCAATATCGAGCGGCTCTGTCTTTATTCCGAAAATCTTTTGTCATTACTGCGTAATTACGTTTCATTCGCCGATTTTTATACGGTTGCCGGAGAAACGATTTTCCTCGCGGGAACGCTTTATATCGACAGTCGCGAATGCGCATTGTGCACACGCGTCAAAAATATCGCCGCACACGCCGCGCTCGCAGCTCAATCCAATTGCTATATCGTGTATTGTAATTGCACGCGCAAGTCGGACGGAAAGACGATGACGATTGCTACCGTCTTGGGCGACGGAGATGCCGATTTCCTTAGCGTCGGGCGCAACGGCGTTTTCGTCGATAAAAACGGCGACGATTGGGACGCATCGGTTGCCAAGATTCTTGAACAGCCGATTTCGTTGCGCCAAGCGATTTGGAGCCCGTATAAAAAGCTGGCGCGATTCATTGAAACGCAGGTGAATAATTTTGCGGCGGCACGGGAAAAGAAAGTCGACGAAAATCTTTCCGGCGGTGTCGGCACGGTTGCTTCTTCGGCGAGCGCATCTGCGGCGGGAACGCCTCCCAAGCCGGCTTTTGACATCGGAAAATTTGTTGGTATTTTCGCGGCAATCGGGCTCGCACTCGGCGCACTCGGCGCGGCGCTGGCGGCACTCGGCTCAGCGTTTATGAGCCTTGCGTGGTGGCAGATGCCGCTTGTCATTCTCGGCATCTTGCTTCTGATTTCGGTGCCTTCGGTCATTATTACGGCGATGAAATTGCGTCGCCGCACATTGGGCCCGATTTTGGATGCGAACTCATGGGCGGTCAACGCTCGTGCCAAAGTTAATATCGCGCTCGGAAAAGCTTATACAAAAATGCCGAAAAAACCGAAGGGTTCGCGCCGTATCGGCAGAGATCCTTACGCCGAAAATAAGGGGCGGGTTTGGAAAATGCTCCTCGTGCTGTGTACGCTCGCCGTTGCCGGATATGCCGCGTTTTGCTACTTGAAGCCCAAGGAGGCGGAAGCCGTTCCCGCAACGCCGCCGCCCGCTTCCGTCGAAGTTGTCCCGGCGGCTTAAAAACTTAGGTGCGTAGAATGCACAAAAATAGCATTACTAAACGTTTTAGCTTTCTTAGTTTTTAAGTTTCTCCGATTCCAAAATAAAAAGCGTTCCCGCGGAAATTGACGACGGGAACGCTTTTTTTGTGCGGGAAATCCGGATTAGCGGAACATAATAACCGGAATGAGGCAGCGGCGGACGAATTCCGTCGTCGTGCTTCCGATGATAAATTGGCGCACGCGGGAGTGCCCGTAGGCGCCCATAATCAAACAGGTAATGTCGTTTTCCTGGACATATTTTTCGAGTGCTTCGCCCGGGGTGCCCGAAAGCAACTGTGCGACGGGAACGAGCGGCCCGCCTTTCAGACGTGCTTCCGCTTCGAAAAGCAGGCGCGTCGCGTCGGCCTCGGCGCCCGGTTTTGCGACGGTAACGATATGGACTTCCTGGTCGATAAACTCCTTGCGCGTTGCAAGGTATTCCAGCGCCCGCGTTGCACTCGGGCTTCCGTCGTAGGCGAGCACAATCTTTTTCTGTTCGATAAACTTTCGGTTAACGACAAAGCAGGGCAACTTGCTGGCTCGAATGACGCGCTCCATGTTTGAGCCCAGATGCCCTTTGGCGAAATTTGCGTGCTCGCCTCGCTTGCCGAGAATAATCGCGCTGATGTCGCCGCGCTGATTTTCAAACTCATCAATGCAATCGACAAGCAAGCCGGAGCGGTGGAAAAATTCCACTTGGTCGGGAATTCCCGCTTTTTCAAATTCTCCGCGAACATAGGTTTCGATTATTTTCGCTTTTCCGGCTTCGACTTCCCGCAACTGCGCCGTTAGCCCCATGTAAGGTTGCGTGCCGATGACTCCGCCGAAATCCGCAATAAGCGGAGTTTCGTATTGCCAAAGCTCCGAAACGTAGAGCGCGGAAATTTTGGCACCGGTCTTTTTTGCCAGCCAAACCGCGTAGCTCGTGCAGACTTGCCCGTAATTCGATCCGTCAACGCAAACTAAGATATTTTTCATAGTGGGGGAATCCTTTCTGTTTATGGAGTGATTTTCTTCGGAATTCTGTTCCGTGGAACAGCTCCATTATAAAACCTTTTTTTTAAAGAGAAAGTTTAAACTCGAAAATCGTTTTGCCGAACGGCGTTTAAAATCCCGGACGAAGCTGCGGAAAACTCAAAGAAATAATCGTGAATCCGACAAAGTTTTTTACGAGAATTGATATTGCTTAGGCTTGAAATTACCGTGCTGCGAGCTGCTGTTTTTCCTTGCGGGAACGCATAGGAAAGTTCATCATTGCCCCCCTAATTCGTCAAGTTTTTCGGGGTGTGAGCCTCGGGAAGCCGGAGTTGCGGCAATTTTGCCGTGAGACGGCGCTTCAGACTTTCGGGTCCGGGACGCGGAATTCCCCTTCGGGAAAGCCATTCAGCTCTGAAAACAAAACAACAAGCTATGTACAACAAATCCGAAATCATCAATAACTACAAACTCAGCGATAAGGACACGGGTTCTTCCGAAGTTCAAATTGCTCTTCTTTCTGCGCGCATCGCTCACCTTACCGAGCACCTCCGCACGCACAAGAAAGACTTCCACAGCCGCCACGGTCTGATCGCGCTGACGAATCGTCGCCGCAAGCTTCTCAACTATCTCAAAAAGAATAAGCTCGAAGCTTACGAAGCGATTATCCAGAAGCTCGGGCTTCGCCGATAGTGCGACGAAAAAGAGCGTTCCCGACTTTTTGACGGGAACGCTCTTTTGCTTTTTTTCGTATCTCGCGTTTCTGCGATTTTCCGTTTTCCCCTAAGATTTTCGTACAAAAATAAAAACAACCCGTTCCTGCAATCCCGCGGGAACACAAGAAAGAGACAAAACAATATGCAACAAGAATACAGCGTGACGATCGAAGAATACGGTCTCACAATCAGCACGGGCTCGATTGCCCGCCAAGCCAACGGCGCCGTTACCGTTTCGGTCGGCGGAACGGAAGTGCTCGTTACCGCAACTGCGGCAAACGAACTGCGCTCCCCGGACCAGGATTTTTTCCCGCTTACCGTTGATTATCGCGAAAAATTTGCCGCAGCAGGACGTTTCCCGGGCGGTTACTTCAAGCGCGAAGGTCGCCCGTCCGAAAAGGAAATTTTGACTTCCCGCCAGGTGGACCGCCCGCTTCGCCCGCTTTTCCCGAAAGGCTTCATGAACGAAGTGCAGGTCATCGGTCTGTTGCTCGCGACGGACAAAGTAACCGATCCGGACGTGCTTATGATCAACGGCGCTTCCGCCGCGCTCCTTTGCTCCGACATTCCGTGGAACGGCCCGATTGCCGGCGTGCGCATCGGCGAAGTCAACGGTGAATTCGTCGTCAATCCGACTCACGCGCAAATGGACGAATCGACGCTCGACCTCGTTTATGTCGGCAACGAAGAAGACATGATGATGATCGAAGGCTCTGCCGACCAAATGCCGGATGATCGTTTCGTCGAAGCGCTTGAATTTGCGCAGAACGCGATTCAGAAAATCATTGCCGCTCAGCGCGAACTCGCGGCAAAGGTCGCCAAGCCGAAGAAGGAATTTCCGCTCGTTATCTGCGATCCGAAAGTTTTTGAAATCTGCGAAAAAATCGCGAATACGGACGACAAGCTCGCGAAAGCCGTTTATCTTCCGGGAAAACAGGAACGCGGGAACGCCGTCAGCGCGGTTAAAGCGGAAGCCAAGGAAGCCGTCATCGCGGCTCTCGGAGAAGAAAATATCGACCCGCGCCACGTCAACATCGCGTTTGAAGAACTTCAGGAAAAAGTTTATCGCGAAGGCATTTTGAACAAAGGCGTTCGAGCCGACGGTCGCTCGCTCGACCAGCTTCGCCCGATTTCCTGCAAGACGGACGTGCTTCCGAGCGTTCACGGAACGGGACTTTTCCAACGCGGTGAAACGCAGGCGCTCGTCATCGCGACGCTCGGCACCTCGAAAGATGCTCAGGAACTCGACGGTCTCGCCGGCGGTCCGAAGTCGAAAACCTTTATTTTGCACTACAACTTCCCGCCGTTCTCCGTCGGTGAATGCGGCAAATTCGGCTCGCCCGGTCGCCGCGAAATCGGCCACGGCGCACTTGCGGAACGCTCGCTCGTTCCCGTGCTTCCGAGCGAAGAGGATTTCCCGTACTCAATTCGCCTCTCCTCCGAAATCATGGAGTCGAACGGTTCGACGTCGATGGCTTCCGTTTGCGGCGGCACGCTCGCGCTCATGGATGCCGGTGTTCCGATCAGCGCTCCCGTCGCCGGGATTTCCTGCGGCTTGGTAACGCTTCCCGACGAAAACGGAAAAATCGTCAAACACGTCGTCCTCACGGATATTATCGGTTCTGAAGACCACTTCGGCGACATGGACTTCAAAATTTGCGGAACGTCTGCCGGTATCACGGGCTTCCAGCTTGACCTCAAAATTCACGGCTTGCCGATTGAAATCGCGAAGGAAGCGATTAAGCAAAACCGCGTTGCACGCGATGCGATTCTCGGCATGATTACGGAAGCGAAGGCGGCTCCGAGCGAAACCGTCAAACCGACAGCTCCGCGTATCCATACGATGATGATTCCGTCTGACAAGATCGGCGCACTCATCGGTCCGGGCGGAAAAAATATTCGCCGCATCTGCGAACTTTCCGGCGCGCAAATCGACATCAACGAAGACAATTCCGGTCGCGTCGACATTTTTGCGACGAGCGAAGAATCCATGCAACTTGCCATCAACGAAGTTAACCTCGTTGCCGCAACGATTGAATCCGGAAAAACCTATAAAGGAATTGTCCGCTCGATTAAGGAATTCGGTTGTTTCGTCGAATGTCTGCCGGGTCAGGAAGGCTTGGTTCACATTTCCGAGCTTACCGAAGAACGCCTCGAAAAAGTCGAAGACCTTTGCAAACTTGGCGATGAAATCATCGTCAAGTGCGTCGGCATCGACGAAAAAGGACGCGTTCGCCTTTCCCGCCGTGCTGCGATCGCCGAAAAGGAAGGTCGTCCGTACGAACCGAAAGCGGCAGAACCGCGCGGAGATCGTCCGCGTCGCGGCGATCGCCATGACCGCGGCCCGCGCCGTCCGCGCCGCGACTAAACGAGAGAGAACTTAGAAGAGCGTTCCCGTGAAAAGTAAATCACGGGAACGCTTTTTTTGTTTTGAGAAGTATTACCCGGCGAGCGGGAACGGGTGATTAATACTACCGTGAAGGTAGAATATATTTGCTTTTGTGAAATCCGATTTTTAGTCTGCGACTATTGTTGTTTTGTGTGATTCCTTTCAAGATAAGAAGTCCTATGAAATTAAATTCCAAAAAAATCTCTCTTGTATTAATTGCTGCTGCGTCGGCTTTGTTCTGCGGGAACGCTGACGCCTTCTCGGCTTCTTTGGCTTTGCCGACAGGCTCCGGAGGTCGTTTCGGCAACGGAGGCGCGTTTGCCGTGAACGATGATTTTTTTCTGAGAGGAGACGGGAAAACCTACGAAAATTTCGCAGTGAGCGGGAACGGGGGCGTTATCTATGCTCAAGACGAATTGGGTGTTTCGGGAGCGATTATTTTTAAAAACAACCGCGCAGAAGGCAAAGGCGGAGCGATTTGGGCGGATGACGATGTCGTTTTCGCGGGAAGCGGCAACGGAACAACACGGTTTTCCGGAAATACGGCGGCGGGAGCGCCGAATGATATTTACCTTGCGGATAATGATGATCGGGTTGTTTTTCGGCGGGGAAATTACGAGTTGGACGGCGGCTTGGATTTATCACGCGGCGGGAACGTCGTTTTTGAAAACGGGGCAGGTATTGATTTCATTCGAAATGCAAAAAATACCATCGGCGGAAAGGCATATTTTAGAGAAGGTTCGCAAGTTCAATTCGGAACCGATACGCAAAATATTTTTTCGGGCGGAATTGTTGTCGAATCCGGAGTGAATCAGCGTCTTGGCGGCAACGTAACGCTTGGCAGGGAAATTCGATTGGAATTCAGCGCGCGAACTCAATCATTCGGAAGCGTGGATTTGACGGGTGTCAAAAATCTTACGATTAAGGCGGGAACGAAAATCGTTTTGGAGGGAGTAATTGCCTCAAAAAATTTGCAGAATCCGACCAACCTGCTGGTCGTCAATGCTGCGGATAAGGGCGTCTTCCGAAATATTGTAAATGCGGGAATTATTGTCGGCGACACGCCGTTCGGGAAAATTGAAACTTTGATTCTTGACGGAGCGCTTTCCGGGAATGCTTACAGCGCGCTTGCGGTACAAATGCGCCCCAAAACGGATGCGGAGGCAACGGCTTCCATCGGCGGGAACTCTGATTCCGCTCTGACGCTCGGCTATCGCGAAGCATTGAATACAGCAACTTACGGCGCGGCGCGAAATAATGCCGGAGCCGCAACCGGAGAACTTGTCGCGTCTGCGGCGCATTCGACGATTGCCCGTATTCGGGCAACAGCGAATCAAACTACGCGGTTTTTAATGAATGAAATTACGGGAAGCGCTAATGGCGGGCCGGCGGGAACGCAAACGGCATCTTATATGCCGAGAGAAAGACGTGTTCTTCAGGCGGCGACAGACGACGCGTTGGTGAGCGGGTCGACGGGAACACAAACGGAAAATCCGGAAGATTTCGGGTGGGAAATTTCTTTCGCATATTTCGGACAGAGCGGAGATGTGGCCGAAGACGACGGGTATAACGGCTACGATTATGATTACGGAGCCGCATGGCTCGGCGCGAAAAATGTACTTTCGCTGGGTACGCTTGGTGTGGCGCTTGAACTTGGTGAGGGCGAGACGCAAGGAGCCGGCTCGAAGATTGAGACGGAGGCGTGGGGAGTAAATGCGTTTTTCTTTTTTCCGATTACGGACGCGGGAACGTACGCGCTTGTTCAAGGCGGACTGAATTTGGGCGATAATGAGTTGACGAGGCGCGTCTCCGGTACGAATTATACCGGAAGTTTTGATTCCTCCATTTGGTATTTACAATGTGAAGCGGGAACAAACTTTGAACTTTTATCTCAATTCGGCATCAATCCCTACGTCTCACTCGCATATATGTACTATGAGTCAGACGGGTTTTCCGATCGCGGCAACGTATACGGAAGCGCGGATTTCAGCGAGGCGGAAATCAAGCCCGGTGTGCGTTTATACGGCAATTTTAATATCGTCGGTATGGAAAATCGGCTAACAATCGGTTTGGCTTGGATATGCCGCTCTTCGGACGATGCTGCAGATCTGAGCGTGAGCCGTGCAGGAAGTTTTGCGAATGTTTACGGAAACAGCGGCGACCAAAGTTTTGTGGAGCTGAGCGCGGATTGGAGTATCGCATTGACGAATTCCTTAAATCTTTCCGCCGGATACGCCTACACAAGCGGCGGAGCCGTCGAGGAACACGATTTTTACACGAGCGTCGGCTGGCGATTTTAATATATCAGGCTAGGGCAACGATATACCTTGGGATTGTTCGAGATCCCAAGGTTTTGTTTATTAGTAAAAAAACGTTTTTCCGCAGAAATTGCGAAGCGTTACTTTTCCGTCGGGCGTAAATTCCTCAATGTAGTTCGGATTTATCGGAATTTTTCCCCCTCCGCCGGGCGCGTCGATGACGAATTGAGGGACGGCATAACCGCTGGTCCAGCCGCGCAATGAACGGATAATTTCGATGCCTTTTTTCACGGGAACGCGCCAATGTGATGAACCGCAAATCGGATCACAGGCATAAAGATAATAGGGGCGTACACGCACCTGCAAAAGGCGATGGACAAGCGAGCGCATTGTTTCTGCATTGTCATTTATGCCTTGAAGTAAGACGCTTTGACTGCCGAGAACGATTCCCGAAAACGCAAGTTTTTCAAGCGCGCTTGCAGTTTCTCGGGAGATTTCATTCGGATGATTAACGTGGATGCTCATCCAAACGGCACCGTGTTTTTCGAAAATTTTGCAAAGCTCCGGCGTGATACGTTGCGGAAGAAACACGGGAACACGCGTTCCGATGCGAATGAATTCAATATGCGGAATTGCCCGCAAGCGGCTTAGCAGAACATCGATTTTTTCGTTTGAAAGCAGAAGCGGGTCGCCGCCGGAAATGAGGACGTCACGGACGGATTTGTGCTCGGAAATATATTTAATTGCATCATCAATTTGCGGATGAAAACAGTAACCGCTTGCTCCGGAGACAAGGCGGGAACGCGTGCAAAAGCGGCAGTAGCTCGCGCAGCGATCCGTCGCGAGCAAAAGTACGCGATCCGGATAGCGATGGACCAAGCCGGGAACGGGAGAGTTTTTTTCTTCTCCGACCGGATCGCTTTGTTCGCCGGGCGCAATATGAGTTTCTTTTTCGACGGGAACGACTTGGCGGCGCAACGGATCATCCGGATTGTCGAAATCGATTAAATTAAAAAAATGCGGTGTAACGGCAAACGCCAAGCGATTTCCTGCGGCGGCGAGACCGCGCCGTTCTTCTTCCGTGAGCGACAAAAATGTTTCAAGCTGTTCCCGCGACGTAATGCGGTTTTGCATTTGCCATTGCCACGAATTCCATTCGCAGTCGGGAACATCCCGCCAAAATCCGTTTCGTCCGGACTTGAATTTGGCGGGTTGGTCTTTCGGAAACATTGTTGCGTGCTATTCGCCCTGGCAGAGACGGACAAATGCCGGCTTGTCGGGTGCCTTGAAAAATGCCGTTCCCGCGACAAGCGTGTCTGCTCCCGCCTCAAGGCAAAGCGGAGCGGTACGCGAATCAACACCGCCGTCGACTTCAATGCGGAAGCATAATCCGCGGGCATCGCGTTCCCGTGCGAGGGCTTCAATTTTAGGAAGCACGCTATCGATGAAGGATTGCCCGCCGAATCCCGGAAAAACCGACATCACGAGTACGAGATCGACCGCTTCCAGATACGGGAAGATGCGCTCTACCGGAGTATCCGGGTTGAGCGAAATACCGGATTGGCTTCCGAGTTCGCGAATGCGTTTTAGTGTTCCCGCGACATCGTATTCCGGCTCAACGTGAACTGTTACGAGCTGAGAGCCGGCATCGATGAATTTTTCAATGTACTTATCCGGACGCGCGAGCATGAGGTGCGTGTCGAAAAAAAGCGACGTGTTGCGCTTGCGTAAATCTTTGACGACTTGCGGTCCGAACGAAATATTCGGCACAAAATTGCCGTCCATAATATCGAGGTGAATCCACTCGAGATTGTTTTCGACGACAATTTTCAAGCCTTCGGCGAGTGCCGCGTGGTCGGCGGCAAGAATGGACGGGGAAAGAATTTTTTTATGCAGACTCATTTTTGCAATGTTTTAAGAGAACGGAAGCACGGGAGCAACGCCGAATCCTATAAAAATGTTCCCGTGAAAAAACTCACGGGAACTCTCATTGAAGCTAATCCTGAAGCGACTTTTTCTTTGTCGTTGACTTGGATTTAGTGGCCTTGGATTTTCCTTTTTTCGGCGTTGCGGCTTTTGTTTTAGTTTTCTTTTCGGCTACAGTTTTTACACGATATTTTTTACCGTTAACAACAAGTGTGACTTTTTGCTCTTTCGGCGAGACAAGTTTAATCTTGTTCGGATTGACGCGACCGTCTTTCCATTCAAACGAAACCGTGATGTTCCCGCGAGCCTTTAAGCCGGAAACCTTACCGCTTTTCCATGCGGAACAAGGAGCCGGGAGCAATTCAATTTCTCCGGCATGCGACTGAACAAGCATTTCCGCGACGGCTGCCGGGAAGGCGAAATTCCCGTCCATTTGGAACGGCTCGTGCGTTGTCAGCAGGTTCGGCAACGTGTTGTACGTCAGCAACCCTTGAATCATTTCGTGGGCTTTATCGCCTTCTTTGAAGCGAGCCCAAAGAGCCGTGCGCCACGGCCATGACCACGAGCGGCGGGAATCCCCGGTTGTTCCGCGCAACTCCAAAGATTTCTTTGCTGCTTCCGCGAGTTCCGGTGTCTTTGCCATAGAAATTTGGCTTCCCGGATAAACGGCAAAAAGGTGCGAGGTGTGGCGATGTCCGCTGACTTTGTCCGGGCGGTCAATCATCCATTCCTGCAGGTAGCCGTTTTTCGAAATTTTGTTCCCGTAAAGCAAATCACGCTTCTTCGTGAGTTCGTCTGCCCATTTTTTATCAACACCGAGGACTTTTGCCGCCTCAATCGTGTTAGTGAACAAATTGTAAATGACCTGCTGGTCGTGCGCGACACCGTCTTCGACCGGTCCCCATTCGTGAGACCAACCGTCCGGAGCGACGAGCGTTCCCGCCGGGATGCCTTTAAGTTGCGTGAGATCGGCGTCCGGATCTTTGGAATTGAATCCGGCTCCGTTTTCTCCGAGCGGTTTAAGCATATCTTCCCAGAAATGGCAGATTTCCTTCATCATCGGATAGCCTTGTTCCTTAAGGAATTTTTTATCCTGTGTGAACGCGAAATGCTCCCAAATGTGAAGTGCGTACCAAGCGCTGGAAACGGTATTCCACATCGTCCATCCGCCGGCTCCGAAAATATTTTGCGAGACGCGTGCCGTCCATCCGCGCGGGGTTTTCCCTTCGTGATTCGTAAATGCGCGTTGTGTGATGCCTGCCGAAATTTCACGCGTTGCGTCGAGCCAGTTAATCAGCGGCATGGCACATTCGGAAAGATTGCAGACTTCCGCCGGCCAGTAGGCTTCCTGAATGTTAATGTTGGTGTGGTAATCGCAAGCCCACGGTGCGTGAACTTTGTGGTTCCAGATACCTTGAAGCGTCGCGGGTGCGCTCCCGCGGGAAGACGAAAGCAGGCAATAGCGCCCGAATTGGAAAAGCGTTTCTTCCAAGTCCGGATCTTTTTGCGTCGTTGCGTATTTTTTCAAGCGTTCCGGCGTCGGCAGTTTTGCCGTTTCTGCATCGGTTTTTCCGAAGTCGACTTTAACGCGCTTAAACATTTTCTGATGAATACGCACGTGCGCTGCTGTCATCGCAGTCGGATCTTCGGCTGCTGCAACTGCAGCCTTGAGCGTTTTTTCCGCAGTTGAAACCGGATCGGCGCCTTTCCAGTTTTTCTTGGCGTCCATAACGTAATCCGTTGCCAACGCGATGACGACGATGATTTCATCTGCACCCTGAACTTTAATGCGCGGGAGCGACACTCCGTTATAAACAGCGTGCTGATTGTCGCCTTTCCCGGTGTAGGTAACATCAATGTTGGCGTTCCCGCCGACGGGGGAAAGTTTCCCGCCCTTGTTGATAATTTGGGCGCGAGCCGCAAATTTCATGTCGTTGGCGAGCGTTCCCGTCATTCCGAGCTTATTGCTTTGGGCAAAAAACTTCGCGGAATGGTTCGGTGCGAGGGCGAACGTTCCCGAGAGAGCGCCTTTTTTACTTGCTTTATAAATGATTGTGATGACGTTGTGCTCTTGGCTGGCAAACACGGAACGTGTGTATTTTACGCCTTTGGAAGTAAAGGCCGTTTTGGCGATTCCGGTTTCAAGATTAAGGTTACGGACAAAGTCTTTCGGTTCGTCTCCAATGCCGGAAAATTCAGCGAGAAAATCCCCGAACGGCTGGTAGCTTCCGAATTGATTGCGTCCGGCAAGCGGTCCGTAGGTGTAGCCGGAACAGTTCCCGCCGGCATTTTCTCCGCCCGACCAAAACGTCGCTTCGTTGAGTGCGATACGTTCCCGTGAAGCGCTGTCGAGCACCATGGCGCCGATACGTCCGTTCCCGACGGGAAGCCCTTCAAACTCCCAACCGCGCCCGTTGTGCATGCGCCCGGAATCTTGAATGATTTTCAAGGAGCCGTTATTGGAGTCGAACGTCTGGGCTTCTTTGTTAAACCAAATATTATTTTCCGGGGCAGGGAGTTTTGCCGGAGCGGCGTGAACGAATGCCGCAAGCGCGAGGCTCGCGAATAAAGGGGATAGAATACGAGTCTTCATAAGATATGGTTTCGGATTTTATCGAAGGAATTTGAGAGAGGAAAGAACAAAGCGCCTCATTGAGAGGCTGTTTATCGAGATTGCGCTTGTTCTATGAAATAAAGCGAGAAAACGCGGTCGAATTCCGCGAGAATTCGGTTGATATAATCTGCCTCGGGCGTGTTTTTCGGAAAGCGCTTTTGCATTTTCTTTGCTTGTTCCCGCAGAGTGATGAGCGGTTCCGAATTGGCACGAACGAGCTCGACGATAATTTTCACGTATTCGGATTTTGCTTTGGGTTTTCCGTGCGCCGAGAGTGTTTCTTCCGTGAGCCTTTCGAGGCGAGAGAGTTCCGCATTCAAAGCCTGCTCAAGCGGAAAAATATCAGTGAAATAAGGATAATTTTTGCGAAAACCGCAGGAGCCGTCTTTGTCATACGCGAGAATTTCATAAACATATTCGCTGTTTGCGATTTGGAGGCGGAGCGGGAGCGCTTTCAAAATCGTATCCAGCTGTTGAATACGATCCGGAGTTTGCGGGAGCGCCCGAAGCGTTTTTCGAGTCCGGTATTCCGGGGATTTTTTCCCTTCTTCCCGGAGCTTTAGAAGGGATGTGAGAAATTTTTCCGGACCGCCTTCGAGGTAGCCGGTTTGCGCGATAACATCACCGTCGGCGTCAATCAGGAGCACGGCGGGAAAGCGTTTGATTCGGTAGTGTTTGGCGAGATTTGCGTTTTGGCGTTTGGCGGCGGGAGAGAGTCGATTTTTGTTTTGCGGGAGGTCGACGTAAACGGGAACGAAGTTTTCCCGAGCTTTTTGAAAAAAAGTTTTTTGAGACAAAACGTTTTCTTCAAGAATCATGCACCAACTGCACCAATCGGATCCGGAAAACGCTACGAGCAAATCTTTGCTTTCGCTGATTGCCTGCTTGCGGGCATGCTCAAAATCGTCGCTCCATCCGTCGGGAGTTGCAGTCCGGTTTTCCGCCGCGGGAACGACAGAAATGTCCGTCGTTCCCGCAGGGCAAAACGGGGCAAGCGTAAAAAACGCAAACAGAATGGCGTGCTTTGAAAACAAGCTCGTTCCTGACTTTTGATTGATAAAAGCGATTGCCGGACGCAACTCTTATTCGCCGAGATGTTTGTCGGGAATGAGGTAGTTTTTGACGTAGTCGGTAACGGATTCTTCGAGCGGGACGAGATATTGTGCGCCGCCCAAGCGCGTCAGTTTATCGATTTTCGCTTGCGTAAAATACTGATATTGCGCGCGAAGCGATTCCGGCATGTCGATAAATTCGATTTTTTCGGGAACGCCCATCGCCGCGAAAATCGGGCGCACGAGTTCGAGCCAAGTGCGTGCTTTGCCCGCGCCGACATTGACCAAGCCCGTTGCTTCCTCGTTTTGCGCAAGGTGCACGGTAATCGCCGCCGCCTCCTTCGCACCGAGAAAATCGCGCATCTGGCAGCCGTCCGCGTATTCCGGCTTGTAGCTTTTGAAAAGCTTCACGCCGCCGGTTTCCCTAATTTGGTTAAACGCGCGGAAAACCATGCTGACCATGTGCGCCTTGTGGTTTTCGTTCGGACCGAAAACGTTGAAATATTTGATGCCCGTGATTTTGTTTAAGTAGCCGTTGCGCAACGCGTGCAGGTCGAAAAGGTGTTTCGAGTAGCCATACATGTTGAGCGGCTTGAGCGGGAGGATATCGCCTTCGTCGTCCATGCCGTTTTCGCCGTTCCCGTAAGTCGCGGCGGAGGAGGCGTAAACGAAGCGCGCGCCGTTTCCGAGCGCGAACGCGGCGAGCTTTTTCGTGTATTCGTAGTTGTTGTGAATGAGGTAAGTGCAGTCTTTTTCCGTCGTCGCGGAGCAGGCTCCGAGGTGGAAAATCGTTTTAATGTCGGCAAACTGCGCGGGATCGCTTTCGAGCGCGCGGTCGAAATCCTCGTATTCCATGTATTCGGCGAATTTGAGCGGAACGAGGTTTTTGTAGCGCAAATCCGTGCCGAGCTTGTCGGTTACGAGAATGTTTGTGTGCCCGAGGGCGTTTAGGCGGGCGATGATGGCGCTTCCGATAAGCCCGGAGCCGCCGGTAACGAGGATTTTTCCTTGCGAGATATCGTGCATAGTGAATTAGAGTTGAGGGTTTTATTTGAAATTAGGGTTGGTGAACTTGCGTCGCGGGAACGGCGTCAGCAGAGTCCGCATTTACGTTCGGGAAGAAAACGACGGCGCAGAGAATCAGCACCGGAAGCAAAATCAAGATACCGTAGCGGAAGAAATAGCCGAAAAAGCTCGGCGTTTTTACGCCTGCCGAATCGGCGATGGATTTGACCATGAAGTTCGGACCGTTTCCGATGTAAGTCAGCGCACCGAAAAACACGGAGCCGAGCGAGACGGCGAGCAACATGGCGTGTTCCCGCAGGTTCGCCGGATTGATCATAACGGCAACTTTCGCGGCATCCGTCGGCGCATCGATTTGGCTCTTAATCAGATCAAAGAAATTGGCGTAAGTCGGCGTATTGTCCAAGAAGCCTGAAAGCATACCCGACGCGAAAAAGTAATGCGCGGATTGCGAAAGCGCTTCACCGATGAGTTTCCCGTTTGCCGTCAGATACGCAAGCGCGGGAACCATCGTGAGAAAAATCCCGATAAAAAGAAACCCGACTTCCTTAATCGGAGCGAAATTAAATTCGTTTTCCGCGTGAACATCCGGTTTCGTCATGAAATAAGATGCAACGGCGGCGGCGAGCATGACAATTTCACGGACGAAATAAGTTTCCAAAATACCGCGTGTTTCCGGCGAAACTTGTCCCGGAAGGAAGACCGCGCAGACGATAATCAGCAGGAAGCCGACGTTTTTCATTCCGCGAACGGATAAAAGCATTTCCTTCGAGCTTTTTTCGGCAACTTGTCCTCGGCGCCCGGACTTGCGGAAGCTTCTCAAATCAAAGAGATAAAATATTCCGAGCAAAAGAGCCGTAACAAATGTCCACGGAAGAATTGCGTTTTCTAAAATCCAGAAAAACGGAACTCCGCGCAGGTAGCCGATGTAAAGCGGCGGATCGCCGATGGGCGTGAGTGCGCCGCCCACGTTGGAAACCAAAAAAATGAAGAAAACAATGTGAAAACTCGAAAGCCGATATTTGTTCATGCGCATCCATGGGCGGATTAAGACCATCGACGCTCCCGTCGTCCCGATCAGATTTGCAAGAATGGAGCCGACGAGCAGGAAAATAAAGTTCGTCTTCGGAGTGGCTTCTCCGCGAAGATGGATGACGATTCCGCCCGAAATGACGAACAAAGATCCGACCAACGCAATAAAAGAAATATATTCCTTAAACGAGTGCCAAACTGCGTGCCCGCCGCCCGGCATGAAAAAGCCGTAAAGCGTTGCGACAAGAACGCCGAGAATAATCGAGACATGCGGATAGTACTTTTCCCAAAGTTCCTTTGTACGGTGCGGCGTCAAAGGCATAACAGCGATGAGAACAAGCAAAAGGGCAAACGGGATCGCCATCCAAAGGCGGACGGCTTCTCCGGCAGTGTCGGCGGCAGCGAGTGTCGCGGGTATGAAATCAATCATAATGGATTCCATTTTCTTCCAAGCTCCCGCGTTCCCGCAAGGAAAAACGGGTGTTGCGGTAAACACGACACCCGCTGAGAACACAATCCGGTGGAGGCCGTTGAGCTTCTTTTTCCGTGATATATGAAACAGATTTCCTGTTCCGCATTCTCCTCTTTTGTTTTGAACGGTTTGCGCGGAAGAAGTTTTTTTCTAAAAAGTAAGAGACGTAACGATTCAAAGAAACGGAAGAGGACGTTCCCGAAGAACCGAAATTCTCAAAAAAAAGCGTTCCCGCAGTTTTAGCTACGGGAACGCCTTCTTTAAGCTTTAATCTTTTTGATTAGAAAATCGACCAAGCAGCAGTGAGCCCGGCAACGACAATCGCAACCATGCTCATGAGCTTGATGAGAATGTTCAAGCTCGGTCCGGACGTGTCCTTGAACGGGTCGCCGACCGTGTCGCCGACAACCGTCGCCTTGTGGCATTCGGATCGCTTGCCGCCGAAATTGCCTTCTTCGATGTATTTCTTCGCATTGTCCCAAGCACCGCCGGAATTTGCCATAAAGACCGCGAGCACGAAGCCCGCCGCGAGACCGCCGACGAGCAAGCCCATAACGCCGGAAATTCCGATAACCAAGCCGGTCAAAATCGGAACGACAATCGCGATGAGCGACGGCACGAGCATTTCGCGCTGGGCACCCTTCGTGGAAATCGCCACGCAACGCGCGTAGTCCGGCGTTCCCGTGCCTTCGAGAATACCCGGAATTTCCTTAAACTGGCGGCGTACTTCAACGACCATGCTCTGCGCAGCGCGACCAACCGCATTCATCGTCAAACCGCAGAAGAGGAACGCCATCATCGAGCCGATGAACATCCCGGCGAGCACGCGCGGGTTCATCAGCGTAACGTCGTACCACGTCATAAAATCAACGAAGCTCGCCGTCTGAATTTTTTCCAAAAGATTTTGCGCGTTCACGCCGTTATCCGCTTCGACCAGGCGTTGCAAACCGGACGGAAGCCCTTCGATTCCGTCGGTTTTGACGATGCGGACAAGAGCGATACGAATTTCTTCAATGTAAGAAGCGAGGAGCGCGAGCGCGGTGAGCGCGGCGGAACCGATGGCAAAGCCTTTACCCGTTGCCGCCGTCGTGTTCCCGAGCGCGTCGAGCGCGTCCGTGCGCTTGCGCACCTGCGGATCAAGACCGGACATTTCGGCGTTCCCGCCGGCGTTGTCGGCGATGGGACCGTAAGCGTCCGTCGCAAGCGTGATGCCGAGCGTGGAGAGCATACCGACCGCCGCGATACCGATTCCGTAAAGCCCGAGACCGAGCGTTTTTGCGGAGAAAACATTGGCAAGCGTTACGCCTTCGACCAAACCGAAGCCGCCCGCAGCAAAGATAAACGAAAGCACAATCGCAATGACGATCGTAACGACGGGAATGCAGGTGGAAAGCATTCCGACGCCGATTCCGGAAATAATAACCGTCGCGGGACCGGTTTTCGCGGATTCCGCGATGCCCTGCGTCGGTTTATACGTATGCGACGTGTAATATTCCGTCGCTTGTCCGATAATAATCCCGGCGAGCAAACCGACGACGACCGAGAGCGAAACGCCGACCCAGTTCGGAATGTCGAGCAACCAAAGAATACCGAATGTCGCCGCCACAATAAGCGCGGACGAAACGTTCACGCCGCGTCCGAGAGCGCTGAGAAGGTTTTTCATCGTCGCGCCTTCCTGCGTGCGCACGAGGTAAATCCCGAAAATCGAGAGCAAAATACCGACCGCCGCGATGAGCATCGGAGCCATAATCGCCTTGATCTGCATGGCAACGGAAAGCTCTTCGTTGGAGACGTTAAAGCCGACGAATGCCGCCGCACCGAGTGCCGCCGTCGCGAGAATCGAACCGCAGTAAGACTCATAAAGGTCTGCGCCCATACCGGCGACGTCGCCGACGTTGTCGCCGACGTTGTCCGCAATGGTTGCGGGATTGCGCGGGTCGTCTTCCGGAATTCCGGCTTCGACTTTACCGACAAGGTCTGCACCGACGTCCGCCGCCTTCGTGTAAATCCCGCCGCCGACACGTGCGAAGAGCGCCTGCGTCGAAGCACCCATGCCGAAGGTCAGCATCGTAGTGGTGATAAAGATCATTTTGTGCGTTCCCGTCGCTTCCGCATCAATCCAATACGTGCAGCAGTCGAGAATAATCGCCCAAAGGGAAATGTCGAGGAGCCCGAGTCCGACGACGACCAAGCCCATAACCGCACCCGAGCGGAACGCGACGCGAAGCCCGGCGTTGAGCGATTCCTGCGCGGCATTTGCCGTGCGCGCGCTCGCGTAAGTTGCGGTTTTCATACCGAAGAAACCCGCCAGTCCGGAGAAGAAACCTCCCGTCAGGAACGCCACGGGAACGACGGGATTCTGCAATCCCTTCATCGCGAGGACGGCAAACAAAACCGCGAGAATCACAAAAACGATTCCGACAATTTTGTATTGCTGTTTCAGATACGCCATCGCGCCGGAACGCACGTGCTGCGCAATCTGTTTCATAGTCGGCGTGCCTTCATCGCATTTCATCATCTGGCGGTAAAAATGCGCCGCGAATGCGAGAGCCACAACCGAAGCTGCGGGAATTGCCCAGAAAATGGGCTGGTTAATAATATCGGTATGCATAAAGGGGGGAGGGAGGGTGAGATCCGAAAAAATTGAGCGAGAACGTAGAATTTTTAATTTGTCAAGTCAACCTCGGATTCCGAATTCGTTCCCGTCAAATGAACGAAATAAATCTTGAGAAAAACATCGCAGAGCAGGATAATGAAAGAACTTTGTCCCACGATTTTTTTAACAACTAATCCTACCCACAAACTTATGTCCTCAGCAAAAGACACTAAATACAACGTTCCCGCTATCGCGGCGCAATTCGCCATTTACGGCGACTTCGTCGACGCGTTCCCGTACGGAAGCGGACACATTAACGACACGTTTTGCGCCGTGTTTGACCAAGGCGCCTGCCGCGTGCGCTACATCATTCAGCGCGTTAATTCCTACATTTTCAAAAATCCGGAAGGATTGATGGAAAACGTCGCGCGTATTTGCCGCCACTCGTTTGATAAGCTTAAAGCCAATAACGCGCCCGACGCCTCCCGCCGCACGCTCACGCTCATCCCGACCAAAGCCGGCAAGGATTGGTATGTTGACGCGGAAGGCAATGTCTGGCGTTGCTACATTTTCATCGAACGCGCCCGCGGCTACGATGTGATCGAAACAACGGAGCAAGCGTTCCAGGCGGCTCGCGCTTTCGGAAACTTCCAAAAACTTCTCGTCGATATTCCGGGCGGACGCCTTGTCGAAACCATTCCGGATTTCCACAACACGCGCAAACGCTTTGAAACTTTCCAAAAATCGCTCGCTGCCGACGTGAAAAACCGCGCCGCCGGGGTCAAAAAGGAAATCGACTTTATCCTCGCGCGCGAAGCGGATTGTTCCGTTGTGCTCGACGCGATGGCGAAGGGCGAAATTCCCGAACGCATTGCGCACCAGGACACGAAGTTGAACAACGTGCTCATCGATGACTACACGCTTGAAGGCATTTGCGTTATTGACCTCGACACGTCGATGCCGGGTTCCGCGCTTTACGACTTCGGCGACATGGTGCGTACTTCGACTTCGCCCGCCAAGGAAGACGAAGTTGATTTGTCCAAAGTCGCTATGCAGTTCCAATATTTTGAAGCACTCGCGAAAGGCTACATCAGCTCCGCCGGCGATTTCCTCAACGCCAAGGAACGCGAATTGCTCCCGTTCTCGGGCAAGCTTCTCACGCTCGAATGCGGAATGCGCTTCCTCACGGACTATCTCGACGGCGACTTGTATTTCAAAACGGCGCGTCCGGATCACAACCTCGATCGTTGCCGCACGCAGTTCCGCCTCGTCGAATGCATTGAAGAACAGATGGACGCGATGAACGCGCTCGTCGCTTCGCTGTAAAAAGGGACTGAAGGTTAAAGAGAACCGGAGACGAGAGACCGACGACCCGGAAATCACCGCGTTCCCGATCTCTCGTTTCTTTGAGATAAAAAACGTTCCCGTGAGATTAATCGCGGGAACGTTTTTTTTATTTAAAGAAGTTTTTGAACTTTTCGAGCCAGGACTCGGAAATCGGTTTTTCCTTGTCGCCGCAGGATTCCGCAAAGGCTTGAAGTTTTTCCCTTTGCTCGGAATTGAGCGATTTCGGAACATCAATTTCGAGGCGGACGTATTGATCGCCTTTTGAGCCGCTACGCAGATTCGGCATTCCCATTCCGCGCAGGCGGAACATCGTTCCGTTTTGAGTTCCCGCGGGAACTTTGAGTTCGGCACGCCCGGTCAGGGTCGGAACGGCGAGCGTTCCGCCGAGCGTAGCAAGTGTAAATTTAATCGGAATCGTGCAGTAGAGGTCGTCGCCGTTGCGTTCGAACAGCTCGTGCTCGCGAACATGGATGATAATGTAAAGATCGCCGTAAGCGCCGCCGTTGGAGCCGGCTTCGCCGTCGCCGGACGAGCGTAGGCGCGTTCCCGTGGCGACACCTGCGGGAATTCGTTTGACGATGGTGCGCGTCTCAATTTCGACGCCGGAGCCGCTACATTTTTTGCAGGGTTTTTCGATAACCTTCCCGGAGCCTTGGCAAGTCGGGCAGGGCTGTTGCATTTGGACGAATCCGGCACGGCGGACAACTTGCCCGCGTCCCTTGCAGGTCGGGCAGGTTTTTCGGGAGCTTCCGGGTTCGGCGCCGCTTCCGTGGCAGGCGGAGCATTGCGTGTGGCGTTTGTATTTGATGGTTTTTTCCGTTCCCGCAGCGGCTTCTTCGAGCGAAATTTCGATGTCGAAGCGCAAGTCGTTCCCGCGCGTGTCTTCTTCGGCACGATTTCCGCCGCCGAAAAAGCTTTCGAAAATTCCTCCCCCTCCGCCGCCGAAGAATTCGCGGAATAGGTCGCTCGGGTCTCTGAATCCGCCCATGCCGCCCATTCCGCCCATGCCGCCGTTTTCAAACGCGGCAGCGCCGTATTGGTCGTAGGTGGCTCGTTTCTGAGGATCGGAAAGAACTTCGTAAGCGTTGGAAACTTTTTTAAACATTTCCTCGGCTTTCTTATCACCCTGATTGCGGTCGGGGTGATATTTCATTGCCTGTTTACGGTAAGCTTTTTTGATTTCTTCGGCGCTTGCGGATTTTTCGACTCCGAGCAGTTTGTAATAGTCGTCAGCCATTTTTTGAAAGTTTAAAATATTAATGCTTTACGCTTAAAAGAATTCGGATATTCAACGAACACCTTTTCTTCCGGCTGTAAGCTCTAAATTTTCTCAGTCCTGCTTTCCCGCCGAAATGACTACGGATGCCGGGCGCAAAAGACGCTCGCCGATTTTGTAGCCCGTTCGTTGGACGAAGAGCACGTGATCTGCGGGAACGTCCGCTGAAGGCATCATCGAAAGAGACTCGTGTTCCTGCGGATTGAAGGGCTCGCCGAGCGGATTGATTTCGGAGATGCCGTGTTGAGAAAGCGCATTGCGCAATTGAGCGGCAATCATGGAGAACCCTTCGAGAATTGCTTTGGCTTCGGGATGCTGTTTTTCGGCGGCTTCGAGACCGAGCTTGAAATTGTCCAAAACCGGAAAGAGATCCTTGGCGATGTCGCCCTTGGCATAGAGCATATTTTTCGGGCGCTCTTCGTTTGTGCGGCGGCGGTAATTGTCGAAATCAGCGACCGCACGCGTGTATCCGTCCGTGGCTTTTTCGAGATCCGCTTTTGTTTTCTCAAGTTCTTCTTCCGTTTTTTTCAGCGTTGCCTGAACTTTGAGAAAGGCGTCGGCGATATTGTCAAAACGGATATCTTTTTTCGTTTCCTGCTTGGGTTCTTCTTTCGCATCAGACTCTGCGGGAACGCCGGATTCCGCTTCAGTTGCTTCTACCGTTTCAATTTCCTCCGGAGAGTCCGCGAGCGTCGGCTCGTCGCATTCCTGCGGATTGTCCTGTTCATTAATTTCTTCCGGGGATGCGGGAACGGTATCGTTTTCCGGGGCGGATTCTTTTGCCTTGTTCTTTTTCCAGGGCGGAGTCGGGAAACGTACTTTCTTGGAAGTCGAAGTTTTAGAGTCGTTTTCGTTCTTCTGTGTCATAATAAGTAAAATTTACTGCATAAAAAATGCCAAATCGCGGAAAACAAAATGGCGCCCCCGCTGAGAATCGAACTCAGATAACCTGCTTAGAAGGCAGGTGTTCTATCCGTTGAACTACGGGGACGCTGAAATTAGCAAACCAGACTTTTAAAGTCGGTAAAACCGTGTGCAATGCCGCCGGGAACGCCTTTATTGAGCACGGCGACAGCGTCGTGCGAATGAAGCGATTCGAGGTGGGCGCAGGCAATTTGAAAATCGTAAATACGGGAGTCTTTGTTGAATTCCGCGTAAAGCAGGCGCGCAGCATCTTCTACAAACTTGTAATAAGCGCCGTTAAGTTCGGCAAACGCCTGTTCGTCTTCTCGCTTGACCATGACTTGCGTTTCCGTGTGAAGCGCGTTCAGGCAGTGCTCCTTAAAGTCTTCGATGTAGATTTCCGGCGTTCCCGCGAGCTCCGCAAAAATACGAGCCTTGGAGCGTTGCGAGTGCGGGATGCCGAGAACATTGCGGGAGACGCGTGCGTGTTCCGAAAGTTCCGCCGAGCAGGGGCACGCCGAAGAATAAACGAAGTCAAAGTTTATAAAGGCGCGAAAACGGTCGTTTTCAAGGATCCCCTCGAACGCGCTTCCGTAATATTGATAGCCTTCGAGTTCACTTCGCAGACTCTTTTGTAAAATCGGATAGTTAAATTCCAAGCGAATTTGGGCGCGGGAAGAACCGATTTCCTCCAAGTATTTGCGCAGGATTTTTTCGAGTGTCGCCGGCGTAAAAATTTCGTCCTTAAATGTGTAGAAAATACGGACGATGCGCGACATGTTGATGCCTTTATGGCGACCGTCCAGTGAAACCGTTCCCGTGATGTTCGTCTCAAGCTCAATCGGAGTAAGCCCGGGGCGGGCAAATTTAAGCGGGAGGCGGAAATTCGACATTCCGACCTGGAGAATCGGCACGGCACCGCCTTCAATGCCGGTCGCATTCGTGTTTTGCATATCCGGCAACGACGCACGATATTCCGGAGTCATTTTAAACGCCCGGTCGTAAAACTTTCGTGGTGATTCGCAGCTCATTTGAAAAAATCGAACTGCCATCTTCTCATTTTTCTCGGAGTTTGTAAAACTATTTTAATGTGTTGCGCAAAGTTCGATTGCGACGCGAATCGCGTTGCCGATGGAGTCGGCGCTCGCAATGCCTTTGCCTGCAATGTCGTAAGCCGTGCCGTGGTCCGGCGAGGTGCGAATGTATTTCAAGCCCAAGGAAACGTTGACAGCCGTGTCGAATTCTACCGTTTTCAGCGGCGCGAGTGCCTGATCGTGATAAAGTCCGACAACGATGTCGAATTCTCCGCGCAGATGCCGGCAGAAAATCGTGTCCGCGGGAACGCAGTCGGAGAGTCCGGGAAAAATCCGGCGAAATTCGCTGAGCATTGGATTGAGCCGGTCGCGTTCCTCCGAGCCGAGAATTCCTGATTCCCCCGCGTGCGGATTAAGTCCGCAGACTCCGATGCGCGGGAACGCGTTTGCGGTAAATTTTCTCCCGAGGAACTCTGCCGCGTACAATGCATTTCCTATCGCTTTCTGTGTAAGAGCTGCGGGAACGTCGCGAAAGGGAATGTGCCAAGTCGCAAGCACGACGCGCATTTTCTTTCCGACGAACGCCATGACGGGATCGCCGCCCCAGCGAGCCGCAAAGAACTCCGTTTGTCCGGGAAAGCGGTAGCCGATACTTTGCAAGCCGGCTTTGTTGATCGGTGCGGTAACGACTCCCGAAAATTCTCCGGCAAGCGTTCCCGCCGCCGCGCGCTCCATCGCTTCGAGCGCGATGTGTTGCCCTTCGGAATTCGGCTTTCCGGGAACAGCCGAAAAATCTTTGTCGCCGATGGCAATTCCCGGGCACGGGAGCGTGTCGAGCCAGCGTTGCGGCCCGACGGGAACGATTTTCGACGCGTCCTGCGGGTGGCTTTGTAAATGCCGGGCGATGATTTCGGGTCCGATGCCGGACGGGTCGCCGCAAGTCAATGCGAGCGGAAGTTCTTTTTTCATATGAAGACGGATTTTCTGACGGCGGTCGGCGCTTTGCAAGCGCAAGGATGAGAGAAATAGGAGAACTGCAAATTCTGATTTGCGGGAAGAGAGCAAGATGAGCTAGAATAAAACGAATATGACAGAAGTTTTCTTTTCGGCGGCAGCTCTGATTATCGGATATTTTCTCGGCGCGATCCCGTTTGCGGTCATCGTCGCAAAACGTTACGGCGTAAATATTTTAACGGCGGGAAGCGGTAATCCCGGCGCGACCAACGTGAAGCGCACTTGCGGGAAATTTGCCGGCAATCTCGTTTTCATTCTCGATATGCTCAAAGGCTTTGTCGCGGCGTTTTGGCCGTGGTTGCTGATGGGCGCGCTGGAGCCGACCGATCCCGCCGCCGCGCAAAACTGGCCGCACGCGATCGCCGTCGCGCAGCTCTGCGGTTTCGCGGGAGCGCTTCTCGGGCATTGCTTTTCGATTTTCCTGAAATTTAAAGGCGGGAAGGGCGTTTCGACGACTATCGGCGGGCTTCTCGGCGCAATGCCGATTGCCGTGCTCGTCGGCATTGTCGTTTGGCTCGCGGTTTATTTCCCGACGCGCATCGTCGCCATCGCTTCGATGGTTTTCGGGCTTTCTCTGCCGCTGACATCGATGATTTTGGCGAAATTTTTCCCCTCGCTCGGCTATACGACGATTCATGTCGGCTTCTGCCTCGTGATTGCGATTTTCATCATCATCATGCATCGTTCAAATATTGTTCGCCTGATGCGCGGCGAAGAGAATTCGTTTAAGAAATAGGATTAAAGATTAAAGTTTAAAGATTAAAGAGGGCGTTTGGCGGGACCCGGTTAAAAACCAAGAGCCAATCGCTAACAGCTAAAAGCCAAAAAACAAAAAATGAATAAAACAAAAATCGGTATCGGATTTATCGGCTTCGGCACGGTCGGGCAGGGCGTTTGGAAGCACCTGCAATCACAACGCGAAGAACTCGAAGAACGCCTTGGCGTTTCGATCGCGTTCCCGAAAATCGCCGTGCGCGATCTCAAGCGCGAACGCGGCGTGAGCGTTCCCGCGGAAGTTTTGACGCTCGACCCGACGGAAGTCGTCAACCACCCGGACGTGAACATCGTTTGCGAACTCATGGGCGGCACGACGAAGGCGAAAGATTACACGCTCGCCGCGCTCAAGCTCGGCAAAGTCGTCGTTTCCGCGAACAAAGCGCTTATTTACGAATTCGGGCGCGAAGTTTTCGACGCAGTCAAGGCGCACGGCGGGCATTACTACTTTGAAGCGTCCGTCGCCGGCGGGATTCCGATTATTAAAACCCTGCGCGAAGGCTTGGTCGCCAACCGCTTTGAATCCATCGCGGGCATTATCAACGGCACCTGCAATTACATTCTCTCCCGCATGGAAGCGGAGGGAAAATCCTACGAGGAAATTTTGCAGGACGCGAAAAAACTCGGCTACGTCGAAGCGGACGACCGTCTTGACCTCGACGGCTGGGACGCGTTTCACAAAGCCGTTATTCTCGCGTTTCTCGCTCACGGGAAATGGGTTTCCGAGCGCGACGCCCTCGTCGAAGGCATTCGCAACGTTACGCTTGAAGACATGCACCGCGCGCGCGACTTCGGCTATCGCATCAAGCTGCTCGGCATGATTCGCCGCAATTTCAAAACCGGCGCGCTCTCGCTCGGCGTTTATCCCGCGCTCATTCCGCTCGACAAAACACTCGCACGCGTCGACGGCGTTTACAACGCGATTAAGCTTTCCGGCGACGTCGCGGGAACGACGATTCTCATCGGGCGCGGCGCCGGGCAGGACGCAACTTCCTCCGCCGTCATCAGCGACATCGTCGACGCGATGATCGGCATTCGCGACGACGCGCACAAATTCCTCACGCCCAGCGACATCGACGCCTGCTACCGCCTCGGCGAAACCGCGCGCATGGCAACGATGGACGAAATCCGCTCGAAGTTTTACCTGCGCATTTCGATTTTGGACGAGCCGGGAACGCTCGTCGGCTTCTATTCCGTGCTCGCCAAACACGGCGTTTCCGTCGCCCGCGTCGTTACTTATGAACATCCGGGCGAACGCCGCGGCACGATTACGCTCGCGACGTATCCGACCTCGGAAGCCGTCATGGAACGCGTTGTCGACGAGCTTAAAACGCTCCCGCAAATTCTCACTGCGCCGCTTCTGCTCCGCATCTACGAGCCGACACGCGAGTAGTTTTAATAAAAATGCGTCAAAGGGCGTTCCCGTGATTTTTGTTTTCGCGGGAACGCTTTTAATTTAAATTTTCAACATGATTGCGTATCTGATTGAGCTTTTCGGAAAAATGTTTTCGGAGTTTGGCGTCGAGGGCGAAGCGGCAAGCGTTTTGGGGACGGGAACGGCAATTGTGCTATGTGCCGCATTTTTCGTTCTGTGCATTTCGGGAATTTCGGTTTGTGTACGCCGGCTGATTACCGTTGCCTTGGAGTTGATTTCCCGCAGAACTCGGACAGCTTGGGACGACGAACTTTGTGAGAAGAAATTGCCGATTCGCTTGGCTCATTTGATTGTTGCGATTTTGTGCGTGCGCATGACGCCGCTGTTTTTTTCCGGAGAGCAAACGGCGGAAAAGATTTTTTCGCTTGGCGCGAATCTTTACGTTGCGCTTGCCGTTGCCGGAGTGCTTTTTTCGATATTAAACGCGTCAATTGCAATCAGCGACAAGTCCGAGACGCTTAAAGGCGTTCCCGTGAAGAGTATTTTTCAGGCCTTAAAGCTCTTGGTCGGGTTAGGCGTCGGAATCTGGGCGGTTTCAATTATTTTTGATAAATCTCCGCTTTATTTTCTCTCGGGCTTGGGCGCGATCATGGCGGTTATCATGTTGGTTTTCCGCGATACGCTGCTGGGATTTACGGCGGGAATTATGATTTCCGCCAACGATTTGGTGAGAAAAAAAGACTGGATCGAAATCCCGGACTTGCACGTGGACGGAGAGGTTAAAGATGTTTCGTTAACGACAATCAAGGTTTCCAATTGGGACAATACGGTTTCGAGCATTCCCGCATATTCGCTGATTTCGACTTCGTTTAAAAACTGGCGCGCGATGGAGGAATCCGGCGGGCGGCGGATTAAGCGGGCGATCAACATTGATATGGAAACCGTGCATTTTGCGACGGAGGCGGAAATTGAACACTGGAAAAAAATTCGTATTTTACGCCCGTATCTTGACCAAAAACTCAAAGAAATTTCTGAAGAACGTTCGAATCTTCCGGCAGAAGAACAAGTTTCCAATGCGAATGCGCGCCACCTTACCAATGTCGGAACGTTTCGGGCTTATTGCGTTGCGTATTTAAAATCATCCTCAAAAATCGCTCAGGGCATGACGATGCTCGTGCGCCAGCTCAATCCCGGTCCGACGGGCTTGCCGCTTGAAATTTACGTTTTTACGAACGATACGCGTTGGGCGGTTTATGAAAATATTCAAAGCGATATTTTTGATCACCTGCTTGCGATTATGCCTGAATTTAATTTGCGCCCGTTCCAAAAACCGAGCGGCGCAAATTTGAGCTCGCTCTCACGGGAACGTCGCCTTTCGGATTCCGCTTGCAATGCCGTGAAATAAAATTGCGCGGAGCGGCGTTTTCCGCATAGATTATTTTGCTATGGAGACGCAGAAAAAATCGCCCCGAAAAGATAATCTCCCGCGCATCGTTTGTGCGTTCGCCGCGTTTTTCACTTTTGCCGTTCCCGCGCTGGCAATTGCTGTCGGAATCGCTTCGCATTCGACCCTCGTGGAGCTGGCAGTGCGGGCGGAAGAACTTGGCGTTCACGAAGGATTCGCTTGCGGAGTTTTGGAATGGAATCGCGTGATCGCTTGGACGGTTCTTGCCGTCGCGCTTGTGTTATCTCTTCGGACTTTCGCTCTTGCCGGACGCAACAATGTCGCGGGAACGCTGAGCGGCGGCGGGCGTATCGTTTTTTCTCTCGGCTTTTCGGCGATGATTTCGGCGTTTTATCTCAGCGTTTTGCTGATCGCCGCAGCCCGGCTTCTACTTCCGTTTTTATTGCGTTAGCCTCACTTTTTTTAGACAATTTAAAAATTATTTATGAACAACGTTTCGACCAAACCTTTCGGTAATGCCGACGGCGTTCCCGCAACTCTTTTCTCCTTAACGAATGCGAAAGGATTTTCCGCTTCGTTCACGGATCTCGGCGCAACTTGGGTCGCGTGGTTTACGCCGGATCGCGACGGTAAATTTGAAGATGTTCTCCTCGGCTTCGATTCCGCCGAGGCTTATCTTGAGCAACAGGCCTACGCAGGAGCCGTTTGCGGGCGCGTTGCCAACCGTATCGCCGGAGGGAAATTTACGCTCGACGGCGCGGAATATTCGCTTGCCGTAAATAACGGACCGAATCACCTTCACGGCGGGAAACGCGGATTTAATGCGTATGTTTGGACGGCGGAAATCTGCGGGAACGAAAGTGAACCGGCGGTGCGCTTTTCGCGCGTTTCTCCCGACGGCGAAGAAGGTTATCCGGGGAATGTCAAAGTTTCCGTGCTTTACACCCTTTGTGAAGACGGTGCCGTACGCATTGATTATGCGGCGGAAACCGACAAGGCAACACCGATCAATCTGACGAACCACGCCTATTTCAATCTTGCCGGACATGCTTCGGGAACGATTCTCGACCAATGGCTGAAACTTGAAGCCGATCTTTTCCTGCCGACGGACGAAACGGCGATTCCTACCGGCGAGGTTTGGCATGTCAACGGCTTACGTCCGTTCAGTTTTCGCGTCTTCCACAAAATCGGGGAGCGCATTCATGCGAAAAATGCGCGCCAACTCGCGTATGCAAAAGGCTACGATCATTGCTACCTTGTCAACGGCGCCGCGGGAACGCTCCGCCCGGCGGGAACGCTTCTTTGCGAAGAAAACGGGCGTGCGATGACTGTCGAAACGACGGAACCCGGCATGCAGGTTTATTCCGGCAACTGGCTTGAAGATGCCTGCGAAGCCGCACGCGGAAAGGGCGGTGTTGCTTACAAAGACAATGCGGGAATTGCACTGGAAACGCAGCACGCACCTGACGCAATCAACCGGGGGCATTTGCGCCCGAATTTGCTTGTTCCCGGGCGTCCCTATTCGAGCACGACGATTTATCGTCCTGCGATTGTTTAAAAATATTTCAAACCTATCGGAGATTTAAAATATGAAAACGTTAATCAAAAATGCACACATCATCTCGCCGGGCGTCGATATCGCCGGCGGTTCCGTTCTCGTCGAAGACGGAAAATTCACGCAGGTTCTCGGCGCGGGCGTTCCCGTTCCCGCTGCGGACGAAGTGATCGATGCCGGCGGGCAAATGCTCATGCCGGGCTTTATCGATATTCACTCGCACGGCGCCGGCGGCGCGGATACTTGCGACGGCACGGTCGAAGCACTCCACAAAATCGTGGACTGCAAAGTAAAGGAAGGTGTAACGAGCTGGCTTCCGACAACGCTCACGCTCGGCTACGATACGCTTGAAAAAGTCATGAACGCCGTTGCGGAATACCGCAAGGCTCCGCGTTCGGTCAAAGTTCCCGGTGTGCACCTCGAAGGTCCGTTCGTGAACCCGAAAATGTGCGGCGCTCAGAATCCGGACTTTTTGAAGAATCCGGACTACGAAATCGTCGAAAAACTGAACAAAATCGCTCCCGTTCTCGTCATCACGATGGCTCCGGAACTCGACGGCGCGCTCGATTTTATCGCGAAGGCGACCGCTCTCGGCGTGCGTTGCTCCGCCGGGCACAGTGCCGCGACTTACGCGCAGTTTAAGGCGGCAAAGGCTGCCGGATTGGCGCACCTTACGCACTTCTGCAATCAGATGTCGCCGCTCCACCACCGCGAAATCGGCTTGGTAGGTTCCGGCTTCCTCGATTCCACGATCAAGGCGGAAATGATTTGCGACAAGGTTCACCTTTGCCCGGACATGCTTGCAACCGCGTTCAAAGTTATGACGCCGGAACGCATCATGATGATCACGGACTCGCTCGCTTGCTCCGGTTTGCCGGACGGACCTTCGCAACTCGGCGGTTTGCCGATTATGGTCAAAAACGGCGAAGCGCGTCTTATGTCCGGAAATCTCGCGGGATCGACGCTCAATTACTCGCTCGGTATTCGCAATATTCGCGAAATCACGGGCTTGCCGCTCAGCGAAATCGTCAAGGCGACGGCATGGAATCAGGCGCAATCGCTCGGGCTTTACGATGTCGGAAAAATCGCTCCGGGCTATGCGGCGGACTTCGTCCTGCTCGGCGACGATTACCTCGTCACGAAAACCTTCGTTGACGGCGTTTGCAAGTTCACGCGCTAAGCGGGAACGACAATGAGAAACGAGGCTTAAAGACTGATTTGTCTTTAATGCCTCGTTTTTTTATCAATCGAAAAAACTAAAAATTTTATGAAACTGAAATCCCTTATTATCACTGTATTATTTGCCGGAGCTTCGATTTTATTTTCCGCTTGCGGGCAAAAGAAAGATCCCTCGGAAGAAGCCTTTGATGCGCTGATGGAGCGCGTTCCCGCAGGCGCAGCGTTTTTTGCCGGCGGATTCATTCCCTTGGAAGAACAGATTGATTCCGCCGAAGAAGGAAACTGGAATAAAGTCGTCGAGGCGATAAACGGAAATACGGCGCTTGCCGAACGTTTTGAAAAATCACTGAGCGCGTCTCCGGATGTAAAATATTTTTTCGAGCGCTGGCTGTGCGGTGTCGATCCTCGTGAGATGCTTGAAAAAGCGTGCAAGGTGGCTCCGGCTTCCTTCGCCTTTGTCTCTTACTTCGACGGGAACGCGGACGCCTGCGAGAAAGGAGAAGTGCCTTTTATTTTCGCGGCAACGATGGCGAAGCCTTATGCCGAGGCAATCGAACATTTTTTAATTTGCTGTAAAAAAGAAAATGAAGTGCGCGGGCATGGCGCGGGAACGTGGACGCGGGAAGTAAAGGGCGAAAAAACGCTTTACGTTTATTCCGAAGAGAAAATTTCCGTCGTCTTTGCGTTCTGCGGGAACGAGGTCATCGTGGCATCGTCTGAGGATAAGTTATCCGATTTTGAAGCCTCCGCTTCCAATCCTCCGGCGGAATCGCTGAAAGATTCTGCGATTTTCAAAAAAGCGGCTAATGGCGTAGGGGCGTATAATTTCGTTGCTTTGCTTAATTTCGATGAAATTAAAAAGTGCTGTCCGAACAAAAAAGACGCGACTCCGACGGAAAAAATCCTCCGTGAGACTGCGGAAAGTCTGTCCGCATTTGTGAATATTTCACTTACGGAAAAAACGGCGAATGCGCTTGTACGAGCCGAATTCCACAAGCCGAATTATATCCACGACCTTGTAGCTTCGATGGCGAAAAATAAACTTGCGACCTTGGCTAACGCGCTTCCCGGCGCGGATTATGCGGCTGGGCTCGGCATTCCGAAATTGAGCGATGAACTGGCAAAAGAAGCGAAAATCCCGGAAGAAGGATTGGATAAGCTTCGCCGCTTGGATGCGCAACGTCTCTACGTCTCGCTCGGGAACGCAAAGAAAATCGCTTCGGCGGTATCCGGCGATTACATGAATCTTCCCGATGTCTTTTTGAAGCTTGATTGCGGGAACACCGATGTGTTGCTTGAAGATTCGGGTGTTGCGGCGTTTTTTGACGGGAACAACCCGATGGCGCAAAAACAAAGTATCGACGGTTCGGAAGTATTTTCTTCTCTTTTCTTCGGCATTAAATACGCGATGCTCGGGAAAAACAGTGTGTATGTTTCCAATCTTTTCGACGCTCCCGCAGCGCTCGCGCTCGCGAAAGGCAAGGGGAAATCCGCAGAAGACACGGGAACGTTCAACTCGCTTGCGGAAAAACTCGCCGGAGAAAATGCGCTTGAATGGTTTATGAATGACCGTACGGGAACGGAAGTTCAGCTTGCTCTTCTCGAATATGCGCAGAATAATCCGGAACTTCCGGAGGAAGAACGCGACGGAATCCGCATGGCAATCAGTTTTCATGAGCTGACGTTGGCGCTGACGAAGAAATCGATTTCCGGAATTGCTTTGCGCCGCAACGGAACCGCGCTCGAATTGCATTGGACCTGCGAGTATGAATACGATTTTGATGCTTTCGCTGAAGGTATTAAAAATCTGAAGTAAATCATGGAGGACAAAAAATCTTTGATTTGTGACATTCCGGTGCGCATGAACGAATGCGCACCGGACGGTACGTTGCGCCGCCACGTCTGGTTTGATTACCTTCAGCATTTGGCAGCGGTTCATGCGGAAAGCCTCGGCTTTGGAATGAGCGCTATTCGCGAAAAGAAGCTTATTTGGGTGCTCTCGCGCTTGAAAATTCATCTGGATGCTTCGCCGCACTACGATGATGTTGTTCGCGTCGAAACGTACCATAACGGGGTCGACCGCCTTTTCGCGAAGCGCCAGTTTGTTCTTTCGTCCGCGAAAACAGGCGAGCGTTTCGGCTATGCGTCGAGTTTTTGGCTTAGCGTGGAAGTTCCCGTGATGCGCCCGCGCCCGCCGGCTGTGGCGCTTGGCTTAAATCTCAAAGACAATGAAAACCGCGAGGATTTCTTCCCGGTTCTCGATAAGCTACCGCTTCCGGAAAATCCTTCGGATCCCGTTATTCATAATATTCGTGCGTCGCACATCGATTTGAACAATCACCTGAATAATTCCTATTATTGTCAGTACGCGTTGGATTGGGTGGCAAAGAAAATCGGGAAACTTGTTCATTTTTCCGAGCTTCAAATCAACTTCAACCGTGCGATGCAATTCGGCGAAGATCTTGTTGTCTCGGGAACGCTCGACGGCGATACGTTTTTGATCGAAGGGAAAGATCGCGAATCCGGGAAAAATTCCTTTCAGGCTTGCGGTCGGTTTTTCGTTGCCGACGGCGAAACGCTGGTCTCGGCGCTGAGTTCCTGATTGCTATTCGCCCCGAATGCGCTTGCAGTCAAAAAACGTTTTTATTGCGTTTGCCTTCACGGCGAGCGCAATATTTTTTTGTTTACTTTCCGTCCGCTTCGCGGAGCCTGATTTTTCGCCGCTTCCCGAGATTGTTGATATCGGAAAAATTCCCGAAAAACCTACGGGAACGCTACGCATTGCTTCAATGAATTGTAAAAATTATTTAAGTACAAATCGCTATACTGCGGACGGAAGATTTAAGCGGCGTTGGGCGAAACCGCGAGCCGAGCGCGCGGCAATGTGGAAACTTTTCGATGTGATTCGCCCCGATGTCGTAGCGCTTCAGGAAGTCGGTGACGAAGCTCATTTGGATGAACTTGCGGGTGATTTGGCGCGGGAAACCGGATTGGCGTTCCCGCATCGCGTTTGCTTGAACGGACGCGATACACACCGTCGAATCGGAATTATTTCGCGACTTCCGTTCGAAACGGTTTTCCGTTTTCCTGAAGAGGAAATAATGTCGCGCGGATTGCTCGGCGTGCAGATTCCGGCGGGAACGAAACCGTTGAGAATTTTTACGGTTCATCTGAAAAGTAAGCTTTCGCGAAGCGCCGAAGATCCGGAATGCGCCGCCGAGCGCCTCGCCGAGGCGGATTATGTCGGGAAAGAACTGGATCGCTCGGGCGGCGAATACTGCATTTTGCTTGGCGATTTTAATGATTTTCCGGAGAGTGAGCCGGTTCGTAGGATTACGAAAAACTGCGGAATGAGGCGTTTGAATTTGCGCGATTCGTCGGGAGAAACATGGACTTATCGCTATCTGAAAATGAACGGAAAACGCGTGTTTGATCACTTCTTTATTTCACGGGAAGCGGAGAAATTTAAACTTCCGAATAGCGAGCGCATTGCCGATGAGGCGTTTGCAAGAAAGACGCTTCCGGGCGGCAAACTTGTTTATGCAAGCGACCATCGAATGATTTTTGCCGACTTTCTGTTCCCGCAGGAAGCGGGACGGTAGCACGGAAACGTTGCCGTTTTCGTCCTTGCCCGCTGTCGGGACGGTGCGTAGACTTGGAAAATCGAATCCCCTAGCAATATGTTAAAGCACATTTCCCTTTTTGCCGCCTGTTTACTCGCTTTTACGGGAACGGTCGTTGAGGCCGATGCCCAGCAACGCACAAGCGTCGAAGAATCCGAAAACGTTTCCGTAGTTTTGCGTTGTTCGTACGCCAGCCCGGATTCCGCTAAAAATACGGAAGCGCTTTTTTATAAAGTCGGGCGCGAGTATAAACCGTTTTTTATTACGGTGATGGCGTTTGTCCGTGCATACGAATATCGCGGTCCGCTTCCTTTCGTGCTTTACCGAAAGGCGAGTGAGCAGGAAATGCTCCAGCGCAAAGAGCAGGGTGTTCGCGGCGCGGATTTGGAATATGTTCCCTACGCGAAAATCAGTATTCCCGCAGGTTTGCGGGACGTTGGCGTGTTGATTCCGGGAAATCTTTTGAGCGCAAAACCGATTGTTTTTAATTTCGACGAAAAAAAATTCCCCGTCGGGTCGATGATGGTTTTGAATATGACAAAGACGCCGATTCAGTTCGGGCTTGCCCCGAAAGCGAAAAAAGGCGAGACGGCGACAATGCCGCCGCAGGTTGTGGAATTGCCGAGCGGCGGCCAGTGGATTACGAAACCGGTAAAATCCCGAACCGTCATGAATATTCGCGCCGCCGTGCCTTCTGCGAAGGAAGCGAACGGATGGAAAGTTATTTATGCAAATTCCGGAACGTTTCGTGAGATGACGCGATCCGTGCTCTTTGTCATGCCGTCGCAAAAAGCCGGCGAAGACGGAACAATCCGCCTTGATTTCCGTCAGGCAAACGTGGTTCCGAAGCCGCCGCCGCCGAAAGACGATGACGGGAAGAAGACGCGCGGGAACAAAAACGACAAAAAGAACGAACGCAAGCCGAGTGGTCGCCGCCGCGTTTGAGTTTTTTGAATTTTGATTTTCATGGACAAGGATTTCGTCGAGTTGAGGCACGTAAGCGTTTGCCCGATGAAAGATTCGACAGCGGTCTTTCTTGTTTGCGAAGGAAAAATTTTGCTTATGCAAACGGATGCCGCCTTTGCGGAAATCTCGGCGCGCGCCATGCAGGGAAAACCGTTCCCGCGTCCGCAAACTTACGAGTTGCTTCACGCCGTTTGCCTTGGATTTGAGATTCGCTTGGAGGCTGTTTTCATCACGGATTATCGTGACGGAGTGTATTTCGCGCGCTTGGTTTATGTGATGCAAAATGAGCTCGGTACCAAACGCCTTGAGGTAGATGCTCGCCCTTCGGATGCGATCGTGCAGTCCTTTTTGTGGCGGGCGAACGTGTTTATTTCCCGTAAGGTTTACGAGGCGGCGGAAGATGTAACGCCGTTGTTCAAACGTGCGCAAAAACGGGAAAGTAAAAACAAAGGCTTTGCCGCGTGATGGCGGCTCTTGACGAGGCTTTCGCAAGCGGCGTTCCCGTGACTTCGCTTGCTCCGATGCAGGACGTTACAACTCTTCCGTTCATGCGCTTGCTTGCGGGAACGCTTCGAAGCACGCCCGATTATTTTGTTACGGAATTTTTGCGGGTACATTCAACTTCGCTCATTGATGAGGATATTGTCGATTGCCTCGAAAATTCACCTGCGGGAACGCCGTTGTTTCTTCAGCTGATCGGCGAAGATGTTCCGGCTCTCGTGCGTATCGCGCGGCAGGCATTGAGTCGTTTCGGGATTGCAGGAATTGATTTGAATCTTGGCTGCCCGGCTCCGAAAGTTTTCAAAAAAAATGTCGGCGGCGGATTACTCCGAGATTTACCGAAAATTGAAAAAATTCTCGTTGCGCTGCGGGAGCTCTGCTCGGAGTTCGGAAAAATGTTTACCGTGAAATGTCGCGTCGGATTCGAGGATGCGACTCCGTTCCCGCGCTTGTTGGAGCTGATTCGGGAAAACCGCGTCGATCTGCTTGCCGTTCACGGGCGTACGGTGCGCGGGCTCTATCGCACGCCGGTTGATTATGACGCAATCGCTTTTGCCGTAAGGGAATCCGCTTGTCCGGTGATTGCGAACGGAGAAATTTCTTCCGTCGGAAAAGCATTTCGCGTGCGAGAAAAAACGCAGTGTGCCGGTTGGATGATCGGGCGCCACGCGATTCGTAATCCCTGGATTTTCCGAAGTTTGCGCGAAGCACGGGAAGGGCGGAATGATATTTTCAAGCCGCGCCTCGGCGACGTGTTTGAGTATATTTGCGCGCTGGAAAAATGTGTCGCTCTTCCCGGAGACAAACCTGAACGCGTCGCCGCACGAATGAAAAAATTTTTAAATTTTATCGGAACGGGCGTGGACGCGGAAGGCGCATTTCTTTACGCCGCGCGGCGGGCTGGAACTCCGCTCGAAATTCTGAAAATTGCCGAGCGTTTTTTGATTGCGGGCAATCGCTCGGATCTGCTCTTCCCCGAAGAGCCTTTCCCCGGGATTATCGCGCGTCCGAATTGCGAAAGTGCCGGGGCTTGAGGTGACGTTGCGCCGATTTCTCCTTGGGAAAGCGTTCCCGCGATTAAATTTTCGCATGAAACGGAAGCCGCTTTCCCGAGGAAAGTCGTCAACTTGTTCAATTTTTTACGGGATGCGTTGTTCGTCAAAGTCAATCATGTCCGCAAAGGAGATAATGTCGGTTCGATCGAGCGCATCCATTTTCCGCTTGGCATCGTCAAGGGCTTCTTTCCCCATTTCGCTCATTCCTTTTTGGACGCATTCGCGATTCCATTTTGCAACGCGTAAATCTTTCGGGAAAATTTCGAGCAACTTGGCATCCAGCGCGGCATTATCGTCGCCGCATTCACGAACGGCTTCGACAACGCTTTGCGGGTCGATTCCGAGGTGGAGGCAGAGAAATCTGTCGAACCCTTTGCAGAAATTGCGTTGGTAAGATTTCGGGAGTTTTCCGGCGAGATGCTTTCGGATTTTGGCGATAAAGCGCGGCAGATGCAGGAGCCCGGTTTCCTTGTGCGGGATGTAGGGCGAGGGCAAATCGAGGCAAATTTCGCCGGTTGCCGTGCTGTAGAGCATGTTCGGATCGTCTGTCGGTGTAGGTTGAATCATAAAGTTCGGGAATTCTGAAGTTGAGGGTTGGTACTTGTGTATTTAGTTTATGGATACGGGATCGCCGAGATGTTTGGGCGAACGCATAAAAATGATGTCGGAAACAGCGACGACGCGTGCGAGGCGTTCCCGCATCCAAAGTTTGATTTTGTAGAAAAGCGGCGGATTGTTGGCGGCGACGAATCCGACAGCCTCGATGCCGCGGGAACGCGCAAGAAATACGGCACGTTCGCAGTGAAACGCTTGGGAAACGACAACCACTTTTTCCTGTCCGAAAATTTCTTTTGCACGGACGACGGAATCCAGCGTGCGCAATCCTGCATAGTCGCAGTAGATTTTTTCTGCGGGAACGCCGCGAGCGACAAGGGCGTCTTTCATTGCCTGCGGCTCGTTGTAATCGTGCGAACGATTGTCGCCGGAGACGAGGATGCGCTCGATTTTTCCCGCGTCAAAAAGTGCTTTGGTCGCGGCGATACGTGCGGCGAAATAAATGTTGGTTGCGCCGTCGCGTGTCGTCGGGGCGGTTCCGAGGACGAGTGCCGTCGGCATCACGGGAATGTCTTCCGGGTTTTCAAAAACGAATTCCCGACTTTGTGCAACAAGGCTGTTGCAGGCAAAAATCGTTCCCGCAAGCAATATGAGAATTGCGAGCACGGGAACGAGAAATCGAAGGCAACGGTGTTTTCGGGGCACGATTGCTTATTCCGAAACTTGGTCGGCGACGGCTTGGGCAAGCTCGGCGACAGCGGTTGAAATGGCTTGAGCGTAGGCGGCGTAAGCATCGTCCGCTTCGGGAACGGGAATGCGTTGCGCGAAGCGTATCGATTCGCTTTCGGTCGCGGTTTCCGTCAGTCGCGACACGATAATTTGGGCGGAGACGGTGATTGCTTCGCCGAGAGTTCCGTCGAGGCGGTCGATGAAAACGGAAATCTTTTCGAAGTCTCGGAGTTTTTTTCCTTGGAGCTTGCCGGAGACCAGGACCGGGAGCGTGCGTTGAATTGTGCGTGCAAGCGGCTCTGCCCAAATGCGCGTTTCGTTGAGAATGACGATGTTTTCGCTTTTGCGGGTTACGATTTGCTCTGTATCGATGTACGCGGGAACGGCGATGCGGGCAAAGGGAACGGCAGGTGCGGCGGCGGTGTTTTCTGCGGCGAGCGGCGAGAGCGTGTAGCGCATGGTTGTCGGTGCGCTTGGTGTCGTGCAGGCGGAGAAAATGACTGCGGGAAGCAGTGCGAAAAGAAGTGCATTTTTTTTCATGTTCGGATGGGCGTAAAATTATTGTTCGTCGTTGCCGAATAGGACGGCGTCCGGGTGGCGGCGCAGATAATCGGAAAGGGCACGGACGGAGCGCGCCGCTTCGTTGATTTGGTCGAGCGCGTCGGCGAAGTCCTGCTCGACGGAGCCGTGCGTTCCCGTCATCGCGGAACGGAACGCAAGCATCGTCTTATTTATTTGTTCAAGCGAACTGCGGAGTTCTTCCGTGGTTGCGTGAAAATCTTTTTGAATCGGATCGAAATTTGTTTCGATTTTTTGGGAGAGCATCGAAACGTCCCGGGTGATGCGGTTGATATTGTCGATGATTTGGCTGAGTTGCGGATCGGTGAGAATTTTTTTCGCCGCTTCGCTGGCTTGAACGATGTTGTCGTTTATTTTCTCAAATTCGATGGCATCAATGCTGGCGTTCAGGCTGTCGGCGGCTTCCTTGAGCCGTTCGGAAAAATTCCTGAAATCAACCTGTGAGAGGTTTTGAAGAATTTGGGCGACCGAGTTGAGCATTTGCGACATGTTCGACGGAATAGTCGGGATTTCCGGATATTCGCCTTCGCCGTTCCCGCGCAAAATTGCAGGAGTCCCGGGAAAATAATCCAACTCGATGTAGAGTATTCCCGTGAGCAGATTGGATTGTTGAATGCGCGCTCGCAGTCCCTGCTGAATACTTTTTTCGAGGCGAAAGCGCATTTCTCCGGCGTTGTTTTCGCCGTTCATGAATCGGTCTTCGATTTCGATGACAACCGGAATTGAGCGGACGGATTGTGCGTTGTCCTGGATGCTCAGAAGAATCTTCTGAACTTTCCCGATCTTAACGCCTTTAAATTTAACGTCGGAGTTCAGGCTCAATCCGTTGAGCGAATCCGTCAGATAGACAATCATCGGAACGGATTTCTTATTAAACGTAAGCGAACTGAACGCGATAATGCTCGCGATGAGTAGCGCAATCGCGCCGAGAACGAATATGCCGATGAGCGAATAATTAACGGGTTTACTCATATTTGTCGTTTGAATTTATTTACAGTGTTCCCGCACGGGTGAGAAATTCACGGATTGCAGGCGAGGGCGGATTGGCGCGGAGCTCCCGCGGATTGCCGATTGCTCCGACGGTTTTCTTGGACGCGTCGAGAAAAATTGCGCGGTCGCCGATTGCAAAAATACTGTTGAGCTCGTGAGTAACGATGACGACGGTTGTGCCGAGGGAATCGCGGATGTTTAGTGTCAGATCGTCGAGAAGCTTGGAGCTGAGCGGATCCAGCCCGGCGCCCGGTTCGTCAAAAAAAAGAATTTCCGGGTCGAGCGCAATGGCGCGTGCAATCGATGCGCGCTTTGCCATGCCGCCAGAAATTTCCGCCGGGTAATAATTTTCGAAGCCGTGCAGCCCGACGAGCGCAAGTTTGTAGCGCGCGAGCTCGGCGCGTTCCCGCGAATTTAAACGCGTGTATTCTTCGAGCGGAAGCATGACGTTTTCGAGGAGCGTCATCGAAGACCATAGCGCGCCGCCCTGATACATGACCCCGAAGCGACGCAACAACGCTTCGCGTTCCCGCGGAGTACTGCGATTGAGATCGTCGCCGAAGAGGCGAATTTCTCCGGCGGCGGGCGTTTGTAGGCCGATAAGATGACGAAGCAAGGTCGATTTCCCGCAACCGCTACCGCCCATGATGATGAAAATTTCTCCCGCGTTAATCCGGAAGTTTAAATCTTCCATGACGACATGCGCGCCGTATGCCATTTTCAAGTCGCAAACTTCGATGGGAGGCAGTTTTTCCATGTGATTAAAATCCGATTGCGTTGAAAAGAACGGCGAAAATGCCGTCGCCGATAACGATGAGTACCATGCCGAGCACGGCGGCGGATGTCGCGGCATCGCCGACTGCCAGCGAGCTTTTCCCCGAGACCATTCCGCGATAGCATCCGGCCCATGCAACCATAAATCCGAAGAAAACGCTTTTGATAACTCCGGAAAGGACGTGGCTCATGTCAAGCGTGAGGGCGATTTGCCGCCAATATTGTTCCAGCGTAACATCCATGGAACCCATGACGAAAAAACCGCCGAGTATGCCGACAAAATCTGAGTAAAGCGTGAGCAGCGGCATCATCAGCGTAAGCGCAATAATTCGCGGGAGCACCAAATATTCCACGGGATTGACGGCGAGCACGCGCAGAGCCGAAATTTCTTCGCTTGCCTGCATACTTCCGATTTGTGCGGCGAAAGCGGAGCCCGTGCGCCCGCACATGATGACACTTGTCATGATAACGCCCATTTCCCGCACCATCGCAATGGCAATCAGGCTTGCGACGTAAATAATCGCTCCGAATTGGCGGAGTTGCATCGCGCCGATGTACGCGAGAATCATGCCCGTGATGAAGGAAATCAGCGTGATAATCGGGAGCGCGTTGATGCCGCAATCCTGAATAAAATACAGGCAATCCCGCCGGCGGAAACGTGCTTTCCCGCAGAAGAGATTTTTGAGCGCAAGTGCCGTTTCCCCGAGAAATTTCAAGGCGCGATCCGTATTGGCAAACATGCGTTCGCCCCAACGTCCGATAACGGCGAGCAATGCCATATCGTGTTCCCACGGTATTTCGATCCCGCGGCGGTTGGCGACGGAAAGCTCAAAGAGCTTTTCCGCGTTTCCCGGAAGCGTTTCTTTCCCAAACCGAATGCCGTGTTCGGAGCAAAACGACGCGCAACGAATGATATAACAAATCAAACTTGAGTCGTAATCGGAAAGTTGCGAGCAATCAAAACACAGCGTTTCCGCGCGTGTTCCGGGTGCGAGTGCCTCGAATGCTTCCCGAAGTGTTCGATCGTCCGAAAGACCGTCTGCAATCGACCAATTCCCCGACAGGAAAACCGTCAGCCCGATTTGTCCGCTCGGTGTCCGATGCATGCTCACGGGAACGTCCGGACGGGAGCAGGGCAAGCGTGTTCGGGTGGATGCGGACATGATTCTATCAAAAATAATTAGGACAAAGCGGAATGCGGTGATGGAATTCCCGATATTAAATATTTCTCAAGTGAAATTGATTCTACAAACGGAGCGTTCCCCGGCGCGAGATTTTTTTGGTTCCGGGAATACAGATTTTCACAAGTAAAAAAGCGTTCCCGCAAATTTCTCACGGGAACGCTTTTTAAGCTTTAAGCCTTAATCTCTAAGCTTTCAAGATTACGCTTTTCCGGCGGAGCCGAGAACGTTGTTAATCTTGTGCATGTAGAGCTTCTTGAGCTCGTCGCGAGCCGGCCCGAGGTATTTGCGCGGGTCAAATTCTGCCGGCTTGCTCGTGAAGACCTGGCGGACAGCTGCCGTCATCGCGAGACGTCCGTCGGAGTCGATGTTGATCTTGTCAACGCCGAGAGAAGCCGCCTTGCGGAGCTGTTCTTCCGGAATACCGACCGCCGCCTTGAGCGCGCCGCCGTTTTCGTTGATGATCTTGACATATTCCTGCGGAACGGAGGAAGAACCGTGGAGAACGATCGGGAAGCCCGGAATGCGTTTTTCGACTTCTTCGAGAATGTCAAAGCGCAGCGGCGGCGGAACGAGAAGGCCCGTTGCCGGGTCAACCGTGCATTGTTCCGGCGTGAATTTGTAAGCGCCGTGCGAGGTGCCGATGGAAATCGCGAGGGAGTCAACGCCCGTTTGTTTCACGAAGGCTTCGACTTCTTCCGGTTGCGTGTAGTTGGAGTGTTCGTGCTGAACTTCGTCTTCGATACCCGCGAGAACGCCGAGTTCGCCTTCGACGGTAACGTCGTATTTGTGCGCGTATTCAACGACCTTGGCGGCGAGTTCCACGTTCTTTTCGAACGGGAGCGAAGAACCGTCGATCATGACGGAGGAGAAGCCGTATTCGATGCAGGATTTGCAAAGTTCGAAAGAGTCGCCGTGGTCGAGGTGGAGAACGACGGGAACGTCAAAGCCGAGTTCCTTCGCGTATTCGCAAGCGCCCTGCGCCATGTAGCGGAGGAGCGTCTGGTTCGCGTATTTACGCGCGCCGCTGGAGACCTGAAGGATCACCGGAGACTTGGTTTCGACGCAAGCCTGAATAATCGCCTGCATCTGTTCCATGTTGTTGAAGTTAAACGCCGGAATCGCGTAGTGGCCTTCGTGAGCCTTTTTGAACAATTCCTTCGTGTTCACCAAACCGAGTTCTTTATAGGATACCATAGTTTTGTCTTTCGTTGAAAAATGTTCGGCAATTCAACGCTTTCCCTCACGGGAACGCAATTTTAAAATCTTCGCCGCCCGCATTTCCGCTTTGCTTTATTCAATAAAAAGACGTCGATTTCTTTCCTGAACTGCCGCCTAAATCAAATTCTCAAAAGCAATAAAAACTACAAACATTCAAAAGTGTCATTAAAAATTGACAGATTTGGAAAATAAAAGTTTAATCTTCCGAAAACTTTATGAAATCGGAAAGCGCAGTTTTGTCGGATGCCGAAAACGTTCCTGCTTGGGAATTGGCGGTGCTCGATGTGTTTGTGCGGGCGGCGGCGATGTTCGGCTTTCGTAAGTCCGTCGCCTTGGTTTATGGTGCGCTTTATTGTTCCCGCGAGCCGCTTTCCGTGCCGGAACTCCAAACGAAATTGCAACTTTCCCGTGGGGCCGTTGTGGAAGCAATTCAGTTTTTGCGTCGGTTGGGCGCGGCGCGGGTTTGCCTCAAAATCGGGGAACGCCGCGATTATTTCACGGCGGAAACGGATTTGAAGAAATTTGTTCAAGGCTTTTTGAAGGAAATCCTCGTTCCCGCGCTGGAAAAAGCGGACATCCGCCTCGCGCAAGCCGAAGAATCCGCCGGGAAAAGTTCTGCCGTTCCCGCCGCCGATGCCGCGTTTGCGCGCGCCCGCATCGCCGAACTCCAACTCTGGAAATCCCGCTTTGCCGAAGCCCTCCCGCTCCTCGACGGGCTTTTAAACACCAATGGAGTCGTCCGCTAATTTCTAATCTTTAATCTCTAATCTCTCTCCTTTCATGCCGAAGGCAGCGACAGTTTCCGAGAACAACAAGCGTATTGCCAAGAATACGCTGATGCTCTACGTGAAGATGGCGTTCACGACCTTTGTGGGGATTTTCGCGACGCGTGTTTTGCTTCAGGCTCTCGGCGCAGATGATTACGGCTTGGTGACAGTCATTGGCGGGGTGGTGACGATGTTCGCGTTCCTTTCGGGAACAATGTCGGCATCGTGTTCCCGTTTCTTCAACTTTGAGCTCGGGCAAAAAAACACCGAGCGGCTCAAACAAACCTTTAATCTTACGCAACTTATCTACTTCGGGTTGGTGGTTATCCTGCTTTTGCTTTCGGAAACGATAGGGCTTTGGTTCTTGGAAAATAAGGTGGTTATCCCGCCGGAACGCGTGAACGCGGCATTTTGGTTTTTCCAGTTCTCGATCGTAACGTTCCTTTTGAGCACGCTTTCGATC
>JAZSKX010000008.1:0-24830 GCA_045535075.1 Candidatus Spyradenecus sp. | reverse complement strand
TCCTCCCGTGAGCGCGTGGCTACGTGGTTTCCGCGATGCGGAATTTGTGGTGACGGATTCGTTCCACGGCTGTGTGTTTTCGATTATTTTCAACAAGCCGTTTATTGCGATCGGGAATGCTTCGCGCGGAATGTCGCGCTTCCGTTCTTTGCTGAAAACATTCGGCTTGGAAAATCGCCTTGTTTTGCTCGATGCGAATTCTGCGGCATTGCGGGAACGCATTTTTGCTCTCATCTCCGAGAAAATCGATTGGGAAAAAATCAACGCGATCCGTTCCCGCGAGCAATCCCGCTCCCGCGAATTTTTGGAAAGATCTCTTAAAAATAACTCATGAATGAAAATTTAACAGAAATGCGCACGGATTTATCTTCGCGGGGAGAGGGGTTACCCTCCACGCTGCCGAAGGTTTCGGTGATTGTTCCCGTGTACAAGGTGGAGAAGTATTTGCCGGAATGTATCGAAAGCGTTCTTGCGCAGACGTTTACGGATTTTGAGCTCATCCTCGTTGACGACGGTTCCCCCGACAACTCCGGAAAAATCTGCGACGACTACGCCGCCCGCGATTCCCGCATCCGCGTCTTCCACAAAGAAAACGGAGGGGTTTCTTCTGCGCGTAATTTGGGTTTGGATAACGCTCGCGGTGAGTGGATTGCGTTTGTCGACTCCGACGATTGGGTGGAAAGCGATAAGTTTTCTGAATTTTTAGAGTGTGTCGATACTGTAGATTCTTCGATTGACATCGTGGTTGGGGCGATGGTTGGGAAAATGAACCGAATAAAAGTAGGAGGGCTGACGATAACGGAGTTTGTCCAGCAGGGAGGTTTTACCTGTCTGTCTGTCTGGCTGGCTGGTTTTAGGCGAAACATTATCATTGAGAAAAATTTGCAATTCCTGTTGGGGATAAAATATGCGGAAGATCGTTCATGGGTGCTAAAGTATTTGTTTCATTCGAGAAGAGTTTTAAATACAGGGATTGCGTTTTATAACTATCGTCCTGTCGAGTGCTCGTCGATGCATACGATTGACGTGAATCTCATGAAATTTTTTCATGATCATTGTGTCGTAACTGATGATTTGTTGGAATATAGAGAATCGTTTCCAAATGTTTCTCCAATTATAGGGGCTCAGATTTTCTGTTTTGTGATGCCACTTTTTTATAAAATTTTTAAATCTAATAGAGTCGGGAAACGGATTGTTCAGAATTGGATTCGAAAAACAACGTTTCGTTCTGAAGACTTCAAATTTATTTCGTTCCCGCGACGGATGTTGTGGGGATTGGCGAAAATTTCAATCCTTCTACCAGGGTGGTATTACAGTGCAAAGGTGGAACGTGGTGCAACGTTCTGTTTTTTTTCTAAGAATTAAAAAGTTTTATTTTCATTATGATTTTTTCTCCAACGTTTCCTTTGCAAGAGTCCCCAATGCTTTTGTCGTGGGCTCTCTTTTGGTACTTATTTATTATTCTTTTTAATAAATATCGTTATGTAAGTCCTTTGTATCCTTTGCGCCCATCGCCATCTCCGTTGTTTCTGTTTTGCTGTTTTGGTGTTTTTATTCTCACAGATTTTTGCGCGGGAGATTATTTCCATACGATAGAATTTGTTTTGAATACTGTTGTTGAGCAAGACGTGCACGAGTTGCAGCATTTTGAGGCATTTTATCAACATTTATCTGTTTTCTGCGGAGGAAACCACTGGTACTTTCGCGTTATTGTTTGGTGGGGGGCTCTTTTTTTGGTAGGGCTTACTGCTAGGCGTTTGTGCGCTGATTGTGGGTTAGTCTTTTTTATTGTTTTTGTTTTTGCTGCAGTCAATTTCTCTGCGGGGAGAATGTATTTGGGAATGGCTGTTTACTTCCTTGGTCTTTCTTTTCTTATTAAACCATGGGGAAAAATGGGGCTTCCATTAAGTTATTTATTAGGGATTGTAATTATGTTACAGGCACCATTTTTTCATCGTTCAATGTATGGACTACTCGCAACGACTCCATTGTTTTTCTTGCCAAACTTTATTGGAGCGCGGGGAACATATTACCGAATCGTGGTAGTTGGCGCTGGAGGAGTCGTTGCGACATTGTTCTTAGCGGGAATGCTTTTTGTTTTTGATTTTTCTTTCTTGGATGAGCGTACCGCAGGTGTGTCAGAGCATATCAATTCTTATCTAGAAAATGAAGCTGGGTTGTCGATTTTTACCGCATTGATGGTTTCTCCAAGTGCCTTTCTTTTGTCTGGAGTCGCATTAATCTGTCGAGTCTTGAATCTTTTCTTAATAACGAACGTCCTTGTAAATGGTAATTTGGGCCAAGATTCGAAGATTGAGCAAGTGCTTTTTCGTTTCTATTTTGCAATGACAATCGTTTCGTTGGTTATGGGTATGATGGGAGGATTGAACCAATTTGGAGGGCGTATTGGAAGTATGGCGTTAATTCCTTCCGCAATTCTTATTGCGCGGCTGTGGAGGCGAGGAATTATGGATTTTAAAACTTTTAGAAACGTGCTTGTTTTAGGCGGGGCATATACGTTTTTATTCGTTTGGTATTCTTGGTATTGCACGTGGGCACATGGAATCATTTATCGGTAAATTTTAGCTATGAAGCTCTCAATTATAATTCCGGCTTACAATGTTGAAAAATACATTGAGCGTTGTATTTATTCTTGCTGTGAGCAAAAGACGCTCGTATTGGGGAAAGATTATGAGGTTATTGTTGTAAACGACGGCTCGAAAGATGGGACACTTCAAATTCTTGAAAAAATAAAAAAACAGATTCCTGAGTTACAGATTGTTACGCAGGAAAATCGCGGGCTTTCCGGCGCAAGGAATTCAGGGCTAGAAATTGCGGGCGGAGACTTTGTTTGGTTTGTCGATGGCGATGATACGATTGCGGAAAATTGCTTAGTCGGTTTGTGTGAAATTTTAAAGCCGGAAATTGATGCTGTTCAGATTTATGCAAATACGGTTGTTAGCGACAAAGAGCTTGTCCCGAGAGCTGTTTTTGAATACGCCGGATCAAAGACAGGGAAGGAACTATTATTGGAAAATAAGATTTGCTGTTGCGCTCCCTTCACAATTTACAATCGTGATTTTCTTGGGCGAAATAAGCTGCGATTTTATGAGGGGATTTTTCATGAGGACAATGAATTCACTCCGAGAGCGTATTTTTTTGCCGAAGCGATAATATGTTATCCGCACTTTCTCTATTTTGTGACTATCAATCCAAATTCGATTACACGGGTGGTGAACCCCAAGCGTTCATTTGATTGTTTGGTCGTTGCAGACAGCTTACAGAAATTTAAAGTTGCTCGTAACATAAGCAAGGATGTGCGGTTGAATACTGTTTTCTGTGATCACATAGGGCAGGTTTGTTCAAATGCCTTTTCAATGATTTTGGCATGTCAAAATAAAGAGTTCTACAATCGCTTTTATCTCGATTTATCGCAGCATCGGGTAGCTTTTAAGGATATGTGGCATTCCGGTAAAGCAAAGTATAAATTGTATTCGGTTTTAATGAATCTAATTTCATATTTTCCGAGAACAGCTACGTTTGTGTTTCGAGTCTGGGCGAGGTGCTCGCGCGCTATCGGACGTGACTCTAGCTAACGGGTTATATTTGTGAGGGAAGTAGTTTCAAATGCTTAGAGTTGTCAAATCTTTCATTTTATTATGACAATTACAATTGCGGGAACGGGATATGTGGGAATGAGCCTTGCGGTTTTGCTGGCTCAGAAAAACAAGGTCGTTGCAGTAGATATTGTGCCGGATCGAATTGCGATGGTAAATAATCGCCAGTCGCCGATTCGGGATGCAGAGATAGAAAAGTACCTTGCAACCAAAGAATTGGATTTACGGGCGACAGATGATTGGCGTTTTGCTTACGGGAACGCGGATTTTGTCGTCGTTGCAACCCCGACGAATTATGACCCGCAAAAGAATTTCTTCGATTGCTCTGCCGTAGAAGATGTTATTCAAAAGGTTTTGTCCGTAAATCCGGACGCAACGATTGTCATTAAATCGACAATTCCCGTGGGCTACACGGAGCGAATAAAACGGAAATTTGAAACGAAGAATATTTTGTTTGCTCCGGAGTTTTTGAGGGAAGGGCGAGCACTTTATGACAATCTTTATCCGTCACGCATTATTGTCGGATACGATCAGGAGGATGCGGAAGTGGAAGCTCGGGCGAAGGTATTTGCGGTGCTTTTAAAAGATTGTTCGCTCAATCCGGACGTTCCCGTGCTTTTTATGGGAAGCACAGAAGCGGAGGCCGTTAAATTGTTTGCGAATACCTATTTGGCATTACGTGTAAGCTATTTTAACGAGTTGGACACTTATGCCGTGATGAAGGGCTTGAACTCCCGACAAATTATTGAAGGTGTCGGCTTGGATCCGCGGATTGGTTCGCATTACAACAATCCGTCGTTCGGTTACGGCGGATATTGCTTGCCGAAAGATACAAAGCAGCTTTTGGCAAACTATGCGGATGTTCCTCAAAATATGATGAGCGCAATTGTGGAAAGTAACAGTACACGCAAGGACTTTATCGCGGATCAGGTTTTGGCGAAAGCCGGATATTATACCGGCTCAAGTGAGTGGGATGCTGCGCGGGAACGCGAAACGATTATCGGAGTTTATCGGCTAACGATGAAAAGTGGCTCCGATAACTTTCGCCAAAGTGCGATACAAGGAATTATGAAGCGCATTAAGGCGAAAGGTGCGAAAATTATTATTTACGAACCGACCTTAGAAAACGGGACCGTGTTTTTCGGGAGTGACGTTGTAAACGATTTAGCGGAGTTCAAAGCGAAGTCTCATGCGATTATTGCAAATCGCTATGACGCATGTTTAGACGATGTGTCGGAAAAAGTCTATACCCGCGATATTTTTAGACGGGACTAACGGTAATATGAAACTTTGTTGTGTTTTTAATACGGCTCCGCACTATCGGCGGGAGATTTATAATCAAATTGAAAAAACGTTTGCGTGCGGATGGGCGTTTGGAAAGAAAGCGCTTGGCGGTTCGGATATTGAGTCGATGGATTCGAGTGCATTTCAGGAATTTCTCGGATACTTAGAAAATCGCCGAGTCGCTGGGAATTGGTATTGGCAAAAAGGTGTGTTAAAGCTTCTTTTCAAAGATTTTGACACATATTTGGTTCTCGGGGAGCCGTTTTGCATAAGTATTTGGGTGTTCTGCGCCTTGGCGAAATTGGTTCCGGGAAAACGTGTTTTCTTTTGGACACACGGTTGGTACGGGCGGGAAACGTTGGTGAAGCGTATCATGAAAAAGATTTTCTTTCGGCTCGGGAACGGTATTTTCCTTTACGGGAATTACGCGCGGGAACTGATGATTAAGGAGGGTTTTTCTCCGGAAAAACTTTGGACGATTCACAATTCGCTTGCTTATGACGAGCAGCTGAAATTGCGAAATTCATTAAAGCCTTCGAATATTTTCCGGAAATACTTCGAGAATGAATACTCGACACTTTCTTTTGTCGGACGGCTGACTGAGTCAAAGCGCTTGGATATGGTTTTGGATGCGATGGCGACTTTGCGGGAACGCGGATTAAATCTGAATTTGGTTCTCATTGGAGACGGAGTCGCACGGGGACGCTTGGAGGCAAAGGCGCAGGATCTTGGACTTGAAAAGAATGTTTGGTTTTACGGAGCTTGTTATGAAGAAGACAAGACTTCCGAGTTGATATATAACGCTGATTTGTGCGTTTCTCCGGGTAATATCGGGTTGACGGCAATGCATGCCTTAATGTTTGGGTGCCCGTGCCTTACTCATGATGATTTTAAAAATCAGATGCCCGAATTTGAGGCGATTAGCCCCGGAAAAACGGGAGCGTTTTTCAAACGAGGAGACGTTAAATCACTCGCAAATTCGATTGAAAAATGGTTTTCCGAAAATCGTTCCCGCGAAGATATTCGCGCCGCTTGCTATGCAGAGATTGATACTTCCTGGAATCCGGCATACCAAATTGAGGTTCTAAAAAAGGGTTTGTTATCGTACCGAAATGCCTAAAACCCTCCTACAGATAAACACGGTGGTTAATTCCGGATCGACGGGGCGGATTGCCGAGGAAATCGATCCACGGATTGCACTAATTTCACGAATGAAGGGGAACGCGTGTTACGGTTCCCATCTTTTCCCATCTTAAAATCCGTGTGATTCGTGTAATTCGTGGATGATTTTTAGGAATTCTGCTCTTGCGGGGGAATTACGATTTTGGGAGAATTTGTGTCATGAACATTTCCCGTATTTCAGGATTTTTTCTTCGCGGAGGTGCACGATGATTACCGAACAGGACGTGCGGAAACTCATAAGACTTCCGGAAAGCGATCGTCTTGAAAAGACGATTTCAACTCGCGATACGGATAAATTCGGAGAAGCGGTCTGTGCGTTTGCAAATGATCTTTCGGGAGGAGGACTTCCCGGACATTTATTGATCGGAGTTGAGGATGACGGGAAAATTGCCGGATTACGGATTTCGGATGAGCAAATGCGGAATTTTTCCGGAATTCGTGCTGACGGAAATTTACTGCCGTCGCCGACAATAACGGTTGCCAAATTTTCATTCCCCGAAGGCGATATTGCGGTTCTTGAAGTGACACCGTCGAAGAATCTTCCGGTGCGCTATCGCGGAAAAATTTGGGTGCGTGTCGGTCCGCGGAAAGCCGTGGCGACCGAATCGGACGAACGTACTTTGCGAGAACGGCAAAAAAGTTATGATTTAACATTTGATGCGACACCGAGGTTTGATGCGCGTGATGAAGATTTACGGCTCGACTTATTTAGAAGTCATTATTTGCCGCGTGCGGTTGATGCAAAAATCTTGGAAGAAGATGACCGGTCGTTGCTACAAAAAATGGCGTCACTTCGCTTTTATGATACGCTAAACGGGTGTCCTACGAATGCGGGACTTTTGCTTTTCGGGAAAAATCCGGAATACTTTTTCTTTGGCGGGTATCTTCAATATGTAAAATTCGGCGGGACAGGCAACAGTACCCCTATTTTGAGTGAGTTTAAATTTTCCGGAAATCTCGTTGAGATGTTGGTGAAGCTGGATTCGTTTATTGAGGCGGGGATTGCCAAGCGGCGTCCTGTTCCGGCAAGTGCATTGCGAGAGGAATTCGTTGTCGCTTATCCGCATTGGGCGATGCGCGAGTTGGTTCTTAATGCGGTTATGCACCGGGACTATCAGGCAAACGCTCCGATAAAATTTTATGAATACTCGGATCGTGTGGAGATTACAAATCCCGGTGGGCTTTACGGATTGGCTCGTCCGGAAAATTTTCCGGATGTGAATGACTATCGGAATCCTATTATTGCGGAGGCATTGAAGGTTTTAGGGTATGTAAATCGGTTTAACCGCGGAATCGCTTTAGCCCAAAAAGAATTTTCGGAAAACGGAAATGGTAAAGTACAGTTTGATGTCGGAAAACAAACTGTTTTTTGTTGTGGTGTTTCAAAATCTTGCAACTTCATTTACGAAGAGGACGCGGTGGATCCGGATAGCTGTCACACCCCTAGTCACACCCCTAGTCACACCCCTAGCTCTATTTCTTTGCTTTCGCCTTTCGAGAGGATCATTCTGAAGCTTTGTGCGACTCCGAGAAGCATTACGGAAATTTCCCGGGCTATCGGAGTGAAAGATAAAAACTGGGTGCGCAAAAAGTATATTACGCCCTTAATCGAAAAGTGTCTTCTCGCCCGAACGATTCCGGATAAGCCGACAAGTCGGAATCAGCGGTATGTTGCGGTAGAACATTAGAAAGGATCCACGAATTACACTAATTTCACGAATGGCTAATGGTTCTTCAAATAAAATTTGCGTACTTGTGAAATTCGTGGATGTTTTTTTCGGATGATTTTTTTTGTAAGAAAATTTGTTTCATGGCTAAAACCCTTCTACAGATAAACACGGTGGTTAATTCCGGATCGACGGGGCGGATTGCCGAGGAGATTGGGCACACCGCGATGGCTACGGGATGGCGAAGCGTGATTGCTTACGGACGCAATCCGCGCCCGAGCCGTTCGGAGTTGATTCGTATCGGGAGCGACCGAGACGTGCTTTTGCACGGGCTGCGTTCGCGTATTTTTGATGATGCGGGTTTCGGTTCGCGCAAGGCAACGGAAGCGTTTATCCGTGATGCGGAGAAACTTTCTCCGGATGTGATTCATCTGCACAATGTTCACGGCTACTACCTGAACATCGACGTGCTTTTTAAATGGTTAGCGCAAGTGAACGTTCCCGTGGTTTGGACGCTTCACGACTGTTGGTCGTTTACGGGGCATTGTTCCCATTTTACTTTTGTAGGATGTGAAAAATGGAAAAGCGGCTGTTTTTCCTGTCCGCAAACGCGGGAATACCCGGCGAGCTTACTTTTTGACCGTTCCCGTAAAAATTGGGCGCAGAAGCGGGAGTTGTTTTCTTCCGTAAAAAATCTGACACTCGTTCCGGTCTCGGATTGGTTGGCGGGCATTACGCGAGAATCGTTCTTGGGAAATAAAAAGATTTTCCGTATTTACAACGGAACGGACACGGAGGTTTTTTCTCCGAAAGGCAACGGGAATGCCGTGCGGGCAAAATACGGGCTCGGGAAGCGTTTTATTGCCTTGGGCTGTGCGAGTGTTTGGGGCGAGAAAAAAGGTTTTTCGGATTTTGTAAAATTGCGGGAACGTGCTCCGGAAAAGGATTTAGCGATTGTCTTGGTCGGCTTGTCGGAAAAACAGATTTCAGAGCTCCCGGCGGGAATTGTCGGCATTCGCAGAACAGAAAGCGTGGAAGCCTTGGCGGACTTGTATTCTGCGGCGGATTTGTTTCTCAACCCGACCTACGAGGACAATTTCCCGACGGTAAATATCGAGGCTTTGGCGTGCGGCACTCCCGTTTGCACTTACAAAACGGGCGGTTCTCCGGAAGCTATCGACGAAAACACCGGATTCGTTGTCGAACAGGGCGACATTGACGGTGTGATTTCCGCGATTGAAGCAATTCGTTCCCGCGGCAAAGCCGCTTATTCTCCGGCTTGCCGTTCCCGTGCGCTTTCCTGCTTCCGCAAGGAAGACCGCTGGGCGGAGTATTTGAGCCTCTACGGAGAGGTAGGATAAAGATTAGAGAGGGACTCTGGGTACGCCCGTTCGATTCGCATTTGCGTAACCCACGTGAAACGCTTACCGGAGCTCAATTGCTATGGTCAACCATCGGATTTTAATCACTGTTGTGTGTATAGTGGGCTATTCATAATTTATTCGTTAATTTGTTGAAATTAGCTTAAATAAAGGATTATTATTAAAAATAATCTATTCAAAATGGCGAAGGTTTCGATAGAGGGCGTTTTAAGTTTTTTAAATGCGAGCGGCGGGAAGAGTTCGCGGGAACTTTGTGCACGTTTTTCCGTCAGCCAACCGACGATGAGCCGTTTGCTTTCCTCATTATCCCGCAACGTCGTTTGTGTGGGGCGCGGACCACGTTCCCGTTATTTTTCGCTTCGGGAACAAGCGGCGATTCCTATCTTTCGAGTGAATGAACAGGGGTTTGTTGTGGAGTTGGGGGCGCTCTCTGTTTTGCACGGCGGATTTTTATTTAATCCGGCGACGGAAACACCGTCTCTTTCTGAAGGGGATTTTCGGGACGGAATTTTCGAATCGCTTCCTTGGTTTCTCCATGAAATGCGTCCGCAAGGTTACCTCGGTCGTGCGATTACTCGGGCGCTTGGCTCGGAGGGCGGTTTTCCGCAATCTCCGCAGGATTGGGATGATGATGCGATATTGCGCTATCTGTTGCGATACGGAGGAGACGAGCCCGGGGCTTTGATTGTCGGGGAGTATTCGCGAGAGCGTTTTTTATCCGGAAGTACGAACGCCGTGTCCGAAAGCGATCGGGAGCGAGCTTATGCGACATTAGCGGAAAATGCGCTTGCCGGAGGAATGCCGGGTTCGTCAGCGGCGGGAGAACAACCGAAGTTCGTTACGGCGGTTTCTGACGGGAACGGGCGGGCGCGTCAGGTCATCGTAAAGTTTTCGGGGAATCTGGATCTACCTGCGGAAGAACGACGTGCCGATTTGCTGATTGCCGAATATTGGGCGGGCGAAGTCCTGAGGGGCGCAGGAATTCCCGTTCCTGCGGCGGAACTCGTTTTTGCGGATGGTCGTTGTTTTTTGGAAAGTGAACGAATCGATCGGGTCGGCGCGCGCGGTCGGCGTTGGACTTGTTCGTTGGCGTCAATCGAGCCGGCGTTAATCGGAAGCGGATGCACGTCTTGGCGTGGTATGGTGAGTGCCGGAGTTTCGATGGGAATATTTTCTCGTAAGACGCTTGAGCAGGTCATTGCCGTGGAAAATTTCGGACGCTCAATCGGGAACGATGATATGCACTGGGGCAATCTGAGTTTCATGGTTGCCGACCGCTTCCCGTTTGTGATGGCTCCGATCTACGATATGTTGCCGATGGCATACAGAGTGCGCGCGGATTCTTCGTTTCCGCAGCGGGCGTTGCGCCTGTTTGCGCCGGACGAATTGTCGGCGCGTATGGCAAAACAATTTTGGGAAAGAGTCTCCGACGATACACGCATAAGCCGCGGGTTTCGCTCAATCGCAAAAGAACATGCTTCGGCGATTGATGCTTAGCCGTTAGTCGCCGACGGCGTCCATGACGACGCGGTAGGCGACTTTGTCGCTCATGTGGGTTTCGAGATAGCGGCGACCGTTTTCGCCCATTTGCTTGCGTAGCTCGGGGGCGCGGTAGAGCCTGTCGAAATTCGCCTTAAACGCGGGAACGTCTCCGGCGGACGACCACAGTCCGGCATTGATGCTTCCCAAAATTTTTCCGTAGTCCGTTGCCGCATCGAGCGAGGCGAGCACGGGAATTTTCAGATTAAAATACGAAAGTGTTTTGCTCGGAATGTTCGGGATCGTAAAGCGTTCGTTGAGCGAGATGAGCCCGATATCGCACTGCGCGACGAGCTTTTGGTAATCCTGATACGGAATAAAATCTTTTAGAATCGTGTTCGAGAGATTCATTTCCGTAATCATTTTTCGGATACGTGCCTGTTGCACGCCTTTGCCGACAAGCAGAAAAACGACATCCGGATAGTCCGCTTCGCAGGCTTTGGCAAGCCCGAGAACGTTTTCCAGTTTTTGCGGGACGCCCATGTTCCCTCCGAAAATGACGACGAATTTTCCTCCTACACCGTATTTTGCCTTCAGATCTTCCGTCGCGGGAACGAGCGGCTCAACGGTTTGGAAGTTTTCTAGAATGTGGAGTTTTTCCGTCGGCACTTCCGGATTGTGTTTGCGGATGTAATCAATATTTCCCTGCGACATGCACCCGATTTTGTCGCAAACGCGATAAAGTTTTTTCTCTTGGCGGCGAAAATGCCAATAGAGCGGCCACCATTTTTTCATGAAGCCGAGGTCGACGGCATTTTGCGGGAAAATGTCTCGAAGAATCAGATACGTTTTGGCACGGGAACGCTTTTTCATTTTTGCGACAACGTTCGCAAGCGTAATCGGAGGCGTTGGCGTGATGATGAGATCAAATTTTTCTCCGCGCAAATGCTTGTCGATTGCGCGCTGATAGACAAAAGGCAACAGAACGTTCGCAATGCCTTTGCGCACAAGGTTTACTCCGAAGAGCGGGAGCGATTTCACCTGCAAAATGCGAATGCGGTCTCCGTGTCGGACGATTTTTGTTTCTTCCTTGTCTCCGACAATCGGCGCGACCACGCAAACATCGTGTCCGTTGCGGGCAAATTCTTTGACGAGCGAAGCATACATATTGGAGCTTCCGCTCATATTCGGCATCGAAATCGTAAGGAAAAGAATCTTCATGGCGAATTGGTGCTTGGTGGTTAGCTTCTGGCGGGTGGCGATCGGAGGGGATGTTAGTTCCCGGCGGGTAGCAGGTCGATGTCTTGAAAGGGTAGGTAGGGACCGGGTTTGATTTCGAGAATGGCGGTGTCGGGTTCAAGAACAGTGAAAGAATGCCATTCGTCGGGCATGATTTCGGCGACAAGTTTTCCGCTTTCTCGGGAGAGAATATGGGATTCGCGGACGCTCCCGTCGTCGTTGTAGATTTTCAATTCGAGTGCTCCTGCAAGCATGACGAAAGTTTCTTTTTTCGGAGGGTGTAAATGCCGATGAATCGGCATGAGCGTTCCCGGCTGGAGCGAGTTCACGAGCTTGTGGACGTTTTCGTCCATCGTTTCGTGGAGATTGTAGTTCATGCGCAGACGCGGGCTTGCCTTGGCTTGCGCGTGAACGTCGGCGAGGATTTTTTGTGAAATGATTTTCATGGTTACGCTTTTTTATTCTCACGCAGATCGCGCAGATAGACGCCGATTTTTTATCTGAGTTATTTGAGAAATCTGTGTGAGATAAATCGGGAGGTGTTGTTTAAAACTTGCGCCAAACCATTTTGTCGACGACGCCGGTATAGCTTTGTATGAGCTTTACGACTTTGTTCGAAACATCTTCCGTGTAAACGGGAACGGGAATGCCGTGGTCGCCGTTACGGTTCATTTCGACGGCAATGTCGACGGCTTGCAGGAGTGATTTTTCGTCGATCCCGGCGAGAACAAAGCAGGCTTTGTCGAGTGCTTCCGGACGTTCGGTGCTCGTGCGGATGCAGACAGCCGGAAACGGTTTGCCGACAGAAGTGAAAAAGCTGCTTTCTTCCGGAAGTGTGCCGCTGTCGCTGATAACGGCGAAAGCGTTCATTTGCAGGCAATTGTAATCGTGGAAACCGAGCGGCTCGTGTCGGATAACGCGTTTGTCCAGTTGAAAGCCGCTTTGCTCCAAGCGGTTGCGGGAACGCGGGTGGCAACTGTAAAGAATCGGCATGTCGTACTTTTCCGCCAGCGCGTTAATCGCATTGAACAGGCTCGTGAAATTTTTTTCCGTATCGATGTTTTCTTCGCGATGAGCACTGAGGAGCATATAGCGTCCTTTTTCCAAGCCGAGGCGGGCGTGAACGTCGCTTGCTTCGATGTCTTTCAAATTTGCGTGAAGGACTTCCGCCATCGGCGATCCCGTAACGTAAGTGCGTTCCTTCGGCAATCCGTTATCCGCCAAGTAGCGGCGCGCGTGCTCGCTGTAGCAAAGATTGACGTCACTGATGATATCGACGATGCGGCGGTTGGTTTCTTCCGGAAGACATTCGTCTTTGCACCGGTTTCCGGCTTCCATGTGGAAAATCGGGATGTGGAGGCGTTTTGCGGGAATGGCACTGAGACAACTGTTTGTATCTCCGAGAATGAGCATGGCATCGGGCTTAATTGCCGCCATCAGCTTATAGGAAGCTGCGATGATGTTCCCGACGGTGGAGCCGAGGTCGTCGCCGACGGCATCCATGTAAACTTCGGGATCGGCGAGTTTTAAATCTTTAAAGAAAACGCCGTTGAGGTTGTAGTCGTAGTTTTGTCCGGTGTGGGCGAGAACGACGTCAAAATATTTGCGGCATTTGTTGATGACGGCGGCGAGGCGGATGATTTCCGGACGCGTGCCGACGATGATGAGCAGCTTGAGCTTGCCGTTGTTTTGGAATTGAATGTCGTCGTAGTTCGTTTTCATTGTAAATGTTTCCCACGGATTTTACGGATAACACGAAACGTTATTTTTCTTCGTAGCCGTTTACTTTGCTCCAAATTGAATTTTGGATTTCGGAGGTGTTGAAATTCACCAAGATTCCGCGATGTAAATTTGAAAGTTTAAGGTAAGTTAGTGTCTGCAAGTGAAAAACGTCTTTCATCTCAAGGACGGATTTAATTTCTACAACGACTTTTTTTTCCACCAAAATATCGATTTTTAAGTCGGAAGCCAGTCGGTGCCCTTCGATGACGACGGGAACGGAAACTTGTCGTTCGACGCTAAGTCCCCGCTTCTCCATGAAATAGATTAAAGCTTCTTCATAGACGCTTTCCAGCAACCCGGGACCGAGAGTGTTGTAGGTGTCAAAAATTGCTCCGCGAATCAGATAAGTAATATCACTTTCTTTCATCTTAAATCAGTGTGTCTCGGTGAAATTCGTGGGCAATTTTCTTTTTTAACCGGATCAAAATACGTGTCCGGACGGGCGGGATCGAAGGCTTCGTTTGCCCACATGACCGTGACAAGGTCTTCCGTTTCGGAGAGGTTGATAATGTTGTGCGTATAGCCCGGAAGCATATGCACCGCTTCGATTTTTTCTCCGGAAACCTCAAAATTCAGCACTTCGTCCGTGCCGACTTTGCGCTGTTGTATCAATGCTTTTCCTGCGACGACGATAAAGAATTCCCATTTCGTGTGGTGCCAATGCTGACCTTTTGTGATACCGGGCTTGCTGATGTTGACGCTGAATTGTCCGCATTTTTGCGTTTTCAGAAGTTCCGTAAAACTTCCTCGCGCATCGACGTTCATCTTCAGCGGGAACGCCGCTTTCTCTTTCGGCAGGTAGCTCAGATAAGTAGAATAAAGCTTTTTGGCGAAAGAATTCGCCGGGATTTCCGGCATCAGAATCGTCGCGGGAACGTTTTTAAATTGTTCAAGCAAATCGACGATTTCTCCGAGAGTAACATGGTGCGTGACGGGAGCGGCGCAGTAGCGTCCGTTTTCCGTTAAAACCGTTTTCACTCCGTCGAACTCGCAGTGATGCTCTCCGCCTTTGAGTGCGGCAATCATTTCCGCGACGAGGTCGTCGATGTAGAGCAATTCGAGCTCGATTGCGCGATCGTTAACCGTAATCGGCAGATCGTTTGCCGTGTTGTTGCAAAATGTCGCAACGGCGCTGTTGTAGTTCGGGCGGCACCATTTTCCGAAAAGATTCGGGAAGCGATAAACCAAAACTTTTGCTCCGGATTCTTTTGAGTAATCAAAGAAAAGCTCCTCGCCTGCAAGCTTGCTTTTCCCGTAATCGGATTCGCCGTAGCGACCGATGAGCGTCGCCTGAATCGAGCTGCTCAGCATGACCGGACACGCGTTCCCGTGCTTTTTGAGCGTGTCGAGCAGGGTAGAGGCAAAGCCGAAATTGCCCGCCATGAACTCGCTTTGGTCTTTGGGACGATTTACTCCGGCGAGATTAAAAACGAAATCTGCATCCGCGCAAAATCCGTCCAGCGAAGCCGGATCGGAATCAATGTCGTATTCGAAGATTTCTTCAATTTTCAAATCTCCGTAGCAACGCGCCTTCCCGTCGCGAATATTTTTTAACTCGGCGCAAAGATTTTTTCCGACAAATCCTTTTGCTCCCGTAACTAAGATTTTCATATCTTCTTTTTTCACGCGGATTCGGCGGATTTTCGCAGAACCTGCATTATCTTATGAGTTGAATTTAATAAAAATAAAATCTGCGGGAATCTGTGCGTAATTATATTTTGACTTCTTCGCGAATCATTTCCAGCTTCAGCAAAAGCTTCTTCATCCCTTCGACATCCAAGCGCGCCGTGTTGTGAGAATGGTAGTCTTCGATGGCGGAAACTTTTTCCTGCCCGTCCACAAAAAATTTATCGTAGTTCAAGTCGCGCGTGTCGCAGGGAATACGGAAATATTCGCCCATGTCTTCGGCTTTCGCCATTTCTTCGCGGCTGACGAGCGTTTCGTAAAGTTTTTCGCCGTGGCGCGTGCCGATGACGCGGACGGTCGCGTCGCTTTTGTAGAGTCCTTTCAGCGCGTCGGCGAGCACGTCAAGCGTTGCCGCCGGAGCTTTCTGGACAAACAAATCTCCGCCGTTCCCGTGCTCAAAAGCGTAGAGCACCAAGTCTACGGCATCGTCGAGCGTCATCATAAAGCGTGTCATGTTCGGGTCGGTAATCGTGATGTCGTTTCCGGCTTTGATTTGATCAACCCAAAGCGGAATCACGCTCCCGCGGCTCGCCATCACGTTCCCGTAACGGGTGCAACAGATTGTTGTTCCCGCGTTTTTTCCGAGCTGGCGTGCTTTGGCGACAGCGACTTTTTCCATCATCGCCTTGGAAATTCCCATTGCGTTGATCGGGTAGCAGGCCTTGTCCGTCGAGAGCACGACCACGTTTTTCACGCCGTGTGCAATCGCGGAATCGAGGACGTTTTCCGTACCGTAAACATTGGTTTGAACTGCCTGCATCGGGAAAAATTCGCAGGACGGCACCTGCTTCAGTGCCGCTGCGTGGAAGATGTAATCCACACCGGTCATCGCGCCGTCAACCGATCGGCGATCCCTCACGTCACCGATGTAAAATTTAACCTTCGGACTTTGCAACTGGTGGCGCATATCGTCCTGTTTTTTTTCGTCGCGCGAAAAAATGCGGATTTCGCGAATGTCCGAATCCAGAAAGCGCTTCAAAACAGCATTCCCGAAAGACCCGGTTCCGCCCGTGATTAACAGAGTTTTATCCTTAAAAATAGACATATTCTAACTCTCAAAGCCTAACGAATTTCCCATTCGGTAAGCTTTGCGGGTAGATTGGTGGAGCTATGAAAACGAAAGGCTTTAAAATTCGGGTCAGCAAAGAGCTCGTGGCACAGGCGGCGAGCGCGCAGAAAATCCTCGAAAATACGGATATCGGCGTGCTTGATGCCGCGCGTTTCGTCAAAGAACTCAGCGAGCTCGGTCGAACGAAAAAGCTGTGTCGCTTGCGGAGTATTTTTCGCATCGGTTGCGATGCAGCCTCGCGGGAACGCCGTACGCCGAATTTTCGCGAAGCTTTTAAGAAATTCCTCGTTTCCAAAAGCCATTTGCGGGAACGCTCAATTTGTGATTATCGGCAAGTTTTTTCCTCGATTTTGTCTCAATTCCCGACAAGTTCGCTTATGCGTATCCATACAGCGGATACACCGACGTTCGGAAAAATTCTTGAAATTGCATTCAACACCCCGCGCCAGCGGCGCAAGGCGCGCGCCGTGCTTCATTCGTTTTTTGCCTATTGTGTGCGGCACGGGTGGTGCCGGGAAAACCCGATAACGGCGACGGATTTTCCTATTCCGAAGGAGCGTGAAATCTGTCCGTTGTCACTTGTCGAAATCGCGTCAATTTTCTCTGCCTCGCGGAAGCTGAACTTGCGGGAATGCGTTCCCGCGATCGCACTGATGTTGTTTGCGGGCATTCGTCCGCGCGAAGTCGAGCGCCTCTACTGGAGCGACATCGATTGGGAAGAAAAAGTGATTTCGATTTCGCCGATACACAGCAAAACGGGAGGAAGCCGGCATGTCAGCATTCTGCCGGTTTTAGAAAAATTGCTTGCCGCGCGTTCCCGTTTTTCCGACGAAAAAATTTGTCCGCCGAACTGGCAACGCAAGTGGAAACGCATTCGCCGCACCGCCGGCTGGCGCTCACCGGAAAACCCGTGGCAACAGGACGTGCTACGCCACACGTTCGCGAGCTATCATTTGAAATTTTTCAAAAACCTCCCGCAGCTCCAATGCGAGATGGGGCACTCGTCCCCGCGCCTTTTGCGCACGCGCTATTTGTCGATGCGCGGAGTAACGTTTGCCGCCGCCGAGCGTTTTTGGGCGGGAACGTTCGGATGATGTTTCCCCACAGTCAACTGTCTTGAAAAACGCAACAAAACCGTTGTTCCGAAAGTCCGTCGGGAACAATATCCGCATGATTATCCTCCGTGACAGAACACCTTTCTTTGATTGCAAAAGGCAATGCTCCCCGAAATCCGAACGGCTTAAAAGGCCGGACAATAATAACCGCAGGTAACGCAAGTTACCTGTGGAGACCGGCAAAGGGAAATGCGCTTAAAAAGCGCAACATTGTGTTGCCGTTACGCTAAAAACGATTTTCTTTGTCGTTTTTCTTATCCATGAGTTACACGAATCTGCTTCTCCACGTTATCATTCGCACCAAATACAGTCGCGACGCGTTCCCGAACGAACACGCGGAAAAGCTCTACCGTTATATTTGGGGATTTGTTCGCGGAAAGAAATGCGTACTTCACAGAATAAACGGAATTCCCAATCATCTTCACCTTTTGGTCGATCTTCATCCCTCGATTGCAGTCTCCGATTTTGTAAAAGAATTAAAAACCTCAACTCACGCCTGGCTGAAAAAACAGCATACGATTTTTCCGGATTTCATTGCTTGGGGAAGCCAATACGCCGCGCTTGCCGTGAGCGAAGCCGACAAAGAGCGTGTCGTCGCCTACATTGCTCGACAGCGGGAACATCACAAGGTCGTAAATTTTGAGAGCGAATACAGAAAAATACTGCAGGAAAACGGTATCAATCCGGACGAACAATATTGGCAGAAAGACTAAGTCTCGAAGCCGCTGCATCGTTGCGCTTTCCAAGCGCATCATATCTTTATGCAGATCCCGCAGGTAACGCAGTTACCTGCGGTTATTGTTGTCCGGCTTTTCAAGCCGATATGTGAGTGTGGGGCAACCACACCCAAAGAATAAGCTCCGGAAAGACTCCGCAACAACTCCGCCTCCCCGTGCCATCCGAAACACAACGCTTTTCCGAAAATCACCTTGCTTACCGAATGGGAAATTCGTTAGGCTTCCCGAACTGTCAAAAAATTATGAAAGTTTTAGTAACAGGCGGGGCGGGTTTTATCGGTTCTAATTTGTGCGAAGCGCTTTTGGAGCGCGGCGACGAGGTGGTTTGCCTTGATAACTTTGCGACGGGAAAGATTGAGAATCTGCTCCCGCTCATTGCAGCGTTCCCGCGCTGCCGAGGCTTCCTGTTGGGAGAAACGCTTCGGTGAAGTTCTCATGCTCCTAGGCGGAACGACTTCAATTCAAGAAATATTTCTCGAATGAAACATCATCTTATGACAATTGCAGTTGCGGGAACGGGGTACGTGGGGATGAGCCTTGCGGTTTTGTTAGCTCAGAGAAACAAAGTTGTTGCTGTGGACATTGCTCCGGAGCGGATTGAGCTGGTGAATGCGAAAAAATCGCCGATTCGGGATGCAGAGATTGAGGATTATCTCGCGAATAAAACGTTGGATTTACAGGCGACAGAGGATTGGCGAACTGCGTACGGGAACGCAGATTTTGTCGTCGTAGCGACTCCGACAAATTACGATCCGCAGAAAAATTTCTTCGACTGCTCTGCGGTAGAAGATGTTATCGAAAAAGTTTTGTCGGTGAATCCGTCGGCGACGATCGTTATTAAATCGACGATTCCTGTCGGCTACACGGAGCGGGTAAAGCAACAATTCGGGACGAAGAATATTTTGTTCGCCCCGGAATTTTTGCGGGAGGGGAGAGCGCTTTACGACAATCTTTATCCGTCGCGCATTATTGTCGGCTACGATCAGGAGAACAGCGAGGCAGAATCTCGCGCGAAAACGTTTTCGGAGCTATTGAAAGCATGTTCTCTCAATCCAAATGTTCCTGTGCTTTTCATGGGGTGTACGGAAGCCGAGGCTGTGAAGCTGTTTGCGAATACTTACTTGGCGTTGCGTGTGAGCTACTTTAACGAGCTGGATACCTACGCTGTTATGAAAGGCTTGGATGCGCGTCAGATTATCGAAGGCGTGGGTTTAGATTCGCGCATCGGTTCTCACTACAACAATCCGTCTTTTGGTTACGGGGGCTATTGCCTTCCGAAAGATACGAAACAGCTTTTGGCTAATTATGCTGATGTGCCGCAGAATATGATGAGCGCGATTGTGGAAAGCAACAGCACGCGTAAAGATTTTATAGCGGATCAGGTTTTGGCAAAGGCGGGCTATTACACAAGTTCAAGTTCGTGGGAGGCCTCACGAGAGCACGAAACGATAATTGGTGTGTTTCGTCTGACGATGAAAAGCGGTTCGGATAATTTCCGACAAAGCGCGATTCAGGGTGTGATGAAACGTATCAAAGCCAAAGGTGCAAAAATCATCATTTACGAACCGACTTTGGAAAACGGAACGATGTTTTTCGGAAGTGAAGTCGTGAACGATTTAGCGGTGTTTAAGGCAAAATCGCATGCGATTATTGCAAATCGTTACGATGCTGTTTTGTCGGATGTAAAAGCAAAAGTCTATACACGAGATTTGTTCAGGAGGGATTGATCAATGAAGGTTTTGATAACAGGTGTTGCTGGTTTTGTCGGAGCCAATTTAGTAAAGTCTCTGATAAGAAAGCATCCGAGCGTTCAGATCGTCGGACTCGATAACATGAACGATTACTACGATGTTTCGTTAAAAGAGTTTCGTCTTCGTGAAGTTGAGAAATGCGTTGATGATTTTCCGGAGTGCGAATGGACTTTCGTAAAAGGTGATATTGCAGATGCCGATTTAATTAAAAAGGTGTTTCGCGAATTTTCTCCGGAAATCGTTGTTAACTTGGCCGCGCAAGCGGGTGTACGGTATTCCATTACCAATCCCGATGCTTACGTCGCATCCAACATCATTGGGTTTTATAATATCTTAGAAGCGTGTCGGCATTCTTACGACGACGGAAACGCGGGAGTTCAACACTTAGTTTATGCTTCGAGTTCTTCCGTTTACGGATCGAATGCGAAAGTTCCTTATTCTACGGACGACAAGGTTGATAATCCGGTATCTCTTTATGCTGCAACTAAAAAGAGCAATGAGTTGATGGCGCATGCGTATAGCAAACTCTATAACATCCCGTCTACCGGCTTACGTTTCTTTACTGTTTACGGACCTGCAGGGCGTCCGGATATGGCGTATTTCGGGTTTACTAATAAACTTTTAAGCGGAGAAAAAATAAAAATTTTCAACTACGGGAATTGTAAGCGGGATTTTACTTACATCGACGATATCGTTGAAGGCGTTATTCGCGTGATGGAGAAAGCCCCTGAGAAAAAAACTGGCGGTGATGGTCTCCCGATTCCTCCGTATAAGGTTTACAATATCGGAAACAGCAATCCGGAAAATCTCTTGGATTTTGTTAGCATCTTACAGGAAGAACTTATTCGAGCAGGTCTTCTTCCTGAAGATTACGATTTTGAAGCGCATAAAGAGCTTGTTCCGATGCAGGCGGGAGACGTTCCCGTGACGTTTGCCGAAACATCAGATTTGGAAAAGGATTTCGGATTTAAACCGTCAACGTCGCTTCGGGATGGCTTGAGAAAATTTGCCCGGTGGTATCGGGAATTTTATGTGTGAGAAAGCACTAAAGATGGATAATAAGAAAAAAATTCTTATTGCTTCTAGCGGCGCAAGCTCGCTCAACGGTTTTCGTCTGCCGCTGATCAAGCATTGGCGCACGTTGGGACATGAGGTGGTGGCGACTGCTTGTGAAGACAGTACCGCAACAGCGAAAGACTTGGAAGCCGTCGGCGTGAAATTTGTTCCGATCCCCGTCGGGCGGGCTTCTCTTAATCCGTTCGCGGATGTTTCTTTGGTTCTGCGTATGGCGAAATTGATGCGTCGGGAACGCATTGATGTCGCATTTCTGTTTCAGCAGAAGGCTGTTATTTACGGTGGCTTGGCTGCAAAATTTGCCGGAATCCGGAAAACATTCGCGATGGTGACCGGCTTGGGTTACGCATTTACTGAATCCTCCGGATTGAAATACAAAATTGTAAATAAGGTTGCCTCACTTCTCTATCGTTTCTCCGTTAAATGCTTTGACGGAATGATTTTCCAGAATCCGGATGACATGGAATTTGTTCAGAAAAATTTTTTGAAGCGTTCCCGTATACCATTAAAACGTGTTTATGGCTCCGGAGTAGGACTGGATGATTTTTCTTATTCTTCGGATTTTGATAAAGAAACATTTTTGTTCATTGGACGGTTGGTCGCGAACAAGGGAATTCGGGAATATATTGATGCCGGAAAAATACTCACAGCTTCCGGGAAAACGGCAGAATTTCGAATTCTCGGCGGTTTGGATGTCAACCCAACTGCAATTACGAAAACACAATTGGATGAATGGGAGGGAAAACACGTATGCCGCTACCTTGGAACGAGTCGTGATGTTAGACCGATAATCCGTTCGAGTGCTGTATTTGTTCTTCCGTCGTATTACGGAGAAGGCACTCCCCGTTCTGCGCTTGAAGCGATGGCTATCGGGCGTCCCGTGATCGTTGCGAACACACCCGGTTGCCGCGAAGTTGTTTTTTTTGAAAACTCTTGTCGGCGTTACGATTCGGCGATAGGGAAGTTTGTCGATCTGCCGCTTCCCGTGAATCCGCGTGAACACGAAACCGAGATTCTGATGGGAGACAACGGCTTCCTCGTTCCCGCAAAAAATGCCGAAGCACTTGCTGTGGCGATGAAGTTTTACCTCGAAAATCCGGAAAGCGTTCTCGTGCACGGTCGCGAGAGCCGCCGCCTTGCCGAGACGTATTACGACGTCAATGACGTGAATCGTCAAATTACCGAATTCGTTTACTTAGCACCCGAGAGCTCCAAGGCATCCCAGGCGAATTTTATGAAAATTTAAAAGAGGCGCTTAAGAAATTCATAAAAATTTAATCGAAAACATATTTTGAATACCGAAGTTTCAGTTAATCCTGCGGAAAAATCCGTGATTCCCGAGTGGGAATTGGCGGTGCTCGATGTGTTTGTGCGGGCGGCGGCGATGTTCGGCTTTCGTAAGTCCGTCGCCTTGGTTTACGGCGTACTTTATTGTTCCCGCGAGCCGATTTCGGCGCAGGAAATTCAGGAACGGCTTCAAATATCACGCGGCTCGACCGTCGAGGCGCTTTTGTTTTTGCGTCGGTTGGGCGCGGCGCGGGTTTGCCTCAAAATCGGAGAACGCCGCGATTATTTCACGGCGGAAACGGATCTGAAGAAATTTGTCCAAGGCTTTTTGAAGGAAATCCTCGTTCCCGCGCTGGAAAAAGCGGACATCCGCCTCGCGCAAGCCGAAGAGTCCGCCGGGAAAAATTCTGCCGTTCCCGCCGCCGATGCCGCGTTTGCGCGTTCCCGCGTCGCCGAACTCACGCTCTGGAAATCCCGCCTCACCGAAGCCCTCCCGCTCCTCGACGGGCTTTTAAGCACCAAATAATTCTCCGCCGATGATACGGACAAACACAGATTTCCCTTTGGACGCGAAGACATGGTTCCGAGCTTTCGCTTACCGCTCTTCGTCGTGTGGCGCGGGAATGTCAAATATTTCTGAAATTGACGAAGCCGTTTTTCGGCGTGTTCAGTTCCGATTCTCCGTCGTAAATGACTTGGGTGGTGGCAATTTCATCGCCGAAAATCGTGCGGAAATAATCAAGGTTTTTGAAAAAATCCTTGTGGAAAGTCCGCGCAACTTTGATTTCGTAGGCGTGAATTTTGCCGCCTTCCTCTTCGATAAGATCAATTTCCTTTTGCAAATTGTCCCGGTAAAAGTAGAAATTCGGGCGGCGTGCGACGTTGAATTTCCTTTTGAGTTGTTCGGAAATAACGAAGTTTTCAAACAATTCTCCGCGCAGGGGATGGTTTTGCAGCTGTTCTTCGGAATTGATGTTGAGCAACCAGCACGCCAAACCGGGATCGTAAAAATACAGTTTGTGCGCTTTGACGATGCGCTTGCGAATATTTTTGAAAAAAGGCGGCAGTCGAAATACCAGATAGGCGGCTTCGAGCGTCGAAATCCACGCATGGACGGTTTCTCGCGAGATTCCGAGCATATTGGCAAACTTCGTAGCGTTGATTTCGCATCCGACAGAGCTCGCACAAAGCCGCATAAAATCTTCGAACGCGGAAAGGTCGCGCACGTTGACGAATTCACGCAAATCCCGTTCGATATACGAGGTGTAATAGTTGGAGTAAAATGCGTTCTCGGAAATACCGGAAGTTTGCAATTTCGGGTAACTCCCGCGAAAAATCAGCTTGTCGGTCGATATTGCACGATGTTCGGAGGAAAGTTCGTCGAGCGAGAAGGGCAGGAGTGTGAAAATAGACGTGCGCCCAGCGAGCGACTGTGTGATGCCGCGCATCAGCGCAAAATTGCTGCTTCCCGTAAAAACGAAGCGACGGGAACGGTCTTCGTCCACGAGCACTTGCGTTGCGGAAAAAAGTTCCGGCGCTCGTTGAGCTTCGTCAATGATGAGATTGCCGCCGTCGGAATGCTCGAGAAGAAATTCTCTCGGCGACTTAATCGCAGAAAATCGCGTTCCCGCATCTTCCATATTGACGTAGCGGTAGGCTGGAAAGAGTTCTTTGCACAGCGTTGTCTTTCCCGATTGGCGAGGTCCCGTAATTGTTGTTACGGGGAAAAATTCCTGCTGAGCGATTATTTCTGCGGCGATTTTGCGTTGAATAAACATGGTTTCTCAAAGTTTGCATACGATTTAACCCGCATAAATAAAGCATTGCAAGCGATTTTTGCCGAACGCAAGTTGAATCTGCAATCGGGAATTCTTGGTTTCTGGGCAGATTTCTCCTTGGGAGAAGCGGTTTTTAACCGCTTCGCGGGAATGGCTTTTGGCGGCGGGAAACTTTATTCGCGTTCGTCTGTGCGATACGCGGGAACGCATTCTTTAACCTCTAATCTTTAATCTCTCTCCTTTCTCCTTTCATGCCGAAGGCAGCGACAGTTTCCGAGAACAACAAGCGTATCGCGAAGAATACGCTGATGCTCTACGTGAAGATGGCGTTCACGACCTTTGTCGGGATTTTTGCGACGCGTGTTTTGCTTCAGGCTCTCGGCGCGGAAGATTACGGACTGACGACGGTGATCGGCGGCGTCGTAACGATGTTTGCGTTCCTTTCGGGAACAATGTCGGCATCGTGTTCCCGTTTCTTCAACTTTGAGCTCGGGCAAAAAAACACCGAGCGGCTCAAACAAACCTTTAATCTTACGCAACTTATCTACTTCGGGTTGGTCGTTATCCTGCTTTTGCTTTCGGAAACGATAGGGCTTTGGTTCTTGGAAAATAAGGTGGTTATCCCGCCGGAACGCGTGAACGCGGCATTTTGGTTTTTCCAGTTCTCGATCGTAACGTTCCTTTTGAGCACGCTTTCGATC
>JAZSKX010000012.1:0-26495 GCA_045535075.1 Candidatus Spyradenecus sp. | reverse complement strand
GGAGGGGGACCGCGCCGAAGGCGTGGTGGAGGCGTTGGCGTATGACGCGGACGGGAATGCAACGCTCATCCGCACTTCCACGGGAACGTGGACAATCGCCTACAACGCGGAAAACCGCCCGGTGCGCTTTGAAAACGCGGGAACGCAAACCGTCGTGGAATGCGCCTACGATTCGCAGGGGCGGCGGTTTGAGAAGAAAGTAACGGTTGCGGGAACGACGATGCTGCATCACCGCTACATTTACCGCGGGTATTTGCAAATTGCGGCGCTCGATTTAACGCGTTCGGCGCATCCGGCTTTGTGGCTCGTTACTTGGAATCCGTCTCAGCCGACCGCGACGCGTCCGCTCGCAATCCAAAAGGACGGCACGTGGTTCACCTATGGCTACGACATCACGAAAAACGTCTGCGAACTTTTCGGACCGAACGGTTACATCCGCACGGCGTATTCCTACACTCCGTTCGGTTCCGTTACCGCTTCCGAAAACGACGTTGTCCAAAACTTCCAATGGTCGTCGGAATACTACGACTCCGAACTCGACCTCGTTTACTACAACTACCGCCACTATTCCCCCTCGCTCGGCCGCTTCCTCTCCCGCGACCCCATCCAAGAACAAGGCGGCTGGAGTTGGTGTGCGACTTTTAAAAGGGGCAAAATGAAAAGCGCCCACTGCTTTGCTTGTAATTTTAGCTTGTGAACGAAGATTACGTTTTATGCGGGAACAGCTGTCCGGCGACGATCAGGTAAGGGCTTTTTCATTGCACATTTTTACATCAAATGATTCGTCCGAAAATCGCCTAGCCGCTTTTATAATCACCGCCATTCGTGCTTCGGGTAGCGGCCTTTGAGGTCTTTTTTTACGTGCTCGTAAGATGTTTTCCAAAACGCGTCCAAGTCCGCCGTGCGCTGAACCGTACGCCGCGCCGGTGATTGCACTTCGACGATGAGCGGCACGTTCCCGCCGCAAATTCTTAAGCGTTCGCCCGGGCAATCGTAAAGTTCCTGCACCGTCGCGCCGATAACCGCCTCGCAATCTGCGGTGTAAACGATTTTCGCGGGATGGCGTTTGCGCGGGAGCGAAACCGAATCCGGCAACAGCGAGTCCATCGCCATTTCCTGCTCCTGTGAGAGCCAGCCTCGAAGCGTTTTCCAAACGGATTTTTCTCGAATATCCCTGTAAGCCGTCGCTCCGAGGCAAAGCTCCTCCACAAGCATGCGCCGCCCGTCATCATCAAGCGTCGCGATGCCGAGCTCCGGGCAATGCTTCGCGGCAAAATTCACTTTGTTAATCCACGCTTCGACCTGCGTATCCCATTTTTCCAAAACAAGCCGCTCGGCAATCACCTCATCCGCAAGCATACGCGAAGCCGCATCGCTCACGACATCCGGCAGTTCCCGTGAGCTCAGTACGAGTCCGCGAAACACGCGTTCCCGCCGCGTGAGCACGCGCTTTTGCGCCGCATCAAAGCTCACCGTGTCGCGCGTTTCAAAATCTTCGGGAAAATATTTTTCAAGCCAAGCTTCTTCGACCGCCGTCGCAAGCGAAAGGAAAACCGTAACTTCACCGCGCGTCTGAATTTCCTCCACTTCCGCCGCGACCAAGAGCCTCGCGTGCCGCACCGCGCTCCCGCGCCGCAACTCGCCGCTACGCCCGTGAACGAGCTTGCAACGCAGCGTTCCCGCATCAACGCGCCGCGCCAGTTGCGAGACGAACCCGAGCAAAAGGCATTGGCGAACGGCATCATAAATATCGGGAGAAACGTCCGGCGCACCCGACGTTCCCGCCGACAACGTTTCTCTTTCGCGGCGTTCCCGCGCAAAAACATTTTCCGCAATTTTCAAAAACTGTGCCGCGAGCCGATCCGCCTGCCGCGCCGCACCCGCATGAATGCCCCAACGCTTGCAAAACTCGAAATCAAAATCCTTTTTTCGCGCCATGCCGAGCAGTGTCAGACGATGGAAAAAATCGGAATCCGTTTCGCCGAGCAAATCTTCGCGGTCTTCGCTACGTCGGCGATCGGCGAGTTCGAGCATAATGTCGCGCCCCTGCGCCATCGCCGCGACGAAGGCGATTTGACGCAAGCAACCGAGCTCGTTCGCGGCAATCATCATGCGTGCGTAGCGCGGATGAAGCGGGAAACGCGCCATCGCCGCGCCCGTGCGCGTGAGTTTTCCCGCCGCGTCGAGCGCGCCCGAATCGCGTAGAAGCTCCAGCGATTTTTCCAGCGCGTGCGCTTCCGGCTTTTCAAACCACGGGAACGTATCCAAATTTTCAATACCTCCAGCCTTTAAAAGCAAAAGCGTTTCCGAGAGTTCGACACGACGGATTTCGGGAACGTCGCGCACGGCGCGATTTTGCTGATCCGCACGCGACCAAAGCCGCACGCAACGTCCCGGCGCGGTTCGCCCTGCCCGCCCGGCACGCTGGTCGGCGGAACTTTGCGAAATATTTTCAATAAGAAGCATGTTGATGCCGCGATGCGGATCGTAACGCGCAATGCGCGCCAAGCCGGAATCAATCACGACGCGCACGCCGGGAATCGTCAGCGACGTTTCCGCAACGTTTGTGGCGACGACGACTTTGCGCGTTCCCGCAGGCGCAGGCGCCACGGCGCGATCCTGCTCGGCGGCGGAAAGTTCGCCGTAAAGCGGCAGCAGCGCACATTCGCGCCCTTCCGGCGTTCCCGCGATCGCCGCAATCGTTTTTGTGATTTCATACGCACCCGGCATGAAAATAAGAAAATCGCCCTCCGGCTCCGCGTGAAACGCTTTGCGAAACGCCGCCGCCGCATGATCCCAAACCGCATAGCGCGGCAAAAATCCGTTGCGCATCTGCGTTCCCGCAAATCGGGTTGCGCCGCCCGCTGCCGAATATTCGATTTCGATGGGGAACATGCGCCCTTGAGCCGTCAGCGTTTCGCAGGGCGCAAGCCAAGCGGCAAGCGAATCCGTGTCGAGCGTTGCCGACATCACGATGATGAGCAAATCCGGGCGTGTCGTGCGCTGAAGCTCCAGAGCAAACGCAAGCGTTAAATCCGAATAAAGATGCCGCTCGTGAAATTCGTCGAAAACAATCGCGCCGATTTTTTCGGAGTCTGCCGCGTTCCCGCCCAGTAATTGGCGTAGCAACAAGCCTTCCGTGACAAATTTAATGCGCGTATCCGCGGATTCGATACGGTCGAAACGAATTTGGTAGCCGACTTCTCCGCCGAGATTTTGCCCGCGTTCCCGCGCAATGCGCGCGGCGAGCATACGCGTCGGCAGTCGGCGCGGCTGAAGCACGACAATTTGTTTGCCGGCGGGAACGAGCGCGTCGTCGAGCAAAAACTGCGGAATCTGCGTCGATTTCCCGGAACCGGTAGGCGCTTGGAGAACGATGCGCCGAGAGCGCGTGCACGCAGTTTTCAGACGTTCCCGCAGTTCAAAAATAGGCAAATTCTCCGCTCGCTCTTCGCTTGGCATATCCGCCTGAGCATTACGCATTCCCGCCGCAAACGCAAAACGTTTTGAGGTTATGCCGTAACATCTCTGAACAATCCGCCTCAAAGCCTAGTGAGCCTTGCCCGCTTCGTGAGAAAACAAAATCCCCCGCCAAGAACACAACGAAACAAGAAGCAATCAGTCTTGAATACAAGAATGAAAAATCGGCAAAGAAGGTCGCGGCGTTCCCGTGAAAAAATAATCCTTACGCTTCACCGCCACGCCATGACTTCATCCTCTATCCGGAAAGTTTTTCGATTTTCTTTCGGAAGTGAAGAGCGTATTTTCGGCGGGAAATAAAATGGCAAAAGAGCGTATCATCGGACATTTACTGATTTTCGCGTCGGCGTTGATTTTTGCACTCAACTACCCGATTTCGAAATGGCTTTTGTCGACGCATCTGACTCCGGATTTTTATTTATCCGTACGCCTGATTGCCTCCTGTGTTTTGTTTTGGGGACTTTCACTTTTTTTACCGGGCGAAAAGCTTTCCCGCAGAGAAATCGGCATTTTTTTTCTGTGTTCAATCGGAGGAATTACGGGCAATCAACTGCTTTTTGTTTGGGGGCTGGCGCAGACATCGCCGATTGACGCTTCGGTCATCATGACGGGACGTCCGATTCTCGTGCTTGTGTTTTCGGCGCTGATTCTTCGGGAAGCTTTAACACGGGAAAAAGTAATCGGCGTTTTGCTGGGCGCCGCGGGAGCTACATGGCTGATAATCCAGTCGACGACGCCCGGCAGCGGGAACGCGGCATCAAGCTTGCTCGGCAATCTGCTCGTATTTGCAAGCGGTATTGTTTACGCGATTTACTTCGTTTTCTCCAAGCCGCTTTCGGAAAAATATCGGGCGACGACAATGATGAAATGGATGTTTCTCTTCGCGACGCTACAAGTCCTTCCGTTCACAGTTCCCGCGATGGCAAGCGCCGAAACTTTACTTCTTGCGCCGCTCGACGCCAAAGCTTGGGCGGCAATCGCATTCGTGTTTTTCGGTACATCGTTTTTAGGCTACCTGCTGATTCCGATGGCGGTGAGACGAATTCGACCGACAACTGCAAGCATGTACAACACAATTCATCCGATTGTCGCATTTTTGCTCGCAGCCCTACTCGCTCAAGACGTTGTTACGCCGGAAAAAATCCTCGCAACACTCGCCGTTTTGAGCGGTCTCTACATCGTTACGCGCAGCGAATCGCGGGAACTCCCGAAGGCAAAAAATGACTAAAGAACGCATTCAAGGACATTTGCTGATTTTTACGGCGAATTTGATTTTCGGAATTAATTATCCGATTTCGAAATGGTTGCTCGACGGTAGGCTCACACCGGAATTTCATACGCTTTCCCGCATGCTCGCCGCCTGCGTGCTTTTCTGGGGGATTTCATTTTTCCTTCCGAAAGAGAAACTCAAGTTCAAGGAAATCGCCGTACTTTTTGCCTGCTCGCTTTGCGGAATCGCCGGGAATCAGTCGCTTTTCATTTGGGGCTTAAGCATGACTTCGCCGATCGATGCATCCGTGATTACGACGGGAACGCCGATTATCGTAATGCTTTTTGCAGCGATTTTTCTTCGGGAACCGATTACATGGCTGAAAACAGCGGGAGTACTTGTCGGCGCGGGCGGTGCAATTTGGCTCGTTCTGCTTTCTGCAACGACTTCGGAGAATGCTTCCGCCTCAAGCCTCGCAGGAAATCTCTGTATCTTCGGCAGCAGTTTTATCTACGCGCTTTACTTCGTTTTTTCCAAGCCGATCTCGGAAAAATATCAGGCCGTAACAATGATGAAATGGATGTTTCTTTTTGCCGTTTTGGAAGTCGCGCCGCTCACCGTTCCCGCGATGCTTCGCCCCGGAGGAATGTTCATCGTTCCCGCAGACTTTCAAACAATTGCAGCAATGGCATATGTTCTCATCGGCGCAACTTTTCTCGCTTACCTGCTCATTCCGATGGCTGTGCGACGCATTCGCCCGACGAGTGCCAGCATGTACAATTACGTCCAGCCGATCGTTGCCTGCGCCCTAGCCATCGCGGTCGCGCAAGATCATTTTACATGGACAAAACTGCTTGCGGCAATGAGTGTGTTTTTCGGTGTCTATCTCGTTACTCGAAGCAAGGCCCGGCGCGATTTGGAAAAGTCTCACGGGAACGGATAAAACACGTTCGCAAAACCCGAAGCGCTCCTACTTTCTCCGGCGCGCTTTGGCTTTGACGGCGGGAAAATACGGTTTGGATTTTTTCGCGGAAGCGGGCGTTCCCGCCGCGCCTTTTTTGAGCAGGGCAATTTGGTCGCGCAACAATGCGGCTTTCTCAAATTCGAGACGATCGGCAGCGGCGAGCATTTCCTCTTCGAGCTCTGCGAGCACGGCGGCGACATCTTCGTCGCCCGCGCCTTCCGCCGCCATCAGCAGCGTTCCCGCATCTTCGTCCGGCGGCGGAAGCAGGCTTTCCTGCACGGCGCGACGCACGCCGCGCGGCGTAATTCCGTGCTCGGCGTTGTAAGCCGTCTGGCGTTCCCGCCGCAGTTGGCAAATTGCGATTGCGCGAGCGAGCGACTGCGTCATCACGTCCGCGTAAAGAATAACGCGTCCGTTTTCGTGGCGCGCGGCGCGTCCCGCCGTTTGGATGATCGAGGTTTCGCTACGCAAAAATCCTTCCTTGTCGGCATCGAGAATCGCTACGAGCGCGGCTTCCGGAATGTCTAAGCCTTCGCGGAGCAAATTGACGCCGATGAGAACGTCGAACGCGCCTTGGCGCAGGCGGCGCAAAATCTCCACGCGCTCAATCGCGTCGATGTCGGAATGCAAATATTCGGCGCGCATTCCGCGTTCCCGCATGAATTCGCAAATATCTTCGCTCATGCGCTTTGTGAGCGTTGTAACAAGCACGCGTTCGCCGCGCTCAATCGCGAGCGTCGTTTCGTGAATCACGTCTTCGATTTGTCCCTTAATCGGGCGCACTTCCATCACGGGATCGAGCAAGCCCGTCGGACGGATAATCTGCTCGGCAACGACAGCGGAATTTTCCAGCTCGAACGGCGCCGGCGTGGCGGAAACGAAAACGGTTTGCGGAACGACTTCGTCAAATTCCTCCGGTTTGAGCGGGCGGTTTTCGACGGCGCTCGGCAGGCGAAATCCGAATTCCACAAGGCGGTTTTTGCGGGAACGGTCGCCGTGCGACATGCCGTGAATCTGCGGAAGCGTAACGTGCGATTCGTCGATGAAAACGAGAAAATCCTTCGGGAAAAAGTCCAGCAGGCACCACGGGCGTTGCTCCGGCGTGCGTCCGCCTATGTGCATGGAATAGTTTTCGATGCCGAAGCAAAAGCCCGTTTCGCGGAGCATTTCGATATCGTTTTCCGTGCGCATACGGATGCGTTGCGCTTCGAGCAATTTGCCTTCGCGCTCGAACTTCGCAACCTGCACTTCGAGCTCGTTTTGAATTTTCCCGATAGCTTCATTGATGCGTTCCCGCGTCGTGATGTATTGACTTGCCGGATACAAATCAAAGCGGTTCAGCTTCGTTCCCGCGCGTCCGGTGAGCGGATCAAGCTCGCGAATGCTTTCGACTTCGTCGTCAAAAAACGTGATGCGTATCGCAGTTTCCATATACGCGGGAAAAACATCGACGGTGTCGCCGCGCACGCGGAATGAACAACGCTCCAGCTCGATATCGTTGCGGCGGTAAATGTTGGCGACGAGGCGTTCGAGCAATTCGTCGCGGCGCAGGCGCATCCCGACGCGCATCGGAATCATCATTTCGCGAAAATCCTGAGGCGAGCCCAAGCCGTAAATGCAGGAAACGGACGCGATGACGATGACGTCGCGTCGCGAAAGCAAAGCCGAGCTTGCCGCGATGCGCAGCCGCTCAATGTCATCGTTAATCGCGGAATCTTTTTCGATATAAGTATCCGTCGCGGGAACGTAGGCTTCCGGCTGATAATAATCGTAGTAACTGATGAAATATTCGACGGCGTTGTCGGGGAAAAAGTGTTTGAACTCGGAATAAAGCTGGGCGGCGAGCGTTTTGTTGTGCGAAATGATGAGTGTCGGGCGTTGAACGCGCTCGATGATGTTCGCCATCGTGAAAGTTTTTCCGGAGCCGGTTACGCCGAGCAGTGTCTGATATTTGTTCCCACGCTCGACGCTTCGGGCGATGAGGTCGATTGCCTGCGGCTGATCGCCCGTCGGTTTAAATTCCGATGAGAGCTTGAAAGGCTTTTCGCCGCTTGTGAAAACGCCGTCCGACATCGCTTAGAATTTGATTCTCCCGCAAATAACCGCTCAGCGACAAAGTTTTTTCAAAAGCCAATAAAGCGTTTCGAGATGCGGCACGGGAACGCCGGCGGCACGGGCGACACGCAACGGCTCGCCCCAAATAGATTCGACTTCAACCGGACGCCCGGCACGAAAATCAAGCAAGCTCGACGGCAGATACGCGCCGCATTTCACGGTAACGTCCACCTGTTTTTGTAAATGCGAATCGGAAATTTCCACTCCGATGGCGCGCGCCGCCGCCTGCAGTTCCCGCATAAGCGCCCACGACAACTCAATCAATTCCGGCGAAGCCATGAGTTGCGCACAATCAATATTGCCGCCGGCGATGCAAAGCCCGTTGAACGGAACATTCCAACAAAGTTTTTTCCAAAGCATTGCCGCCAAAGAATCCTGCGCTTCGGCGGCGAGTCCGGCAGACGTAAACATCGCGGCGAGTTCCCGCGTACGCTCTTGCGGCAAACCTTCCGGTTCAGCAATCCAAAGTAGCGTGCGACCGTTGGTCTTGACGACGCCCGGCGCCGTTCGATTAATCGTTGCGTAGCAAATTCCGCCGAGAACATTTTGCGTACCGAAAAGCTCGCAAAGTTTTTCCGTATTTCCCAAGCCGTTTTGGACGGTGAGAATGCGCGTTCCCGCGCCGACAAGCGGCGCAATCAAATCCGAATAATGTGCGTTTGCCGTTGTTTTAAGCGCGACAAAAACGAGATCGCAAACGCCGATACTTTCCGGCGTTTTATGCGCATTCACGGGAACGCAGAAAACGTTTCCGCAGTCGTGAACTTCAAATCCGTTTTTTCGAACAACCTCGTAATCGCTACGCAAAAGGAAACGGACATCATGTCCGGCTTGCGCAAGCTTTACGCCGTAAAACGTGCCGATGGCTCCGGCTCCGACAATCGCGATTTTCATCGGGGAAAAATTAAATTTAGGCGTTCCCGCGAAACAGCACTTTACCGTTGCGCCCGCCTTCAAGGGCGCGTGCGATTGCGGATTTGTATTCATCGAGTGAATACACGGCATCGACCGCCATGTTGAGTTTTCCGTCACGCATCATAGCAAAAATTTTGTCTGCCATTTCCGCTTTTGCTTCAGTCGAAGCCGCGCGATTCCAGCGATCCATCCAAAATCCGCGCAGGCGCAAGTCGTTGAAAATAAATTCGCGCGTGGGGAAGCGAATCAGGTCGCCGGTCATACCGCCGAACGTAACGATCGTTCCCGCGAAGCCGACCATGCGCGTGAGGCGCGCCGCACTTTCGCCGCCGATGGAATTGAGCGCGAGCTTCGGAAGATTCGCCTTCCCGCCGACGATTTCCGCGATTTTTTTAATCGAATCTTTTTCTTCCGGCAAAACGGCATCGGCACCGAGATTTTTCAAAACCGGTTCCCATTTTTCAACATTGCGCACCATAGAAACGGTTTTCAAACCGAGCGCGTTCGCCATTTGAACGAGGCATTGTCCGAGCGCGGAACTTCCCGCGTTTTGCAAAACCCAATCTCCGGGCTTGAGTTCAACGAAATCGTGAAGAATACGCCAAACCGTCATCGGATTAATAAACCCCATCGCCGCAAGCTCGGCGGGAACGTCCGCCGGCACTTTTTCGACTTCAGCGGCGGGAACGGTAATCGCTTCACGCCAAACGCCGGCGTCCTCCGGCATGCGCACGCGGTCGCCCACGGCGAGATTTTTAACATTTTCGCCGACAGCGGAAACGCGCCCTACGCCCTCGCGCCCGGCAACGGCGGGAAGTTCTCGCAAGCGACCGTAGGTTCCGCCAATCATTCCCATGTCGGACGGGTGAACGACAGCCATTTCGAGCGCGATTGTAACTTCGTCGGCACGCGGTGCGGGAACGTCAATTTCCTGCAGGTTCAAAACTTCGAGCGGCTTTCCGGTTTCGTTATAAACAAGGGCTTTTGCTTTCATAATACATTGACAATAAAGCTATTTTCAAAGCGTCTCCAACAGAAAATAATTTTCCGAAATCTAATCGTTAAAATCGAAATACAAAAAAAAGCGTTCCCGCGAAACAAAATCACGGGAACGCCTGATTCGGCTATTTGTGTTATTGAGCCGATGCGGATTTTTTCAGTAAACGCGCGAGCTCCGTATAGCGCAACTTCAAGCTGATCGGGCCACGGGAATACGGCGCGATATCATACGGATTGAAATAAAAAAGAATTCCGTCTCCTTCGATGACAAAATTTTCCGTCGGGCGCGGCTCGCAGGAGAGTCTGCTTTTGGTGGTAACATTCTCCAAAACCATCGCTTTCCGCATAAGCAATTCCGTCAATTCCTTTTCGTATTCGGGTTTAAAAATATCGGCAAGGCTCAAACGCTTTCCCGTTGTCGCATCGAAATTAAGGAAATACTTGAGATGGATCGGATGAGCGCCGCCCATGTCTCGGTCGATCTCAAGACCGTAAATAATTGCATTTTCGACAAAGCCGCGCGTGTTCCCGCGAATCGCAATCATGTTTTCCGCGCCGGAAGAGTGCCCCCAGTCGTTGAAAATTTCAGTCCACGTTTCCTGGTAAGATTTCACTTCCTTGGCAACATAGTCTCTCATGGTTTTCTCAAAATCCGCATTCTTTGAGAACGACACTTTTTCTTCGTAAGAAGAAAGTGCCGTTTCGAGAATCTCGTGATTAATCTCAAGCGAAACCGTCGGATTCTCAAGATCCGTCGCATACCGCAAATCGACACTGATGCTCAGTTCCGGTTTTTTGGGATCGCATTCGAGGACGGATTTTTCTTCGACGGATAATGTCGAAAACTGCAAAGGCAACGCGTTCCCGCCGACCGGGCCCGAGGCACACGACGCGAAAAACAGAGACGCAAAACCACACAAAAACGGTAGGATTTTATTCCGGTTACTCATCGTTATTGCTTGTTGAACTATCCGTCGATTTTTTCGGAAAGATAGGCGACGAGCTCGTCTTCCGTGAGGCGAATCTGCTGAAGCGTGTCGCGGTCGCGGAGCGTAACCTTGCCGTCTTTTTCAATCGTATCGAAGTCAATCGTGATGCCGAACGGCGTGCCGATTTCGTCCTGACGGCGATAGCGACGCCCGATTGCTCCCGCCGCGTCGTAGAAGACGTTCCAGCGGCGTTTGAGGCGCTTGTAAATAGCGTCGGCGCGTTCAACGAGTTCCGGCTTGTTTTTCACGAGCGGGAACACGGCGGCTTTATACGGCGCGAGGCGCGGGTGCAGCTTGAGCACGAGGCGTTTTTCGCCGTCCACTTCTTCTTCGCAATACGCTGCGGAAAGCACGGCGAGGAAAATGCGGTCCACGCCGACGGACGGTTCGATAACATGCGGCACGTATTTGCGCTTCGCCGCTTCGTCAAAATATTCCATCGACTTGCCGGAAACCGTCTGGTGCTGCGTCAGGTCGTAATCGCCGCGCGCGGCAACGCCCTGCAATTCCTGCACGCCGAACGGGAACTCAAACATAATATCCGTCGTGCCCTTCGAGTAGTGCGCGAGTTTTTCTTTCGGGTGGTCGTAAAGCGAAAGACGCGATTTCGGGATGCCGATCCCGTCGAACCAATCCATGCAGTATTCGATCCAGCCTTTGTGAAGCGACTGCCAATCCGCGTCGGGCGAAATGAAATATTCGATTTCCATTTGTTCGAACTCGCGGGAACGGAAAATGAAGTTGCGCGGATTGATTTCGTTGCGGAAAGCCTTACCCGTTTGCGCGATCCCGAACGGCACTTTGACGCGCCCGGTATCGACGATATTTTTGAAATTGATGAAAATGCCCTGCGCGGTTTCCGGGCGCAGATAGGCGACCGCCGTTTCGTCGCGCAACGCGCCGACGTAGGTTTGGAACATCATGTTGAACGCGCGCGGCGGCGTGAGCGAACCGGGCTTGCCCGTCGCCGGAGACGGAATCAGCGCGTATTCTTCAGGCTTCGCTTCCGTGTAATCTTTCAACACGATCGACGCCATTTCGCCCTGCTTCGCGAGCTTGCGCTTCATGTCGTTCGCCATTTCCTCCGCCTGCGCCTGCATGCCTTCGTCTTCCAAAACGGAAACGTAGCCGATAGTTTCGCCGGCGACGATGACGGGTGCGAAAAACAGCTGGTCGGCACGATAACGCATTTTCGACTCTTTGCAATCAACGAGCGGGTCCGTAAAATTATCAACGTGCCCGGACGCCTTCCACGTCGTCGGGTGGTGAATAATCGTCGAATCAAGCCCGACAATGTCGTCGCGGCGATGCACCATATCTTTCCACCACGCCTGCTTGATATTGTTTTTCAACTCGACGCCAAGAGGACCGTAATCGAAAAATCCGTTGTATCCGCCGTAAATATCGGACGACTGGAAGATAAAGCCGCGGCGTTTGCACAGGTTGATGATGTCGTTCATCAGATTGGAGGAAGATTTCTTTTCGCTCATCGTTTTTTATAAAAAAAGGTTTCGGGATAAAATAAACGCGTTCCCGCTAAAAGACAAGCGCGGGAACGCGACAAAACCGATTCTCCGTTCCCGTCGCTTTGCGGGAACGGTTTCACGCGGTTAATTAAGCTTTTTCAATCAGGGATTTGCCCGTCATTTCCGGCGGAGTCGGCAAGCCCATCATGTCGAGCAGGGTCGGAGCAATATCGCCGAGCGCACCGCCCGTTTGGCGCAGTTTCACGTTCTTGACGCCGTTCCCATAAAGGACAACCTCAACCGGATTGAGCGTGTGTTGCGTGTGCGGGCCCTTCGTCGTTTCGTCATACATTTCATCGACGTTCCCGTGGTCGGCGGTGATGAGCATATCGACGCCGCATTCGTCGGCGACGGCGCAAATGCGTTCGAGGCATTTGTCGACCGTTTCGACAGCCTTGATGATTGCGGGCTGTTTGCCTGTGTGCCCGACCATGTCCGGATTGGCGAAATTCGTTACGATAAGCGCGTATTTGCCGGAACGGAGCGCGTTAATCGTGGATTCGCAAACGCCTTCGGCGGACATTTCCGGTTTCTGGTCGTAGGTGGCGACTTCTTTCGGCGACGGAATGAGCCCGCGCTCTTCGCCCGGGAACGGTTCGTCGCGATAGTCGTTGAAGAAGAACGTAACGTGCGGGAATTTTTCCGTTTCCGCCGTGCGGAACTGCGTCAAGCCCTGTTGCGCAATCCAATCACCGAGAATATTTTTCATCGGTTGCGGCTTCGGGAAGACGACATTCGGGCAAAGACCTTTCTGGTATTCGGTCATCGTCGCGTAGTAAATATCGAGCTTTTTGGCGCGCGGGAAGCCGTCGAACGTGTCGTCGATAAACGCGTGCGTGAGTTCACGCGGGCGGTCGCCGCGGAAATTGAAGAAGATGACGCTGTCGCCGTCTTTAATGGAGCCGACGGGAACGCCGTCTTTAACGACGCGGGTCGGGAGGACAAATTCGTCGCCCTGTTCGGAGTCGCTCGACGGATTGTCGTAATACCATTCTACGGCAGAGGTGGCGGATTCTGCCGTGAGCGCGTCTCCGCCTACGAGGCAGTTGTAGGCTTTTTCGACGCGGTTCCAGCGGTTATCGCGGTCCATCGCCCAGAAGCGACCGGAAACCGTGGCGATTTTGCCGAGACCGATTTTGGCGCATTCGTCTTCGATTTCCTTGATGAAACCGACACCGCTGGTCGGCGGGCTGTCGCGTCCGTCCATAAAAGCGTGAATGCAAACGTTTTGCACGCCGGCGGCTTTTGCGCCGCGAATAAGCCCGTAGAGGTGCGGGAGCGTGGAGTGCACGCCGGCAGCACTGGCGAGACCCATAAGGTGAAGCGTGGAATTTTTCGCGTTCACGTTTCCGAAAGCGGCTTGAAGCACGGCGTTGTTTTTCATGCCTTCGTCGGTGAGACCGAGGTCGATACGCATGATTTCCTGCGGGACGATGCGTCCGGCTCCGATGTTTTGGTGCCCGACTTCGGAGTTGCCCATGATACCTTCGGGAAGCCCGACGGCGGGACCGTGTGCGGCGACTTCCGTGCGCGGCCATTCGGCGGAAAGTTTGTTCGAGAACGGAATGTTCGCGATTTTGAGCGCATTGAATTTATCCTGCGCGGCGTTGTGGTTGGCTCCCCAACCGTCACGAATAACAAGTAGAACTGTTTTGCTCATAATTGCTTTGATAGTGTTCTTTTTATGAGCGAATTTCAAGGATAAGGCGTTCCCGCGCTTTTTTGTCGTTCCCGCAAAAACTTATCCGCCGAGAGTTTTAAAAATCTTGCGAACAAGCCCTTCAAGTGGGAGAATTCGCGCATAACCGCATAAGCATATGAGTTCTTACGAAGTCCCCAAAATTACAGAAGCAGACACACAAATCGAAAATCTCGGCGAATGCAGATTTCCCTCGCCTTTCAAAAAAGAAAGCTACTCCGAACAACTCTTTAAAACGGACAACGATCGCATTCTTTTTGACATCACCTACGCGGGAACGATGAAAGCAATCAAGGAAGGTCGCCCGCTTCCCTCGTTCGAGGCTGCCGGTCCGCGCGAATGTATTTTCTTTAATCCCGCCGAGACGAAAGTCGGCATCGTTACCTGCGGCGGACTTTGCCCGGGCTTGAACGATGTTATCCGAAATCTCGTAATGGGCTTGCAGCACTCCTACGGCGTCTCCCGCATCTACGGCTTCCGCTACGGCTACGAAGGCTTGGTCGCGAAATACGGGCATTCGCCGATTCTGCTCGACACGGACGTTGTCTCCGACATTCACGCTCAAGGCGGCTCCATTCTCGCGAGTTCCCGCGGGCAACAGGATACGCCGACGCTCGTCGATACGCTCCAACGCATGGGAATCGATATTCTTTTCGTCGTCGGCGGAGACGGCACACTCCGCGCCGCCAATGAAATCTCGCAGGAATGCAAATTACGCAATCTGAAAAAATCCGTCATCGGCATTCCGAAAACAATCGACAACGATATTATTTTGCTCGACAAAAGCTTCGGGTTCGAATCCGCAGTTTCGGAAGCCGTTAAGGTTATTAATTGCGCACACGTCGAAGCCAAAGGCGCACCGCGCGGCATCGGTATCGTTAAACTCATGGGACGCGACTCCGGATTTATCGCGGCTTATGCCTCGCTCGCCAGCTCGGAAGCCAACTTCGTGCTTATTCCGGAAGTGCCGCTCAAGCTCGACGGGCCGAACGGCTTCCTCGCCAAATTGCGGGAACGCATCACGACGCGCGATCACGCCGTCATCGTCGTCGCCGAAGGTGCCGGTCAGGATTTAATTAAAGACAACAATCTCGGCACAGACGCCTCCGGGAACAAACGCCACGCCGACATCGGGAAATTCCTGCGTGACCGCATCAGCGCCGACATGAAAAAGCACGGCATTGAAACGTCGATTAAATATATCGACCCGAGCTACATTATTCGAAGCATTCCCGCAAACGCGTACGACAATGCATACTGCTCGCACTTGGCACACAATGCCGTTCATGCCGGCATGGCGGGAAAAACGGGTATGATTGTTGCGATGTGCCATCGTGTTCACGTCAATCTGCCGCTCTCGCTTATCGCTAAAGGGCGTAAGCGCGTCAACACGACGAGTGAGCTTTGGCGCGGCGTTCTCGAATGTACGGGGCAGCCGGTTTCGTGGGAATAATCGTTCCCGCGAAATCGCTCCGTTGCTTTTAATTTACCCTTAAAATCCCCTTCCCGTGCCCGCAGAACCGCTCCCGTACCAAAAAAACCTGGAACGCATCAATCGGGTTTATTTCTCCGATCCGAGCCGTCGCCTCTCGTTCAGACGAGGCGACGTGATCCTTCGCCAGGATGAAGCCAGCAAGCAGCTTTTCCTGATTGTACGCGGCGAAGTTACCGCGTATCAGAAAAACAAAGATGACCCGGACGAAATGCGCTACGAAATTTTTCACGCAAGCGCCGGTTCCTACATCGGGATTCAAAGTTTCTTTTCCCAACGCTACGCCGTTTCCTCCGAAATGATTGCGGAAACGGATGTCGAACTCGCTTACATCGACACGGACGTTCCCGCGGTCGAACCGGAAATTTACGGTTCGCTTGTCGAGCAATTTGCGCCCGCGATGTTGCACGAACTCGCCGTACGTAATTCCCGCGTGTTTACACGTACGGTTGAAAAAGAAGCGGCGTTGAAGCGCATGCATCGCGCGGAAATGTCCGCGACTCTCGGGCAACTCGCCGCGGGAATCGCCCACGAACTCAATAACGCCGTCGGTGTGCTTGCGCGGAAAACGGACTTTGTGCTCGATTTCGTAGAAGCCGCCCTTTCCGAGCGTTCCGAAGAACTTTTGGAAATTTTCCGCCGCGGGCTGAATTATTCGGCGGTTACTTCCAGCGAAGATGTCCGCCGACTTGCCCGAGAATTTGAAGACACCTACGAGCTTGCACCGGACATTGCGAAAGTCCTCGTCCGCATCGCGGGAACGCGCGAAGGCGCTAAGGAACTCGGGAAAAAATTCATCGCAAACCTTGAGAACACGGCACGCTATTGGGAACTCGGCCATGATTTGCACGACATGCGCGTTGCCGCGAAGCATGCCGCCAGCATCGTGCGTTCGGTCAAATTGCTTGGCGGCGGCGGAAACATCGTCCGCGAAGCCGGAACCAACATCCACGAATCGCTTTGCGAAGCCATCGCACTCTTGAAAACCCACCTGCGAGAAGTTCGCCTCGAAGCACAAATCGGAGAAGCCCGGGACTGCCCGACCATTTGCGCGGACATGACGGAGCTGGTTCAAATTTGGGTCAATATCACCAAAAATGCCTGCGATGCGCTCAAGCTCGCGGGAACGCCGAATCCTACAATTCAGATACGCCTCCAAGTCGTTCCCACGGGAACGCTCCGCGGATTTATCGCCGTCAGCATCACGGACAACGGACCGGGCGTTCCCGAAAGCCTGCACCAAAAAATCTTCCAGCCGGATTTTACGACGAAGAAAAACGGATTGCAGTTCGGACTCGGCTTGGGCTTGGCAATCGTCCGCCGCCTCGTCGACTCCTACGAGGGCGAAATTTCGCTCGAAAGCGTTCCCGGGAAAACGACCTTCCGGATTCACCTGCCTTACAGCAAAACGAATACTTGAAATTTTCTTCCAACCGTCCGATTATCTTTCCCAGCACGAAAACACAACAGCACTTACATTCCATGGAAAAAATCAATATTATCTGCGTCGACGATCAACCCGAAGTTTTGGACTCCGTCTTGCGAGATCTCCGTCCGCTCGCAAAATTCTTCCGCATCGAAGAATGCGAATCCGCCGCCGCAGTGCAAACCCTTCTTAACGAAATCGCAGATTCCGGCGACCAACTCGGGCTCGTTATCTCCGACCACGTCATGCCCGGGAAAAACGGAGTCGACCTCCTCGGAGAAATCTCCAAAGACGAACGCTTCGCGGGAACGCGCAAAATCCTGCTCACAGGGCAAGCCACGCATGCCGATACGATTCGCGCCGTCAACGAAGCCCATATCGATTCGTATTTTGAAAAACCGTGGAAACCGCACGAGCTTCTCGCTCAGGCAAAACACCTCCTCACGCTTTTCATTCTCGAAAAAGGCATTGCGCACGAAGACTACATGCCGATTCTCGACCAAAGCGTTCTTCTCGAAAAGCTCCGCCGAGGCTAATCGGGTTTAAGCCCAATTTTACTCTAGAAAATGCCGGTTGCCGGAGTTTGCAACCGGCATTTTCTTAGTTCCCGCTTTCATGCTTTTCGCGGGAAACGCTTTTGTATTTAATTTGTTGAAACATAAATCACTTCCTCCGATTTACAAACCGATTATGCGATTTAAAATTTCCGTTCCCGCAACCAGCGCCAACGTCGGCCCGGGATTCGACGTTATGGGCGTTGCGTTCGATATGTTTAACCGCTTCACATTCGAAACCGGAGGCGAAGGGCTTACCATCACGGGTTGCGAGCCGGAATTTGCAAGCGCAGAAACAAACCTTGTTTACACAACCCTCGCCAAGACTCTCACCAGCTACGGGCGTCAGGTCCCGCCGCTGAGCATTCACTTCGATACCGACCTTCCCCTTTGTAGCGGGCTCGGCTCCAGCTCCACCTGCATCGTCGCAGGAATTATGGCGGCAAACCAAATTGCCGGGCTCAATTTCGACAAAGCCGAAATCCTGCGAATCGCCTCGCTCATTGAAGGACACCCGGACAACGTTGCTCCCGCGATTTTGGGAGGATTCGTCGCCGCAATTATTGAAAACGATTTCGTCTACTGGCACGTTTATCCGATTTCGGATGCCATCAGTTTTTACGCCCTCATGCCGGACGTTCGCGTTTCCACCGAAGAAGCCCGCGCGATCCTCCCGACATCCTACGGACTCTCGGATTGTATTTACAATATGTCACGCATTCCGATTCTTCTCGAAGGGCTGGAAAAAGCAGACGTACAACTTATCCGCGCCGGATGTAAAGATCGTATTCACCAAAGCTACCGCCTCAAACTCGTTCCCGAAGGCGAAAAAGTGTTCAACTTTATTAAAGAATCCGACAACGCCGTTACCGCATACGTCTCCGGAGCCGGTCCCACAATTGTCGCCGTCGTAAAAAATGATGACGACGGATTCGGCAACGAAATCGCCGATTTCTGTGATACTTTGTCCATTCACTGGCGTGTCCGAAAAATGCACGTCAACAAACTCGGTGCAACGGTAAAAGTCATCATCCCATAAAACAGCCGCAAAAAAACTTGCGATAAAAACGAACAAGCATTGAATTGTAGAAAATCATGAGCATCGGACAACAACTCAAAGAAGCACGGGAAAAACTCGGATTCGACGAACGCAGTGCATCCGACCGCACGCATATTCGCCGTCATTATATCATCGCGATGGAAAACGACGATTTTGACTCCATCGACCTCGCTCCCGTTTACCGTATCGGGTTTCTCCGCATTTACGCAAAATTACTAAAACTCAACGCCGACGCCCTCGTTGCAGAATTTAAGGAGTCCGGCAACGCAAAGGCATCGGGCACCCGAAGCGCATTCCGACTCTCCCCGATTAAGCAAGCCGTCACGGAAAATACCGATGCCGAAGACCCGTTCGGAACGACTTCGTTCCCGCCGCCGCCGACCTCCGTCCGTACACCGCGCAAACTCGCCATCGCCGTGGCAGCCGCCGCGATTTTACTGATTGCCGGCGTATCCGTCTTTGCGCTTAAAATGTGCACGCCCGAAAACGACGTAGCCGCAACGGATGCCGCGACTGCCGTTAGCAACACACCTGCTTACGAAATCGAAATCACGACCAATCAACCGCAGAAAATCACCATTCACGAGCAATACGTAGGCTGGGAAAACGGCAAGCCAATCGCCGGAGCAATCATTCTTGACGAATTCGTTCCCGTCGGACGCCCCAAGAAAATCACCGCCCGCGGCAAACTTTACATTCGGGAGGAAGTCCCTTCGGGAAGTAAAATTAAATATCCTTCCAAAGAATCCTTCACCAACGCCGGAAACGCCAATCTGATTCCGCTCGGAACCAATCCGCGCCAGATGACCTCCGATCGCACCTCTTGGCTGATTGATCCAGCAAAATAAAACAGCTCAATCAGACAAAAAAATAAGAACTCCGGTTTCGCCGGAGTTCTTATTTTTTCACTTATTTCGCGGAGAGTTTTAAACCGGATTCTTCGGATTTCGGTTTGGAAAATTTCACCGTTTGCCCGTCAGCGACGTTCCCGCCGATGATCGCCTTTGCCAGCGGCGTTTCAATTTCCTTTTGGATAAAACGTCGCAAGGGACGCGCCCCGTAAACGGGATCGTAGCCGTTTTCGGCAATCCACGCGTGAGCGGATTTGTCGAGCGAAACCGTAATGCGGTGTTCTTCTAAGCGTTTGTTCAGCGACGCAATCATCAAGTCGACAATCGCCGAAATTTGCTTCAAGCCAAGCGGTTTGAACAAAACGATATCGTCGATGCGGTTCAAAAATTCCGGACGGAATCCGGCGCGCAATTCCGCCATCACCTGTTCCCGCACGCGTTCCGGAATCGCATCGTTTTCCACGCCTTCGACGAGGAAGCGCGAGCCGATGTTGGACGTGAGAATAAACACGGCGTTGCGGCAATCGACCGTGCGCCCCTGTCCGTCAGTCAAACGCCCGTCGTCGAGAATTTGTAATAAAATATTAAATACATCCGGATGCGCTTTTTCGATTTCGTCGAGCAAAACGACGGAATACGGCTTGCGGCGAATGGCTTCGGTGAGTTGCCCGCCTTCCTCAAAACCGACGTAGCCCGGCGGCGCACCTACCAAGCGCGACACGGAATGCTTTTCCATGTATTCGGACATGTCGATACGAATCATCGCGTCTTCGCTGTCGAAAAGCTGACGCGCAAGGCTCTTGGCGAGCTCGGTTTTGCCGACGCCGGTCGGTCCGAGAAAGAGGAAACTTCCGACCGGGCGACGCGGATTCTGCACGCCGGCGCGGGAACGCAAAATCGCTTCGGAAACGAGGCGCACGGGTTCTTCCTGTCCGATGACCTGTTTTTCGAGTTCGCTTTGAAGACCGAGCAATTTTTGTTTTTCGCCTTCGAGCAATTTTGAAGCGGGAATGCCCGTCCAGCGCGCGACGACTTCGGCGATTTCGTCGGGCGAAACCGTTTCACGGAAAAGCTTGTCGTTCCCGCCGGATTTTTCTTCGGCGATTTTCTCGTATTTTTTCAAATCGGCTTCCAGCTGTGGAATTTTCCCGTAGCGCAGTTCGCCGACTTTGTTGTAATCGCGGGAACGCTCGGCGGCTTCCGCGTCGTGGCGCGCGGTTTCGAGTTCGGCGCGGATTTTTTGGATTTTTCCGACGCTTTCCTTTTCCGCTTCCCAACGCGCGCGCAGAGCGGTCGCTTCGGAACGTGCTTCCGTCAGCTCCTTGCGCAGAGCTTCGAGGCGGATTTTCGACGCTTCGTCGGTTTCTTTTTTCAATGCCGTTTCTTCGATTTCGAGTTGCATGACGCGGCGGGAAAGCGAATCGAGCTCTTCCGGCATCGAGTCCATTTCGGTGCGGATTTGCGCACAGGCTTCGTCGACGAGGTCGATCGCCTTGTCGGGCAAAAAGCGGTCGGAAATGTAGCGGTTGGAAAGCACGGCGGCTTCGACCATGGCGCTGTCCATGATGCGCACGCCGTGGTGCACCTCGAAGCGTTCCCGCAAGCCGCGCAGAATCGAAATCGTGTCTTCGACGCTCGGCGGCTCGACGAGCACGCTTTGGAATCGGCGTTCGAGCGCGGCATCTTTTTCGATGTATTTGCGGTGTTCGTCGAGCGTAGTTGCGCCGATGCAGTGCAATTCGCCGCGTGCGAGCATCGGCTTGAGCATGTTCCCGGCGTCCATTGCTCCGTCGGTTTTGCCTGCGCCGACAAGCGTGTGAAGTTCGTCGATGAAAAGCAAGATGCGCCCGTCGGATTTTTTAATTTCGGTTAAAACGGCTTTGAGGCGTTCTTCAAATTCACCGCGATATTTCGCTCCCGCGAGCAGCGAGCCCATGTCGAGGGAAAAGACGGTTTTGTCGCGCAAGCCTTCGGGAACGTCGCCTCGCACGATGCGTTGCGCCAAGCCTTCGACGATGGCGGTTTTGCCGACGCCGGGCTCGCCGATGAGCACGGGATTGTTTTTCGTTTTGCGGGAAAGAATTTGAATGACGCGGCGAATTTCCTCGTCGCGCCCGATGACGGGATCGAGTTTGCCCTTGCGTGCCATGTCGACCAAATCGACGCCGTATTTGCCGAGTGCATCGTAAGTCGCTTCCGGGTTGTCGCTCGTTACGCGCTGGTTTCCGCGCAATTCCTTGAGTGCGGCGAGCACGGCGTTGCGGGAAATGTCGAAAGCCCTAAAAATTTCCTTCATTTCCGGAGCGGCGGCAAGGAGCGCGAGGAAAAGATGCTCCGTGCTGACGAAATCGTCGTTGAGCGCGCGGGCTTCTTCGACGGATTTGGCGAGGACTTTTTGAATCGTTCCCGAAGCCGCGCCCTGTTGCACGTTCCCGCCGCCGCTCACGCGCGGAAGACGCGCAAGCTCGCGTTCAATGTTTTGAGAAAAACCGGCATTGTCGATTTTCATCTTCGCGAGGAGCGCGGGAACGATACCGCCGTCCTGCTTGAGTAACGCGGCGAGCAAATGCCAGGTTTCGAGCATCGGGTTCCCGTGCTCGGACATAATCGTTTGAGCGGAAGTAATGGCTTCGCGGCTTTTTTCGGTAAATTTATTGAAATCCATAATACCTTTAAAGCGTCAGCAAAAGCCGTGCCAAATCGGAAAGTTCGGAGAAAATGAGAGATTAAAGAAAGCCGACTCCCGGTTTCTAGCACCGGGCCCCAAAACAAATTTTTAAGGCAAACTCAAAACTTTTCCCCGCTTCGTCTCCTTCGCGCTACAAACGCTGCAAGTGAAAAAATCCCTGCGAAAAATCCGAACATCGACGGTTCCGGAATCGCCGTTCCCGTCGTCGAAATCGAAAAATTTGAAAGCGTAATTCCGCTTCCCGGCGACTTTATCGCAATCACATCAAATACTCCGGAAGCCGGCGATTTTTCGGAAACAAAAGAAACCGGCTCCCCGTCGCCCATTAAGACATCATAACCTGCCGCAGTTCGAAGGATTTTCAGGGAAAATTCATACGCGACGTTCGCGCTCGGATGCTCAATCTGCATCTCCGGAGACGCGGAAGCAATATAAGCCGCCCCCTGATTTGAAGTCATAAAACCGGCTCCGCCGCTCCCGCTTGCCCCGGGAGCTTTTCCGGCAAAACGGGAATAAACATGCGTCGTCGTTCCGCTCGCCTTCTTATTCGTCCCTCCAAAAAATCCCGTCATATCGTAGGTTCCCGCGACGATACTCGAAAACGTAGCTCCCGTCTCCGGTTTTGCATTTACCCCGCTATTATAAATTCCGATGTAAAAAGCTCCCGACGATGCAACGGAATTAAATGTCGCCGTTCCCGCAAATGTGAGAGCTTGCCCGACTTCCAATGAAACTGCTTGCGGTAAATACCCCCAAACATACGAATCCGAATCCAAATTCGTCATCGTCGTTTTTCCGTCCTCATAAGAAAAAACGGTTTTTGTCGTATTACTGCGATAGCCGAACCAATCAATCCCTAAACCATCCGTCAAAAATGCCTCGGGTTCCGAGCCCAAAGAAACCAAAGGCGTTCCCGCCAACAAAAAAAACGAACAAGGGAAAAGCAAGTTTTTCAATTTCATACGTAATCAGAATGTTTAATTCGGAATCGCACGCCCACAAACGCGAACACCTACACAATTCCTACCAAACAGACTAACAAGCGAACAGGCTTGCGCAAGACTTTATTACCCGATCGCAAGACTTTTATTGCTTAAAGCCATAGAAAATTTTGCATTTTCCCCAAAAAAATGAACATAGCAAGTGTCTACTTAATTGTATTCGAGCAAAAGCATTCGCGCTGAAAAGCTCAAAATCTATCCGCCCGCATACACCGCCAAATACGCCTCAGCGGTTTTGCGAATATCGTAATCCTGCGCCCGACGGGAACAGGCTGCGGCGGTTTTTTCGTAAAATTCTTTGTCCGAAACGAGTTTTAAAATAATTTCCCCAAGAGCTTTTTCATCGCCTTTCGGAAAAAGGATTCCCGCACCTCCGACCACTTCCGCAAGCCCGGGGACATCAGACGCAACAACGGGCTTTCCCGCCGCCATGCCTTCAACAGCCGCCAATCCAAAGCCCTCCCAATGCGACGACATCACGACAACATCCGCAGATTTCAAAAGCGCAGGAACATCAGAACGGATTCCGAGAAAATGCACGCGTTCTCGCACGCCGAGTTCTTCCGAGAGCTTTTCGCAAATCTCCCGCCGCACGCCGTCTCCAACGAAAACGGCATGAACGTCCGAAGGAAAATTTTTTAAGGCACGAATAACGCAATCCTGGTCTTTAGCTTCTCGAAAACCCGCAACCTGCATCAACATTAACCGACATACAGCGGGAACGACACGTTCCCGAAGAACAGCCTCCGCCTCGTGAATCTTACCGATGTCTGCTCCATTTGAAATCGTTTGAACTCTTCCCGGTGTCTTCAAGTATCGCTCCAACGAAGCCGTCGTATTTGGAGAAATCCCTACAATTTTCGTAAAGCGCCGATACACCCATTTATCAAAAAATCGGAAAAAAGAAATATCCCTCCGACGATTGTGAGTTGAATGTTCCGTAGTCACCAAACACGTATTTGAAAACGATAAAACTTTCGCAATCGCCACCCAATACTGCGCCGGGAAGAGATGAACGTGTATCACGTCATATTTCCGCATAAACGGAATCAACCGAAAAATATTCAACGGAGAATAAACCGACGTTCCCGCGCCGAAATCATAAACCCGGATTCCCGCACTTTCTAAACCTGCCCGAAACACGCTTTCGCCTCCGCGAAGCAAAAGCACTTCAACCGTGTGCCCGCGTTCCCGCTGAAGCGGAGCCAAATCCGACACCAACTTCTCCGCCCCGCCCGTCGAAAGCGAATTAATCACATGAAGTATTTTCATTTCTTTACACTTTGGATACTTGAATATCGCATACATTGCCAATTCCTCGGTAACGGCATGCCGCGAGAAACAACTGCGTTTTTAAAAATTCTACTTTGATTTTGAATTGCGACATGCAACAAAATAATGATGAAGTATGTCCCAATGCCGTAATGCATAGGAGCGACGATCTCGCCGACTACAATATAATACAGCGTAACAAAAAATGTTATCTTCAATCCTTGATCCTTCAGTTTTCGAGCAAGCAAAAGTTGGGAAAATAGGAATAGGGAAAAGAGAGTAACTCCAATTAGTCCTCCATCCCCCAGTAAATATGCGAATCCGGATAAAAAGCTTTGCTCTGAATCATGCCCGACAAGTGTTACATAGGAAGCCGGACCATAACCTACAAACCAGTGGAAACCTTGTATGTAGTTAACGACATTCATTCCCCGATCGAAACGTGCATTATAAACATCACTACCGAAGAATTTAGGTGCAATTGCCTCGTACATCACGTCTCCAAGCCCTGAAACAAATACGACAAACGCGCCGACGAGACACAGAAACAGAATTCCAACAATACGACTCAGATCAAGCCCTTTTCGCAGTGCAATAAACCCAACGACCACGGGAAGTGATGAAAGAGCCGTAAGAATGCCTTTCGTACTAAATGTAGCCAAAAAAGCACCAATAACAACAGCAAGGAACAAATACCGGAACGTAAGAGAACGCCCAATAGAAAAGATATGCCAAATGGCTAATGGAGCCCACATCAAGATAAAATTTCCTAGTCCTGATGGCTCGCCCAAAAAACCTCTCGCACGAACAAATCCCGCCGCAGAGCCATTCCCCCCTCCCTCCGGGCGAGGCAACGGAATTTCACTTCCAGTTGTAAGAAAAAACAACCAATCAACAAGTGCATAAGCACACGCTCCTAAGAGCATAAACGTTATTGCTGTTAACATTCTATTCCAAAAATTAGGATTGCGCTCCGTCAATCCGGCGATTACACGCCCCCCACCAAAGTAAACCACAAGAATAAAAGTTGTATATGCAAGCCAGTGATTTATCGCTGTTGTCGTCATTGTTCCAAACACAATTGAAACGGACAATAACACCCACAACCCCAATAGGAACAAATCGCTCGTTCGAAACGGATTTCGAGTCGTTCGAACACAAAGCGTTCCGACCACAAAAAGTAAAATCGCTGTAACTACCGGAAGACACAAAACGAAATTCACCGCAAATGCATGCGTAAACGGCAGTAAAAAAATCATCAAAAGGCAAAAGAATGCAGATGTTTTCATAACCAAACTCTCCATTTATTTTGAATCTTCTCCTACAGCTCTCAACAAGCGCTTTCCTCCTGAACGAAGAACTGCTCTAAAATTTTTTATACACCAAATCCCCCAAAGCGTCAGATACAGTAAACGGGAACGTTTATTCCAGCCGTTTTTCAATAAAACAGCACGCACTTCCTGCCCGATTTTCCCGGATGATGTAATACTCTCCGGATGATCACGAAATCCCATTACGGGAACGGCAATATGCTTTAACGGTTTTAACTTAAAACACCGTAACAAATAATCGTAATCACACGCGGCAGAAAACAATTCATCCGCGTAAAAACCGACTTTTCCCAACACCGAACGATGCAAAAACACCGTTCCATGACCGACGAAGGTTAATTGCTCCGAAGCTAATAGTCCTTTAAACGAAACTTGAATCCCGCGTCGTATTCCACGGGAACGTCCCTGCTCATCTATTTTTACTAAATCACCATATACGCCTAAATATTTTGATTTATCCAAAGATTTAAGTTTTCCCGCTACACGAGAAACAACCGTAGGAGAAACGTAAAAATCATCCGAATTCAGTATCGCGATATATTCTCCCGTTGCAACACGCATCCCCTTATTAATTGCATCATACATATTTTTGTCTTTTTCCGAGACGAAATACGCGATTTTACTTTTATATTCGTTGATAATGGAAACCGTCCTATCTTTCGACGCACCATCAATGACGATATACTCGATATCGGGATAATCTTGAGTAATGACGCTTTCTATCGTCTCCCGAATATATTTTTCGCTGTTGAAGCAAACGGTAATAATTGAAATTTTCATTTTTCTATCGGATAAATTTTCACAACTTTTGCCGGATTCCCTACAATAAGGCTACCGTCGGGATAATCCCCCTCAGTAACAACCGCACCTGCCCCAACGACGCAACATGCCCCCAACTTCACACCTTTCATTATTATTGCCC
>JAZSKX010000015.1:0-139993 GCA_045535075.1 Candidatus Spyradenecus sp. | reverse complement strand
AAAAAAATAAATCCCCCAAGAAAAACAACCAAACCGCCAAAAGCCCCAACAAAACACCCCGACACACAAAAAACAAAACGTAAACAAAAATAAATTACAATATAAACTACAAAGATACAAATCGATGATGAATAACGCGAGCAACCAAATCATTAAACGAAAGATAAACCTCGATTAATTGCTCGCCGTTTTCTCAAAAATCGGTTTGAATTTTGGGAAACATCTTGCTTATGAACTACCTCTCACTCGACTTGGGCGCCGACAGCGGTCGCGTCATACTCGGAACTCTCGCAAACGGGAAAATCACGCTCGAAGAAATTCACCGTTTTTACAACAAGGCCGTTCCCGTCAACGGCTCCTTGCGTTGGGACGTCATCCGTCTCTTCGACGAGCTGAAGGCTGGGCTAAAAAAAGTCGCTGACCGCGGCATTCCCGTCAAAAGTATCTCAACCGATTCCTGGGGCGTTGACTACGTTCTGCTCAAAGGCGCCGAGCCGATGTTGACCGCGCCTTATCAATACCGAGATTCCCGCACCGACGGCTCGATTGAACGCGTCCGCGAAATCATTCCGGACGAAAAACTCTTTGCGGAATCCGGCATCATGTTCCTCGGCATCAACACTCTCTATCAGCTCTTTGAAGATGCTCGTTCCCGCCCGGAAATTCTCTCCGCAGCCGAAAGTTTTCTTAACATCGGAGACTACTTTAACTGGCTTTTCTCCGGCGTTCCCGCCGCTGAAATTTCGCTCGCCAGTACAACGCAACTTTACAATCCGCGCACAAAAACGTGGTCATATGAAATTGCCGACACACTGGGCATTCCGCGAAAAATCTTTCCGAAAATCGTTCCTTCCGGCACAACGCTAGGTAAGCTCGTTCCCGCGATTGCCGAAGAAACCGGACTTTCGCCGGAAACGGAAGTCGTCGCATCCTGCTCACACGACACCGGTGCCGCCGTCGCCGCAATTCCCGCCGATGCCTCCACAAGCTGGGCATTCCTTTCTTGCGGAACTTGGTCTCTCATCGGCATTGAATCGCCGACTCCGTTTATTAACGAAACGGTTCGCAAGGCAAATTACACAAACGAAGTCGGCTACGGCTACACAGCACGCTTTTTGAAAAACATCGTCGGCATGTGGATCCAACAGGAATCCATGCGCTACTGGAAAGCCAACGGCAATGACACTCCCGCGCCCGAGCTCGACAAGCTCGCCGCGATGGAGCCGGCTTTGCGCTCGCACATCAATCCGGACGACGCACGCTTTCTCAAACCGAACGAAATGCCGCAAAAAATCGCAGACTTCTGCGCCGAAACAGGACAACCCGTTCCCGCGAACGTCGGACAAACAATGCGTTGTATTTTGGAAAGCCTCGCCCTCGCCTACCGCAAAGCGCTTGACGATATTTCCGCGCTCGCAGAAAAACCGATCGATACGCTCCACGTCGTCGGCGGCGGCTCCCGCTCAAAGCTTTTCATGCAATTTATCGCCGATGCCACAGGTCGCACGGTCGTCGCCGGTCCGGTCGAAGGTACAAGCTGCGGGAACGTGCTGATTCAAGCTGTCGCCGCAGGAGAACTTTCCGGGCTCGATGAAATCCGAAGCGTCGTCCGTAATTCGTTTGATGTAAAAACCTACGTTCCCGCCGCCGATCGTACGGCATGGGAAGCCGCTTACGAAAAATTCAAAAAACTTTAAATCCAATCGGTGTTCTTCATCGAAGTTGCATCTGCAAGCTCGACGAAGAACGCTCTTTTGAAAACTAATTAACCCTATCGCTTATCCACCTCCGCTAATACTTTTTATGGCTCTCGCATTTACCCTCGAACAACTTTGCAACGTCATCGACCCGATTAAAGTCGAAGGCAACACGACAACCCCGCTTTCCAACATCGGCTCGCTCGATTCCGCCGTTGCCGGCGACCTTGCGTTTCTCGGGAACGACAAATACCACGCTCAAGTCGCAACCTGCAACGCGTCCGCAATTCTCGTTCCCGCGAATTACACGGGAAGCTCGCCGAAGGAAAATCAGGCGTATATTTTTGTCGAAAAACCGTCTTACACGCTCGCGCTGATTTGCGGGCAAATTGAAGCGGCACTCTGGCCGAAACCGCCGGCGGGAACGCATCCGACCGCCGTTATTGCCGAATCCGCAAAAATCGGCAAAAACGTCCACATCGGTCCGTTCTGCGTCATCGGAGAAAAAGCAAGCGTCGGCGACGGCGCGGTGCTCGATTCGCACGTAACGCTCGGCACCGCCGTTTCCGTCGGCGAAAATTCCCACATCGAAAGCGGCGTGCGTATCTGCGCTTACTCGCAAATCGGCGCACGCGTTCACATTTTGCCCAACGCCGTTGTCGGCGCAGACGGCTTCGGCTTCATTCCCGTGGACGGGAAAATTGAAAAAATTCCGCAAATCGGGAACGTTGTCATTGAAGATGACGTCGAAATCGGCGCGGGAACGTGTATTGACCGCGCGCGCTTTTCTTCAACGCGCGTCGGCAAGGGAACGAAAATCGACAATTTGGTTCAAATCGGGCACAACTGCGTTATCGGCAAATACTGCTTCCTCTGCGGGCAGGTCGGCATGGCGGGTTCGACGACGGTCGGCGACTACGTTACGCTTGCCGGGCAAGTCGGTCTCGCCGGGCATATCAAAATCGGCGACAAGGCAACGATCGGCGCGCAAGCCGGCGTTCTCGGCGATGTCGAACCGGGCGCAACGATGCTCGATTCTCCGGCAATCCCGATCGGCTTGGCGAAAAAACTCATGGTCTTGAAAATGCGCATTCCGGAAATGCACTCCAAAATCAAAGCCATCGAAAAACAACTCGCCGGAAAATAATTCGTTTCGATCAAAAAAGCGTTCCCGTGAAATTTCGCGGGAACGCTTTTTGCATTTAATAAAAAAATTACAATCCTCCGATAGTCCTCAGATATTCTTTTGCTTCTTCACTACCGCCATAAAATCGGAAGGAATGTTTTTCATTGAGATGATAGAACTTGAGGATTGTACGCTGTTTTTTGAAGGCGATTAAACCAACGTTCCCGTGAGCGTGGTGACGGTCGCGGAATCAATGCGCACGCGGACGATTTTTCCGAGCAACGATTCGTCGCCCTTGAAAACGACTTTGCGGTCGCCGTCGTTGCGCCCTTGGAAAATATTTTCGCCGCGTTTGGCGGGTGCTTCGACCAAAACGTCCTGAATCGTTCCGACGAGCGATTCGTTGCGCGCGAGCGAATGTTTTTCCAAAACGGCGAGGAGCTCCTTGTTGCGCGCGTCTTTGATTTCCTCGGAAATCGGGTCGCCGAGCGCCTCCGCCGGCGTTCCCGCGCGCACGCTGTAGCGGAAAATAAACGCCATGTCGAATTTGACTTCCTCGAAAAGCGAACGCGTAAGCTCAAAATCCTCTTCCGTTTCGCCGGGGAAGCCGACGATGACATCCGTCGAAAGATAAATGCCCGGACGAGCTGCGCGCAACGCATTCACAAGCTCAATAAAGCGTTCCCGCGAATACGGACGGCGCATCGCTTTCAAAATTTTGTCCGAACCGCTCTGCGCGGGAAGATGAATATAACTGCAAAGCTTCGGCAAACGGCGATACGCGTCGACCAAATCTTCACGGAAGCCGACCGGATGCGGCGACGTGAAACGAATGCGCTCCAAGCCCTCAATCGCATGCAACCGTTCGAGCAACTGAACAAACGGAGACTTGCCGTTAATCGTCGGGAACTCGCGAATGCCGTAGCGATTCACAATTTGCCCGAGAAGCATCACTTCGCGCGTTCCCGCAGCGACAAGTTCTTCGACTTCCGCGACGATGTCGTCAATCGGACGCGCGCGCTCGTGTCCGCGAGTTTTCGGTACGATGCAATACGCGCAACGCATGTCGCAGCCCTGCATAATCGAAACGAAGGCGGAAATTTTGCGTCCCGGCGTGTGCTGCGAAATCGTGTTTTGCGAGCCGGCTTCTTCGTCTAAATCGACGATGGACGACGGCTTCGGACCGAGCCCGCGCATTGTCGCAAGCAGTTTGTCCAAATGCTCGGGAACGCGGTGAAATTTTTGCGTTCCGACAATCAAATCCAAATCGGGAAGCTGGTCGAGCAAGGCGCGCCCGCGATTTTGCGCCATGCAACCCATGATCCCGACGATGCGTTTTTTTCCGTCCGCGGGAATGCCTTTGTCTGCGTCTTTGGCGCGTTTTTTCCGGCTCGGGAGCAGGCGATACGCCTTGCCGATGGCTTTTTGCTCGGCTTGGTCGCGCACACTACAGGTGTTCAGTAAAATGATGTCGGCGTCGAACTCGTTATCGACGATGGAATAACCGCGCCCGCGCAACATTTCCACAACTGCCTCGCTGTCGCGCTCGTTCATCTGGCAACCGTAAGTCTTAATATAAACCCGATTCATAAAACGCGTGATTTTCTCGAAAAGATTGCCGGAGTGCGATAAAGAATTTCCGTTGCAAGTCATGTTACGCGTCGCCGTCGCAATTCCGATGCCGGGTTCAGATTGACTTCGGCGAACAAAAGTAGGAAATACCCTTAACGCTCTTTTCAAGACCCGGGCGGTCACCCACCGGGTGAGGAGCTTCAGAATCGCCTCGATGATTTGAAGAATCACCAGGACGAACTGAAGTTTCTCGACTTTCGGTCGCCGCTTTTGTTTGTGTTTTCGACGCACAAAACTTGAAAAGAACGAAAGGGCATGACTGAGATTTCCTCAATCGTGCCCTTAGTTTTACACAAGGCGAAAAACTCGCTAACTGTTAAATTAAACCATTCTTGCAAAAAATCGCGTTTTTAAATTTCTTCTTTGCTTCCCTCCCAAACGCGACGAAGCAAAATACGCTTGAGCGAGCCTGCTGGCGTTTCGAGCGGAATGACTTCCACGTCTTCGTAGCGCAAGGTTTCGCCGCGCTTCGGCGGGCGCCCGGGACAAAGCGAGCGAACCCAGCTCGCGACGGTTTCATAGCTGTTTCCGTCCCATTCGAAATTCCAACCGGTTTCCGCCTCAAGTTCGTGCATATTGAGCGTTCCCGCGACGATAATGGAATCTTCCGTTTGTTCAAAAATTTCCTTCTTATCGGTATCGAATTCGTCACGAATGTCGCCGACGATTTCTTCGAGTACGTCTTCAAAACTGACGAGTCCCAGCGTGCGTCCTTCTGCGTTGACGACAAGAGCAATGTGATTTTGCGATTGGCGGAAGCGCTCCAAAGCATCGGCAAGCGCCATGTCCGGCGGGAAAATCATCACGTCCCGCAACAGCGGCTCGATCGGCGTATCTTCGCCGAGCAACTGGATTTGCCAAAGCCATTCGCGCGTCAGCAAAATACCGACAGGTTTGTCCAAGTCGCCGTCAAAAACCGGATAGCGCGAGTGCCCGGTTCGTTGCGCCGTTCGCAGATTTTCCGTTCCCGCGACCTTGCTCCAAAGAGCATTGATTTCGTCGCGCGGGATCATCACTTCGTTGACGCGCGTATCGCGCAGGCGTAGCGAACGAATTAAAATGCGGTCAATCAAAACATCGTCGGAAGCCGGGCGGGAATGCGAAAGCACGTATTCCATTTCGTCTTTGGAAATGGCGTGAGAGCCCTCTCCGGCGGGATGAATTCCCACGCGCCGCAAAAAGAAATTCGCCGTACCGTTGAGCGCCCAAATAAAGGGAAAGAAGATTTTATGAAAAATAATCAGCGGGACGGCGACATTGAGCGAAGTCGCCATCGGGTATTGAATTGCAAGCGACTTCGGTGCGAGTTCTCCGAAAACGATATGGAGAAACGTGATAATGGCGAAAGCAACGGCAAAGGAAACCGTCGTGATCGTTCCCGCGTCCGTAATCCCGAAATGCCCCAAAAGCGGCTCTACGATTTTGTGAGCGACAATCGGTTCTCCTACCCATCCAAGCGCAAGCGATGCGAGTGTAATTCCGAGCTGAGTTGCAGACAAAACGCCGTCGAGATGTTTGGTCGCCCGGAGCGCCGCCTTCACGCGAATACCGCCGTCTTTTTCCAGCGGATGCAGCTGCGTCGGGCGCACTTTCACAAGCGCGAATTCCGCCGCAACGAAAAATCCGTTTGCGATAACTAAGGCAACAACAACAAGAATTCCAACAATAATCAGAATAATTTCAGCCATAATGTAATTACAAAAATTACTTTTCTTCCCCAGACGCGGATTTCTCCTGCGTTCCCGCAATCAGCAATTTTGAATCCGTCAGCGCAAGAAATTCCGGCGTATATTGAAAGCGCGCAATTTGCCGGCTTGCCTCGATGTCTCGATTCCCGCGAAAACGCACAAAGTCTTTAAACAGGACAAAGCCCATAAACAGAAACAGCAGACAAATGAAAACGAGCTGAACGCCGTTGATAATCTGCAACGGAATCGGGCGGCGGCGCAGGCGCTGAATCGTCGCAATCAGAATATGCCCGCCGTCGAGCACGGGAACGGGAAGCAGATTCAGAATCGCGAGATTGATGTTAATCAGGACCGTCAGGACAAGCACGCTGCGCAAATTTGACGAAATCGCGTAATAAGTATCTCCGATAGAAAAAACGCCGTTCAGATGCGAGATTCCGATGTCCGAATTCGGGTTCAGCAAGCCGCCGATCGATTTAAACGTAATCCCGATCGCGTCGTCGAACTGCGCCCATGGCGACTTGCGCACCAAGCGCTCTTCCTGAACAAGCACCACGCCGAGAAACGGCTGTATGAGCTCCGGATTGAGCCCTAGTACCGCACCCGAGAAACGCGTGTTCCCGCCTTCTCCGTCAGGAGTCGTAACAAAAATCGAAACTTCGCGCGGGGTTTCCTCCGGAAACGCTTTTTTCAGTTCATCCGGCGTTTTCGGCGCGACAATTCCCTCGCCCGCTTCGGCAATACCGTCGATGAGCGTTCCCGCTCTGAAAATATCCGCATAAGCCGAATCGACAGGAACGCCTTCAAGCACGCGCAACGTATTGCGCTTCGCCCGCAAGGCTGTATTCGACAAATCTTCCGGCGCCGCGATAAGGCGCAAAACGCGCTCTTTCCCGCCTTCCGAAAAACGAATAAACGCCGATTCGTTTTTTACCGGAAGCAGCTTCGGAAGCATGCTCAAGACTTCCGGCTTCCCGTCGCCGCGCACATAGCGGACACGCACGGGAACGGCATCGTTTCCTCTAACGCTTTCGTCAATAATTTCGCGAAATTCCGCAAAGGAGTAAAGCGGCTTCCAAGCCCCCGAATCTCCGACGGCAATTTCCGTCCATCGGTCGCCGTAGCGCACGCCGGCCTCCGCCGCCGGGGAATTTTCCATCGGAGCCACCACCAGCGAATCCGTCGGCGCAATGCCGATCATACGAATAAAATCCCCACTACGCGGATTGTGCGAGACTAGGCACGGGAAAACCTGTTTTTCCAAAACAGCGTTCCCGCGGGCAATCGTCAGATTCGCCATCGGACGTCCGTCTTCACTGCGTTGCGTGCCGAGCGCAATTGCTTGAGTAATTTCATCGAAACTTTCGGTCGCCTCTCCGTCAATCGCAAGAATCCGGTCTCCCGCGCGCAATCCCGCTTCCCAAGCCGGTCCGGGAACAAGAACGCCGGCTTCCGGCTCAATTTCCTTTGCGACATAACCGATCACGGACGAATCATAGCCTTCGTGCGTCGGGCTTTTGATAAGCCACAAAACACACGCCAATACGAACGCAAACAAAATGTTAAAAAATGCTCCCGCGGCAAAGACAATCACCTTATCCGTATAAGAAATTTTCTTCGCGGGAACGCCGTCCGCCTCCGAATTTTGCGAGGATTTTCCCTCGATAAGCTCCATATCCGCAAGCTCCGGAATCGCAACATAACCGCCCAAAGGCAAAAGCGAGATGCGGTAGTCAACGCCATCCTTTCCCGTCCAACCGAAGACTTTCGGTCCGAAGCCGATTGAAAAACGCTCAACACGCAAGCCGCGCCATTTTGCCGCGAGGAAATGCCCCAGCTCATGAACAAAAATTGAACCGCCGAAAAAAAGAACAATGACGGCGATCCCGCGCGCCGAATCCAAAAGAGAAAAAAACTGCTCAAGCATACTTTTAAAACGCCAATCATGACACAGCCGCTCCCGCCCTTGGAACAAAAAAATCTCAAGAACCGGAAGCCGAATCCAGAAGCTCAAAAGCCGAGAAAGCTGAAGTGCTTAGAAATGGCGCCCAACGGAAGCTCGAACAGAATCCCGCGCGAAACGAATAATGCCCCGGAGAACAATGCGAAACGCCGCGCGCCACGAAGAAAAACTCGCATATAAAAAACCGTTCCCGCGAAATTAACCACGGGAACGGTTTTATTAGCCGAAGCTCAGAGACCGGAGAAGCCGGTTCAGGAAATGGCGTTGCCGAGAGATTTCCTCCGCTTCTCCATTCTTCCGTTAAATATTCGACCAATCGAGAATGACTTTACCCGCCGTGCCGTTGAGCATGGCTTCGAAGCCTTTTTCAAATTCATCGTAGCGGAGATGGTGCGTGATAATCGGCGAAACGTCCATGCCCGCCTGAATCAGCGCCATCATTTTGTACCAAGTTTCGAACATTTCGCGACCGTAGATACCTTTCATCGTCAAGCCTTTGAAGATGAATTTGCTCATGTCGATCGCCGCGTTCCCGGGAGGAATGCCGAGCTGAGCGATGCGGCCGCCGCAGGACATGACTTCGAGCATGCCGTTGAGCGCGTGAATATTGCCGGACATTTCGCAACCGACGTCGAAGCCTTCCGTCATGCCGAGTTGAGCCATCACGTCCTTGAGCGAAGTTTGCATCGTGTTGACGGCGAGCGTCGGGCCCATTTTGCGTGCGAGCGCAAGGCGCGTGTCGTTGACGTCGGTAATGACGACGTAGCGCGCTCCCGCGGCTTTGGCGAGGGCGATTGCCATGATGCCGATCGGTCCCGCGCCGGTAATGAGCACGTCTTCGCCGACGAGGTTGAAGGAAAGTGCGGTGTGCGCGGCGTTCCCGAGCGGGTCAAGGATTGCGGCGATGTCGTCCGGAATATCATCGGCGAGCGGCACGACGTTTTTGGCGGGAATCGCGAGCAATTCGGCGAACGCTCCCGCGCGGTTGACGCCGACGCCTTGCGTGTTCGGGCAAAGATGGCGGCGCCCGGCGCGGCAGTTACGGCAGTAGCCGCAAACGATGTGTCCTTCGCCGGAAACGCGTTGTCCGACCTTGAGGTGGCGGATGTTTTCGCCGACTTTTTCGATGTGTCCGACGTATTCGTGTCCGACCGTCATCGGCACGGGAATGGTCTTCTGCGACCACTCGTCCCACTTGTAAATATGCACATCGGTTCCGCAGATGGCGGTTTTTTTGATACGAATCAAAACATCATCCGGACCGCAAACGGGTTCGGGAACGTCCATCAGCCAGAGGCCGGGTTTTGCTTCTTTTTTTACGAGCGCTTTCATGTTGTATTAAGGAGGTTCGTTGTTTGTAAGTCCCGAAATTTTCCTCGCGTTCCCGCCAAAATGCAACGCGCAAATTTTGCCGAATAAAAAAACTTGCGGGAACGGCAAGACGCGAAAAGAATTTCTCCAATTGTTAGGATGAGCATAAAAATTCAATGCCCTCAGTGCCATGAGAAATACAACGCCGGAAACGAATATATCGGCAGGCGCTTCCGTTGCCGTTGCAATGCAATTATCGCCGTCCCCGATTTAGACGAAATTCTAAGCGCGCCCGGAGCCGACGGGAACGCCGTCGAGCAACAAAATCCCGCAGAAGCAAAATCACAACCGATTGCAAGCTCCACTCAGCAATCCGTTCCCGCGCGCTCGAGCATTTACGGATTTTTGGCGCTTTTCAGCGGAACCTCCGGAGTCCTCACCGCGCTCAACGCAACGGTTTTTGCCGTCGCAGCCTGCACCTCACCGATTCTTCCAAGCCCTCAGGAAAACGTAGCCGTCGTCGTGGGAAGCCTCCTCGTCGCCCTGCTCGCTTTTTTCGCCGCCGCCGTCTTCCGTCTCGCAGATCTTGCCGCGCGCCGCAACGGACTTTTTTTCTGAATAAAGTCTCCGCAAAGAGAGAATTTTTAAAATGTTTATAACTTAAGGGAACTCTAATGGAGTTCCTGCTGGGCGAGGAGAACCGAGAGATGATAGATATTTGCAGCTCGCTTCACGAAAAAGGTTTTCGAAATCCTTTTTCCGATTGCGGGAACGCATTTTCCTCTAAGCTCTCAGTCCTCAACTCTCATTGATTCCCTCAAAAACGTTTTTTTAGAGAGCTTTGTAGCTCCGCAGTTCAAATTGTCAAAAGATTTTGCTACAATAAATCAGAAAGCAAAATTAAATACGCCTTTTAAGCTCGCGTTTTGAATCAGTAGCCTCTCCCTAAAATTATTTCTCCGAAGTCTTATCCCCAATTCTCTTTCGAAGAATTGCAATTTGCTCAAAAGTCCACTTGTCCGGATTTCGCGCCTCCGCTTCCTTGCAACAGGATTCACAAAGCTCGCTATTCCCTTTTTGTTGTGCGACAAATGCCAAATGTACCCACGGGAACGGTTTTTCCGGATCAAGCTGTGCCGCATACAAAAGAAACGCCACTGCCTCATCATTTTTCCCGATTCGCCGTGCAACATTTCCCGCCATATTGAGCACATCAAATGTCCACGATTTTTCGGCAGCAGAAACAAAAAAGTCATAGGCTTCCGGCAATAATCCCTTCCCGTAAGCCCTCATTCCTTTTTCGTAGTCTTTTTTCGAGTCGCCCGAATCGTATGCCACAATGCATCGTCCGGCAAACAACGGCAATTTCCGTAAATAAAAATTTTCAAATTTTGCCGCACCAAGGTTCGACTCCCAAGGCGCTCTGTCAATCGGAGGAAATTCCTGTCGGCTACATATCAATTCCACAATTGCTTCATCCGGAGCCTGCTCCGAAAACACATATTTCGGTCGCAAAAGCTGTTCCCGTAATTCCGGAAATGCAACCTTACCGATTTTCTCTGTTTGCTTTGCGGGAACGGCAACGACGGTTGTCCAATTTCTCCCTTCTCGGACTTGATACACTTTCGTGGTACAGGAAAGCGTCGCACTCACAGAAAAGCGATAATACTCGGATAGTGCTTGGCGAGACTTTTCAGAGATAGACGCAGGCCACTCAAGGTCAGAAAGTGCAACCGAACGAATCAAATCTCCCGTAGCAAGCAATTCAGACTTTCCCTGGGCCGCTCTCAGAGAAGACTGGTTGTCCGTAAGCGGAGCTCCTACTCCGACGCCGAAACGAAAACCCTCCGCTTCCCGAATCCCGTTTTCCAAAATGTCCTCTTTATTGGACTCAAAAACGGCATGCACTTGTTCGGCGCTTGCATTGCCAATCGCCAACACAAACGCCGACCATACGATCCACACGGAATTAAAACGCATCTTCGTCTCCGGCGGCTCCCGCTCCCGAGAATTCAGACACTCCTGTCGACTCGGATTTCTTTGAAGCTTTTCCTCCGGACTTTGTCGGCTTCATGCCCGTCTCGATCGCTTTTTTCATTTGCTTTGCAGAATCTGCTTGCGAAGGACTCCACGTGCAAATTACGCCAAAAACGGGTTTACCGCTAATCGGATGAATCGCCGTCCAATTGCGAATCTCCCGAATCCCGTTGCACTTCATGCTTTTGGCAACGCTTTGCTGGAAGCTTTTGTAACTTTCTTCGTCGGAATAATCGATACCGCCATCAAACTCCAAACTCTGTTCCGCCTCCTCACGAGCTCTGGAAGTCGCAACATTTTCGCCCGCAAACTGGCGAATCTGAGCTTGAGCATTCAATCGCGCCTTCTCGTAGGCAGCACGCTCCGCACGACGATTTGACGAATTTGCGGCGGACTGCCCGAAAGAAACAAGCACATATTCCCCGTGCTCATCAATCTTTTGCTGGACACCGAACGTAGAAAGCAACTCCTTAGTCGACTTCGGAATCTGCTCCTTAATCGGTTTTTTAGCTTTTGCCGTTTTCATCGGAGTCCCGGCTACAAAAGAACTCGCCATTTCTGCCAATGCAGGACTCCAAATCGCAACGACTCCGATTTCACCTTTATTGCCCTTTTGCGCTTCAACAGTGTAGAATGCCTGCAACCCGGAAATAGAAACAGTTGCGAGTGAACTTACGCTTTTTTTAAACGTATCCGTACTGAGCAGCTCTTTAGCTCGCGCCGCAATCCGTTCACACTCTTCCTGCGATTTCTCGTTTTCGGCATCAATATCGTAGCCTTCTTCCTTAAGCGCATTATCCAATTTTTTGGAAACCCACAAACTTGCCTTGTCGAGAATCCCGGACGGCGGAGCATTTTTTTCGGCATCAGATATTTCCTGATTCGGGCTTTTGGCTATGCCCCCGGATTGCTCTTCGTAGCTATTAGAAACGGAAGCTGCAATCGTTTGCTCAAGGCTTTCCGCCATCTGAGCTTTCGCATCAAGCATCGCTTTGTCAAATGCACGTACTCGCGAACTATTATAGCTTTTATGATCAATAGGAGCCGAAATGGTTCCGATGCCGACCGAAACATAGAATTTAGATCCGTTGCTCTTGACGTTTTCCTTCTCCGTCGTCCAACCACGATCGTCAAGGAACCGCTTAATTAAAGCATCTACCGTTTGCTCAGAAGAAACCTCGGATTCCGCCGCCAACTCTTCAGAGACGTTCATCATCGGCTCCTCTTGAGCATAAACGCAAAACGGGGCCAATGCTAAAGAAAAAACGCAAGCCAATGTCTTTAATTTTTTGTATGTATCCATATTTAATCCTTTATTTATGTTGCTTAAATGTCTTTAGATTCAAAAATAATCTTATTCTGTTTTACCGAAATCGTTGGCGGGAGATCCGGACAACGCTCTTTCAATTCACTTAGAAAATCTGCGGAATTCCCCTTCAGATTGAATCGGATCGTCGCGGTTTGAACTTGCTCGTTGATTGAGTAAGTGGCAACGGATGCATTCGGAACTTCAGCTATTTCATCACACAATGCCTGAAGCATTTCCGCCTGCTCCTTAGTTTTGATCCCGCGGAAAACCAAACGGACGGATCGTCCATTGTTAACCATATCATTCACCGCCGCCTGAATTCGCTTATGAAGCGGCTCCTCAATCTGGTTCATCGCTTTTTCCACGGTAAGTTGCTCCTGCCGCTCCGAAGTTCCGATAAACGATGCCGCCTTTCTCGGATCGCTCTGCAGACTAAAAAGACGCACGACGCCTTTGTCATAGCACACAAGGTTCATCAGCAATTGCGTTCCCGCCCTTCTGTTTGCGGGAATGGCTACGGGAGCGCATCGTTGCGGGTGCAATGAACATTAAACCTTCCATGGGATTCGCCTTGATCCCGAAGACCGCAAAACGCTGGAAGCGTTGGCGGAGCGCTGGCATTTGAATGCGGCGGATATCGTGCGCATGGCGATTAAATCGCTCTTGGAAGATGCCAAGCAAAGCGGAGGAAAAATCGAGCTCCCGTACGACTTCAAACCGCGCGCACGCAAAGCGCCTCCGGGCGTTCCCGTGGCGAAAAACGCAGATAAAAAATCTGCCGTGTAGCGGTGTTTTAGAGAGTGCATTTACTCTACATTCGCGAAAAAATTTCAAAAATCACGCGGGAACGAAAAAAATCGCGAAATCCGGAACGCGAAAGATCGAGAGTTCACAAATTCTTTTGCCAAATTCCCGCCGGAGAGGCAGAATCTTGCGCCACTATGAGTAAAGAAATTGAAGAAGGTTTGAAGCTGGATTTTGACTTCACGAAACTGCGCAAAGCCATGGCGCAATGCGAATCCGATGTCGTTCCCGTGGTCGCACAAGATGCCGACACAAAGGAAGTGCTGATTGTTGCTTACGCGAACAAACTTGCGCTCGAAACGGCGCTAAAGGAAGGCATGGCGACGTTTTGGAGCACTTCCCGCAATGAACTTTGGATTAAAGGGAAAACATCCGGCGATTTTCTGAAACTCGTCGAAGTCCGCATCAATTGCGAACAAAATTCCCTGCTCTACCTTGTCCGCCCGGCAGGTAAAGGCGCTTGCCACACCAAGGGACAAAACGGCTTGCCGCGCCGCTCGTGCTACTACCGCACACTCAATCTTCAGGACGGCGAAACGCTCGCATTCGTCCCGGGGATGGAATAATTTCCGCAAGCGAAAATCGCCATGCGCGACGCGCTCGAAATCCTGCTCGACACGCTTCAAGCCTTGAAAGAAGAAGGTCTGGAGCGCGTTGTCGCAGACGACGTATCGCTCGCGCAACTGCGTAATGCCGTAAAGTCAGCGGGCGTTCCCGCAGTTTCCGAAGCGCCCGCAAGTCCGCCGCCGGAAACGCGAAAAGCGCCGCGCGCAACATCGCCCTCGCGCGGTGTGTTTCCCTCAGCGAGCGTTCCCGTCGAGAAAAAAACGACACCGAAAACACCGGCGTTCCCGAAACCGCCGATTGTCAAAATTCCCGACGCGGGAACGAAAGCGGAAAAACTCGCCTCCGTTGCCGCGCAAATGCAGGCAGATTCCGTATGTAAAAAACATTTACACGCGGGGAAACAGCTTGTTTTCGGCGACGGGAATCCGGATTCTCCCGTGTTTTTCTGCGGCGAAGCGCCGGGCGCGGAAGAAGAAACGCAAGGAATTCCGTTTGTCGGACCGGCAGGCCAATTACTCGACAAGATCATCGCCGCGACCGGACTTTCCCGCAAGGACGTTTACATCGGCAACATCATGAAATGGCGTCCGGAAATGCCGACGCTCGTCGGCAATCGCCCGCCGACGCCGGAAGAAATGGCGTACTGCCTGCCCTACGTCATCGCCCAAATCGAAATCATTAAACCGAAAGTCATCGTTGCGCTCGGGTTGACAGCGGTTAACGGTTTGCTCGGAAACGATCCGGACCGCAAAATGGGCGCGATTCGCGGGAAGCAATTCGAGTTTCACGGCGTTCCCGTGATTCCGACTTACCACCCTTCGTACCTGCTTCGCAACGGGACCGTAAAATCCAAACGCATGGTCTGGGAAGACTTTCTTGTTATGATGCAAACGCTCGGAATGCCGATTTCCGACAAACAACGCGGCTATTTTCTTCCGAAAAGCGCGAGCTAAACCGATGCGGCAAATTTCTGTTTTCTTTCAAACAAATTCGTGATTAAAAAATACATATGAAAATTTTATTAAACGGCTACAAAGGACGCATGGGACAGGCAATTCTCGCAGCAGCACAAGCGGCGGGAACGGAAGTTATCGCCAAATGCGATGTAGGCGAAACGTTCACGCCGGAAGCCGTCGCCGCCTGCAACGTCGCGATTGACTTTTCTTTTCACGAAGTAACGCCGGCGCTCGCGGAAGCCTGCGCGGAAGCGGGAAAACCGCTCGTCATCGGCACGACCGGGCACACGGCGGAAGAACGTTCCCGCATCGAAGCTGCGGCAAAAAAAATTCCGATTGTCTGGGCGGGAAATTATTCCGTCGGCGTAAACGTGCTGAATTGGCTCGTCGGCAAAGCTGCGAAATTACTCGATGAGTCCTTCGAAATTGAAGTTGTCGAAATGCACCACCGTCACAAAAAAGATGCGCCTTCGGGAACGGCGGAAAAGCTGCTCGCCGTCGTCGAAGCCGCACGCGGCTTGAATAAATCCGTCGAACGCCACGGGCGCTCGGGCTTGGTCGGTGAGCGTTCCCGCGACGAAATCGGCGTGCACGCGTTGCGCGGCGGAAGCGTCGTCGGCGATCATACGGTGATTTTCGCCGGAGAAGGCGAGCGCGTCGAACTCACGCACAAGGCGGAGTCGCGTGCGATTTTTGCAAACGGCGCAGTACATGCAGCGAACTGGGTTGTCGGCAAGACGCCGGCAATTTACGGGATGGACGCCGTTCTCGGTTTGGAATAAGCAAAAAATAAAAAATAAGGAACCACGGAAGACGCGAGAAAACACGGATTATTTCCTTCGAAAGAAGAAAAAAAACGATTCGTGTAAATCCGTGTTGATTCGCGGTTCTTTTTTGTACGCTTGAGACGTGTGTTCCCGTGAGATTTTCTCGCGGGAACGTTTTTTTTGCGGGAACGACAATCTCATCGTCCTTGCGGTTACGGATTTGTACGTAAAGGCAAGAATTTGCGGCGGTTCCTTATTTCATTGCACGATTGCCTCAACATTTACACTATTCCCGAAACTCTATCGGGGAAACGATGAACGGAATTCCTACAATCTTCGGGATTCGGCAGATTTGCGCATTGAGTGTATTTCTGCTGTTCGGCTGTGCAGAACCGACACCTGCCACCTGCTACGACGATCCCTACCATCCGCTTTATCGCATGAATCGCGTCGGTTGGATTCCCGACAGAAGCCGACGCCCGGCTCCGGACGGAAAACCGGGAGATCCGAATTCCCGCCACGGGCCGCCGCATCCCGTCGTTTATCCGCCGCCAAAAGAAGTAGCCGACGAAAAAGACGACGATGATTTCTTCGACGATGACGATCCGCCCAGGAAAAAGCACAAAAAGAAAAAAAGAAAACCGAAGAAAAAACCTCCGCCGAAAAATCCGGATCAGGGCCGTAAGCCGCCGAAGAAACACTGATATTTTCTTCCCGCGCCTAGAGCTTTTCCGGATTTAGGAAATTTTCCTGAATTCCGTTGAAAAAGCGGCCCAGATGAATGCCGTCGGTGAAAGTGTGATTGAAGCGTCCGGAAACCGTCATTTTTCCCGCCTCGCTCATTTTAAACCAAGTAATAATTTGTTCCGCCTGATTGCGGGAATACTCGGCGGAAGCCACGCCCAAGGATTCGAACCACGGCACGCAAGAAGCGCAAAAAAGATTCGGGGTTTCGTTGAAATCGCTTTCTGTGATTTTTCCGATTCGTACGGCATCAATAATCGGCTGAGCCGTTTCCCGAAATGCGGAAAAGCTCGATTTGTACGGGAGCAGCACCTGAACAAAAAGGTCGCTCCCTTCCCGTGCCAGCGGACACGAAGGATGGATTATTTCGTATTCGGCAACCGTGTTCTCATCGACAAAACGCCGGCGCATTTCGGGAACGGCATTAAGTGCCCGCGCAATCGCATAGCAAGTCAGCAGAAAAAACGAATGTCCCTGTTCCCGCGCGAAGCGATAAAGCGTCGACGCATCCAACGACACGGAGACATTGTAATTCGGGCTCGAAAATTTTTGATAAAATCGAAACAGTTCCCGCCGTTCCCAAGTTTCGACGGAAATTTTCTTAAACGACTCCATTGTCGTTTTGCTAAACGATTTTCACGAAATTGCGTTTACCGGCTTGAATAACCGTTCCCGCGGCGGTTTCGCGTGCGAGGCGCGCGTTCACGTCGGAGAGTTTTTCGTCGTTTACTTTAACGGCTCCGCCTTCGATGAGGCGGCGGATTTCCTTTTTGCTCGGGAAAATTTTCGTTGCGGCGAGCAAATCGATGATGCTTGCGTCGGGCGTTCCCGCGGGAACGAGTTTGTCCCAAGCAAATTCCGGAATATCGGCGCGCACCTGTTTTTTGGAGAAAACGTTTTCGAACTGTTCGCGTTCGTAGCGCCCGGCTTCTTCGCCGTAGAATTTGGCGGTGAGCGCGGCGGCGAGTTGTTTTTTCATTTCCATCGGATGCTCGTTTTTCATGGCGGCGATTTCCGAGGGCGTTTTTTCCAAAAGAAGTTCGTAGTAAATCCACATCGTGGCGTCGGGAACGCTCATGATTTTGCCGAACATATCTTTCGCGGAATCGTTCAGCGCGATGTAGTTGCCGTAGCTTTTGGACATTTTGCGTTCGCCGTCCAAGCCGACGAGGAGCGGCATCGTGAGCACGGCTTGCTCGGGCATTCCCGCTTCTTTTTGGAGCTGGCGACCGACGAGATTGTTAAAAAGCTGGTCGGTGCCGCCGATTTCGACATCGCTTTGAAGCTCGACGGAATCGCGTCCCTGCAAGAGCGGATAAAGAAATTCGATGATGGAAATCGGCGTTTTCGAGGCGTAGCGTTTGGCGAAATCGTCGCGTTCGAGCATGCGCGCCACCGTCATTTGGCGGGCGAGCTGGAGCGTGTCGATCATCGACCATTTGCCGAACCATTCGCTGTTGCGGCGGACTTCGGTTTTTTCGGGATCGAGAATTTTAAACGCCTGTTCGAGGTAGGTTTTGGCGTTTTCCTCGATTTCTTCTTCGGTCAAAACTGGGCGCGTGGTGCTGCGGCCGGACGGGTCGCCGATGCGCGTCGTGAAATCGCCGATGACGAGCACGGCCTGGTGCCCCATATCCTGAAACTGGCGCAGTTTGTTGAAAACGACCATGTGCCCGAAGGTGAGGTCGGGGCGCGTGGGATCGACGCCGAGTTTGACGCGGAGTTTTTTCCCCGCTTTGATGCGTTCGATAAGTTGTTCTTCACCGAGAAAAACTTCGGTGCGTTGTTTCAGAAGTGCGATTTGTTCTGCAGCGTCCATCGGAATAAATTTTTCCCGCCAGTTTAATCTTCGTTCCCGCGGGAACGCAAAATCGAAATTTTATTTTCCGCAATAAAACAACAGCCTTTCGGAATTCACGAAAAACCGCTTTACAATCACGAACAAAATCGTTTTCATGGTATTCTTCTTATGCAAAAAACTAAGAAATCCATCGCAAAACGGTTCAAAGTGACCGGCAGCGGCAAACTAATGCGTCGTTCGCCTAACACTCGCCACCTTCTCCGCAACAAGAGCACGAAAGCACGTCGTCGCTCCGGAGCAGACAAGCGAGTCGATGAAGGCTTCGAAAAGACGTTTAAGTCTGCAATGCCGTTTGCTTAATCTCTATTAAGGAAATTAAGAACCCAGACAATAACTGCACTTGCCGGGTGAAACAAACGACGACCCGGCGGTCTTAAAAAAGTAGAAGTAAAAACATGTCACGTGTAACAAATTCTCCCGCAACCCGCGCGCGCCGCAAACGCGTTTTGAAGAAAGCGAAAGGCTACTTCGGGTTGAAATCCCGTGCTTATACGCACGCTAACGATGCGGTCAATCGCGCACAGAAATATGCGTATGTTCACCGCCGCCACAAAAAGCAGGACTTCCGCCAACTTTGGATCGTCCGCATCAACGCGGCTTGCCGTCCTCTCGGCATCACCTACAGCCGCTTGGTTGCCGGTTTGAAAAAAGCGGAAATCATCATCGACCGTAAGAACCTCAGCGAACTCGCCATCCACGACGCCGCTGCGTTCGCCGCAATTGTCGAAAAAGCAAAGGCCGCTATCGCATAAGTTAAATTAACCGAATTTCAAAAAGGGAACGTTCCCGCAGGAAAGCTGCGGGAACGTTTTTATTTTAGGACTCTTTCGTGATATTCGAGCTTGATTTCCTCCCCGAAGTCGAGACAGCGCGGGAACGCTTAAATGCGATTTCTCTTTTCATCGATAGCGGATTTTGATAGCGTCTACCTTTTAATTTTTACACAGAAAACAAAACACATAATGGCAAAAGCAACTAAAACCAAAAAAGCGGTTTCCAAATTAAAAATCGAAGCCGCCGACGCTCCCGTTCAAACGGAAGTTATTCCTACGCCGACGCAATCGGAAGTCGATTCCTTCAAGCAATGGATTCTCTACCACCTGCGTTGCACACTCGCCTGCAATAAGAATACAGCGACAACGCACGACTGGCTTTTCGCGACGAGCTGTGCCGTCCGCGACTTGATCCACCACCGTTTTATCAATACGCAATCGGTTCACGTTAATGAAAAAACGCGCCGTTGCTACTATCTCTCCGTCGAATATTTGATGGGGCGCCTGCTTCGCAACAATCTTTCCAGTGCCGGACTGCTTGAAACGGCTCAGGCTGCGCTCAAAGAACTCGGCGTCGACCCGGAAGCCGTCCTCGAAGAAGAAAAGGACATGGGCCTCGGGAACGGCGGTCTCGGCCGCCTTGCGGCTTGCTTCCTTGACTCGCTTGCGACGCTCGACCTTCCGGCGATCGGCTACGGGATTCATTACGAATTCGGTCTGTTCCGCCAAACGTTCTCGAACGGCTATCAGGTTGAAAACGCCGACAACTGGCTTTTCTCCGGCAATCCGTGGCACGTCCGCCGCGCAACACGTCGCGTCGAAGTTCCGCTTTACGGGAACGTCGAACTTTCTTATGACGAAAACGGGCACCTCAAACCGCGTTGGGTAAACACGACTCCGATTATCGGCGTTCCGTGGGACATTCCGATTGTCGGCTACAAGGCAAAAACGATTAACTTCCTCCGTCTTTGGGAAGCCAAAGCCACGCGTGAATTCGATTTCCACAAGTTCAACGAAGGCGGCTACATCGAAGCAATTCGCGAAAAAGCCAACAGCGAAACCGTTTCGAAAGTGCTTTACCCGAACGACAAAACGGCTGTCGGTCGTCAACTTCGTCTCGTTCAGCAGATTTTCTTTGTTTCCTGCTCGCTTCAAGACATCATCCGCCGCCACAAGAAAGAAAACGGCACGCTCGACACGCTCGTCGAAAAAGCGGCAATTCAGCTCAACGACACGCACCCGACAATTGCGATTCCGGAACTGATGCGCCTTCTCATGGACGTTGAAGGTTTCTCTTGGGATAAAGCTTGGGACACGGTTACAAAAGTTTTTGCCTACACGAACCACACCCTGCTTCCGGAAGCACTCGAAAAGTGGAGCGTTCCGCTGTTCGAAAAAGTTCTTCCGCGCCACCTGCAGATTATCTACGAAATCAACCGCCGCTTCCTCCTCGAAGTCGACAAGAAATGGCCGGGCGACGAATTCAAAAAACGCCAGCTCTCCATTATCGAAGAAGGTTCGGTCAAGCAGGTTCGCATGGCTTACCTTGCCGTTATCACGAGCCACTCGACAAACGGCGTTGCCGCGCTCCACACGGAATTGCTCAAACAAACGCTTTTCCGCGACTTCTACGAAATGTATCCGGAACGCTTCAACAACAAGACGAACGGCATCACGCCGCGCCGTTGGCTGCTCTCCTGCAACAAAGGGCTTTCCGCGTTGATTAACGAAAAAATCTCCGGAGATTGGCCGAAGGATCTCGACCTGCTCCGCGGTCTCGAAAAATACGCCGACGACGTTGCATTCCAGCAACGTTATATGGATATCAAGCGCGAAAACAAAGTTGAACTCGCACGCATCATCAAGAAACTCTGCAATATCGAAGTTTCCCCGGATGCGCTCTTCGACGTCCAAATCAAGCGCCTGCACGAATACAAACGTCAGCACCTGAACCTGCTTCACATCCTGACGCTTTACTATCGTCTGCTCAACGATCCGAAGTTCGAAATGACGCCGCGCGTCTTCGTTTTCGGTGCGAAAGCAGCTCCGGGCTACGACATGGCGAAACACATCATTCACGCCATCAATGCGGTCGGCGAAAAAATCAACAACGACCCGCGCGTGAACGGTAAAATCAAGGTGGCATTCCTTCCGGACTATCGCGTTTCTCTCGCGGAAAAAATCATTCCCGCAGCGGATCTTTCGGAGCAGATTTCCACCGCCGGCAAAGAAGCCTCGGGAACGGGTAACATGAAGCTCGCGCTCAACGGTGCGCTCACAATCGGCACGCTCGACGGCGCGAACGTCGAAATCGGCGAAGAAGTCGGCGATGACAATATCTTCATCTTCGGTCTGACCGTCGAAGAAGTGAAAGAACTCCGTCAGCGCGGCTACAATCCGTGGGATTACTACAATCGCGACGAAGAACTCAAAGCGATTCTCGGCTGGCTCACGGGCGACTACTTCACGCCGAATCAGCCCGGCTCGCTTTCGCCGGTCGTTCGTAGCCTTCTCGAAGGCGGCGACCCGTTCCTCGTCCTCGCGGACTACCGTTCCTATGTCGAATGCCAGGAACGCGTCGGCAAAGCCTTCCAAGACAAGGCGAAATGGGCGAAAATGGCGATTCTCAACACGGCTCGCGTCGGCAAGTTCTCTTCCGACCGCACGATCTCGGAATACGCCAACGACATCTGGAAGCTCAACCCGCTCACCGTTGAACAAAACAACGTCGAATGGGCTATCTCCATTAAAGAATAAGAGCCTTCCGATTAAAAAACGTTCCCGTGGAATAATTCACGGGAACGTTTTTTTATTTCAAAAAAATCTCTCGCGAAGCACGCGCCTCGCGAGAGATTTTTCTAAAAAACGAATTTCGTTTACCAAGCAAAAGATTCGCCGGCGGAAACGGATTTCGTGAACTCAACGAGGAGTTGCACGCATTGTTCGACGACGGCGATATCGACGACTTCGCCCGGCGTGTGCATATAGCGCAACGGCACGGAAATCAAGCCGGCGGCAACGCCTCCGTTTGCCATTTGAATGACGCGTGCATCCGTTCCCGTCGGGCGCGATTCCGCTTCGAGCTGATACGGAATGCCGAGTTTTTCGGCGGCGGCAACGAGCTTGTCGAACACAATCGGATTGATGTTCGGACCGCGGCAAATCACGGGACCGCCGGAAAGCGTGATGCGTCCGAATTTACGGTTGTCGGCGTCCGGATGGTCGGTCGAGTGCGTAACGTCGATGGCAATCCCGACGGTCGGATTCAGCCCTTGGGCGGCGGTTTGCGCGCCGCGCGTGCCGATTTCTTCCTGCGTTGTTGCGACGGCGTCAACACGCACGGCGAGTTTCTTTTCTTTCGCCAAGCGGCGAGCGGCTTCCATCGCGATGTAACAACCGGCACGGTCGTCAAAAGCGCGGGCAACGGCGACGGAACCGTTCAGAATCTCGACGGTTTCGTCGTAAACGGCGGGATCGCCGATGGCAACGCGTTTGAGCGCGTCTTCGCGGGAACTCGCTCCGATATCGATCCACATTTCGTGAACCTCGGGCACTTTCGTGCGTTCGGACGGGCTCATCAGGTGAACGGCGCGCTTTCCGGTAACGCCGAGTACGATGCCGTTTTTCGTTAAAATCAAAACACGGCGGCCGCTCGGAATAATCAGGTCGTGCCCGCCGAGCAGGTTGAAGTAGAGGAAACCTTTGTCGTCGACGTAGGAAATCTGAAGCCCGAGTTCGTCGATGTGCCCGGCAAACATGACGGAGGTTTTTGCCTTCGGATTGAGCGTCGCGATGCGATTGCCGAGCACGTCTTTGCGATACTCGTCGGCGACGGTTTTCATGTATTTATCGCAAACCGCCTGCGCTTCGAATTCATGTCCGGTGGGAGCTTTAGCTTCGAGGAGTTCCCGCAGGAAGGCGGGAATTTCGAAGGTTTTTTCCGTTTCTTTTTTCGTCGTTTTCTTAGCCATATTTCAAAAATTTATGCGGGAACGTCGGTGGGGGCGACAAAAAAGACGTTATTCCGACTCGACAAAATCCGCTTCCCGGAAAAATCATTTGGAAAAATCTGAAGCGTCTTATACGCTTGCGTTTCTGATTATGAAAAAAGCGCAATCTTCTTTTATTCAAACCATCGGAAACACGCCGCTTGTTCGCCTCAATCGCCTCACGCGAAATTGCCCGGCGGAAATTTTTCTCAAATGTGAATTTCGCAATCCGCTTTTTTCTGTTAAAGACCGCGTTGCCAAGGCGATGATTGAAGCCGCAGAATCGTCAGGGCAGCTTCGTCCCGGCTCTGTTATCATTGAGCCGACAAGCGGTAATACCGGCATTGCGCTCGCCGCCGTCGCCGCCGCCAAAGGCTATCGTTGCATGCTCGTCATGCCGGAATCCATGTCTCTTGAACGCCGTACGCTGTTGCGGATGCTCGGAGCGGAAGTTGTCATCACGCCTAAAAATCTCGGAATGAAAGGCGCGATTGATTATGCTGAAAAACAATTACGGGAACTCCCGAATGCTTTCGGACCGCGGCAATTTGAAAATCCCGCAAATCCTGCCGCCCACTACGCGGGAACGGGACCGGAAATTTACAATGCTCTCGACGGCCAAATGGATGTGTTTATCGCAGGCGTCGGCACCGGAGGCACATTCTCGGGAACGATGAAATTTCTCAAAGAAAAACGCCCCGATATTTTCGGTATCGCCGTTGAGCCGGCGGAAAGCGCAGTTCTCTCGGGACAAACTCCCGGCGCGCACGGAATCCAAGGAATCGGAGCCGGCTTTGTTCCTCAAAATCTCAATCGCGCGCTTATCGACGAAATCGTTCCCGTGAAAACCGAAGACGCTCTCGAAACGGCGCGCGCGATCGCACGCGAAGAAGGTTTGCCCTGCGGAATTTCTACCGGAGCCAATGTTTGGGTAGCGCTTCAAATCGCACAACGCCCGGAATTCGCGGGAAAGCGCATCGTCACAATTGCCGCGAGCGCTACGGAACGTTATCTCTCCACGCCGCTCGCCGCCGTTGCCGCAAGCGAAATGGCAAATCTGAGCGTCGAGAAAATTTAATTTTTTCAAAAAAACGGGAACTCTATTGCGTTTTCCCGTTTCTTTGGCGCGCCCCTTTAAATTTTTATTGTAATTATTACAATATTGTTATAAAAACAGACAATTCCGATAATTCATAACGCTTTTTAATTAATCCTAAACTAGAAAGAATAAAATATGTCATACACACAAACACCGCTTCCTTACGAAGTAAATGCACTCGAACCCGTCATGGATGCAGAAACGCTCTCGATTCACTACGGGAAACACCACGCGACTTACACGAAAAATTTGAATGCCGCGCTTGAGAAGCATCCGGAATTCACGGCGCCGCCCTGCCCGGGAATGCTTCTGCGGGAACTCGACAATGTTCCGCAGGCAATTTTTAATGCTGTTCGCAATTTCGGCGGCGGGCACGTTAATCACGCGTTCTTCTGGAAATCGCTCCGCTCTCCGCGTGCGAACAATGTCGCTGTCGGCAAGCTCGCAGCAGCGATTGAAAAGCAATTCGGGTCTTTCCAGGCATTTCGCGAAGCATTTACGGCGGCGGCAAACGGGCTTTTCGGCTCGGGCTGGACTTGGCTTGTCTTGAAAGACGACGGCTCGCTCGCCATTGCAACAACGCCGAATCAGGATTCGCCTTTCATGCCGGAAAACCTCGTCGGCTACGCCCACGGGAAACCGCTTCTCGCGCTCGACCTCTGGGAGCACAGCTACTACCTGCGTTACCGCAACGTGCGCGCCGATTTCGTCAATGCTTTCTGGGAAATCATTGATTGGGATCGTGCCGAAAAGCTTTTCAACGACTGGAATTGTGAAGGTGTCTGCAAAGCGTAGTTAATAAAAAAAAACATAAAAGAACCCGTTCCCGCGTTTTGCGGGAACGGGTTCCTTATTTATCCGGATTAAAACGAAAGCTTGGCTCCGACGAAGGCGCCGATTCCGGGGGCTTCATAGCCGATGTTGTAATCGTCGTATTCACGGTCGAGCGCATTTTCGATACGGGCGAAAACGGAACATTTTTCACGTCCGTCCCCGTAGCGCAACGCCACCCAGTTCCCGTAAATACGCGCAACGAAATAATCGCCCATGTCCGCCGTCGAATACGGATAAACCGGCAAGCTGCCTTCGCGCCCTTTAACAAACGTTCCGGATACGCCGACAGTAAAATCTTCGGCAAAAACGTATTCCGCGCCGAGCGTTCCCGTAAACTGCGGAATAAGCTTCAAGCGTACGTCGGTTTTACGGTCCCGAGCCTCTTGAATCGTTGCGTTCCCGTAGACACGCAAACCGGCAACGGAATCCGGGGTCCATTCCGCCGTAAGCTCAATACCTTCGGAACGCGCTTTGTCAACATTGCGGACGACGGCAGGATAAACACTGTAATCGACGACAAATTTATCTTTCGTGTCGATGAGAAAAAGCGAAACCCCGAGATTGAGTTGAGCGTCAAAGAGTTCCTGTTTCGCTCCGATTTCATAGGAAACGGACTTTTCGGCTTCGAGAGAATCCGACGGCATATTGCTCCAATTCGGAGACAAGTCCATATAACTCGGGGTTCGGAATCCCGTAGAAATTTTCGCGAAAACACTCGTTCCCGTGGAATCAAAACGGTATTGTGCTGCGAGCTCGTAAGTCGTTTTGTCCCCGTATTTATTCGTATCCGTATAACGAACGCCGCCGGAAACCCAAAAATCTTTCACAATTTCCCAACGCGCATTTGTCCAAACGGAGTTGCTGTATTGAAGCAGGCTCGCGGGAACGCCGCCCCAAGCCGGTTCACCGCGCCCGTAAGCATCATCCTGCAAAAAATCGTAGCCGAACGAAATTTCGAGATTTTCAATCGCCTGCCAATCCCACTGCGTTGAAATCTGCTGAGACTTGTTTTCGTTGTCAACAAGACCGCCGACATAGCCCGTTGATTTGTATTCGGAATATGAATACAGGATTTTCCCCGTAAGAGTTTCAAAAGGCGTCAAAATAACTTCCGGAGAAACCAGCCAGCCGGAATCCTTCTGACGATCCGTATAGGATTTTGAAGCCTCCGAATTCGGACAAGCGTAATCCCGTTGGAAAATACGGGCGACGAAATCAAACGCCAATTTGTCATTCACTCTCCAATCCAAACGCGGGAGGAACGTGCTTTGTTCGTAGTCGTTATTCCAATTATATCCGTCGGAAGCCGTATAAGAAAAACCGGCGCTAAAGCCGATTCCGCTTGGCAAATCTGCGCCTTCGTAATCGGAATTTCCCGCAAATTCGAGTCCGAAAGAACGCGTTCCCCAACTTCCTCCTTCGACGCGAAGGCTTCCCGTCGGCGCATCCGTATCAAGTCCGCTCTTCGTACGCAAGTCAATCGCTCCTCCGATTGCCGCCGAGCCGTAAAGCGTCGACGCGCTCCCGCGAAGAATCTGAATATCCGCCAAGTTATCGGTCGTCAGCGTCCCGATCCCGTATTGTCCGTAAATTCCGCCGTTCATGCGACGTCCGTCAAGCATGAGAACGGTGTCCTGAGAATTCGTACCGCGCATAAAAATCGAGGTCGGCGTTCCCGTCATCGTTCCACCCGTAACGACGACTCCCGGCTGCGTCGCAAGCGCTTCCGCGACCGTATAAATCTGCTCGCTCGCCAGCACTTCACCGGAGACAACGGAAACCGACGGTGCGACTTTGCTCAGTTCAAGTTCTGTGCGGGAAGCCACAACAACGACCGGCGGTAACTGCGTGACTTTTTCCGTGGTTTGATTCGGAGGCGGCGACGCGGGAACGTCTTCCGCACGAGCGATCGGACTTGCGACTAAGCAAGCGACCGCCGGAATTAAGGCTCCGCAAGCGCGGAGAAAGTTCATTGAAAGACGGAAGGAAACAAGCGTTCCCGCCGCCGTTGAGATTTTTTTTGACTTCATTTTATACGCGTGAAGAGGCGAAGCGCTCTGTGGACGCCACGCCCGTTAATTCCGCTCAGCAAGATATTCGGACTTCGAACTATGAACCGACAAGCGATTCGCCCTCTTTCCGCCTTCGCAAAAATTCCGACATCCCGAAGGCTTGTCGCAAGATTTTCACTGGCTTTTCGAGACTGCCCGCCCGTTTGCGGCAGCTCGCGGAAAAAAGTCATTCGTTACCGCAGCGCGTCTGTTGCCGATTTTCACGGCATTCCCTCGCGCCGAACGGAAGGATTTGGGCTGACAAAGAACAGTTTCGAAAAGCTTAAGAGTTTAAAAATAAAAATTAAAGCGAATTTAACGATAACGTTTTCGGACGCGCAAAATTGCGGCAAGAGCAAAGAATGCCGCACCGACGGGAACGAGCCAATCGCCGTGGCGCGCATAATATGTCGGCGCATAATCTTTTGTCCCGTAAACGTCAAAGCGCTCGGCTCCGCGGAAATAAATACTTCCCGAAGCATTTTTCATCGCCTGAATTTGCCCGATCGGTGAAATTACGCCGCTCCAGCCGGCGTTCCCGCAACGCACCACGGGAACGCCGAGCGAGACCGCCTGCATCACCGAATGCGCCATGTGCTGATACGCGCCCGCCTCACGCCCGTACCACGCATCATTGGTAACAACCGCAAGCGCATCCGCCCCCGCGTTGACACACGCCCGTCCGAGCTCCGGAAAAACGTCTTCATAGCAAACAAGAACGCCGAGTCGCAAAACCCGGTTTTTGCGGGAACGAACTTTGAGCGCTTCGAAATTTTTCCCGGGCAGGCAATCGTGTTCGACGGGAACGACTTTTCGGAGCGGAAGCACGTCCGCCAACGGCACGTATTCCCCGAACGGCACCAAATGACGTTTCGCAACAAAACTTTCCGCCAAACCGAATCGCGGATCAACGACATGCACGGAATTATAATACGAACCCGATTTTTCCGGTGGCTCCGCCGGAGCAATCCCGCCAAGCACAAGCGGAATCTTTATTTCTCGGGAAAGATTTTCCAGGAAGCGCGCGAACCCGAATTTGTCATTTTTTTGAATATGGTAAATCGGCATCGCCGCTTCCGGCCAAAGCACGAAATCCGGCAAGTCTCCCGGCGAAGCATTTGCCGCCTGTTTTACGAGAGCTTCCGCCTGCGGGAACGTTACGCAAGGCGTCTCCCGCGTAAGCCGAGGAGCCGCCTCTGTCAGCGTTTTTAAAACATAAATATTTTCTGCGACAAGTCGGGCGTTCCACTTGGCATTCGGGTCAAAATCCGTTTGCACGGCAACAAAAGAAAATTTCTTTTCCGCATTCTCATCGTAATTAATACATGCATACACAAAGAAAATAACCGACGCAAATACGGGAACGAGCGCGAGATAAAATTCCGGACAAATCGAACGTAAAAACGCGAGCGGCGACGGAATTCCCATCATTCCGCGCACTTCGACAAACTGGCGGCGGATATAGCGCGCCAATCCGAGATTGAAAAAGATAAGCATCGCGCTGACAACAGGCGTTCCCGCAAAGCGGCAAAGCGAAAGCATCGCCGGAAAATCCCATTGCGTCGCACCGAGCGGCATCCACGGGAATCCCGTAAGAAACCAAGTCAGCATCCACTCAAGAACGATCCAAAGTCCCGTCAGACCGAAAAAATTCGCAAGCCGGTAAAAAAGCGAACGCTCGCCCGTGCAAAGCGGAAGCACCGAACGCGCCGCGACGAACCAAACCCACATGAACGCCGTGTAAACCAGCGGCAACGAAAAAACCGCGATCCAGCCCAGCGGCGGATACAAATGCCTCAGCCAAATCAGGTTGATGACGCCGGATCCGTAGCAGAAAATCCACGTCGCCCAAAGCCAGGTTTTCCACGACGGCCGTTGCATTCCCCAAACCAAAAGCGGTACGGCAAAAAACCACGCACAAGCCGAACAATCCGGACCCGGCATCGACAAAACATAAAGTATCGTCGAAATTAAAATCAGTGCGGGAACCAAAAAACGCCGCGGGAACTTCCGAAGTAAATCCATAGCCTTGAGATAAAACAGCACGCAACTTAACACAATTCATTCGCCGGGAAAAGCGCCTTTATCCGACAAAGTCTAATTCAAAACAAACACGGGAACGACGCTTTCGAAAAACGTCGGCAACAAAAAAATATTTTTACCTCGGAACGCAAAAAACGTGTGTAGATTGTGCGGATAAACGCAGATGAGAAATGTTTATTCTTTCTGCGCTTGAATTTTCTTATCCGGAAAACTGAGAGAGATTTTGTAATTTTTTGCGGTCAAAATTTCCGTGCTTTCCGTGTATTCCGTGGCTCTCGAAGGTAAAACCCAACGTTCTTTAAGCACCCACGACGCAAAACTCAGGTTTTGGCAGAAATGAGCCATCTTCGGTGTCAACGGCTTTGGCAAGGCCGGGAATTTTATTTACAAGGTCCGTTTTCCGAATCGTCGAATTCCGATTTGCAGGTTTCTGCGGGAACGCTTAGCCTTAGCGTATTATGGCTTCCATTGATAATTTACTCGAAACCATCACGCGCCTGCGCGCTCCGGGCGGTTGCCCTTGGGATCGGGAACAAACGCACCGTTCACTCTGTGATTGCCTCGTCGAAGAGGTCGCCGAATTCATTGAGACGGTCGATTTAGACGAGAAAGCACATATGTGCGAAGAGCTCGGCGACTTGCTTCTTCAAGTTGTCATGCACGCGGAAATTGCGCGGGAAAACGGCGATTTTTCCTTCGAGGATGTCGCCCGTGTCGTCAACGAAAAAATGATTTCCCGCCACCCGCATGTTTTCGGAGAAATGAAGCTTGAGAATTCCGATGCCGTCCTCAAAAAATGGGACGAAATTAAAGCCGGAGAAAAAAGCAATAGCACGAAAAAACAAACGTCGGCATTCTTCAAAGACCTTCCCGCAACGTTAAACAACATCTTGCGCGCGCGCGACACGTGGAAAGCCGTCGAAAAGAAAAATCTCAATCCGGGAGAAACCGCCGATCGCCGCAAAATTGATGCTCTCGCGGGAACACTCACCGAAGAAGCCGCAGGCGAAAAGCTTTTTGAAATCATTGCCGCATGCCGCCAGGCAAAAATCGATCCGGACTCTGCCCTGCGGCGCCACACGCAACGCGTCATCGCCGCCTGCGAAGCCAATGCCTAAGCGCGAACGCCGCCGCCCGCTCAAGGACACCGTAAAACTCCGCTGGAAAATCTTCGGCGGCGTGTTTCTTTGTGCTCTGGGGATCTTCGTGGTAATCCGAGCATTCCCGCCGATTGAAATCATAAATTTCGTCCGCTTTCACCTCGGGAAAGAACCGATTTTCCGCCGGTATATCGTTCCTGCCGTTGCGAAGCCGGAAGAACATCCGTCCGCACAAACGCGTTTCCCGATTACATTTAACAACGGAAAAATAATTCACGCACGCCTCGCACTAACGGAAATCGAACGCATGCGCGGCTTGATGGGTTGCCGCAAGCTCGATGAGGACGAGGGTATGTTTTTCATTTATCATACATCGGAACAGCGCGCCTTCTGGATGAAAAACGTTCCGATTGATTTGGACATCGGCTATTTTGATGCCACCGGGAAACTCCTTGAAGTTTACACAATGCGTGCGAACAGCACGACTTCTACGTATTCAAAATCCGACGACATTCGATTTTGTCTCGAAATGAATCGGTCTTGGTTTGAAAAAAATAATATGCTCCCGCAAAACAATATTTCCGTCGATCTTGACACACTCCGCCGTGCCGTACGGGAACGGGGATTCGAATAAAATTTTACTTTCCCCGAAACACGTTTTAAGGCAGATTAAGACTACTATGAAGCTTACCCGAATCTCATCCGTCCTAGCTAAAATTGCGCTTGCCGCACTTTGCCTCGCAGGAGCCGCAAACGCGCTTGCCGCCGTTGACACAACCGCCGCCACCAACGTCTGGCCCGTCATGGTACGCATGGATTACAATCCCGTCATGAATCTTAAAATGCAGGCAGACGGCGAAACGCTCACCGGCATTGAATTTAATCTCACGGGAACGACAAAAATTTCCGACATCGCGAGTATCGATGTCTATTTCGGCGGGAACTCCGTCGGCAAGGTCGGCGAAAAATTCGGCTCGGCGAAAGTCACGGGAGCTCCGAAAGTTACGGTAGTCGGGCGCAAGAAACTCGAACACGGCGCCAATGATATTTGGGTCAGCGTCACGATGAAGAAAAATGCGGACATCGAAGGCAAAATTGTCCTTGCGGCAACAGGTGCCACGGTCAACGCGCGCAAGCAAGCCATCAAAGGCGCCAAAACCGAACAACGCATCGGCTACGCGGTTGCGAAAGCCGGTGACTTGAAATCCAAAAACTACCGCATTCCCGCAATTGCGCGAAATCCGAAGACGGGAACACTGATTGCAACTTTCGACATTCGCTACAATCACGCCGGCGACCTTCCCGCAAACATTGATGTCGGCGTCAGCCGATCGACCGACGGCGGAAAAACGTGGTCGCCCGTGGAATCCGTTCTTTCCTCGAAAAACATGGAAGTGAAAAAAGGTATCGGCGATCCGGGAATCCTCGTTGACGATAAAACCGGGAAAATTTGGATTTCCGCACTTTGGGCGCCGCAAAGCGGACACCCGATCTGGACAAGCTCCACGGGAACGGACTCGCCGCAAAATTGCGGACAAATGGTGCTTATTTCTTCCGACAACGACGGGAAAAGCTGGAGCAAACCGATAAACATCACTTCCGAAATCAAGCGCCTTCAGGATTCCGATACTCAGGATTGGGGATTAGTCTTCCAAGGTCCGGGAGCCGGAATCTGCACGAAAGACGGAACGTTGATTTTCCCGTCGCAAATTTGGGGGCACAAAGGCAAAGGCGTTAAAGGCGTGCTTGTTTATTCCAAAGACGGCGGAAAAACCTGGACGTCCTCGAAGGCAATGCCGTGGGGCGGATCCGAGTCGACCTGCGTCCAGCTCAAAGACGGCTCGATTATGCTGAACGTTCGCCAAGGCTCCCCGGGAGAACGCATCGTTGCCACCACGAAGGACATGGGCGAAACCTGGAAAAAATTCGACGGAGAAAAGCTTCGCCAACCCGGCAACTTGTGCCAAGCGGCGTTACTCACCGCTGACGGGAAAAATCTTTTCTTCTCAAACCCGAATTCCGGTGTACGCAATAACATGACGCTGAAATACTCGAAAGACGGCGGAAAAACGTGGTCGGACGGATTGCTTTACGACGAACGCCGTTGTGCCGGGTACTCGACACTTGCGTTTGCCGATGATAAAAATCAGCGCATCGGCGTTCTCTACGAAGGTTCTCCGGACTCGCAAACGCTCTTCTTCCTCAGCATTCCGGCGGACGAAGTTCGCAAGGCAAAATAATGCCCGAAAAGGCAAAATTATTTTCCGGATTCATCCTCGATAGGATTGTTCAAGGAGAAAAATTCTGGCGCGTCGTCATTCTCACTCGAGAATACGGCGCGCAGCCTTGTTTGGTGCGCATTGCAGGCAAGAACAAAACCACCTGTGTCCCGGATCTTTTCGACGAAGCGGAAATCCTTTTGGATAAACCGAAGGCGGGAACGGATTCGACGTTGCGGTTTGCGAAAGAATATCGCCTTGTCCGCCGAAACGTCGGAATTTCCGGAAATTACAGCGCTTTGGTCTGCGCCAGCAAATTTGCGTCGCTTCTGGCAAAAAATACGTTCCCGCCGGATTCGCACGCCGGAATTTACCGATTAAGCGAAAATGTATTCCGCGCATTCGGAGAAAAACCCAATCCGGACGCAACCTATCTCAAGGCGCTTTGGACGCTCGCCCGCGACAACGGCTATCCCGTTCGGGAAGATTGGTTTGAAAACTCCTGCTTTGAAGACCGCGAAGGCATCGCCGCCGTTTTAAAAACGCCTCTAGAGCAACTTTGCGTCGATTCCCGGGATATCGCGCACTACGTCCACCGCCTCGAATCCTGGCTCTCACGGGAACACCAATTCATCTGGGAATAAAAATTCCCTTCCCCCGACTCCCCAAAAATTCAAAAACAAACGCTTTGCGTTCCCGCGGGAACGCGCGTAGAATTTCGCCTCACTATGAAATTTCGCAGTTCACTCAGCACGGAAGGTCGCCGCATGGCGGGCGCGCGCGCACTTTGGCGCGCCAACGGCATGAAAGAAGAACAACTCGGCAAGCCGATTATCGGTATCGTCAATTCATTCACGCAGTTCGTTCCCGGACACACGCATTTGCACAAAATCGGGCAACAGATGAAAGCGCTCATCGAAGCGCAAGGTTGCTTCGCCGCAGAATTTAACACCATCGCCATCGACGACGGCATCGCCATGGGGCACGACGGCATGCTTTACTCGCTCCCGTCGCGCGACCTCATCGCCGACTCCGTCGAATACATGTGCAACGCGCACCGCGTGGACGCTATCGTTTGCATTTCCAACTGCGACAAAGTTACGCCCGGCATGCTCATGGCGGCAATGCGCCTGAATATTCCCGCGATTTTCGTTTCCGGCGGACCGATGGAAGCCGGCGATTTCGAAGGCGAAAAATACGACCTGATCGACGTCATGGTCAAGGGCGCGGACGAATCATATTCCGACGAAAAACTCGCCGAGCTCGAACGCCTCGCGTGCCCGACTTGCGGCTCCTGCTCCGGCATGTTTACGGCAAATTCTATGAATTGCCTCAACGAAGTGCTCGGCATGGCGCTTCCCGGCAACGGTACCGTGCTTTCAACGCACAAAGAGCGCATGAAACTTTTTGAAAAAGCCGCCAAGCGCATCGTCGAAATGGCTTACGCGTATTACGAAAAAGGCGACGCCACCGTGCTCCCGCGCCAAATCGCCACGCGCGCCGCGTTCCTGAACGCGATGACGCTCGATATCGCCATGGGCGGCTCGACCAACACGGTCTTGCACCTGCTCGCCATCGCGCAGGAAGCCGGCGTGGATTTCACGATGAAGGACATCGACTTCCTTTCCCGCCGCGTTCCCGTGCTTTGTAAAGTTGCGCCGAATACAAAAAAATATCACATCGAAGACGTGAACCGCGCCGGCGGAATCCTGACGATTATCGGACGCCTCGCCGCCGAAGGACTCATCGACGGGAACGTTTACCGCGCCGACGGGCTGACGCTTACCGAAGCCATCGCACAAAACGACATCGATTCGCCGACCGTCTCCTCCGAGGCGCTCGAACGCGCTCACGCCGCGCCCGCGGGAACGCGCAACATCGAAATGGCTTCGCAGGAAACGCGTTATGAAAATTTGGATACAGACCGCACAAACGGTTGCATTCGCGATGTCGAACACGCGTACGTGCGTGACGGCGGGCTCGCCGTGCTCTTCGGCAATATCGCGCAGGACGGTTGCATCGTCAAAACGGCGGGCGTTTCCGAAAAGGTTTTCAAATTCAAAGGCACCGCGCGCGTGTTTGAATCGCAGGACGACGCGTGCGAAGGCATTCTCGGCGGCAAGGTTGGGCCGGGCGATGTCGTCGTCATCACGCACGAAGGTCCGCGCGGCGGCCCGGGCATGCAGGAAATGCTTTACCCGACGTCTTACATCAAATCGAAACACCTCGGCGAACTCTGCGCACTGATTACGGACGGACGTTTCTCCGGCGGCACGTCGGGGCTTTCCATCGGACACATTTCGCCGGAAGCGGCGGCGGGCGGGAACGTCGCACTGATTCGCGACAACGATTTGATTGAAATCGACATTCCCGCGCGCACGATTCGCGTTTGCGTTTCCGACGAAGAGCTCGCCGCTCGCCGCAGGGAAGAAGAATCCCGCGGGAACGCAGCGTGGACTCCGAAAACGCGCAACCGCAAGATTTCCAAAGCCTTGCGCGCTTACGCGAAAATGGTCGCCTCTGCCGATAAAGGCGGCGTCCGCATTGTCGAATAAAATTTCAAAAAAAAATAAAAAACACCGAAAAACTATTTGACATAATTACAACTCTCCTACTATATTAGTAGGAAATTAAACAACGCTTAGTTTGAAACTTTTAGAAGCTCAGACGAACGTTTTAAAAATTTGTTTATGTGTTAGTGTTAGATAGAGTTAGTGTTAGATACTACGTTCCCGTGGAGAGATCCGCGGGAACGCTTCTTTTTAAGAAAGCAAAGAAGCCGTCGATTCCCAATTACCGGGTACCGACGACTTCTTTACTCTCCCGAAAACTCTACTTGTAGGAATTCCTTTAAAGCTCGGCGAAAACGCCGGGAAGCGCGGAAGCGTCTTTCCCGCCGCCCATCGCAAAGTCCGGCTTTCCGCCGCCTTTGCCGCCGAGCTTGCCGCAGAGCGCGGAAACGATTTTGCCCGCCGCAACGCCGGATTTGACGGCGGCGGGAGCGCAGGCGGCGACGACGGAAACTTTATCCGGAGCGAGTGCCGCACCGAGAATGACGACGCCGTTGTCGCCGAGCTGTTTCACGAGCTGCGAAGCGATTTCGCGCAAATCGTTCGGCGAAGTTGCGGGAACGACCGCCGCGACCTGCTTCGCCGTTCCCGTATCTTTCGCCTCGGCAACAAGCTTGTTTGCGAGTTGCGCGAGTTCCTTTTGGCGCACCGCCGCGAGTTGCTTTTCAAGCGCGGATTTTTCTTCCATGAGCGCTTCGAATTTCTTCTGCAAATCCGCAATCGGCGTTTTCGTTTTTTCGGAAAGTTTTTTCAGCAACTGCGTTTCTTCGACTCCGTGTGCGTAAGCGGACATTCCCGTGCAAGCTTCAATTCGGCGCACACCGGCGGCAATCGCACTTTCGCTGACGATGCGGAAAAGCCCGAGTTCGCCCGTGGCGCGCGCGTGCGTGCCGCCGCAAAGTTCCATCGAATAGCCGTCGAGCGCGTGCGCGTTCCCGCCAACCTGAATTACGCGGACAACGTCGCCGTATTTATCGCCGAAGAACTGGATAATATTTTCATTTTCCTTCGCCTGTTCGTGCGCAATTTCCGTCCAGGAAATCCCGCTGTTGGCGAGCACGAGTTCGTTCACTTTCTTTTCAACGGCGGAAACTTGCGCAGGCGTGAGCGCGGCGGAATTAAAGTCGAAGGTCAGTTTTTCGTCGGAAACGAAAGAACCTTTTTGCGCCACGTCTTTGCCGACAACACTGTGAAGCGCAAAGTGCAAAAGGTGTGTCGCCGTATGGTTGCGCTCAATAGCGCGGCGGCGTGTTTCATCGACAACGACGGCGGCTTTTGCGCCGACGGGCGGCGGTTCCGCGCCTTCGACGAAATGCAGAAACACGTTCCCGCTCTTTTGCGTGTTGACGATTTTCCAAGCCTTGCCGCGCGCGGAAAGTGTTCCCGTGTCGCCGACTTGCCCGCCCATTTCCGCGTAGCACGGCGTGCGGTCGAGAATGACGGCGATTTTGCCTTTGTTGTCAACGACTTCGAGAATCGTCGCTTCGGCAGAAAGCGTTTCGTAGCCGAGAAATTCCGTTGCGTCCTTCGTTTCGATTTCGGAAAGCGTAACGATCTGCTTTTTCTGCGCGGCGCGAGCGCGTTCCCGCTGCTCGGTCATAAGCGTGTTGAACGCGTTTTCGTCCACCGTGTAGCCGCGTTCCCGCGCCATGAGGTCGGTGAGGTCGAGCGGAAATCCGTAAGTATCGTAAAGCAGGAATGCCGCTTCTCCGTTGAAAACATCGTTCAGCTCGGTGCTGACGGCGAGGAAGTTTGCGAGCGTGCCCCGGAAATTCGCGAGCGCGTCTTTATCTTCCGGCGCGTTGAGCACGGCGTGCGCGCTCGTGTAAAGAGCTTTAACATCGGAGCGCGTGAAAATGCGGCGCGCAAGCTCAGTGTTGACGGGTTTGCCGAAGCCGAGAACGAATTTCGCGATATTAAGAGCCATGTGATCGGCGATTTTCGCGAGTGTTGCGTTCCCGCCTTTGAGCGCTTCTTCGGAAAGGCTCATTGTATCCGCGATTCCGATACGCAATTCCTTGGCGGAATTTTTCAGCGCAATAATTTCTTCAAAAATCGTCAGCCCGGCATCGAGCGTTTTGTTAAACGCTTCTTCTTCGACGCGAATCGTGTCGCGCACGAACTCGCGGCGGGAACGGATTTCCGGGAAGACATCGCCCATCGTTTCCGCGAGCACGTCGACGAGTTTGTAGAAAAACGGTTCCTTGAAGCCGAGCGTGCGCCCGTAGCGGACGGCGCGGCGCAAAATGCGGCGCAGAACGTAGTTGCGGTCGCTGTTGCCGGGAGCGATGCCGTCGGCAATGGCAAAAGAAAGCGTGCGAATGTGGTCAGCGATGACGCGGAAGGCAATGTCGATTTTTTCCTGTTCGGTTGCGCCCTGCGTTCCCGCGGCGGGAAGCGTGGATGTGTATTTTTTGCCGGAAAGTTTTTCGATTTCGCGGAAAATCGGCGCAAAAATGTCCGTTTCGTAATTGGAAATGATGCCGGTGAAATCAGTGAAATTTTTCGTGCATTGAATAATGCTCGCAGCGCGCTCAAAGCCCATTCCGGTATCGACGTTCTTGGCGGGAAGCGGCGAAAACGAGCCGTCCGGATTCGCGTTAAATTCCATGAACACGAGGTTCCAGATTTCGATGCAAAGCGGCGAGCCGGCGTTAACGAGCGTTCCCGCCGTGTCGCCCTTCGGCGTAAGGTCGATGTGGAGTTCCGAGCACGGACCGCAGGGACCCGTGTCGCCCATCATCCAGAAATTGTCTTTTTTGTTGCCGTTGACGATATGGACTTTCGGGTCAAGCCCAGCGGCGACGAAGAGTTTTTCCCACGCATCGTAGGCTTCTTGGTCAAACTCGGCGGGATCGCCCTTGGATTTGTCCGGGCAATAAACGGTCGCGTAGAGGCGTTCTTTCGGGAATTTCCAAACCTCCGTGATCAGTTCCCAAGCCCACGCAATGGCTTCTTTTTTGAAATAGTTGCCGTAAGACCAGTTTCCGAGCATTTCGAAAAACGTGTGGTGATACGTGTCCATGCCGACGTCTTCGAGGTCGTTATGCTTGCCTCCGGCGCGAATGCATTTTTGCGTGTCTGCGGCGCGATGCGTCGGATACGGACAAGGAATTTGCCCGAGGAAAATCGGCACGAATTGGTTCATTCCCGCATTCGTGAAAAGCAGGTTCGGCGAGTCCGGCATGAGGCTCGACGAGGGCACGATCTGGTGCTCTTTCGATTTAAAGAAATCAAGAAACGACTGACGAATTTCGGAGGATGTCATAACAAAAAATTTTAAGGATTGATTAAACGCCTTCCCGCGTTCCCGCGCAAATTGAAATTTAGCAAAGAAGCGGTAAAAAAAGCACAAATCATGGGAGTAAGAAATCGGATATCAGGATTACTACAATACAGATCGACCGCTCGGTTGAGTTCAGAGAAACGTCTCTTCTTAATCCACTTTTCGCTTCGGATGTAGAATTCCCATGGACAGAAAAAAGACCGTCCCGCAATAATTTTTACGACCAACGCATCAAAACATTCATAAAAACCTTGTGATATGAACCATAGGGATAATCACCGGTTTTTACGAGGTTTCCGGACGCAATGTCTCGCACAAGAAAGCGACTATTTCTCCTGGGAATATACGTCAACAACAGCGGAAAGAATTCTCCCTTCCGATAAATTTTTCATATTTTTGAAAGGTTCGCACCAAAACGCCACAGTCGCGTTCCCGTCAGCATCATACGAAAGCTGAAGGCTGAGCCGACGGCGTTTCCGTCTGGTGAATCAACTCCGCCGAGCAAATTTCCGTATATTGATTCAGATTGTTTGCCGCGTAAGTCAACGGCGTTCCCGCGACTTTCGCCGCGGGAACGCAAAATACAAATTATGAAAGTGCAATGGAATCTTCGGGGAGGCGTGCTCCGGAGTTTTCCCGACGCTGGATAAACGAGGCCAGGAAAAGTAGGATTCCGATACGTCCGATAAACATCGCCGCGATAAGAACGCATTTGGCGGCATCCCCGAGCAGAGGGGTTACGTTGCAGGAAATTCCGACCGTCGCGACCGCAGAAATCGCTTCAAACATCAAAAATTCTCCGTCTATTTCCGGATGCAGAGTGCAAAGGGCGATTGCGACAAACGCGAAGAACAATCCGGTCAATAAAACAAGCGCAAGCGCCTGATGCGCGATATCGCCGTTCAACCGCCGTCCGAAAATTTCCAGATCCCGTTTTCCCGAAAGGAATTGGCGAATCGACAACACGGCAACGGCGAAAGTTGTTACCTTAATTCCGCCGGCGGTAGAAAACGGAGCACCGCCGATGAACATTAGAACCATCATGACGAGGAGCGTTCCCGTCGGGAGTAAGGCGGTATTTCCGATGTCGAACCCGGCTGTTCGTGTTGTCGCGGCGAGGAAAAAGGCCCGCATGAAATCCACCTGATCGGAATTCATCGCGGTAAGCAAAAGCAAAACCGTTCCCGCGACCAACACGAATCCGCTCGTAGTCAAAACAATTTTTGAATGAGTTGAGAGCCTTGCAGGAATAAATCCGCGATGCCGCCACAAATGGCGTCGCACATAACTAAGAGCGACCAACCAAAAATTTTTGAATACCGGAAATCCGATTCCTCCGACGATCGAAAGGGCAATCACGGCGAAAATAAAGTCCGTTTGATCGGGAACGAGCCCGCTCGCCAGGCCTTCCGGCAAGGTCGAAAATCCCGCATTACAAAACGCCATTACAGCGTGAAACACGGAAAAAAACACGGGATCGGCCACATTTTCTGCTGCGTAAGCGAAATAAATCCAAATCGCGCCGAGAGCTTCTACGGAAAAGGTAAACCCGACAAGCACGCCGAGGACAAGTCCGATTTGGGTAAGATTGTCTTCGTTAAATAAATCCTGAAACGCGAAGCGATTACGAATCGAAAGCCCTCCGGCGAAGAAATAGGCGAAGAAGTAGGTGATGGACATCACGCCCAAGCCGCCCAGTTGCGCGAGCACAAGCAGGATGTACTGCCCGAATTCGGTCAGCGTTGCGGGAAGATCCGCCACGGGAACGAGCCCCGTAACACAAACCGCGCTTGTTGCAAAAAACAGAGCGTCCGTAAAACTGATTCCGGACACAGTCGCGCGTGGCGTCAGCAACATCAGCGTTCCGCACAAAATAAGCAAGGCGAAGCTGAGTATAAAAACACGTCCCGGCGACAAACGTTTTACCGCCTCGATTTTCCCGCGAAAACGAAGTGCGCGCACGCCCGCAACCGCAATTACGAGTAAGTGAATCAGGCAGATAAATCCTTTCGCGGAATCCGGTTTGAAGAAGTATTCTCCGCCGAAAACAAACGCGACGGGAATTGCCAGCGTAAAAAGCAATTCCGCCGAACAGCTTCTCAGGTATTTGATTAGCGTTTTATGAAGGCAAAATACCCTGGCAATCTCTTCTGCGAAGAAAATTCCCGTTCCCGCGAAAGACAGATTGCGCAAAACCGCAAGTTGAAATTCATCCAACTGCCAGCCCAAAGCGACAACAATCGAAACGACGCTAAACAGCGTGCAAAAGAGCATCAGCCCGTTGAGCCAAAGCGTAATCCGCCGCAATCTCTTCTCGCGATTAACGTTTTGAACTTCGTCCATAAAATTGTCTTTGTTTACGAAAAGATAAGCCTTCCGGGCGAAAAAGACAAACGGCAATTAACTAAACAAAAAGCGCATCTCCCTCTTGAAAAGGAGATGCGCCCGGAAAGGAAAATCCCGAACTAGCGCGCGCGGCGACGGGAGAACTTGTTTTGGAATTTTTCGACGCGACCCGCCGTGTCAACGAAGCGTTTTTCGCCGGTGTAAGCCGGGTGGGAATCCGCCGTCACGTCACGCGGAATAACATAGTATTCTTCGCCGTCAACCGTGATCTTTTCCTTGGAGGAAAGCGTGGATTTGGTCAAGAATTGGCGACCGGAGGAAACGTCACGGAAGCAGACGTTGTTGATCGAAGGATGAATATCTTTTTTCACGGTAAAAACTTCCTAAGCTAAGATTAAGACGCGAGAATTATCCCTGGCGCGCTTTGTAGCGCGGGTGGGTTTTATTGATAACGTAGATGCGACCTTTGCGGCGAACGACCTGGCAGTTCGGATGACGCACCTTAAGATTTTTAAGTGAAGATGAAACTTTCATGGCTTTCTGAAAAAATTGTTGAACGACTATTCAAGCGATTCCACCCTCCGGATGTCAACAGTCTTTTTCTCTTTTTTTGAGTTCCCGCAATATAAAACAGAAAAAACTTGCCCCGCCCCCGTGTTTGAGCGGTAATTTCATGCGCTTTGATTATCGAAAATAACACATTTACCGACTTCGCTCCCGCGAAAATCAATCTGTTTTTGGCAATCACGGGAACGCGCCCGGACGGCTTTCATTCGCTTATCTCGCTGGTTGCTCCGATTTCGCTCGGCGATACGCTTACGGCGACGATTGCAACAAGCGATTCGCTCTCCTGCAACACTCCCGGCGTCCCGACAGATTCGACCAATCTTGTTTGTCGGGCAACAACGCTTTTCCGGGAGCGCGTTCCCGCGTGCCCGCCGATTGCCTGGGAGCTTCAAAAAAATACGCCCCACGGAGCCGGGCTCGGCGGCGGGAGCTCGGATGCGGCGACAGCTCTGAAAATTTTAAATACAATTTGCCGAAATCCGCTCGACGCAGAAACGCTGAACTCGATTGCCGCAAAGCTCGGCTCCGATGTCCCGCTTTTCCTTGCAAACCGCCCGGTCGTCATGCGCGGACGCGGCGAGCGCGTTGAAATTTTACCGGTTCCCGCAATCGAAGCGCTAAGCCGCCGGCGATTTCTGCTCTTCAAGCCGGCATTCGGAGTTTCCACGCTCGAAGCCTACCGCGCCATGAGGCGGAATGCGCCTCACGATTATATTTCCGAAGACGAAGCCGAATCCCGCCTCGCGACGTGGCTTTCCGCCCCGCAAGCCGAACCGCTCCCGTTTTTCAACAATATGGAGCGAGCCGTTTTCCGCAAGCACCTCGCCCTTCCCGCGCTCTTTGAAATTTTGCGGGAACGCCACGGGCTCAATCCGCACATGAGCGGGAGCGGGAGCGCGTGCTTTGCAGAAATCGCTCCCGAAAGCGATTTAGCGTCAATATCGCAAAGCATCCGCTCCGCTTGGGGCGAGAGCGCTTTTATCCGAAGCGTCAATCCCGTCGTCTAAATTCAGAGAAACAAAAAAATGCGCGGAAGAGCCAATCCTCCCGCGCATTTTTAGCGTTCCCGAGCAATAGCGTTGTCAGCGGACGCGATATGTAATGACCAAACGCTCGTCGGGAGCCAACTCAAGCGAATCGGAAAGCATCACGAAGTTTTTCGTCGAAGTAAACATCTCCGGAGCGAGAGCTTCTCCGCTCGAAATCGATTCTCCTCCGGCGGCGGACTTCATTTTCTTACGGAAAATCTTAATATCCTTGGCCGTATCACGCTGTTCCGGGAACCAAAAACGGAACTCGGATTTGCGCGTTTTTCCCTGCGTTCCCGCGACAACGACACGCCGCTCCTTCCCACGCGCTCGAAGCGTATATTCCCAAGGCTGACAATTTTTCGCGTTTTGATCAAAGCCGGCGCGAAACAGAGGATCGCCGTAAAACGCGATAACATCGCGGTCGTGGAATCGCCCGACGTCATCGCGCGTCAGCGGAATTTTATTTTCAACGACGCAGCGCTGGAGCGCATTAAAATCCATGCCGTTCATATCTTCGGCCGTCAGCGGATATTCCGCAGAACGCAATGCCGGCGGCAATTTCTCCAACGAACGCTGGTTCGTAAAGAACCACGCCTGCCCGACGCTAACATCCTGATGCCCGTTGAAAAAGTTCCCGTGGACATCCCAGCCGACACCATACCACGTCGGCACGGTGTAGCCGACGAGTTGGCGAACGCCGTAATCGGAAAGCAGGGTCGCGGCAACGGAATCCGGGCTGCGCAAAACATCCCCGAAGAGACAGTTCCCGGCGGCAATCCAAATTTTCGGATCGTCGGTCGCCCGAAGAACGGTCAGTTCGGATTTTTTTGCGTAATCGGCGACTTGCTCCGGTTTTCCGAGCATGCGCCTGAACGCCGGCATATCCGCGTTTTTGAAACAATAAAACTTTCCGCCGGCGGGAGCGATTAAGCCGCGCCCGAACGGCATTTCAAGATTGAATTCCGTTGCATGCGACGCCGAAAGCAAATACTGCGGGTTAATTTCCGCGAATTTTTCGGCAAAAAGCTCAACGATTTCTTCCCCTCGCGGGAGCTTCTTTTTTTCTCCCGATACGCCGTTCCGGGTTTCGATATACTCGTCCCGTCCCCAATCCGTAACGAAGAACTGATGCTTAAAACGCTCCAAGTCGCAATTCGTCGTGCTCACACCGCGCTCAATTAACAACGGCGCTTTCTGTTCTTCGGCAAGGCGCTTGGCTGCGGCAGGCGTGCGCGCCGTGATAATCCCGAAAATGGCATCGCCGTAGAAATCCGGCTCGATGCGACGCGTCATTCGATGTAATTTCGCGACAACGACCCGATCCAGTTCTTCGGGTTGCGCGACAACGGCAATGTAGCGCGGCTTCTTTTTTTTCAGTTCGGCTTCGACTTCGGCAATGTCTTTTTCCCAGAAAATCAGCGTTCCCGCGTAGCGCTTTTTAAGCATCTCGGCAACCTGTTTCCACGAAGCATTTCGTGCCGTTTTCTTTGAAATCAAAATCGCATATTCTCCAGCGACGGGAACGATTTTTCCGGGGTCGGAAACAGGCTTCCACCCGGCGGCGCCAAGCGGCAAAGCCGTTCCCGCAAAAATTCCGGCAAAACTCAAAAACAGGGGCAATATTTTTTTCATAGCAAACAAATAGTGTTTAATTTTGCGGACTAAAATTAAACAAATCCCGTCCCAAAGCAAACATGTTCGGGAAAACAAGTTCCTGCGTCCCGAGGCATTCGATAAGCGCTTCCGGCATGTGTGTTCCCGTCGTTACGCAAGCAACGGGCATACCGACAATTCGCGCGGCTCCGACATCGAACGGCGAATCGCCGATAAGCATCGCGTTTTCTGCAGGAACGCCCATTTTTTTCAAAACATACTCGGAATACTCGCGGTTCGGTTTTCGCCAAGGCATGTCGGGAAGATTCGTTCCGAAAACGCCGTCAACAAGCGCCGACAAGTTCAAATACTCCAAAAGCGCGAGCGTTGCCGAATGTTCTTTGTTGGTAAAAACGGCGGTTTTGATACCGCGTTCCCGTAGCTTTTTCAAAATCCATTCAACCCCGTCCAAAACGAAAACGTCGTCGAACATTACTTCGGGAAAATGCGCCCGGAAACGCCGCACGCCTTCTTCGGCGAGGTCGTCGCCGATGAGTCGGGACAACGTGAGCGTAATTGATCCGCCGACGGTGGCGCGCAACTGCTCGTAGCTTTTCGGGATCAGCCCCATTTCCCGCGCAATATCGGCATAGCATTTGTGAATGGCGCTGAAATTATCAATCAGCGTACCGTCCAAATCAAAGAAAACGGTTTGAATTTTCGATAAATCCGGGAGCATAAAGAATTAGAGTCGAATGCGTTTATAAATCGGGCAAGCGAGCGCAAGCGCAATCGCGTTAATCAAATCGGTTTCCTGAGCGGAAACGTTCCCGTCGGCAAGCGCCACGGCATCGCAAACCTTAATCAGGTTTTCGCGGAAAATAATCGGCGTTGCCCGCAAAATATCAAATGCCTTGTCCAACTCGGGAACGCAGAGTTGTGTTGCGGGAACGAGGCGAAGGCTTTTCGGGAAGAAATCCTGCACATCAAGAATTGCCTGCATTTTCCGCGAAGCCTCGGTAGCGGAAAAGCGATTTTCCCGCATAACGACGGAAAAGGCAATTTCGGCGGCGGCAAAACGTTGGGACTCGGAAACGCTCGAATGTTCTTCCCAAAGCAAAAGACCTTCGACGATGCGAATAATCAAAAACTCAAAAAGCGCAATTTCGCCGTCAATTTCCGCCAAGCGCCTCAGCGTCATGCAAATCGCCTTACGTTCTTTCTGCGGATATTCGCGCAATTGCGGCGCGGCAAGAATCACGAGAGAAAGCCGTTTTTCCGGCGGGAGCGCCAAAACGGCATCCCAATTCGCTTCCAACATTGCAAAAACGTCTTTCCGTTCCGTCTTTAAAAGCAACTCCGCCTGCGCGCGATCGTCGTCGCGGGAATGCGTCATCATCAACAGAAAAACAAGCGCCCGAGCGCCCTTAACATCTTTGGCCAAGTCGGCAAGCGCCCATTTTCTCGTGAGAGCTTCCGTTTCCTCAGCAGTCCAGCTCGGCGGATTGGCGGAACGCAAAAATTTTCCGTCCCAAGCGGGATTGAGCGCGCGGATACGCTCTTCCAACGGCGGATGCGTGTCAAAAAGCGAATGCACGCCGGAGGCAAAAAAGAAATGCGAATATTCGCCCGCATGAGGAGAATTCAGCAGGCTCGAATCGCCGCCGATGCGGGAAAGCGCATTGGCAAGTGCGATCGGATTGCGCGTAAATTGAGTCGCCGAAGCGTCCGCCAAGCGCTCGCGATGGCGCGAAATAGCAGCTTGAATAATGCTTGCAAAAAATTGGCTGACAAAGCCGATAATCATAATCACCAAGCCGAAGAAAACCAAAACCTGCGCGCCGTCATTTTTTCGGGAACGCGAACTTCCCGAAAACACGGCACTTCGCATCAGAATACGCCCGACAAGCGATAAAACAACCAAGCCGAAAATCCAACTGACGAGCTTGACGTTCAAACGCATGTCGCCGTTAAGAATATGAGAGAACTCATGCCCGACAACCGCCTGCAACTCGTCACGGGAAAGTTTATCGAGCGCACCGCGCGAAACGGCGATCGCCGCATTTTCAATCCGCGTTCCCGCCGCAAACGCATTGATGCTCCGCTCGTGTTCGAGAATAAAAATCTTCGGCATCGGAACGCCCGAGGCGATGGACATTTCCTGAACGACGTTCACGAGTTGACGGCGCGACGGTTCGTCCGCATTCGGATTAACCGCAGCACCGCCGAGTTCCCGCGCAATCAGTTCTCCGCTCGCGCTCCCGTATTCGAGGCTTTTGAAAAAGCTCGCACCGCCGACAAGCAGGAGCGTCCCGCCGAACGCATAAGCAAAAATCTCCGCATTCCAGTACGATGCTTGAGAAACGACATCCGCGCGAATCAACGCAAACATCACAGCCGCGTAAACCGCCGCCGCCGTCCCCAACACTGCAAGCGCAAACCAAACGACAAGCCAACGCGTCGCCCGGCGCGCATTGTCCTGTCGTTCAAAAAAATTTGTTCCCGTCATCGACTACCAGCCGACCGAATTTTTCTCGCCCTGCTTCGTAATGGTCTTCGAATTCATCCACACGACGTTTCCGGTCTTGGTTTCCACGAGTCGCATCGCAAAAACATACGAAACCTGTTTCGTCGAATCCGCGCGCGCGGCGACTTCGGAAATTTTTCCGATAAGCGTCAAATCCGGAACAACCGTTTCCGTTCCGCCGAGCGAAGCAACGTCCTGGCGTACCACGTCGTCTTTGCGATCAACGCTCATCGACATCGAAATAATCGCTTTGCGGGATTTCAGAATGGCTTCCTGAACCTGATTCGTCAGCAAAGCCGTATCAAAATTATTCGTCGTATCGTTGACAACGCGGCTAAGCGCCACAACCGGTTTTTTCGTTCCCGCAAACGCGTCCCAAGTCAACATATCGGCGACAAGCGCGTCCGTTGCAGATTGAAAATCCTGAATATCGACCCGGTTCAACGAGACAACGGTTTCCGTTCCCGTGGAATCGATGTAGCGAGCTTTTTGCGAAGCGCACGCGCCGAACACCAGCGTTCCCGCGGCAAGAACCGTCATGAAAAAGGATTTTTTAAGCGTCATTATTTTTTCCTTACGTTTGTTGTTTTTATTCACTGCGTTTTAATGAAATGCGAAAATCTTTTGCGGCGGCATTCGGAGCAACGGCGGTAACGGATTCGATTTTTGCCGGCTGAATATTAAGTTGCTTCCACGCGGAGGGAACTTCGATTTTCATGCCCTGTTCGTCAAACCATTCGACGAGATAAAACACGCGACCGATTTCGTCCGTGCGGTTCATCAGCTCAAGCTGAATGCGCATTACGGTGCCGTCGGGCGTCGTTCCCGTGCGCACCTCAAGCGGCGTTGCCATATCGAGAGTCCCCGAATCGGTAACGATACGCCGGTCGTTCAAAAGTCGTTTCCCCGATCCCGCATCGGCATTTTCAAGCGTATTCACGGACGCCGCGCATCCGGCAAAGCAAACGGCGAGCAATAAAGCCGTTCCCGCAAACAGAATTTTTGAAGCAAAACGTTTCATAGAAATCATTACTTGAGGATAAATTGATTCACCCTCGGTTCCAATGCAAAACCGACCGATTTGACGACAACGACGTTCACCTTTCCCGGAAGCAACTTCGTTGTCGTGCGATGTCCGGCAATTTCTACCGTAACACAGCGTGATTTCGGCGTCGGAATCCGGGCAACGGAAAAATATTCCGGGAGCGTTTGCCAAGTACGCAAATCCGCATCCGTTGTCGCGTAAGTTGCGACACTTGTTCCGATCATCGTCCCGAGCGCAATCAACGACGCGGCGGCGCTCCCGTCTCTGAGAGCGTATTCCTGCGCGGCAGTGTTGGCGATGACGCTCGCCGCCGTCTTCAGAAATGCCGTCGTCAGCGTTCGTGCAAGCACCACCGGATAAGCGTTTTCGAAATCCGTTTTAACGGCTCGATTCATATCGCAAACGGTCTGCGCGGGAACGTCGTTTGCACGCATCACGGGAAGCCCCGCGGAGTGTTCCCGAGAAAGTTTCGGCAATGCGATACAAACGGGCGCGATTGTCGAGCTTCCGGTTCCGGTGGGAATCGCCAGGAAAAGGTCGGCGCGGACAAACGATAAGGTCGGAGCGACTCCGTATTCAAAAATAACATACGTTATTGCGTCGTCTTCGGGAACAGCCTTTTCTGCGAGCTTAATGTCTTCGTAAACAAAGGTATTTTCGGGTTCCATCTGCGCGACGCGCACCAGCGATTTGCGTGCACGCTCGCGGTCGGACGCATCCGTTCCCGCATGGAGAAAATAAATTCCGTGGAGCCAAGTCGTAAACGGATTAACATAATCGGCGTAAGCGGAGAATCCGGAGAGTCCGCTTTTCCCGATTTCAATCGCATTCGCGACGCTTTGGTTCTTTTTCAAATCCGCCAAATCGACATCGTTTTCAGTCGCGGTCGTCTGAGCGGCTTCGATGCTTTTTGCATTGCGCTCGACCGCTTCGCTTTGAGCCTGAAACGCGGCATTGAGGGCAACTCGCGCGGCATCGATTTTTCCCGCTTCCAAAAAATTCAGGCTCCGGTAGGTGTGAAGCATGATACGATCGAGCCCGCGCCCGCGATACGGAAGCGCCGACAAATTTGAAAGCGTTGCCGCCGCTTCTTTAGAGAGCAGAATTTCCGCCTTTTCGTCCCACGCTTCCAAGGTTTTCGCCGCTGCCTCAAGTGCATGTTGCGCTTCCGCATTCTTCTGCATTCCGCGCAAAACCGAAGCATGCTCAAGTTGCCAAAGAAGGCGATCTTCCTCCGAGGCAGATTCCGCCTCTTCCGCCGTAATTTTTTCGGCATGAGCAAAATTCCCCTGAATCCACGCCGAGCGCATGTCTGCAGATTTTTCGGAATAAGATGCACACCCGGAAAAAATCCCGGCTCCCGCAATCAGCATTCCGGCACAGCAAAGTTCAGAAAGTTTTTTGTTCATCGTTAGCGCCTATGCGCAATTCTCCTTTATCCGCCGCCAAGCTTGCAAGCGCAATCTCGCCCTACGGGAACGCGCTTGCCTTTATTCGCAAAACTGTCTCAAATTTTAGCATGAAAAATCCCCCGCCCACCTTGAATTTCGGAGAAGTGCTCGCGTCCGTCGGGCTCAGAAACACCCAACCTCGCTTGGCAATTTGGGAAGCCGCATATCATTACGACGGGCATTTTACCGCAGAAGATTTGCTTACCGTCGCCCGCCGGAAATATTCTAAAATTTCCCGAGCCACGGTTTATCGTGCGCTCCCGGATTTAATTCGTTCCGGAATCCTAACGGAACTTAATGTCGGGCGCGACTTCAAGTACTACGAAAGTACGCGCAACGCGGGAACGTTTAAAGGTCATATCGTCTGTACCAACTGCGAAAAAATTATCGAGTTCGATGCGCCGTTTATGGATTGGTACGGGCGCGCCGTTGCCGAAAAAAACGGCCTGACTTTCATCTCTCAACACCTGCAAATCACGGCACAATGCCCGAATTGCACTTGTAAAAACAATGCGGAAGATCCCAATGCTCCGTGCCAAAAGACTCTTCCCGCCTCTAAAAAACAAGCAAAATAAAAAAAATGAATTTAGGGAAATTCATCTCTTTCTCCGCACTCGCCTTGTTCGGCGTTCCCGTAGCCGGAGCCTACACACAAAGCCAAGTTGCCGACGAAATGACCTTCGTTCCCGCGGGCGATCTCACGGCAGCTTCCGAAAATTTTCTCGGCGAAAAACGCGTCGCATGGCGCGGCGAACTTCTTCTTTTTCGTATCAAAACCACGCTTCCCGAAAACGCAAAGCTGGGAGCATTTATTAAGAGCGAAAAAAAAGCTCGCTCCGGCGGGCGTTCCATAAGAATACAAGCGCCTGCAGTCGCGGAATATGTCCGATCGACAATCGGTCAAGGCGGCACATCCGTCGCCGACATCGTCGAGCCTGCGGGAACGGGCTTTAAAATTCCCGCCGGCGAAGCCGTCCTGCTCGTTTCCGTCGATACCGCACAAGCGCAAATTTCTCCCGGGAAATATCGCCTGTTTCTCGAAATTAACGGGAAATCTCAAAAAATAGCGGAAATCGAAGTCCTTCCCGCGCAACTTCCCCCGCCGCAGGATTGGACAATTCACCTCGACCTTTGGCAACATCCGGAGGCGATTGCCCGTTGGACGGGAACAAAGCTTTGGTCGCGGGAACACTTCGAGGCGATGAAGCCGATTATGAAACGTCTCGCCGCCGCCGGGCAAAAAGTCATTACCTGCTCCATCATCGAAGAACCTTGGGATCACCAAACGCGCGACCACTGGAGTTCGATGGTCAAATGGCGCAAAAATAAATCCGGAAAATGGGAATTCGACTACACGGCGTTCGACAAATACGTCGATTTCATGACGAAAGAAATCGGAATCAAAGAGCAAATCTCCTGCTATACAATGGTTTCATGGTCGCTTAAAACAACTTACTTCGACGAAGCCGCGGGAACGGAAAAAACAATTTCGCTCGACCCGAAATCGCCCGATTACGATGCCACGTGGAAAGCATTTTTGACAAACTTTCGCGCGCACCTGAAAAAACGCGGCTTGCTTGAAAAAACCTGCATCGCGCTCGACGAACGCCCGGATCATCTCGTCAACGCCGCACGCGGAGTCGTCGAAAAATACGCTCCGGAACTCAAAATCGTTTCAGCCGTCGATCGCCCGACCAAGATGGCGCATTTCGTCCACGACATTTCGGTTGTTTTTCAGCACTCGAACGGGCTCACCGAGCTCACAAATTCCCGCCGAGAAGACAAGCGCAAAACGACTTGCTACGTCTGCACGAATCCGGCAAAACCGAACACGTTCCCGCATTCGACCGCCGCCGAACCGCACTGGCTTTTGCTCTACACGGCAGCAAACCGCTTCGACGGTCTTCTGCGCTGGGCGTACAACTCGTGGGTCGACAATCCGTTTGCGGATTGCCGCTGGCCGAAACGCTATTGGCCCGCCGGCGACTGTTTCCTTGTCTATCCGGGAAATCGCACGACTTTGCGCTTCGAAACACTACGCGACGGCATCGAAGATTTTGAAAAAATCCGCATCCTCCGCGAAGCCGCCCGTGAACCCGGCGCTCCCGCCGAACTCAAAAATGCCGTCGCCGAGCTGGAAAAGTTTTTAAGCGAAACCTTCACCGTCGAAGCCGGTTTCGGAAGCGCACACGCCGCACAAACAAAAGCAGCGCGGGAACGCATCGATGCCGCCTCACGATTCCTCAAATAAAAAAATATGATTTCTTCCCGCGAACGTTTTCTCGCCGCCGCCCGTTGTGAACCGACGGATCGCCCGCCTGTTTGGATTATGCGCCAAGCCGGACGCTATTTGCCGGAATATCGCGCGCTCAAAGAACGCTACGATTTTCTCACTTTGGTAAAAACGCCGGAACTGGCGGCAGAGGTAACGCTCCAGCCCGTGCAACGCTTTGAAACGCTGGATGCGGCAATCACGTTCAGCGATATCCTCGTCATTCCCGAAGCCCTCGGGCAAAATTACCGCTTCGGCAACGGCGGCATTTCCATGGAATTTACACTCGATTCCGCCGAACAAATCCGACGTCTCGGAACCGCCGATGAAGTTTACGAAAAACTCGCCTACGTTCCCGCCGCGCAAAAAATCGTACGGGAACGCCTCGGCGGCACGCGAGCCTTGCTCGGATTCGCGGGAACGCCGTGGACACTGGCGACCTATATGGTGGAAGGCGGCTCTTCCAAACAATTTTCAAAAATTAAAGAGCTTGCCGCCGAACATCCCGCTGATTTTAACGCGCTGATGGAAAAACTTTCCGACGCAATTATCGCTTACTTACAAATGCAAATTGCGGCGGGCGTTGACGCCGTTCAGCTTTTTGACTCCTGGGCTTCGCTTTGTACCGCACGGGAATACGAAGCACTTTCACTGCGCTGGATTCGTAAAATCATCGCCGCCGTTCCCGCAAACGTACCCGTTATCGTTTTCGCAAAAGGCATGGCTCATCTTGCCGGCTCCGTCGCAAAAACCGGCGCAAGCGTCCTCGGCGTCGACTGGACGCATTCGCTTTCCGGCATCCGTAAAAACCTTCCTGCGGGAACGCGCCTCGCGCTTCAGGGCAATCTCGATCCGTGCATCTTAAATTTGAAAAATCCGCAAATCGTACGGGAACGCACACGGGAAATTCTTGACGAAATGCACGGAGAAAGCGGATTTATTTTTAATCTCGGACACGGCATTCAACCGCAAGCCTGCATCGAAAACGTCGCCGTCATGCTGGAGGAAATTCAAAATGCCAAGCGATAAAATCCGTATCGAAAAAATACATACATTCGGCTACCACGGCGTTTTGCCGGAAGAAAAAGAGAACGGACAAAATTTCTACATCACGCTCACGCTTTCGCTCGATTTAAAACCTGCGGGAACAAGCGATGAGCTGGCAAAAACCGTCAACTACGCCGCCGTCATCGCGCGTGTCGTCGAAATCGTTTCAGCCAAGCCCGGCTTTAATTTAATTGAAGCGCTCGCCGAAAAAATCGCGGGAACTCTCTTGGCTGAATTTCCGCTTCTGAAAAGCATCGACGTTGAAATCCACAAGCCGGAAGCTCCGATTCCGACGCCGTTCGGCGACATTTCCGTCCGCATTTCCCGCCCCGAACCGGCATTGTAATCTGCCGATCCGGGAGCAAAATTTCCTAGCGGGCATTTCCCGGCGTACGCGGGAACGGAATGACGTCGCGGATATTCCCTTCGCCGGTAACAAACATCAACATACGCTCGAAGCCCAAACCGAAACCGGAATGCGGCACACTGCCGAAGCGGCGCAAATCAACATACCAGCCGTAATCCTCTTCGCTCAAGCCGTGTTCCCGCATCGCCTCCAAAAGGCGCTCCAAGCGTTCTTCACGCTGGCTCCCGCCGACGATTTCGCCGATTCCGGGAACGAGCAAATCCGCCGCCGCGACGGTTTTCCCGTCGTCATTTTGACGCATGTAAAACGGTTTTGCCTTGCGCGGATAATTGTAAACGGCGACCGGCGAGCGGAAGTGTTTTTCCGTCAGGAAGCGCTCGTGTTCAGACTGAAGCGCTTCGCCCCAAACCGGCGGAAACTCGAACGTTTCACCGGATTTTTGAAGAATCTCAATCGCGTCCGTGTAAGAAACGCGCACAAACGGATTGTCCAAAACCGCCTGCAGGCGTTCCCGCAAGCCTTTGCTGACAAATTTGTCGAAGAACGCGATTTCATCCGGGCAATTTTCCAAAATATCGGCGATGAGATGTTTAATAAACGCCTCCGCCATATCGATATCGCCGAAAATATCGCAAAATGCCATTTCGGGTTCAATCATCCAAAACTCGCTGGCATGGCGCGATGTGTGCGAATTTTCCGCGCGAAACGTCGGCCCGAACGTATAAACGTTGCCGAGGGCACAGGCGAGCGTTTCGGCTTCGAGCTGTCCGCTGACGGTGAGGAAAGATTGGCGGGCGAAGAAATCCTGCGCGTAATCAATTTTGCCGTCCGGCGTTTTCGGAAGCGCGTCCTGCGGGAGCGTCGTCACGCGAAAAAGTTCGCCGGCGCCTTCGCAATCGCTGGTTGTGATAATCGGCGTGTGAACATAAGCGAAGCCGCGGGACTGGAAAAAGTTATGCACGGCGTACGCAAGGCGGGAACGCACGCGGAACATCGCGCCGAGGCGATTTGTCCGGGCGCGCAAGTGCGGAATATCGCGCAGAAATTCAACCGTGTGTCCTTTTTTCTGAAGCGGGAACGAATCCGGCGCCGTCCCGACGAGGCGAAAATCTTTCGCGTGAACTTCCCAACTTTGTCCTTTCCCTTGCGAGGCGACGAGCGCGCCGACAACGGAAACCGCCGCTCCCGTAAGCGTATTCTTTACATTCTCATAGCCGGGGCAATTTGCATCGACGATGATTTGCAGGTTCTTTTGGCACGAGCCGTCGTTGAGCTCGATAAAAGAAAACGCCTTGGAATCGCGGCGCGTACGCACCCAACCTTGGACAAGCACTTCGTCTGCGGGAACGCTCGCGGAAAGAGCATTTTTAACGGAAAGTTTATTCATAATTTTAACGGGGTTTTTCTAAGTTTTAAATTTCAACTCTCAAACATCAAGCCTCGGATTTGCAATCACCTAAAGAATCAGCATCGCATCGCCGTAGCTGTAAAATCGGTATTCGCGGGAAACGGCTTCGGCGTAAATTTCCTTTAGCCATTGAATTCCGCGCATTTCACCCGGAGCGAGAAATGTCGAAATCAAACACATAAGCGTCGATTTCGGCAGGTGAAAATTCGTGATCATAATATCCGCGCCGGAAATCGTTTGCGGAGGATAGACAAAAAGCCCGGCGGTTGCGGCAACGCTTCCCGCCTCGGGAATAAGCGGATCTCCGGCGGCGCGGCGGCGCGCGAAGTCTTCCATGGCACGCAAGCTGGTTGTTCCGACGGCAAGGCGAGGCGATTTTTCCGGGCAAATGATTTCAAGCTGTTCCCGCGTTTTCGCAGGAATCGTGTAAAATTCCTTGTGCATCGGATGCGCTTCAATCGTTGCGGATTTAATCGGCTGGAATGTTCCCAGTCCGATGTGAAGCGTCAAATCGAATTGCGGAACATCACGGGAACGCAAGCGTTCCAGCAACGCGTCGGAAAAATGCAATCCGGCTGTCGGCGCAGCAGCGGCAACGGGATTTTCCCGAAACGCGTAAACGGTCTGATAACGCTCTTTATCCAGCTCGGAAAAATCCGCGTCCTTCGGGCGCGAACGCGTAATATAAGGCGGGAGCGGGAGCGAGCCGACTTGCGCGGCAACATCAAGCACATTGCCCTGCGGAAGAAGGATTTCGAACTCGACCAAGTACTCTCCGCCGCCGTCAACGCAATCTTCTTTTGCGACAACGTGCGCACGATAGACACCTTCAATTCCGAAGCTTCCCGAAGCGGCTTTCTTCCCGGGTTTGAGCAGGCACCACCAACGCGTCGGGATCTCGCCCGGGCGCAGCAGCAGGCATTCGACCTTGCCGCCGGAGCCTTCGCGGACACCGGGAAGCCGCGCCTGCAAGACAGCGGCATTGTTACGAAACATTCGCGTTCCCGCAGGCAGCAAATCGGGCAAATCGCGAAAGATGCAGTGCCTGAGCGTTCCCGATTTCCGCTCTACGACAAGCAGACGCGAATCTTCCCGCCGGGCGGCGGGCGTTTGCGCGATTAAGCGTTCCGGCAAGTCGTAATCGAAGAGTTCCGTGTCCATGTAAAAATAAATTGGCTTAATTTTTCCCGAATTTATCACAAACACAAAACAAAAGAATCCGGCAAAAACGAGAACGAAAATCCGAAATTCCCGGTCAAATACCAGACACTCCGACGCTTATTCTTTAATATGATTTCTGTTGTTTTTAAGGCTCTGATTCCCGATGCAATCTCGGCAATTCAACTTGTTGCCTTTGTTTTATGCGGAATTGCAATCGGAGGGGCACTACGAAAATTTTTCTTATTTGCGTCAAAAATACTGTTGAAGCCGACGGGAACGGCAGCAATCCCGACGCGAAAAATAATCGCGGGAACAATCCTCGAAGCACTCGCGCGAACCGGAATTTTCCTTTTTACCGGAATCGGCTTCATCGCATTCGCGATTTATTCCGGAAACACGGCAAATCTTCCGCCCGAAGCCACGAAAGCTCTGTCGCGCCTCTTTTGGATTTTTGTCTCCTGCTCGCTCGCCGTTTTCACTTGGAACCTCGTTCGCCTGCCGCTCGCGTTGATTCGCCGATACGCCTCTCCAAGCAGTAAATCGGCGGCAACGCTACTTCCGCTCTTTGCCGCACTAATGAAAATCGGCATCCTCGGGATCGGAATCCTGATCATTATCCGCATTGCAACCGACACCCAACCCGCCGAAATTATCGCGATGCTCGGCATCGGCGGGCTCGCCGTCGGCTTAGCATCGCAGGATACCGTCAAAAACTTTTTCGGCTCGCTGATGTTGATTCTCGACCGCCCGTTTCAAGTCGGCGACATGATTGACATCGGAACCGAACTCGCGGGAACGGTCGAAGAAGTCGGCGTGCGCTCAACGCGGATTCGATCCCGCGACGGCTCGGTACTGAGCATTCCCAACGGCGATCTCGCCAATCGAATAATCCGAACCGTAACGGCTCGGGAAACAATCCGTGACGAAATCAACCTCGGGCTGATTTACTCGACGCAACCCGAGCAAATCGAAAACGCCGTTGTAATTATTCGTCAATTACTTAACGACCCGCTCTGCGTTCAAAACGGAACAACCGCCCCGCGCGTCTATTTCAGTCGCTTCCAAGACGCCTCACTCAACATCACTGCCGTTTATCATTTCGCATCGTCGGACTACGCCGAATTTCTTCGTTTTAAACACAATCTCAATCTCGCAATTCTGAGGCGATTCAACGAAACCGGACTTGAATTTGCGTTTCCGACGCAAACCGTTTACGTAAAAAGCTAAAAGTCCCGTCCCCGCAACTGAAACACTTTTTTTATTTTAACTTTGCGACGTTCCCGCAGGAGGCGATAATTGGAATCATTATGCTGTATCTGATTGCAATTTTGCTTCCGCCGCTGGCAGTCCTGCTTTGCGGAAAGCCGTTTCAATTTCTGCTCAATCTGTTGCTGTGCTTCCTCGGCTGGGTGCCGGGAATGATTCATGCCATTCTCGTTGTCGCCGACGAAAAAGCACGGGAACGCAATCAAGCGCTTATTGACGCCATCAATCGCCAACGCTAAATCGCCGTGAGCGAAATTTCCCCGGGAACAATTCACGTCAAAGGCGCGCGGGAACACAATCTGAAGAACATCGAGCTTCGGATCCCGCGCGGAAAGCTCGTCGTAATTACCGGAGTTTCCGGATCCGGGAAATCCTCGCTCGCGTTCGACACAATTTACGCCGAGGGCGCACGCCAATATTTGGAAAGCCTTTCGGCAAAAATGCGCGCGAATCTGGAGCAAATTCCGCGCCCGGACGTCGATTTCATCCACGGACTCTCGCCCGTCATCGCCATCGAACAACGCAGCTCCGCCAACAACAACCCGCGCGCCACCGTCGCCACCGCCACCGAAATCGCCGACTACGCCCGCCTGCTCTGGTCCGTCGCGGGAACGCAATTTTGCCCGGACGACGGCGGCGAAATCACGCGCCGCACGCTCGACGATTGCCTCGGACAACTCTGCGCCCTGCCCGCGGGAACGAAACTCATCCTTGGCGCTCCCTACACGCAAATTAAACGAAAACTACTCGACGACGAGCTCGAAAACCTCCGCCGGCGCGGTTTCCAGCGCATTCGCATCGACGGCGAAATTTTCGACCTCGACGACGAATTGCCCAAGTTTGAAAAAAAAGGAGTCCTCGCACTCGATCTCATCGTCGACCGCCTCGTCGTTTCCGCCGACGCGCGTTCCCGCCTTGCCGACTCGCTCGAACTCGCCTTTCGCGAAGGCAAAAACCGCGCCTTCGCCCTGCTTCCCGCAGAAGAAAAGGAAATTCCCCTTCGCCTCGATTTTTCCTGCACAATCTGCGGAAAAACCTACGAGGCACTCTCGCCGAAAAATTTTTCCGAAAGCCACCCCGACGGCGCGTGCCCCGCGTGCGGCGGACTCGGCGAAACACCGCAATTTTTACCCGAACTCATCGTTCCCGACCCGAAAAAATCGCTCAAAGACGGCGCGATCAAGCCTTGGCGCTACGGCTCGAAAAAAATGATTACCCAGCGCAACGCGTGGCTGCGCCAGCTCGCCGAGCAAGTGCCGTTTTCACTGAAAGAGCCTTGGGAAAAACTCGACGCGGGAACGCAAAAGCTCATCCTTTTCGGGAGCGGAGAAAAAGAATTCCTGTTGAAAAACGGTCGCCGCAAGCCCGCGCCGCGCCCCTTCGAAGGCGTGCTCGCCGACTTGAAAAAAACGGCAACCTCGACATCGAGCCTGCTTCTGCGCACGCGTTTACTCGCGTTTCAGCATTCCGCGCCCTGCGCTGCGTGCGGCGGATTGCGCCTGAATCCGCGCGCACTCGCCGTGAAACTCGGCGGAAAATCCGTCGGCGATTTTTTCGCGATGAGCGTTCCCGCCGCGCTTGATTTTGTCAAAAATCTGAAAAGCGTTCCCGCAGTTGCGCCCGTGGAAGACGCGCGCGCTGGCTTGGAAAAACGTCTCCGATTTTTGGATACAACCGGGCTTTCTTACCTGACGCTGAATCGCGCCTACTCGACGCTTTCCGGCGGCGAAGTTCAGCGCGTGCGCCTTGCCGCGCAACTCGGCTTGGGCCTCGTCGGCGTAACTTATATTTTGGACGAACCGAGCATCGGCTTGCACCCGGCGGACCACGCGCGGCTGATTGCGCAGATGAAAGATTTGCGCAAACGCGGGAACAGCGTTCTCGTTGTCGAACACGACCGCGACACGATTTTGGCGGCGGATCACGTCGTAGAAATCGGTCCCGGAGCGGGAACGCAAGGCGGCACGCTCGTCTTTTCGGGAACGCTCCCCGAATGCCTTGCCGAAGGGAAATCACGCACGGCTCAATTTCTGAATACTTCATCGGACGCGCGTTCCCGTGAGCTCACCGAAGTTTTTCCGCGCGTTCCCGCGAAGCGATTTTTTACCGTGCGCGGCGCGGCGGAAAACAATTTGAAAAACATCGATGTCGCGTTCCCGTGCGGCGCGCTGACCGTTGTCTGCGGCGTTTCCGGCTCGGGCAAATCCACGCTCGTCAACGGCATTCTCGGCAACGCCGCCGCGCGCAAAATCAATCGTGCGAAATGCGTTCCCGGCAAGCACGCAGGAATAGACGGATTGGAAAATTTTGAAGGTTTCGTTCGCATTGACCAAGCGCCTATCGGGCGCTCGCCGCGCTCGAATCCGGCAACGTTTACCGGGATTTTTGACTTGTTGAGAAAACTTTACGCCGCCACGCCGCTCGCCAAAATGCGCGGCTACGACGCGGGAAGATTTTCGTTTAACAAACGCGGCGGACGCTGCGAAAAATGCCAGGGCGAAGGGCAAATCGCGCTCGACATGCAGTTTCTCGGCGAAACCTGGGTTGAGTGTCCGAGTTGCCGCGGCGCGCGCTACAACCGCGAAACACTCGAAGTGCTTTTCAAAGGGCTGAACATCGCGGAAGTGCTCGATATGACCGTCGCCGACGCGTGCACGTTTTTCCGCGCTCAACCGAGTATCCGAAATTTACTTACAACGCTCGACGAAGTCGGGCTGGGCTATCTGAAACTCGGGCAACCCGCGCCGACCCTTTCCGGCGGCGAAGCGCAACGCCTCAAACTCGCGCTCGAGCTTTCCAAGCGCAAGCGGGAACGCACACTTTACCTGCTCGACGAACCGACGACGGGCCTGCATTGGGACGACATCCGCCTGCTCATGAATTTGCTTTTTAAACTGCGCGACGCCGGGCACACGCTCATCGTTATCGAACACAACAGCGACGTCGTGCGCTGCGCGGATTGGATCGTCGAGCTCGGTCCCTGCGGCGGGAACGCAGGCGGTCAACTCATCTTCACGGGAACGCCCGAGGAACTTCGCTCCCGCGCCTCCACCCCCACCGCCAAGTTTCTGTAAAACCTCCGCAAATTCCCGCAGAAAACTCACGGGAACACTATTATGCGGATTTTATCAATTCCGCCGAAATCATTTCCGCCTGCTTGATGACCGTTTCGGTTGCCAGTAGTTGCATGTCCGGCGGGTAGCCGTAGCGCCGTAAAAGCCGCTTGACCGCGACCCGCATTTTAGCGCGGACATTTTCCTTTATTTCCCAATCAATCGAAGAATTTTTCCGAATCGTTTCCGTCAACGCTACCGCCAACTCGCGCAGTTTATCCTGCCCCATTAAGTCCACGGCACTCTGATTGTCGGCGACCGCAGAGTAGAACGCATATTCGTATCCGGATAAGCCGAGTTCTTCCGCGCCTTTATCTTGTCCGACAATGTGTTTGCTCAACGCGATCAGTTCATCGATAACTTCCACGGCAGTAACCACCTTGTTGTGATACCGGGCGATAGAGTTTTCGAGCATTTCCATCAACGTTTTTCCTTGCACGAGATTTCGCCGCATCCGGGCCTTAATCTCATCGTTCAGAAGCTTCTTCAAAACCTCCAATGCAATATTCTTGTGTTGCATCCCTTTGAGTTCCATGAGGAACTCTTCAGAAAGGATGGAAATATCCGGCTTTTTAATTCCCGTAGCGTCAAATAAATCGACGACCTGCTCCGAAACTAAAGCTTTATCGACAACTTGCCGTATTGTAGTCTCAATTTCTTCAAGCGTTTTACCGGATGAAGTTATATCAAATTTGCAAAGGCGCGCTTTTACCGCCTGAAAAAATGAAATCTCGTCCTTCGCCTCCATCGCCTTGTCGTGCGGAATCGCGATGGCAAACGCCTTTGAAAGCGTCGAAACCTCCCTTACAAAACGCTTTTTCCCGTCGTCCAAACCGAGTACATAATCCTCGGCGTGAAGAATTAGCGACAGTTTTTTGGCAACGTCCGCCGAAAAATACGATGAATAATCCACTCCGTTCAGCATTTGCCGAACTACTTCCATTTTTTCCTCCATCAAAGCAACCGCCTGCTCCTGCTGCTCTGCGGGATTTCCCTTTCCCTGCGAATCCGAATAGAACGAAAGCGCCTTTTTCAAATCCGACGCAATTCCCAGATAATCTACGACAAGCCCGCCCGGTTTATCCTTGTAAACACGATTCACACGGGCAATTGCCTGCATCAGGTTGTGCCCCTGCATTGGCTTATCAATATAAAGCGTGTGCAAACAGGGAACGTCAAATCCGGTCAGCCACATGTCCCGAACGATGACTAATTTCAGCTCATCCTTCGGATCTTTCATTCTGTCCGCCAAAGTTCGCCGCTGTTCTTTTGAAGTGTGGTGCTTCGAAATACTTGTGCCGTCCGAAGAAGCGGAAGTCATAACCACCTTAATCGCACCTTTCGACAAATCTTCGCTGTGCCATTGCGGACGCAGAGCGATAATCGCCTCGTAAAGCTCGACAGCAATACGACGGCTCATCGCCACAATCATTCCTTTTCCTTCAAATACTTCCTGCCGCTGTTCAAAGTGGGAAACAATATCTTTGGCGATGTTGCGAATCCGGGATTCGCTTCCGATGAGCGCTTCAAGTTGAGTCCATTTCGCCTTTGCTTTCTGTACGTCATCCAGCTTTTCCGTTTTCAGCTCTCTATCAAGGCTTTCGATTAAGTTGCGTCCGGCCTCGCTCAGTTCCACCTTTGCCAATCGGCTTTCATAGAAAATGCGCACCGTCGCGCCGTCTTCCACCGCCTGAGCAATATCGTAAACGTCCACATAATTTCCGAATACGGCGGGCGTATTCACGTCCGTCGCCTCAATCGGCGTTCCCGTAAAGCCCAAGTAGGTCGCATTGGGCAATGCGTCTCTCAAATATTTCGCAAATCCGTATTTAATTTCCGAGCCGACCACTTCGTCCGCTTCGTTGCGCACATCGACCGTCTTTGCCTTGAAACCGTATTGCGTGCGGTGCGCCTCATCGGCGATTACAATGACATTGCTCCGCTCCGTCAGCGTCCCATACACGTTCCCGCTCTCCGGTTGGAATTTTTGAATCGTCGTAAAAATCACACCTCCGGAAGCCACGCGCAACAGGCGTTTCAACTCGTCCCGATTTTCCGCCTGCACCGGCGTTTGCCGCAACAACTGGCGGCAATCCGCAAACGTCCCGAACAACTGGTCGTCCAAATCGTTGCGGTCCGTGATGACCACAATCGTCGGGTTACTCAGTATGCGCACAACCTTGCCCACATAAAACACCATCGACAAAGACTTGCCCGAGCCCTGCGTGTGCCACACAACGCCCGCCTTGCGGTCGCCCCGGGGCTGTTCCGACACGTCTTTTAAACCGTATTTCGCAGGATCTTCCCGCAAAACAAAACGATCGTCCAAGTTAATTCCCGTTGCGCGCACGGTCGATTCCACCGCCTTGTTCACGGCGTAATACTGGTGATACGCGGCAACTTTTTTCACGGTGCGAATCGTCGTCAGCCCCGTTACCTTGTCTTCCGTCTTGGTTTTTTCAAACACCGTAAACGAGCGGACAAGGTCCAAGAGCGTTGCCTTGTTCAACATCCCGCGAATCAGCACTTCCAACTGTCCGATCAGGTGCGATGCCTCCGCCTTCCCGTCCGCACTCTTCCAAGCCATCATGCGGGAAAATCCCGACGAAAGCGTTCCCGCGCGCGCATCCAAGCCGTCCGAAATCACCGTCAACGCATTGTAGGTAAACAGCGACGGAATCATCTGCTTGTAAGTCTCAATCTGCCGGAACGCGCTCTGCACCGTCGCATTCTCGTCCGCGGCATTTTTCAGCTCAATCACCACCAAGGGCAAGCCGTTCACAAAAAGCAAAACGTCCGGGCGCTTGTTGTGCCCGTTCTCGATAATCGTAAATTGATTAACGACGGCAAAATCGTTGTTTTCCGGATTGTCAAAATCTACTAACCAAACCAACTCGCCCCGCTCCGCACCGTCGCGATGCACCGACACGGGAACGCCCTCCGTCAGCATACGGTGAAACTGCTCGTTGTTCGCCAACAAATCCGGCGACGCGATGCGGAGCACCCGGCTGACCGCCTCGTCGCACACCGCCTGCGGCACGCCCGGATTGATGCGGTAAACGGCCTCACGCAACACCGCTTCCAAGACGACTTCGCCGAACGCCGCACGCATCGGCTTTTCCCCGTCCGGCGCAATCTCCGGCCCGTAAAAATAGCGATACCCGAGCCATCCCAACAACTCGATCGCAAAGGTTTCTATCTTGGATTCAGTGAGCGAAAGCATAGGAAAATCATTTTATGGTATTTTTGAGGTCCACACAAAACTCTTGGAGCTTCAGGGCCGATAATACCACGAAATCAAAACAAAATCTTGCATTTTGCAGATTGAAAATCAACCGACCATCACTCGCACCAACAGAGTATTGTCTCTCATCATTGACATATTCAACACAGATTATCGGTGTAAATAATCTGAATTTACAATACTGTCTATAATCTATGCCAAACCCAATTATCTTTACGGCTTCTTCTAATCTGGGAATAGAAAGGGATACATCGTCCACAAATTTGTCAAACCTCTTGCCTATCTCCGGCTTTATAAAAAAGCTTTTATGAAACGTAAAACTTTTTACCTCAGAAAACGGATTTAGAAAGTCTTTGGAATTCTCTTCGTGATGACAATGCAGGAGTTCCTTAAATGCAACTTGTGATATTTTGATCGCCTCCTCATACTTATTTTCATTAATTGCGACCTGTGAGTCTTCCAAATATTCACAGACCGACGGATACTTTATTAGTGATATCAAAGAAATCTCACCAAATCTTTTGCCAAAGAAAATTGGTGTATTTTCTTCGAAAAAATCCATGGTATTTCTTCGCGATATTTCAATATCTAATTTCGACGGGAGTAGCCCACTGTGCTTCAAGCTGACACGCCTACTGTTCAAAGAAACCATAGGGGAACCTCCTTTCAAATCCGGAATCTTAGAAAAGTAATCTGAAAAATTAGTATGCCTATCTATTCGGATGCCTTTTTGTTCTGCACAAAGCTTCATAAACATTTCGACACTGTCGTGAAATGACAATATAGAGAATCCGTTTATCGGCTCTACTTCATAAGATTGATTTACCCCCTGGAGGTATAATTGCTTTATTACCGCAAGTCTCTTTGTCGTCAAGTCATTCATAGATAGGAACGATCAATAAGCCAGGTTCTCTTCACCCTCATTTAGATATGAACTGTATTCGCTTTTGTAAGCTTGAGGGTCTACACTGTACAAGATCTCACTTGCCGTGTACGAGTAATCCCCCATTGAAAATTCTCCGTATTGGTCGTCCCAATACGCGTTAAAATCTTCGCACGCACTATATTCAACTTCTTCAACAGAAGAAGACTCGATATGCTCCCCTTCAAACAACCCAATTAAAAAACATGCAACCAAATCCACACTATCAATTAAAAATAATTTTGTTGTCTCGTTAACAATATCATTTCTTTTTTTCAAGTCCTCTAACGATCGTCCATGGGAACTACTTCCCACATCGTTTCTCAGAGAACCTAATTTCTGCCCAATCGTCCCAAGTGCAGAGGAAATCTGAGTAATCATATCGGAATTCGTGTACCCCATTGCCGAAAATGCATTCTTCAATACACTATTCATAGAAGGTGATTTCCCTAGTGGTTTTCCTTTAGATTTACATATTTCCTTTCCGATTGTCTCAAGTAACGCTTTGGCATTCTCTACACACACTGAAAAGTCATCATCTAAGTGTGTCTGTATTCGGTTGATATAATCGTTAATAGGGCTTCATCTCCCGTACCGAGATATTTTATCCTTTAATTTTTCCAACGCTATTCCCTTTCTCTATTAAAAAAGGTCTGAAGCAGTATACTTCTCAAATTAGTGAGTTGAAGTATCGCTCTGTTATTTACTTCCATTTTTTGTATGAGGAAAGAAATCTCGTCGCTATAACCAAGCAATTCATCATCTGACGGAACTAGCACTCGCGCAGAATCCAAGTCTTTTCGCTTAATGTGCCCCATTGTGGTTGCGTGGCTTTGAGCAATAGAAATAAATTCGTTGAGGTGGTGTTTACACCAAAAATAATAAAACCATTTCGGGTATTTCTCGGAGGTTACTTTGAAAAGGTGTTGGTTGAGAATACAATCTTCTCCATCCCAAATCTTCACCATCAAAGAAGCTGACCATGCAAAAATTACATCTCCGGCATGCACGACATATTCACTCCCGACATTCGTTGTCGCCCAATCCGAATCATTTCCGATTCCGTTGGACAATTCTCGAATTTTTAAAACCGGAAGTTTTTCGGCTTCATTTTTAGGCGGATATTTTTGGCATGCAAGCCCATTGGTAAACGTCGCTATTTCTGTTAAAGATACTTCCTTCCAATTGGGATTGGGGTTTTCGATGAAGTGGTGGCGGAAGAGGGTTTCCGCCATGGCTTCGAGGGTGACGTTTTGGCGGTGGAACAAGTCGATTTTGTCGTCCAAAGAACTAAGAATCGACGCAATCCGCTTTTGCTCCGAGAGAGGTGGAAGTCGGACGCTCAATTCGTGTAGATGATTTCTATTCAGAGAGGGAACCGCACTTCCTGTATTGAACTGTGAAAAGTCAATAGTCTTTAGAAAATAATAGATATACCTCTCGTCGTTCCCCTTAAAGTCCTTTACATACAAGGACGTATTGTGTGCCCAAAAATCTGATTCATAGAAATGTACTGCACCAATATTTCCGCTTCGACCAATAGTAACCCCCGGACCATTCGTCGTATGACAATTGTGATATCCAATAATTCCATTCGATCCTGCAACAGGATAACGACCTTTCTCCATTTTATTTTTCGGCAAATCAACCCCTCTCTGCAAGGTAATGACTTCCCCCAACTTATACTCTTTCCACTCGATTTTCTTTTGGAGGATTGGTTCGGAGTGCTCCGAAGATTTTGATTCGTTAGGCATTTTGTTTCGGGGAGAGTGTTAGATGGTTCTAAAGTTTAATATTTCTTTGCTCGGGATTTCAAGTTGTCGGCAATTTTCTTTCACTTGGCGGAGAATTCCACCGTGGCGTCGTGTATCAGAACGGAGTTCCGATACGATTCCTGCTCTTGGTAATTACCGCGTTCCGAGATAAATTCCATTATTTTCCGACTTTGATCGTCGCCAGATTTTCCAAGATGAGCTTGTTGAGGCGGGCTTCTTCCTTTAGTTGTTCTTCAAACTCGGCTTTGAGCGCGGAAAAGCGTTCGGCGAAGTTGAAATCGTCTTCCTCCTCGGGAAGCCCGACGTAACGACCGGGCGTGAGGACGTAATCGAGTTCGGCAACACGGGCTACGGGAACGGAAGCACAGAAGCCGGGAACGTCTTCGTAGGTTCCGTTCTTATTGCGCCAACTGTGGTAAGTATCGGCGATGCGGGCAATATCTTTCGGGCTGAATTCGCGCGTGCGGCGATTGATGAGATGCCCCAGATTGCGGGCATCAATGAAAAGGATTTCTCCGTTGCGTTCCCGAAAACGGTCAGTCGCAGTGCGGTTGCGGCTGAGGAACCAGAGCGAAGCAGGAATTTGGGTATTCAGAAAAAGCTTTGCGGGAAGGTTTACGATACAATCCACCAAGCCGGCATCGACTAAGGCTTTTCGGATTTCGCCTTCGCCGCCGCTCTTGGACGTCATCGCGCCTTTTGCTAAAACAAATCCGGCCTGTCCGTTCGGAGCCAAGTGATAAATGAAGTGCTGAATCCACGCGAAGTTCGCGTTCCCGGCGGGAGGAACGCCGTATTTCCAACGACCGTCGGAACGGAGCGAATTTCCGCTCCAGTCGCTGTCATTAAAGGGAGGATTGGCGATAACGTAGTCAACTTTCACGTCGCGGTGCGCGTCGTTCAGAAAAGAGCCTTCAGTATTCCACGCGACCTGCGAAGCGTCGATCCCGCGAATGGCGAGGTTCATTTTGCAGAGGCGCCAAGTCGTCTGATTGCTTTCCTGCCCATAAACGGAGATATCGTTGAGTCGACCGCGATGCTCCGTGACGAATTTCTCGCTTTGAACGAACATTCCTCCGGAACCGCAACACGGGTCGAGAACGCGCCCTTTGTACGGCTCAAGCATCTTAACGAGAAGTTCGACGACGCTTCTCGGCGTATAGAACTGCCCGCCTTTTTTGCCTTCGGCGAGTGCGAATTCGCCCAAAAAATATTCGAATACGTGCCCGAGGAGGTCTGCGCTGTTGGTGGCGGCACTGAGTGTGCTGTTGCCGATGAGGTCGATCAACTCGCCGAGGCTCGCGGGATCGAGATTCGGACGCGCAAACACTTTGGGCAAAACGCCTTTAAGTATCGGGTTTTCCCGCTCGATGGCATCCATCGCATCGTCGATAAATTTTCCGATTTTCGGATCTTTGGCATTGGCGACCAGATTGCTCCAGCGAGCGACGGAGGGAACATAAAAAATGTTTTCCGCTTTGTATTCTTCACGGTCTTCCGGGTCAGCCCCTTCTGCGACTTCCGCCTGCAACTTGGCATACAGGGCCTCAAACGAAACGGAAATATAGCGCAGGAAAATGAGGCCGAGCACAACGTGCTTGTATTCTGCGGCATCGATGTTTTTTCGCAACTTATCGGCAGCTTTCCAAAGCTGTTTTTCCAGAGGTTCGTCTGAGGTTTCTTTTTTCTTAGCCATAGCGACGGACTTATTATCCGCTAATTGCCCGCACTATTTCAAGGGCGCAAATGAAATTTTATTAGAAAATTTCGTTCCCGTGGGCTTCGTAGTAGTAGGAGTAGTCGATGCCTTTCATGAAGATTTCGCGGGAAGCCGCTTAGGAGAAAATCGTGCGCTTGTCGGAGAAAGAATTTTTTGCGAGGATTCCGAGGATGAAATCTTTTCTCGGGAAATGTGCAAAAGCCTTTTTGTTGGCGCTGACGGGAACGCTGTTTGCCGCACAAAGCCACGGCGCAATTGTCCCCTTGCGCGGAAAAGCGCCCGAAAACTACGTTTGGGTAGCGGCGCACCGTGCGGCGTGGCAACACGCCCCGGAGAATTCGATTCCTGCCTTGAAATACGCCCTTGCCTTCGGTGCCGATATTATAGAAACCGACGTGCGCATGACCGCCGACGGACACGTTGTAATCATGCACGATTACAGCGTTGACCGCACAACCGACGGGAACGGCCTCGTCTCCCGCATGACGCTCGCGGAAATCAAAAAACTGCGTCTGAAAACCAATTGGGGCGGGAACACGCAATTTCAAGTTCCTACACTCGACGAGTACCTCAGCGTTGTCAGAGGCAAGGCGTATCTTTACCTCGACAAAGCCGGCTACGACTTGCCGGGCAACGCCACGGGAACGCTCATTCGCAGATTGCTCGAAATTCTAAAAAAACACAATGCGTTGGAGGAAGCGATTTTCGTTTTGGATTGGCCTTACGCAAAGGCGAAAGAGGTCTTCGGGAACGACTTAGAGCGCGTTATTTATTGTCCGGTGATTAGCGATACCGTTCCGAACCTCGATGCTTACGTGAACGAATATCTCGAAAAACTCAAGCCCGCTGCCTTTCAGTTTCGCATGGCATCGGAGAATTCAAAAACGTTTCGCATGCTTCCCCGAATTTTGGATTCCGGCAGCAAAGCGTTTGTTGCCGCAACGTGGGCAAGCCACACCGCCGGGCACGACGACCGCGCCTCGTTTTTCGATTCGCCCGACAACGGCTGGGGCTGGCTCACGCGCCAAGGTTTTTCCCTTATCGAAACCAATTTTCCCCGAGACCTTATCAATTACCTCCGCACACAAAAAAAGCATTAAGTGCGGCGCGTTTCCCGCTACGAAGTCAAAAGGAAAATAAAAATCCGTTTGAGTAATTCCGCAAAAATGTCAGAATTCTTGCTCAATGTTGCCGGAGTGGCGGAATGGTAGACGCTGCGGACTTAAAATCCGTTGTCTTCGGGCGTGCGGGTTCGAGTCCCGCCTTCGGCACCATTAAATCGTTTATATTTCATGCTTCAAACAACCGCACAAATTCGAGTCCGCTTTTCCGAAACCGACGCCATGGGTGTCGTTTATCACGCCAATTATTTGCCGTGGTGCGAGGTTGCGCGCACGCAGTTGCTCGCGGGAATCGGCTTGCCGTATGCAGAATTGCAGGCAAACGGTTTTTTACTTCCGGTTTTGGAAGCTAATCTGAAATACCGTGCTCCCGCGCGCTACGACGATGTGATTTCCATCCGTGCCACCATGCCGGAAATGCCGCGTGTACGCATCCACATCGATTATGAAATTTTTCGCGGGAACGAATTGTTGGCGACGGGGCACACGCAGCACGCCTTTATGAATCGTGAAGGACAGGCAATCAAGCCGCCGACGTTCTTCATTGAGAAGCTCCAAGCCGCTTTTTCCAATTCTTAACGCCTTCTGCAATGAGCTTTCCCCGCAAACCGAGAGAAGTCCAATATCCCGGATTTGTCGCAGACTCCGCTCTCTCGGAAATTCAAAACGAGAAAAAGAAGTTGCGCATTCGGCACTTGGCGTTGCGGGATCAAATCAACGGACCGGAATTTCTCCAACTTTCTTCGATTATTCGTGATGAGGTGCGTGCACATCCGCTTTATCATCAGGCGAATTGCATTTCGAGTTACATTTCCGTCCGTAGCGAGGTCAGTAATCACGGCGGAATTCTTCGTGCCATTGAATCGGGGAAAATCACCTGCGTTCCCAAAGTCTTCGGCAACGAAATCAAACTTTTTCGCGTTCAAAACATGGCGGAAGATCTTGCAACGGGAACGTTCGGCGTGCTTGAGCCGCTCCCGCATTGCGAAGAAATCCCTCTTAACCAACCGACACTCCACATAATTCCCGGCGTCGTCTTCGATATTCACGGGAACAGAATCGGCTACGGAAAAGGCTATTACGATCGATTTTTGGAAAAACTGCCGCCGAGCGCGGTTACCGTCGGGCTTGCTTTTGATTGCCAGGTTTTGGAGTCGATCCCGCATGAACCGACGGACATTCCCCTGCAATATCTTATCACGCCGCAACGCGGTTGGATAAAATGCAAATAATAACACCGCCCGACGGACGCGCCTCCCGAAGCACCAATAAAAAATCCCGCATTTCGTGCGGGATTTTTTAGTTTTTCGGATTTCGCAAGGGCTCGCATTTCAGCGGAAACGTGATGGATTGCGCCCGATCATAGTAGTTCAACGCCGCCTCCGTCGCCGCTCGGACAAGCGTCGCCATCGGAACGCCCGTCTCATCTTCAAACTGCTTTATTCGGGTTTGAAATTCGTCGTCAATGCGAATGCTCATCTGAGCGTTTTTCTTCGGTTTCATGCAAGCTATTGTCGTGCAATATCAGACAAAGCGAAACAAAACCCTTGAAACTTTTTGAAATAAACGCAATGCTTTGCATTGCAAAGAGATACGATTTGTATTTTACCCCAAAAAACTCTGACACTTATGAAACTTGCAAAAATTCTAGCACTCGCAGTTTGTGTCCACGCATGCGGTACTCTGAATGCTTGGGCTTTTGACGAAGAAGCTATCAACAAAAACCTTTGGCTGAATACGGGCGGATCGCTCGGTTCGCTCCCCGGGCAAAAACCCAAAAATCCCGACGCAACTCCCAAACGATATCAATACGACAGCTCGATTTGGGATGAATTTGAGTACGAATATGAAGACAGCAATATTTCTCAATTTCCGTTTTACATGGAAACAGAGATTACTTCCGTATCGCCGACAGAAGACATGCTTTACGACACGTCTGTCGACATGATCGGATTTAATCTGAAATTTGGGATAGAACGCTCACTCTCCGATAATTTCTCTTATGATTTGTATTGGCTCAGCGGCTATTCTTACGGGGAAGGCGAATATTCCGGAAGTAGCGGCTGGAGAGGTTATTGGAGCGAATACGGCGTTTGGTTTGTAGAAACTTCACTCGGAGCCAACATCCGTTGGCACATCAGCAATAATTTTTCCATTTATGCGGGAGCACGTATCGGCGGAAGCATGCTTTACGTTGAAGATGCTAACTACGACTCGGAAGCAGGCTTCGGATTCGCTTACGGGGTCGGAGCCGGAATTCAATGGAAGTTTAATGAACATCATGCGATGACGCTCGGATACGCATTTGTCGGAAGCACGGCAGAATCCGAAATCAACACATACGGAGGAGAAAATGTCACGGTTGAAAAGCAGAAATTCAACATGTTCTCTCTCGGCTACAAATACACGTTCTAATTCCAAAACCACGCGACTCAACCATGAAAAAATCTCCCATCCTCGTTCCCGCGATGCTCGCTTTTGTTGTTGCGAGCTCCGGTTGCGCATCGATTGTCAGTGAAAGCATATATCCGGTTATGATTGACTCTTTTCCGCCCGGAAAAAGTTTCGTTGTAAAAAACGAAGACGGCGAAAAAGTTATTACGGGCAAAACGCCGCAGACGATTCCGTTGGAAGCCGGAGACGGCTTTTTCGACGGAGCAACCTATAAGGTCGAATTCGCCGCCGGCAACACGCTGACGATTGATAGCTCGATTGACCCGTGGTATTTCGGGAACGCGATCTTCGGCGGACTCATCGGGCTTGTCATTGTCGATCCCGCAACCGGAGCCATGTGGGAACTTCCGGAATCCGTAAGCGCAATCATTTACGAAGAAACTCCGCGTCGTACCGTTCCCGAGCGCGCCACTCCGAAAAAACAGCAAGCTCCTACCAAACGTCCGAGCTCAACCAAACGCCGTTCCCGCTAAAATTACGAACTCAAAAAAAGCATAACCCCCTTAATCCAAAACTCCAACACCATGAAATTCTCCTCTTTTTTCACAACCCTTGCTCTTCTTTTTGCCGTTCCCGCAGGCGCTTTTGCGCAGGAATATTATGACGGATTTACCGAATACGAAACCGACTTGACGCAAAATACCGCGCCGGAAGAATTCGCCCCGGCTACGCATTTATCCGGATTCGGCGGGTCGGTTTTTTACGCGGAATCAGCTGGCAGCTACTTCAAGGACGATCCGGATTTTTACGGTCTAAACCTCTGTTATTCGATTCGCCAAATCCCCGCAAGCAATGAACCTCAAACGCTTTCTCCGGAATTCTTCATCTCCGGCGGATTCGGATTCGGGTGCGGAGATGTTTACAAGGTCAACTACGGATACGAAGAGTCTTTTTTGGAATACGAAGTTCGCCACTTCATGTGCACGCTGGGCGCGAATTTGCGCTACAACATCGGCTCGGCGTTTTCGCTCTATGTCGGCGCACGCATGGGAGGCGAAGCCATTCTCTTTTCTGTTGACTACGGAAATCACGACACAGATCAGGAATACGATCTCGGACTGACTTACGGCTGGGGTATGGGCTGTAGCCTCGCTTTTTCGGAAAATTTCGCGATGAACTTCGGCGTTGAGCGCTTGAGCACTGAAGCGGCCCCGGAAGTCGACGGAATCTATCTCGGCAGTCAAACATACACCGTTTACTCGCTCGGATTCACGATTAGCTTCTAAAAAATTGCGTTCCCGCCGGGAATCCGAATCTTTGCGACTTTAAAGCTTTGTGATTCTTAATCCGAAATTACAACGCCCCGCGAAAACGTAAAACCGCCTCAAAATGCGCTCCGAAAACATCTTGACAACTTTTAGGGGGGGTAAAATGAAAACTCGTTTAACCCCCATCTAACCTAAAACTATGAAGACACAAATATGCTTAGGCGCTTTGGCGTTCCCGCTTCTCACGCTCGTTCCCGCATTTGCTTTCGAGAACGAATTTTCTTACGACGAATTTGAAATAAACGACCTCCCGGAAGTTCAGGAAGAATCCGAATGGGAATTTTCCGTCGGAATCGAAGGCGTTTTTGGAAAAGCTAAAATGTCCGGCTACGGAGATGCTTATATTCGAGACGAATACTACTGGTGGCGGGGAGAATACGTTCGCAAGAAGACGGATTTCGAAAATTTTTACGGATTTAACTTTCGATTGAATTGGCTGAAAAATTCATCGGACGAAGATTCCATGTTCACACCGGAAGTGTACCTTCTTCTCGGATTTATGACGGGCTCGACACAAGAGGACGTTGACGAACAACTTACACTGCTTTCGTGTACAGCAGGAGGAAATATGCATATGCCGCTTTCAGACTCTGTTTCCGTTTTTGGCGGAGTTCGCTTGGGCGGGGGGATACTTCTTAGCGAGCATAAGGCAAGTTCTACTGTGACTTACGGTGTTGGTGCAGGCGTTTTAATTCACCTTGGAAATCGCGGAGACGCTATCCGTTTCGGAGCAGACTACCTGATGTGCTCGAGCAACCACGACGACGAAGGATTTTCTGTATCTAATCCCAAGTGGATTCTTTTCTCCGTGGGCTACAACGTTTCATTCTGATTTTTTTGCTTATGAAAAACTTACTGAAAAAAACGCTCCGGGTTGTGCCTGTGTTGTCACTTGCGGGAACGCTGAGCGGCTGTGCAACGATGTTCTGCGGAACGGAAGAAGAAATTGAAATCGCGTCGTTCCCCCAAGGCGCTTCGCTGTATGCAAACGGTGAATACGTCGGAAGAACTCCGGTGAAACTTGACATGAACCGCGACTCGCACCCGCTGATTGTTTTGAAAAAAGACGGTTACGCCGACACGCGTGTGCAAATCAAAGACGAGTGGAACGGCACCACGATGCTCAACACGTTCTTTCTCCCGTTTGCACCGGTGGGATGGATTCTCGACACACGGAGCGGCGCGACGCGGGAATACACGGAAAATTACATTGTCGTTCCCGTGCTGACGAAGGATTCGCTTCAAAACGTTTATTACAAAGGAAACGTGAAAGTGTCGAATCTGAATCCGTCAAAGGAGATGAAGGCCTTAGAAAATGCAATTCGCGAAACGCTTATCCTGGAAATCGAAAAATATATCGAGCCGCTTTGGGTATTTGTGCGTGATACGCACGGCAAGATTGCCGGACGCCATCGCGCGACGGGAACGGCTTGGACAGACGTAACGATTTCCGACGACGGGACGATTCTCGATTTCGAAGCGACGCGACATGAAGGAGCTTCGGAAGTAAACAACGGCGCTCGCAAGATATTTCAAAAAATGAAGTCGAAATTTGTTCTTCCGGAAGAATTGAGATCGGTTTGCCCGCTGACGCTTTCCGTTCCCGTAAAATACGAAGATTAAACGAAAGGCAAACAATGAAAAAAAATTCTTTAATGCTCATTCCTCTGTTGCTTGCAGCCTTGCTTCAAAGCGCTTGCGCGACAATTATGACGGGAACGTTTCAGGAAGTGGAAATCGACTCGAAACCGTCCGGCGCAAGCGTCTATGTCAACGGCGATTTGGCGGGAACGACACCGTGCGAAATTGATTTAGACCAAGACACGGAACCGTACGTCGTTCTGAAAAAAGAAGGTTACGCCGACACACGCGTAAAATTGAAAAAAAGCATAAACGGCTGGCTGGTGCTCGACATTTTTACCGGACTCGTCCCCGGCATGCTGGTTGATGCGCGTGCCGGCGCGGGAGAATCGTTCAACGAAGACGATATCTGCGTACCGTTGCTTTTAAAAGGCGAGAAACAAATGCGCTTCTACGACGGAGACGTTGTTTTAATGAATGTTTCCGAAGGCAATAAATCCTCCGCGAACGAATGATTTTAACCCAAATGAAAGATGCTTATGACCTCCGATAAAACAATATTAAGAAAAATGATTTTGACTGCCGCGCTTGCAGGCTTTGCGGGAACGGCATTTGCCGGAATCGAGGAAATCGCGCACGACGCAAATCGCGGAAAAGACGACGCTCAAAAGCAGCTGGCGGCGCGCTATGCAAGCGGGAACGAAGTCGTAAAAGATGATTTGCTTTCGGAGCAATGGCTGCTTCGCGCCGACCCGAATATGAGCGCGAAGTCCGGCGGAAACGCTCTTGCGGCATTGCAGGCGAAACAGGCAAAAGAACGCGGGAAATCGGAATCGGAGAAGCCGAAAAAAGTTGCGCCGAAGCAAGCAAAAGAGGAGCCGAAAGCATCGACGCCGTTCGGAAATTTTCTCCCGGCATTTTCTCTCGGTGCTTCGAAAGCCGAGCCGGAAGCGGCTACGCCCAAACAATCCGTTCCCGCAGAAATTGAAGAGGCTGACGAGGTTGAGGCGGAAGAACCTGCCGTTCAGGTCGATGATTTTCAGCGGCTTTTGCGTGCGGCATCGCAGGGGAATCGTCTTGCGCTTCAGCGTTTCCGCACGGATGCGGAGCTGGCGAATCGCCTAAAAACGTATGCGCAAACTCCGGAAGGGAAACGCAATCCGTTTGTGCGGGAAGTCATCACGCGCCTCAAAAAGTAATAATTTTATCAGGAAAGGATTTATATTCATGAAATTTTTTAACCCGATTATTTTCACGGCAATCGCTCTGAGCGTATTTGCGTTCCCGACGGGATGCGTACAAAAAAAACCGCAAATGCAACCCGTGCGCCGCGCCGTCGCAAAGTCGGCAGCGAAGCCATCTGTCGACAAGCAAAAGGAATTGGATTTGAAATTGCTCAAAGCGGCGCACGCGAAGGACTTGGCAACCGTCAAAGACTGCGTCAAAAAAGGCGGGAACGTGAATGTGAAAGATCCGTCCGGTTGGTCGGCGGCGATGTGGTCGGTCTGGCATTGGTTCGACGACAAGCCGCTCTGCGCCTACATCATGCACAGCGGCGGCGAATTTGCTCAGCACCAAAAAAATAATTTGCTGGAACGCGCGGCGCGCGCAGGCGATTGTTCCCGCGCGGAATTTTTCCTGAATCTCGGCGCAAATCCGAATTACGAGAACACATTCGGCGAAAACTGCGCGACCTTGGCTCTGCGTTATTTTCGCGGACAATATGAAATCGAGGAAAACGAAAATGCGCTCCCGCGCTACGGGAATCTCAGCGATATTAATGAAGCATTGCGCCTGAATGCAGACGAATTGCTGAGAGCAAATACGCTTTTTGAAAAAACAAAATATGAATCGGACGCTTACCAAAGCCGCGAACGTGTTTTTTCTCAAAAACCTCAAGATGCCGGCGACCGCTCAAACTTTAACTCGGACGAATTCGAAAAAGCCTGCGCGTTTTATAAAACGACAAAAGACGAACGCAACGTTCCCGACGGGCTTGATTCCGCTTCCGCGATTTATAATGCGCTTTTGAGCGAAGCCGATGCAGGGAAAAAAGCCGCCGAAAAAAATCTTCAATACGTGAAATTCATTGCTCTTTTAAAGGCAAAAGGAGCGAATTTGCGGCAACTGCTCGCGGGAACGCAAGACGATTCAGGAAAGCAGGACGAGTGGAAAGGGCAGGAAGATAAGTGGACGATAGATCCCATTGCGCGACTGGATATTCACAAAGCGTTTCCGGTTGTCGTAGACGGTTTGTGGTACGGCGAACTTGCATTAATCCAGCTTATCGGACGTAGCGACGAAATCTTCAAAAAGCAGATTCAAACGCTGGATTTACCGGTCCCGCAGGAATATCTCTTCACCCTCTATCTTAAAGACAGAGAAGTCGCAGAAGCAGCAAAGCAAGGCATTGAGGCGGTTTCGGACTTGATTGTCGCTAAAGAAAAAAACACACGCAAAGTCAACTGGTCTTCCGCGCGCATGGGCATCGGAATTTCGGGCGACGACGGTTTCCTGAGCCTCGGAGCCGGCGGCGGCTCGATTGTTGTGCGGGAAAATCTCACGGAAGCGGAAACGGAATCCGCACGCGCGGAAGGCGAACGGCAAGGCTCTCAAATCGGGCGTTATCTCGGCGCGATTGAGCTTGCATCAAACGGCGAAAAACTAGTCGCGGAAATCAACTCACGCATCGAAGGATGGAATGCTCCTAAGCGCGAATTGAACGCCAGAATCTTTGAACTTTACGAAGAAGCTCCTTTGGAAGGAGAACTCGCCGAGCAATGGAAAGAAACCTGGGCCGCTCGCATAAAGGCGCAAGCTGCGACAAAAAAAGCGCTTATCGAAAAAATTCGTCCGGTCCTTGTCGAATACAAAGCGAAATTGGACGAATGGGTAAAAAATCCGGAATTCAACCCCGAAATAAACGATTTCGACAAAGCAATAGAAGAGCTGGAAGCGCGCATCGGCCGCCAGAAGGAAGAACAGGCTTTGCTCGAACGCTTTTTTGCTTCAGACTTCTTCAAAGATGTTCCCGTGGAAGAACTCATTGCCAATCCGCCGCACCCGCGGGATGTCGATCCGAACTGGTATAAAAAGCACTGTATCGGAGAATTTAAAAAACCGGAAATCTTCGTCGAAGCGGCAAAAGCCCTTCTGGATTACGGAGTCGACGTGAATGCGCGTGCGAACGAGACAAACCACCCTGCCCTCGTTTGCGCGTATTTGTGGGACAAGCCTGAGTTCGAAAAATTGCTCCTGAACTACGGCGCAGATAAAAAATTGGCTCTGTTTCACGTCTGCGAACTCAACGATTTTGACTTGCTCAAAAAGATGTTCCCGCGAATTAACAGTCTTACGGACGTTCCCGAAGATGCTCTCGGAAACTCGATTTTGCATCGCGCGGTTTTGGCGGGGAGAGCGGATATGATTCCCGAAATCGTCAAGCGCGGCGTTCCCGTGAACGTGCAAAACAAGCATGATGATACGCCGTTGCATCTTGCGGCAGAGAAAGAAGACGAAGCCTGCGTTATCGCCCTGCTCAACGCGGGAGCAAGTGTCTACGCGAAGGACAAAGACGGACGCAAGCCGATTCAGCGCTTCTGGAATATACCCTCGCCCAAGCTAACAAAAATCTTAGCCGATCCGATGCTCAAAAGCAGAGGTGAATAAAGACATCTGACATAACCTACATCCCAAAAAACTGCGGGAGAAATCGAATAAGGTTTCTCCCGCAACTTCTTTGATTTAGCGCACCTGCTTTTGCTGAAGCGGATATTCGGAAAAGCCGTTTCTACGGTTTTGCCTCCAAGATTTGGTCTAAAAGGCGCTCAAAATCGATTTCGGACAAAGCTTGGCGGAAGTCTTCGTCGTCGAGCATTTTGCTGATTTCGGGATCGGAAAGAATCCCGTCAACATCGTGAGCGTCAAGCATTTGCTGGATTCTCGGAGAATTTACAATCGGATAAACGGCGGGCAGCGAAAGGACGGACTGTACTTCTGCGGTATAAATGAATTTTTTGGCGGAGTTTCTATCGGAAAGGACAGCAGATAATTTATCGATTTTGCGCACCACGCTTTCGGGAAGCGGATTCCAGCTCGCGGCAAAAGAAAATCCGGGAAGTAGCCCGACGGAGCCGCGCGCGCATGCCGCACCGCGGCAAATCGCCGTCCACGCTCCCTGTTTTCTATTGCGGGAAGCGGACAAAAGCGCTTCGCCGAGTGCGCCTACGGAAGTCAGCACCAACACGCAAACCCCGATCCAGAAAAATCCGGCCCAGCATCCGACGCACGCTCCGAGCACCGGCGATTCCGGTTCTCCGGTTTTCTCGGAAACATCCTTTTTTCCCCACATCCAAAGCAGGCTGAACACAGGAAGCCAAACAAGCATTCCCGTGATTAACACGCCGAAAATCCCGCGCAATACCCACGGAATGCCGAATTTTCCGAGAAACGCGAATCCCAAATCTGCGCCGAAAAGCCATGCAAGCGTTCCCGCGAAGGCGAAAGCGACAAGCGGCGCAACGCTGCGAATCGGACCTCGCCAATAGCCGCGCCAGGAGTTCACAAACAAAATCGCCAAAAACACGAGTGCAAAAACACCCGCAAGCCAATAACTCGCGGGTGAATTTGAAGTCGTGTTTTCGGCAAGCAACAGCATGTTGCGGGAACGATTAACCGATAACCTTGCGAATCTGCGACTCGCGGGACTCGATGCTTTCCATGAGCTTTAATTGAACGAGCGCACGCTTGAGATTGTGTTCTTTGTAACGCGTTTTGAAATAGACGTCTCCGGCAAGATAGTCGGCGAAGAACCGCAATCCGAGTTCGAGCGGCAGGATGCGCACGGAATCGAAAAGATATTTATAATCCGCCTCGGTGAAGAACTTTTTCGCATGGCGCATGTATCCGCGATAGAATGCGGAAAAAAGATCCGTGTCAAAGAAAACGGAATGTAAATCCATGGCATCTTCGCCGGCAGGGTTACAGGCGGAGCGCACGGCGTCGCCGATATCGGCATGAACAAGACCGGGCTGAATTGTATCCAAATCGACGATACAGATTCCCTTGCCCGTTGCCGTATCGATAAGGATATTTGCGACCTTCGGGTCGCCGTGCGTCGGGCGCAGTTTCAATTCTCCGGATTTTTTTGCGTTTTCAAACGTGTGACAGAAATCGCGGCGTTCTTCGATTAGGCGGAGGCAGTTGCGGGCTTCGCGGGAATGAGCCAGCAATTCCTGTGCGAGCGGCGTTTTCAGCGCAGCGTCCAGTTGTTCAAGATAGCTCGGCGTAATGTGGAAATTTTCAATAACGTACTTAAGCTCCTCGCAAGGGATATCGCTGATAAGATTTTGGAAACACCCGAGCACGGTTCCCGCCTCGAATGCGTGATCCGGGCTCTGCACTTTTTCATAAGAAACTGCAGACGCGATATTCGAAATCGCGCGCCACAAATCGCCGGAGCCGTCGATGTAAAAATCTTTTCCTTCCCGAGTCGGAATAATCTTCGGCATCTGCCAAATACGATCCGAAAATTCATTGATTTCCTCCAGCTTTTCGTGGCAGACATCCGTAACTCTGCGCATATTTTCCATAATGTATTCCGGATGCGGGAACACGTTGCGGCGCACGCGTTGGAGGATAAATCGAACTTCGGAAAATGTCGTCCGGAAGATGACTCGATAAGTGTCGTTAATGTTGCCGGAACCGAAAGGTTCAACTGCGACGAGGCGCCCGGCGACGTCGAATTGCTTAGCAATCAGAGATGCGTTCATAGATTTATAAAAGTAATTTTGCTTGGAGATACGAACTGCGGGAACGCCGCTTTCGGATTATTTCTAACCGAAAAAGCCTTTACGGACAAGCTACAACTTATTCCCGGCGCGTTCGCCCGGCTGCAAATCCGGATGCAACGCCGTCGAGTCGTAAATTTCGTCAGACTTGTTCGGATAATCGCGCGTGCAATGCAAGCCTCGCGACTCATGCCGCTGAAGCGCACAAAGAATAATAATTTCGGCAACCTGAACCAAATTCCGCAACTCAAGCAGGCGCGCCTCGACCTTAAAGTCCCAATAATATTCGTTGATTTCCTTCTTCAACATTTGGACGCGGCGCAGTGCCCGGTGAAGACGTTTCGTTGTGCGGACAATGCCAACGTAATCCCACATCGTGTGGCGTAATTCGCTCCAATTGTGCGAAAGAATAACGCGTTCGTCGGAATCGGACACGCTTCCGTCCTGCCATTCGGGCACGTCAATCGTGTTTCCTTTTTCGCATTTTCGTAAATATTCGCAAGCGGCATGCGCGCCGTTGTGCGCTAGGACTACGGCCTCCAAAAGGGAATTCGAGGCCAGTCGATTGGCGCCGTGAAGCCCCGTTCCCGCCGTTTCGCCGCAAGCATAAAGCCCGCGCAAATTCGTTTCCGCGCGCATATTCGTTTTCACGCCGCCGCAGAGATAATGAGCCGCGGGAACAACCGGAATGCGGTCTTTTGCCATATCGATTCCGTGCGCGAGGCAGGTTTTGTAAATATGCGGGAAACGTTCCCGCAGGTAGTCCGCCGGCTTATGCGTGATGTCTAACCAAACGTGCGGAGCTCCGGATTTTTTCATTTCGGAATCAATCGCACGCGCCACAATGTCGCGTGGCGCCAAGTCTCCGCGTTCGTCGTAATCCTTCATAAACGCGCGCCCGGAAATATCGCGCAAAATCGCGCCCTCGCCGCGAACAGACTCCGAAATCAACTCGCGGGAACCGTCCGGCGCGTAGAGGGCCGTCGGGTGAAACTGGACAAATTCCATGTTTCGAACAAGCGCTCCCGCGCGATACGCCATCGCAATACCGTCGCCCGTCGCGATGTCCGGATTCGTCGTGTACTGGTAAACTTGCCCGATCCCGCCGGAAGCGAGCACAACGGCATCCGCACGAAACGTTTTCACCTTTCCGGTGCCGACTTCAAGCACGTAAGCGCCTAGCACTCGATTTTCGGGAGAATTCGTCGCGATTTTCGATCCCGGCAGGCGCGCCGCCGTAATGAGGTCAAGCGCCATATGATACTCAAAGAAGCGGATGTTGGGATTGTTCCCGGCAACGGATAACAACGCGTCTTCAATCGCCTTTCCCGTCAGATCGTCCGCGTGGAGAATGCGTCGGAACGAATGTCCGCCTTCCCGCGTCAAATCATACCCGCCGTCGTTCCCGCGGGAAAACTTTACCCCGATTTCAATCAGTTCCCGAATACGCTCCGGCGCGGCGCTCACAATCGCACGCGTCGCCGCTTCGTCACATAAACCGTCGCCGGCAATCAAAGTATCACGTACATGATTTTCAAAATCGTCCGCTTGGTCGTAAACACAGGCGATTCCGCCCTGAGCGTGATTGGTATTCGATTCGGAGGAAGCCTTTTTGGTAACAACGGCGACACGCAAACCGCCCGCCGCCGATTTGATTGCAAAACTCAAACCCGCAATCCCGCTTCCGATAACGATGATGTCGAATTTCATTAACCCAAATTCCAAAACTTTTCACATCGAATTGCAAGCGCGGGAAAACAATACTGACGCTCAAAAGGCGTTCCCGCGATTGCCACGGAATCGGCTTCATTTTTCTTTAACGCAGGCGCAAACGCCGCTAGGCTTTGCCGATTATGGATTTGCCGGAAACCGTCCTCAAAAAACACTTCGGGTTCGAAAAATTTCGCGAGCCCCAAGATCGTATCGTTTCCGCAATCCTTCAGGGAAAGGACACGCTTGTCATCATGCCGACGGGCGGCGGGAAATCAATTTGCTACCAGCTTCCCGCGCTCATGCTTCCGCATCTGACGATCGTCGTCTCGCCGCTCATCGCTCTGATGAAAGATCAGGTTGATGCACTGCGTTCCCGCGGAATCGCCGCCGCCAGCCTCAACGGAATGCAAACCCTCGCCGAGCAAAACGCCGTCTTCGACGCCATGCGCGCCGGCGAACTCAAGCTCGTTTACATCGCGCCGGAACGTTTTCGCGCCGAGCGTTTCGTCCGCACCATTTCAGAGCTCGACGTCTCGCTCTTCGCCGTTGACGAAGCCCACTGCCTTTCGCAATGGGGACACGACTTCCGCCCGGATTATCTGCGCCTCGATTCGGCGTTAAAACTCTTTAAAAAACGCCCGATTGTCGCCGCGTTCACCGCAACGGCAACGCCCGACGTGCGGGAAGACATTCAAAAATCTCTGCGCCTGCGCGCTCCCGCAGAGTTCATCGCCGGATTCGCCCGCCCGAATCTTTCCTTCAATATCCGCCACATCGAAAGCAGCATCAGCGCGCGACGCGGGAACGAAGGTCGCAGCTCGCTTCACCTGAACAAACTTCGCGAAATTCTCAAAATCATCACCGCTCACCGCACGGGGATTATTTATTGCGCCACGCGAAAAAGCGTCGAACGCGTCGCCGACGATCTTGCATCGCAAAAGGTCAATCTCGTTATGTATCACGGCGGGATGAGCGACGACGAGCGCTCCGCCGCCCAAGAAAAATTTATGTCCAACGCCGCCGATGTCGCCGTCGCCACCAACGCATTCGGCATGGGCATCGACCGCTCGGACATTCGCTTCGTCGTCCACTATGAAATGCCCGGAAGCATCGAAGCCTATTATCAGGAGGCCGGACGCGCGGGAAGAGACGGCGCACCCGGCCATTGCGAAATGCTTTTCAATTTCTCGGATAAACGCGTGCAGGATTTCTTCATCGAAGGCGCCAATCCCGGGCGCATCATCATCTCCGCCGTTTACGAAATGCTTCGCAAACTCGCCGACAACGGGAACGAAGTCAAAATTTCAATGGACGCGCTCTGCGAAGAAATCCTGCGCCGCAGCGGGGAAAAAATTAACCCGATGGCAATTTCAACTGCCGTCGGAATGCTCGCACGCTACGGAATTATCGAACGGTTCGACATTCCCGGATTGCGCATTCGCGGCACGCGCCTGCTCCAACCCGACGTTCCCGCCGCGCAACTCAAAATCCCATGGGAAGGACTTTCGGAAAAGCAACGCCGAGACGAAAAAAAGCTCGAAGCCGTCGTCAGCCTCGCCTACGGGAACACTTGCCGGCAAGAAGCCATTTTAAATTATTTCGGAGACAGCGAAGCCGCCGTTCCCTGCGGGCAATGCGACGTCTGCCGCGCCCGCGCCACGGGAACGCGTCGCCGCCCGGATGCCGAGGAGCTCATCTTCGTCAAAAAAATCCTCAGCGCCGTCGCCCGACTGTCCCGCAAAAACGGACAGGACGACTGGCAGGCGATTTTCGGGAAACAACGTGTCATTGATTGCCTTGTCGGTTCCCGCAACGCCGAAACGCTTCGGCTCGGGCACGACAAACTTTCGACCTACGGAATTCTTCGCGGAGAGAAACGCGAATTCATTGCCGCGATAATGGACGCGCTCACGCGGGAAAAATTGTTGGCAATCGAAAATTCCGGCGAATATCCGCTTTGTAAACTGACGGCGTTCGGATCACGCGTCATGCGCGGTTGTGAGAACTTTGAAATGGAATGGCAAACTCCTCCGCCGGAAAAGCCGGCGGGAACGCGCACAACACGCAAAGCCTCGGCATTTGCAGGTATTTCCGTTCCGCGAGATCCCGGTGTGCTCACACGGGAAGAGGAAGATTTTATGGAGCAAATTCGCGCTCCGCACCCCAAGAAGAAAAAATCCGCTTCCTCCGCCAAGCGCAAACTTCCGCCTTGGCTCGCCAAAAAAATCTTCGCCGGCAAAAAAGCAAAGCGCTAGTCGGGCGGATTTAATTCGTAATTAGCAAGAAATTACATCTTTCATTTCCGTGAAAACACTTGCTTTTTTACGGAAATACACTGCAATCTTATACACAACCAAGCACGGATGCGCCCGCGCGCTTGGGTAAAACAAACTCAGGGCTAAAGCAAAAAACCGTGAGAGTTGCACCTCTCACGGTTAAAGGACTCAGTGATGATAAATACGAATCAACTAATCCTGATTCTTATTCTGATTTTCTTGATTCTCGTTTCAAGATAAAAATAAGAATCGGCTCGCGGGAAGCCGCGAGCCACCACTAACTTTCATGAATATCTTTTTAGGCGCCTAAAAAAATGTTCCCGCAAAGTATTGCTCTGCGGGAACGTCAACAGATGAATTAATCTATCACAAAAAATTAACGACGGCGGCGGCGCGCGCCGACGAGCGCCAACGCGCCCAAGCCCGCGAGCAACCCGAAGGTCGACGGCTCCGGAATCGGCGTAATCGTCGCATAGTTGAACGAAGCCGTGTGCGCGCCGCTATGTTTACCAATTGAGAACTCAATGTTCCCTTCAGGATCGGCAAGAACTGCTTTGACATTGTAAGTCGTAATGGCACGAACCTGAACATTTTGAGTCCCGAGATCCAAATCCGTTGAATCATATTCGTTGGACGTGTTCATGGAATTCCAAGAACCGGCTCCCTCAAACGGAACGCCCGTAACAAGGGAAATATCGTATTTTTCCCCGGCTTCAAGTCCTGAGAATGTAAGAGTGAGTGTCGCGGCTTGGACCTTCGAACTGGCAGCAATATAGTCGTACTCCGCCCCCGAACCTGCAGTTCCCCAATCTCCGCCGACTAAGGTGTAGCCGGAAGCAACTTCGATTGTAGCTTTGAATTGCGAGAGTTCGTCCGTAAGCGTGACGGAAGTTAAACCGGTTGTAGTCAAATCCGTCGCATCGAAGTCGAAAATGACTGTGTCTGCCGCATTCGCGAATGCCGTTCCCGCAACGAGGCAAGCAACGATAGGAATATATTTTTTCATAGAATTTTAGGATTGAGATTAAAATGAGCCTGTCATTTTACCCCCCCTAAAAGTTGTCAACGCCTATTTAAAGCGGTTTTAGCTAGCGTTTTGTGCGTGCATTCCCGCACCTAAATCGCTGGAACGACTTTCTGCAAAGAAAGCGCTAGCCGGGCGGGAATTGATTGAGTCGGAGTTAGAAACTCAGAATTTCAGGCATTCGTCGGCGACGGTTTCGGCGGAAAGCTTTTTCAAATCGCCGTCGGGCGCGCAAAGCACGCGATTGATTGAGCGCGTCAGCGGGAACGGGCCGTAAAGTTGCGGCGACGTCGGACCGAAAAGCCCAAGCACGGGAACGTTCATCGCGGCGGCGATATGCATGGGGCCGCTGTCATTGGTAATGCAAAAACGTGCGCGTGCAATCAGCGCGATGACGTCCGCCAAGCGAGTTTTTCCCATGAAGTTCAGGAAATTGGGATGGTTTTCCCATGCGGAAAGCGGCTTCAAATTGCTTTGTCCGACCCAAACAATTTGCGAATCCGGGAATTTTTCGAGAAGCAAAGGCGTGAGCTCGGCAAATTTCGGCCATTCTTTTTCGGCGCGGCGCGAATCGGGGAAAAGTAAAATCGGTTTTCCGGGCGTTTCGGCGAGCGTTTTTTCGAGAGTTTCGGAAAGCGTTGCTCCCGGGAACTTTACGCTCCCGCGCAATTCGGCGGGCAATCCGATTTTCGGCAAAAACTGAAGGAGGATTTCAACGGCGTGAGAATTTTTGAAACCGTTTGCCGGTTCATCGGCGAGTTTTTTGAAAAAGAAGCGGGAAAACTCGCGTCCGTCTCCGCGTCCGATTTTTTCGGGCGCGCGTGCGCATTTTGCCCAAAACGCGGAACGCGCCAAACCCTGCATATCGAGTACAAGATCGAAGCGTTCCCGCTTCAGGCGTTGCCCCAATTCCCAAATCCCGCGCAAGCCTTTCCCGCGCTCGTAAACAATCGTTCGGTCAACAGTCGAACAAGCTTCGAGAAGCGGCGCAAAAATATCACGAACGAGCCAAGTGATTTCGACGCCGGCGTTCCCGCGACATTCTCGGATGGTCTCGACGACCTGAAGCGCGTGTAAAATATCGCCGAGGGAAGAAGGCTTGATGATGAGAATGCGTTCCATGGGTTCCAGTTTAACGAGACGGAAAAGAAAATAACACAAAATTTTAGAACGGAAACCGTTTTAAAATCCGAATCCGGCTTCCGGCGCAAGAAACGCGCAAGGATCGACAATGGCGGCGTTCCCGCAACGCGCTCCGATAGCGGCAAGCGAAGTTTCTCTGACCAAATCAAGCGAATTACACTCGCGGCTGATGTGCGCGAAAAACAGATTTTGAAGCCGGGGATTATCGTATTCGCCGAGAAATTCCGAGCATTGTTCATTGGAAAGATGCCCGTGCGTCCCGCGAATTCGGTTTTTCAAATCCTCAGGACGATCGGAGCGATTCAACATCACCGGATCGTAATTGGATTCAATTACGAGGTGATCCGCCTCGGCAAGATTACTGCGAACAAGATGCGTGATCTTCCCGCAATCCGTCAGCCAAACAAGTTTTTCGCCGCCGATTTCAAACGCGTAGCCGACGGCGTCCTGCGAATCGTGCGGGATCGCGAAAGTCGTTACACGCATATCGCGAAATTCAAACGCATCGCCGGAATCGAAATAATTCCACGGGAGCGCGCGGTTGTAGCGATATTCGATTTCCCGCGCCGTCCGACGGTTAGCAAAAAACTGAAGATGTTTCGCCGACGACAAACCCGGAACGCCCTGCGAATGGTCGCGATGCTCATGCGTAAAAAAAACAGCGTCAATATCGCCGATTGCAAGCCCGAGCGTCTTCAGTCCGTCTTTGATTTTTTTTCCCGTAAAACCGGCATCTATGAGAATCGTTCCCGCATTGCTCGCCAAAACAGCGCAGTTCCCGCCGCTACTCGAACCGAGAATCTGAAATTTAAATTTCATCGCAAGGCTTTTACTTTTTTTCGAACGCACGCTTCAGCGACGATGCCTGAATCAGGCAAACGCAGTCGGACTCGTCCGCCGTCGCCAGCCAATTGAATTCAATCTGCGGGAACGCGGCTTCGAGCGCATCCTGCAAGCCGCCGACTTCGATTAAGAGAAGCCCGGACGGTTTGAGTTTTTCCGCCGCCTGCCGAAGCAATTTCCGAATCACATCCATGCCGTCTTCCCCGGAAAACAGCGCATTGTCCGGCTCGTGCTTAAATTCCTCGGGAAGGGTTTTGCGAAGCGCGTCCGGTTCGTAAGGCGGATTGGACACAATAACGTCGTAAGCATTTTCTTCGGCGGGAACATCATCCAAAACATCCGATTGGAAAAGCGAAATTTGCTCAACTAAGCCGTAATCTTCGACATTTTTTGTCGCCACCTCAAGCGCGGGAACGGAGATATCACAAGCGTCCACCTGCGCGTTCGGGAACGCATGTGCGAGCAAAATCGCGATCGAGCCGCCGCCCGTGCAAACATCGGCAACACGCTCAACCGCATCGGGGTCGGCAATCCACGGCATCAGCTGATCCGGAATAATTTCCATGAAATACGAACGCGGAACGATGACGCGCTCGTCCACATAAAAGCGATAATCGCCCAGCCACGCTTCCTTAGTGATGTAAGCTGCGGGAACACGCCCGAGCGCACGGCGTGCGAGCGCATCCTTAACGGATTCGATTTCCGAAGCCGTCAAGCGCGCATCCAGAAATGTTTCCGGTCCTTCCAAGGGCAAATGCAAAACCCGCTGAACAAGGTAGAGCGCTTCGTCGTAGGCGCTTCGGCTTCCTTGTCCGAAAAATAATTCTTCCCGATTAAACAGCGAGACGGCAAAACGTACCCAATCGCGTACGCTTGTCAAAACCTCCGTTCCCGCAAAAACTTTCTCCGTTCGAGCCTTCGAAATCTTCATGTAAAAATCCTAACCCTTAAAAACGCGTCTATAAATTCAATTCTTCAACGAATTGCCGTTCCCGCAATGCGTCCGGATTTTTAAGCAGTGCTTTCTCTAAAACTTTGTTTTGGATTTATTCAAAACCGGAAATTCGTTTTATTGGAAAAATCATGTTGGGATGGATTTACCTCTTGGTCGCCGCAGTGTTTGAAGTCGGTTGGCCGTTCGGTCTGAAAATGGCGGCAGGCTCGCCGTACAAATTCGCGTGGATCGCCTTCGCCGTCGTAGCCATGACGCTCAGCGGCGTTTTTCTTTATTTCGCACAAAAAACAATTCCCGTCGGAACCGCCTACGCCGTGTGGACGGGAATCGGTGCCGTTTGCACCTTCGCGATCGGCGTAATCGCGTTTCACGACGCGCTCAACCTCCTGCGCCTGCTCGGTGCGTTCTTCATCGTCGCCGGCGTCATCCTCCTCAAAATCGCCCACTAATCGCGTTCCCGCGGGAACATAAATCCGCTACGTCTTCTCAAACTTATTTAGTATTGCAAAAGACTTAATTTAAATATCCCTTGTATAATTCGAAAGATCTACACGATGCTGACACTACGCGAAATTAAAAATCTTACGGAAGAACGATTTTTCAAGAGAGGAGAGTGCTATCTGAACAATGTTGATATAAAAAGACGCTCCCACACGAAGCTTTCTGCCGTTGTTTCCGGAAGAAAAGACTACACCGCCAACATATCTCGTAGCAGAACAGGAAATATCTCCTACTCTTGCTCTTGCCCCGTCGGACAATCCGGTAAATTCTGTAAACATCTCGTCGCTCTTGCACTTCTTAATGCAGAGAAAAACGATATTTCCCGATGGAAAAAACTCTCAACTCAAATGCCGGAAAGAGAACTCCGGAAACGAATCAATGCTTTTGCCAAAGCATTTCCGCACTTGAGGGAACGCGAACTGGTCATTTCCGAAATCAGGCAAAAAAGAAGCAGTAAAGCGCGGGAACGTATCTTTACAATGATAGATAGCTTTGTAAAAAGCATGAATGACATAAACTACTTCATCCGTGCACGCGGAGAACTTACCCCTGCCTACAATCTTTGTCTGCAACATGCCAAATTTCTTCTTGCCGAGCTTTCGCGTATCATGAACTACCTATGGAATCACAATCGCTCGCTCCGTGAAACTATCTGTAATTACGCGGAAGAGGGTGCTAAAAATCTTGAATCTGCAAACAACGACGACGTGGAAGCTCTGAACTTTGAATTCCACAGAAACATTTGTTGCGACTTAATAATCTATTAGGCTATCGCCAACAAAAGAAATCTATCGCTAAATCAACCAAAGCCGAAATTCCCTCCTCCGCCCGTCGATGCGTTTCCTTTTCCAAGTTCGGTTTTACGAGATTTCGAAAGTATTCCACCGTTTCGTGGAGTTGACGATTTAAAGGTTTTTGAGCCCCGCTTTCGTTTTGAAGCGAAGAACGGATTTCTTTTAACACGGAAACGACTTCCTCCGTATACGCCGCCGCTTTTTCCGGACCAAACGTATAAAACGCCCGCACCCCGTACTCCACGACAGAGAGCAAGCCGGCGACGGTTAGAGTTTTGCCTTCCCGCTCGTAAAGTTTTTGTTTCCCCTCAAACTTTACGGCATTTTCAAACAACTTCCCGAAAGCTTCGATCGAAAAGAATGTCTCATCTTCTTCCCGCAAGACTCTCTCCATCGCAGTCAGGTATCCTTGAACATTCCACTTTAATTCTTCCCCAAAAACCAAGTAAATATTCGTCTCCACCATTACTTGCCCGTGAGACATGAAAATTTGACGCGTCACGTCTAACGCCTGCCCCGGGATGTCCGGAAGTGCACAGCCGATTTTACCAATAGCGCGAATAACCAACTCCCGATCGTCTTTTTCGTATGCACTCCAAAGCTCGTTATAAAGTTGATTTAAGGTTTTAGAATTTACAGGTTCTTGGACGTCCATTCTTTATTAGGAGCGAAGGTCACCCTCCGAATTGTCTTTTCTCCCATAAAAATCTTTCAAGCACGCAGCCCCGTTTCCCCGCTGTTTTTCCCGTAACGGCAAAAAGCAACTCATTCTGCGTTTCTGCAAAAAACATCTGCGCCGACTTGTCTGTTTTTTCGTAATCACTGCTAAGCGCAAACAAATCCCGGATTTCTGATAAAACCGTTTTTCAGAGGCTCGAATATCGCGAATGCTCGCAAGTAATTCGTCAAAATAATCCGGTCTCCCATCCGGATTTTTAAGACGCCCGGAATCAATAACAAACCCCTTAACGAGAAAGTTTCGCAAATGACGATTCGCCCACTGTCTAAACTGCGTTCCGCGGACGCCGCGCACACGAAATCCTACCGCTAAAATAACTTCCAACGAGTAGTACAACACATTGTATTTCTTCCCGTCAGCGGCAGTTGTAAAGAATTTCTTTACAACTGAATTTTCGTCCAATTCCGCTTCAGCAAAGAGATTGGCAATGTGTTGCCCTACATTTTGCTTCGAGGAGGCAAAAGTTCACCATCTGTTGTTGCGTCAACCAAACGTTCCCGTCACAGACATAAAGTGCGACCTCCGCCCTACCGCCCGCCGTCCGGTAAAGAATCAAATTTTCTCCGTCGTTGTGAGCCATCGTCACTATGTTTTCGGCAAAAAATCCTACCTCATGCGAGATTTTATTCCCGTTCCCGTAGAAACGAAAAAATCCCCCGGACAATTCACGCCTTTCCCGGAATACTCTGTCGGTAAAATTTCCTCCGATGAGTCCCCGAAAAAATCCTTACAAAAAACAAGCCTGCGTTCCCGCCGCCGTCAAAGATCGCTGGATTCCCGCAAAATATCCCGGACACGGGAACGCAAATCCGGAATGCTTGTCAGTATGAATCACGACAGCTATTCCAACGACGAAAAATCAAATATCAAAATCAAATTCCGAAGCAAGGGTCGTCAAATATTTTTCGAAGCCACTCGGGAAACGGCTTTTACCTACAAGGTTCTTGGAAGAAATTTTTCAAAAAGAGAGCTCGAAGAAATAAATGCAATCTCCATTGAAGACAGAATACCATACATTCAGGTTCTCGACGCAAAAATCATTTTCTCTCATATCGAGAACAAAACATTCAATTCGAACTTGATGCTCGTTAAATCTTTTTTAGCCAAAATTCTTGGAGATCTAATTCTCGAATTTTTCACTACAGGAACGAATGATTTTCAAGAACTTGCTAAAAAGATAGACGATAAAAATCCACTCAGGCTTCCCTTTAATACAAAAAATTTTTACACATACAAACTCACACAATTCTTATCCTGTATTGCACTTGGCTTGACTTCGAATCAAACATGGAACGGATTATATAAAATGACGAAAGATTACACTCTCGTCGGGAAATCTAATCTTCAGCAGGAAACGCTAATTTCCCATTCTCCCCAATTTGATAAATACCTTTCAAGAGCGACAATGCTAGAAACGCCGAACGATCCTGCTCTCCAATTTGGGAAAATAAGAAAAGACAAAAATGGAAATTTTCACCTAAAACTAAATCTTCAAATTCGATTTAAGTAGACTATTTTAGCTCCTGGCTTGGTATCACGACTCCTCTCCCGCTACATATTGCGGGAACGCGCTCCTCTGCTCACCCGATCCATTGTCTGTGCAAAACGAAAGTCTCCAACATTTCTGCAGTGCACAAAAACAGACTCCTAATGCAGTTTCAAATTCCTCCTGCGTTATGTTACCCCCAACGTGTTTGGCGAGATTCCTTTTTTGTTTCCCGCTCATATTATCAACTTCCCCCTGTGTTTTTAACCACCTCCCATAAATAGAATCAGACCTATCAGGATAGCACTGCTCAACATCTCTCTTTGGCAAAACAAAAAGGCGGTCGCTTTTCACTAGCGACTTATGATCTTTTTTGAACTGTTTTACACCAGCTTCTCTCTCAGGGCTTGGAGAATCAATTAGAACAACCAACTTGTCTCCATAAATTGTTTTATCCAAAGGATTGAAAAGTTTCTCGATTGCGTTAATGGAACGCTCAACCTGGCCTGTATCACCGTGTGCATCTAAAATCTGAATTTTAGGCTTGTCCGAGTAAAACCGACCAATGACTCGCGTTAGTAATTCAACTTCACTAGCACCTTCTACAATCAAAAAATTTTGTGGAAGCAGCAAATCACCAGGAGTCCCGCCAAGAAGCTCGAACACCAAGCCAAACTTTTGTTGGTCGCCAATCATCTCTATCTCTGTCCTCCCCTCCAACTTCTCAACCTTAAAAATTGTTTGTCCGCTACAATCATCCGCAACAAAAACAGACGAATGCGTATTAACAAAAACCTGATCAGAGCTACAAGAAAGTTCCGCCAAAACATCTTTCAATTTTCTTTGCGCTGTAGGATGCAAGTGAAGTTCCGCCTCATCGATAAAAAATAAAAATGATTTTCCCGCATCTACCCCCTGTTTTCGAAAATCTGCGTATACTTGAATTATGGCGAGCATTAACGCTCGCTGCATCCCATCTCCCTTATCTTCTGCAAACGTCTCAACGCCGTCATCAACACTCGTTGTGAAATTTTTCAACAAATCATCAAATAAAGGAGGGAGTACCTCGAATCGGACTCTCTTTGTATCCGGAAACTGCTTTGCCAAATACCCTTTTACATCCACGCCAACTTGTTCAAACTTCGCTTTGATACCTGAATCCTCCCCATCAAAAAGATCATGAAATGTTTTCTGAAACTTTTGGTACTGAGGGTCATTCTCCAAGATTGCAGATAAGACTCCTGAAAGCATAATCCCCATCGGAGTTGTCTTTGAATATTTTGCAACCGCATCGTAGTACTGCTTCGTATTTATATACTCAAATTTGGGCAAAAAGTCATTTACAGCAGCATCAAAGCCGGTACCTGGAGTCACTTCCTCTCCATTAACAATCATCTGACGTTTTTTGGGATCATCGGAACGCCGAATTAGTGTAACACAATCACTCCCACCTATCTTTCTCTCAAGAGTCGCCTTGTTTTTCTCGTTCTGCATTTTAGCAAGTCCATCTTGAGCCCCTTTAAATTCAACTTCGACAGAGAGCGTTAACTCATCATGCTTTTTATATTTTAAATCTATTAAATCAACCCCTCTTCCGACTCCATTAAAGAAGAAATCAAGGGCTTCAAATAAATTTGTCTTCCCGCTATTATTTTGCCCAACAAAAATATTTAAATTTGAAACACTTATTTCCGCATCTTGTATTGACCGAAAATTTTTAACTTTGATTTTGCTAATTTTCATAAAGTACAAATAACGAAATTTCTAATCAGGAATTACCGACCAAATATTTATCTTCAATATCCTCCCAACGAGGAATTCTAAGCTTTTTTCCGTAAAAAGATTTATACGCCTTTATAAAGTTCACCAGCCAAGTCCCAGAAGACTCTTTTGTTTTAGGGTTTTGCCAAACTGTATGATTCACAGCAGAAATAAAATCTTCCAATGATTCAAACATTTTAAACTTATTCGGAGTCCTATACCAAACTCCTGGGCGAATTTTATGAACAACTTTAGCCTTCACTTGGAGATTTAGTGGCCAATTCCCCATACGTCGAGTTATCTGCCAAACTTTCTTCAACCACAAATCCTTTATCGTCACCACCCCATTAGGATTCATGCGATAGCCAAAAATAAGATAGTCCGCATCCAACATATAGGGTTTTTCTATGATTTCTTCGCTGTACATTCTAAAATCCGCAATGTCAAAACCAGGCGTAGAATCACGATTAAATGCCTTGACCTCCAAGAGAGAACGAGTTTTGTCGTTAGGATTTAAGAAAAAATCAGGAGGCATCTGAGAGTTTGAATTGAGCGTATACGCAATTCCGCTTTTTTCCATCCAACCCTGAAGCCACTCCTGAATAATATTTCCCACGACATCTTTCTGGCGGACAACAATACCAACATCTCCAAGATGAAATTGAATCTGCCCTTTCAGAGTTAAGATGCAATCTTCATTGATCAACTTACTGTAAATTTCTTGTGCAGCGAGTATTTTCATATCTACAAATGTTTAATTGCTTTAAAAACGCGATTTGCAACGGATGTAATAACAGGAACAACGACCGTGTTTCCTAAAAGGTCATAGCCAGAATGGAGATCCACATCAAATTTAAAACTTTCAGGATATCCGAAGAATCTCAACCCCTCACGAAGAGAAAGCTGACGAATTCCTCCAGAGTCTGGAACAAAAAGATGCTGCATATCCATTGCAACCAATGTCGGAGCAACGTCCTTAGGATCAAGCACCTTGCTCACTTCAAAAGACATTTTTCCTGCGACGATGTTGTATCCTTTCGGCAAAGTCGAATCCTGAATCCGCGAATGACCACTTTTCCGTTTAGGATGCTCATACTTCAAATATTTTTTTTCTACCAGATCTTTTAGCATTTCAGTCAATCCAGGAACGTCAAAAAAAGAGCGAATCATGTCAATTGTAAGAGGCATTCCATCCATCCAATCAATGCCGTATATTTCCGCCCACTTCTTTTTGCGCCTTTCTCGAAGTATTGCATTAAGAAGAGCCTTTTCTTTCACGGAGACAGCCCCCTTATATTCGATATCCCAGCTATGGATGTTATTCTCACCACCCCGCTTATCTTTCACAGAACGTCCATGAAGCTCTTCCAAGCTATAGTGAGAAAGCAATAGATCTATGAATCGGCTTTTTTGGGGAGGAAGACCACATTCAAGAACATCTTCAACAATAGCGTGTTTTTCTTCAAAGTTCTCCAGATCTGGAGTAGAGTCCTTCGTGCCAACAATGTAAATCCGCTTCCGATCCTGGGGAACACCAAAATCCTTCGCATTCAAAACACGCCACGCAACTTTATAACCTAAATCTCTTAAATGTTCGAGAACCGTGGATAAGGTATTTCCAATTCGATCATTCGGGTTTCTCTTGTCGTGGTTTACCAAACCTTCGACATTTTCCAAAATGAACCCCTTAGGTTTTTTCGCTTTTAGGATTCGCTCAACATCAAAGAACAACGTTCCGCGTGTATCCTGAAACCCGAGACGCTTTCCTGCAGAAGAAAACGCCTGACACGGGAAACCTGCCAGTAAGAAGTCGAAGTCTGGAATATCATCAGCGTTAATACAAGTTATATCGCCATAAATCTCTTCCTCAGGATGATTCTGCATCAAAACTTTTACCGCATGCGGCTTGATTTCTGACGTAAAAACACACTGAGAGTCAAACCCCTCCTCTGATGCGGCAATTTCAAAACCTTTGCGAATTCCCCCAATACCAGCAAAAAGGTCAATAAACTTTACACATTTTTTCGCAATGGGTTTCTTTTTTACTGATATTATTCTTGGTGAGAAAATTTGGGCAAGAAAATCCATCTGAAAAGCTGCCTCACAAACACAAAGTCGTTCTGGAGGAATGGTCAAAAGCACCTCTGGCAATTGAGCCAGCAATGGTTGATCCTTTCGATCATCAGACGCGAGAAGAATCTTTATCTTCTTCGCTACACTAGGTGTCCGCGCGAAATCTTTGGCCCGAATAATCACTTTTTTAGAAATCGAATTAGACGGCAGATACGTAGGCTTTGTTTTGAAGAGCAAATACTTTTTTCCATGCCCTTCCCCTTTTGGAGTATATCCGTAATCCCTTACTAACTCATTTCTGCTCTTTACCCCTACAAATTGAGCTTTTCTAAAAAGCGGAGATTTTTTTCCAGAAAAAAGCCATAACTCATCAATCATGGAATACAGGTCTGAACTCATATCATCCTGCTCTGAAATCGGGTAATTGTAATACCCTTGCCAAGATTCAAATTGTCCAGACCTATACGTTCCAATAAGCACGCAGTGCTGATTTATACACTGTTCTTTCTTTTTCTCAGCCATAATTGCAAAAACGTCAAAGTAAAAACAGCGTTCCCGCGTTAGACGAGGTTGATGAGTTCTTCGGTGGTGGGGATGTCTTTGATGATTTGGGAGGGGAGCGGGCCTACGCCGATGTAGCGGAGGTTCGGGAGCGCGGGAGCGTCGGCGAGTTCGACGATGGTCTTCATCACGAACGCGATGTAGCGTTTGGCGTTCTCGGGAAGATCGTTAAACGAGCGCACGCCGGAAATGTCTTCCGTCCAGCCCGGGAGCGTTTCGTAGACGGGAACGAGCGTCTGGCGCAGCGCGTCGTTGCGCGGCACGTGTTTGTAAATTTTTCCGTCCGGTCCCTTGTAGGCGACGCATACGAGCAAATCGCCGCCCTGCCATTCGTCGGCGGGCGAAAGCGCATCGAGCTTATTAATGACCAAATCCTGATAACCGCCGTAGCGGAGCGCGTCTGCCTTTTCCACGCAGTCGCACCAGCCGACCATGCGTTGGCGGCCGGAGACAACGCCGAATTCAAGCTTCTTCAGGCGTCTACAAAGCGGATGTTCGTCGTCCATCTGCGTGAGGAAAACGTGCGTACCGACCTTGGTGTCGTAAGCCTTGCAACAGCCCATCGTGTGCACGGGCTGCGCGGGAATGCCGGCGGATTGGAAAAATTCCGGCGTAAAGGTGTGCGAAGCGGTAACGTTCGGCGGGAAGCCGTGGCGTTTGTCGAGCCAGTAAGCCTGCCCGAATTCGCCGATGATGTATTCGCCGCGCTTCATCGTATCGAGCACGAGATCGCGCACATCGCAAATCGCGGGAACGAGCTCCTGCCCGGCGTTCCAGTAAACTTCGATCACTTTTTCGCGGTTAAACTTAAACGGCGTTCCCGCGTCGAATTGCGTGAAGTCGAAATCGGCTTCGGTGAAAATGCCGTCTTTAATGGCGGGCGCGTTCCCGCGCACTTCCGCGGCGGTGAGTTTTTTGAAAAATTCGCTCCAAAGCTCCGGTGCCACGCGGCAAACGTGCTCAATCGTGCGCTCGGCGCGGTCCATGCGCGCGTTCATTTTTTCTTCGAAAACTTCCTTCGGTCCGAGAAAATCCGCGTAGGTGATTTGCCACTGCCCTACTTCGTCGCAATACGCGGGCGTGATTCCGCGCCCCGTGGAGCCGCGCGGCAGGTGCTTCAAGACGTTCACGCGGTAATCCTCAAACGCGAGGTCGAGCATGCGGTGCGAAACGTCGCTGAGCATCGTGCGCTCGTCGATGCGCAGGCGCGAATAAATCGGGATGTCCATCTTTTCGAGCGGGCGCGCTTCCCAGTGGAATTTGCGCGGGTCGGCAACGACACCGGCACCGATGGCGAGCACGGCAACATCCTTTTCGATCACGCCTGCGGGAAGCAGGTTGAGCTTGAGCCCGCCGACGGTGTGCCCGGAATTGGCGCCGCCGTTCACTTTCATAACGACGGAAACGATCCCGCGCTTGCCGGTTTCGGCTTGAAGCTCGCGAATGACTTCGGGAATGAGGCGTCCCTTGCCTTCGTCTCCGGTGCTGATTCCGGTGTCTGCAATGAGTTGGCTGCAAAAAGAAATGAGTGCCATGGCTTATATAGAAAGTTCGAAATGTGTTGTAAAAAAACTAACGCAAAAGCGTGTTCGGTTAAAGATTAATAAAAATTTTCAAACGGCAAATTCCCGCTTCCGAACACAATATCGCTCGAAAACGGGAAAGAGCCGGCGAGTTTTTCCGGCAATCCGCAATTCGGATTAAATTTCCGCCGCGACGTTTTCTATTTTCCGGATCTTCGGCGGGAACGAACGGCAGTCGCGAGGGTTTCGCAAATCGCTTCCGTCGCCGCGACGTCGATACAGGCGTCCGTGATACTTTGTCCGTAAACACAAGAACCTTTTTGCGAACAATCGTAATCCTGACGACCTTCCACGAGATTGCTTTCGATCATGACACCGACAATCGTGCGTGTTCCCGCGGCAATTTGTTCGGCGATTTCCGCCGCAACCTGCGGCTGGCGCTTGTAATCTTTTTTGCTGTTCCCGTGAGAACAATCGACGACAACGCTTTCCGGCAACTTAACTTTCGCAAGCTTCTCGGCGCATTCGGCGATAAATTCCGGGCCGTAATTCGGGCCCGTTCGGGAGCCGCCGCGCAAAATGATATGCGAGTCTTTATTGCCCTGCGTTTCAAAAATTGCCACAACGCCGTCTTTGGTAACCGACGGGAACCAATGCGAGTGATGAGCCGCGCGAACGGCATCGATAGCGACCTGAATCGTGCCGTCGGTTCCGTTTTTAAATCCGATGGGCATGGACATTCCGGACGCGAGTTCGCGGTGGATTTGGCTTTCCGTCGTGCGCGCGCCGATTGCGCCGTAAGAGACGAGGTCTGCGAGGAATTGCGGCGTAATCGGATCGAGAAATTCGGTTGCGCTCGGCACGCCGAATTCCGCCAAATCGCAAAGAAGCCGGCGTGCGATGCGAAGCCCGTCGTTGATTTGGAAAGTGCCGTCGATATACGGGTCGTTGATCAATCCTTTCCAGCCGACAACGGTACGCGGTTTTTCAAAGTAAGTGCGCATAACGACGAGCAAATCGTCTTTGTATTTTTCGGCGAGACGTTTGGCGTGTGCCGCGTATTCTTTGGCGGCGGCAATGTCGTGAATAGAGCACGGACCCGTGATAAAAATCAGGCGATCGTCGTTCCCGTTAAGAATATCACTGATGGCGGCGCGGGCGGTTTCCACGACGTGAAGTCCGTCGGGGCTCGGGCAAATTTCATCAATCAGCAACGCCGGCGTCAAAAGCGGCTTGCGGCGCTGAATGCGTGTATCGTCTGTTTTAATCGTATTCATTGATATTTTTATAAAGTTGAGAAGCCTAATGCTTAAAATCTAGAGAGACGAAGTTTTTTCGTAAAATTTTCGAAGCGTGAGTCGATGAATTTTTGCATTGTGGCGAACATCGACCGGGAATTTTTTCGGATAAATAAAAAACTGCGTAATCGGCTGCGTGACCGAGTGTTCCCGCGCAAGCCGCCGCAACTCATCGAGAATTTCGGCGTGGCGGCGCTTCGGCGTTCCCGCACGCAATTCGACAACGATTGCGGGAACGGCGCTTCCGCGTTCTCCCAAACCGATAAGCGCCGAGCGAAACACGTCGGGATGCGTATTGAAAATCGGTTCGCAAGCTTCGGTGTAAAGCGTTCCCCGTTTTGTTTCGACGCGTTCGACTTTGCGCCCGAGAAACCAAAGCCGCCCCTGCCCGTCGAGATAGCCGAGATCGCCCATGCGATGCCAAAGCGTTCCGTCTGCGGAATCAACAATTTTTGCTAACGCGGTTGCCTGCACATTGTTATCGTAGGCACGCGTCGTCGTCGGACCGCAAACGCAGATTTCTCCGACGGAGAAACCGCGAAAACGTTCCTGCGGCGTTCCCGCCGTTTCGAAATCGGGAAATGCTTCGTCGGACGCGGGAACAAGGCGTACGCGATTGCCGGGGACAACTGTTCCCGTGCACGTGCCGAATCCTTGCGCCGTAAGAATGCCGGTTTCTCCGAGTACGGTTTCCGCATCAACGTCGGCGACGGGCAAATTTTCGGTCGCTCCGTAAGGAGAATGAATTTCGGCATTCGGAAGCACTTTTTTCAAAAGCGCCATGACGGAAGGATGAACCGCCGTTCCCGCGCAAAGAATACGGCGAACGCTCGGAAGCGTTTCGCCGCGAGCCTCGCAATATTCGGCAATTTTCCGCCAAAGAATCGGCGAACCGAAGCTATTTGTTACCTGATTTTGGCGGATCGCGCGAACGACTTTTTCCGGGTCGAGCGTCGCCGGCTTTGACGGATTCATCTCCGGCGTAATCGTCGTCATTCCGAGCGCCGGATTAAAAAGTGCAAAAATCGGCAACAGCGGCAAATCGATTTCTCCGGGTTCAATTTTGTAAAAATCACGCACAATGCGTTGCTGTGCGTCAAACATTCCGTGCGTATAACAAACCCCTTTGGGAGCGCCCGTCGAACCGCTGGTAAAAAGAATTGCCGCAAGCTCCTCCTCGCCGCACACGGCAATTTCGCTTCTAAGATCCGGAGACGTCGCGAGCTCCGAAATCATCCGATTGAATTTACGGCTCCCGACAACGATTTTCGTTTTCACAGAGGCAAACGATTTTCGGAAAAAACGGCTGATCCAATGCGCAAGCCGAATACCGACAAGAGCTTCCGGGCGCGTGTTTTCGACGCAACGCAGAAAATGACGCAAGCCCATTCCGGGGTCGATCGCGACGGGAACAGCTCCGATTCGAAACAGCGCAAAGGCGCATAAAATCAGATCCCAGCCCGGGCGCGCCATCAAAAGGGTACGCGTTCCCGCAACAATTCCGTTGGCACGAAAGATTTCGGCAGCAGCGGCAGTATGACGATCCAGCTCCGCAAAATTCAGCTCTCGATAGCGAATAGAGCCGTCGGACTCACGCCCTGCGGGAAGGCGAATCGCGCACACGGCGGGAACGCGTTCGGCAGACTCGCGGAGAAATCGGGCAACATTGGAAGAATGGACTGTCATCGGGAAAGATTTTTAACAAAACAAAAACCCTCGAAGCTCTCGAGGGTTTTCGCGTAAGAAAATATTTTCGGTCTAGTAATCGCGAATATTGATAAGTCCCCAGAAGAGCGACGTATCGGATCCGCTAAAATCGCGACGGCACCACAATTCATCCGTATCAACGATAATAGTGGACGCATCATCCACGTATCGGTAGGAATTCGGATTTGTTTTCACGATGCCCATGAAATTGTGAGACGCTTCCGCGCTAACATTAGTTCCGTGGTAATCCGTGTCATAGGCATTGCAACCCGTGAATGCAAAAGCGAGTGCGAGAGCCGAAGCAATAAGAGAGATTTTGCGCATGGTCTTCATTTATGAGATTAAAGGGGTTAAATTTTGTCTAAGGTTAAACCATGGCATTTTTTTGTAAAGGAAAAAATCAACCCTCATCACTCTGGTTCCATCAAGAAAAAGCAAGAGAGCGTTCCCGCAGAAACGCTCTCTTTTCGAAATTGGTGCCAAAGGGTGGATTTGAACCACCGACCATAGGCTTATGAGTCCCGTGCTCTACCGCTGAGCTACTCTGGCAAAATTGAAACCCCAATATGCCTTTAAATTGATGCGTCGTCAAGCATTATTTTCATCTGCCGTTTCCGGCTTACCGCACGGTCTCATCAGATAAAAGGTCTCCCCGGCATTTTCGTCAGGAAGAATCGGTGCTTTCGGGCGACCGGCGGAATATTGCGAAAGGAAAGGTTTTCCGGAATTGGCGACCACCTGAATTGCGCGATCGTCCCAAAGTTCAATCATCGAAAAATCCTTCCGATTCGTAACTTCGAGTTCCGGCAATCCGTTTTCCGCAAGCCACTTCTTCACCGGCGGGATACCTTGTTGCGGGAACGCCGCCCGTGCCGTGAAAATTTTCACGGTATAGCCGTTTTTAATCCAATGCTTCACGCGAGCCAGCATGACGGGAACGGGCTTGCCGATTTTATCAAAACCGCGCCACCCGTCGTACCGCGCCAATGTGCCGTCCAAGTCAACGCCGATCCACGGAGCGTTCTCGTTTTCCGCCGTCGGTTCTTCACCGCGATTTTCGGGCAAGGATTCATCCGAGAGATCCGGCTCGTCGGCCGTCTTCTCGCCTTTCGGCGGAATAAAAACGGAAAGCAAAACCGAAACGACCAAAACACTCAGCAAAACAAGCAAAGAAACCTGCGTACTCGGGTGCCACCAATCCAGTTCCGCGAGCGTCAGCTTTACGCCGATAAAAGCGAGAATCACGCCCAACCCGAAACGCAGGAAACGCAGCATTTTCATAAAGCCCGACAAGGCGAAGAAAAACGAACGCAGCCCGAGAATGGCAAAAATATTCGACGTAAACGCCAAGAACATTTTCATTTCCGTATCCGTTTCCTTCGGGATTACACCGAGAATCGCGGGAACGCTATCCACGGCAAACATAACGTCCGAAAGCTCAATAACGATTAACACCAAAAAAAGCGGTGTCGCATAAATCAATCCGTCCTTAAGAAAGAAAAAGGAATGTCCGTGCAATTCCTTCGAAAAGCGTCCGGTTCTTGCGGCAAGCTTGACAATAAAATTGTTCGAGAGATCCGCATCCTTTTTTTCCGGGAAAAACATTTTGATCCCGGTATAAATCAGGAACGCGCCGAACACATACATCAGCCACGAGAATTTCTCAACGAGCGCAACACCACCGAAAATAAACAGCGCACGGAAGAAAACCGCACCGAGGATGCCCCAAAACAGCACACGGTGCATGTATTTGTCCGGAACTTTAAAAAACGAAAAAATCAGCAGAAAAACAAAAAGATTGTCCACGCTGAGCGACAACTCGAGCAAATAGCCGGCGGCAAAAAGTTCGGCGACCGAGCTCCCGTGCCACAAACCGATAGCACCGCAAGCAAGCGCCGCCAAGCCGACCCAGATCACGCTCCAAAGCACCGCTTCCTTAAACGGGACCGCCTTGTCGCTCCGATGAAAAACGCCTAAATCAAGCGCAAGCATTCCGACAATAAAGACTCCGAATGCAATCCAAGCCCAAAGCGGAACACCGCTCGACAAACCGGAAGCCGCCTGCTCCGTCGTTTCAACTATTTGTGCAAAAAGATTCAGAAACATACTGGCGGGAAAGCATAATTTTTTTATCCGCCAAAGCCAAAAGCAAAATAAGATTTTCAAAAGTTAAAACACAGGACAGACACTTTCGTCTGTCCCGGTTGCCGTCATATTTCTTTCGAGACAGGCAAAAATGCTCATCTCTGCAAAAAAAGCGTTCCCGTGCGGCAAGTGCCGATTTTCACGGGAACGTTTTCTGTTTTAGGTTAGAGAAGAAGTTCTATTTCTTCTTGCAGCCGCAACGCTTCGCGCAGGGCTTTTTCGCCGGAGCAGCCTTCGTTGCAACCGCCTTCTTCGCGGGAGCGGCTTTGGCAACCGCTTTTTTCGCCGCCGGCTTCTTTGCCGGAGCAGCCTTTTTCGCCGGAGCCGCAGCTTTCTTCGCTACGGTTTTCTTAGCCGGAGCGGCTTTGGCTGCCGGTTTTTGGGCGGGAGCGGGCTTTTTCGCCGGAGCTTTCGCTGCCGGTTTCTTAGCGGCCGGTTTGGGGGCTGCCGCCTTCTTCGCAGGAGCGGCTTTCTTTGCAACCGGTTTCTTCGGAGCGGCCTTAGCGGCCGGAGCTTTCTTCGCCGCCGGTTTCTTCGCCGGGGCTGCTTTTTTGGTGGTTTTGGTAGCCATGTTTTGGGAGGTTAAAGCAGCGGACTCTTCAATCGCCGCCTGAGCCGCCGCCAAGCGCGCCGTCGGGACGCGATACGGAGAACAGCTGACGTAGGTCAAACCAAGGCTGTGGCAGAACTTAACGGACGCGGGATCGCCGCCGTGTTCGCCGCAAATGCCGAGCTTGATGTCCGGACGCGTCTGGCGACCGAGATTGACGCCAAGACGCATCATTGCGCCGACGCCTTCGCGATCGACCGAGGCAAACGGATTCGCCTTCAGGATTTCACGATTGATGTAATCGCCAAGGAACGAACCGGAGTCATCGCGGCTCATTCCGAGCGTGGTTTGGGTAAGGTCATTTGTCCCGAACGAGAAGAATTCCGCTTCTTCGGCAATTTGATCCGCTGTCGCACAGGCTCGCGGAATTTCAATCATCGTTCCGACTTTGTAATTAATCGTTACCTTTTTCTCTGCCATCACTTCCGCGGCAACGCGGCGAATGACTGCAGCTTGGTTCTTAAATTCAGCCGCAAAGCCGACAAGCGGAATCATCACTTCCGGATTGACGGGAATGCGCATTTTGATGACTTCCGCCGCCGCTTCAAAAATGGCGCGTGCCTGCATTTCGGTAATTTCCGGATAAGAAATTCCGAGGCGGCAACCACGATGTCCGAGCATCGGATTGAATTCGTGAAGTTCGGCAACACGACGCTGCACCTGCTCGACGGAGACGTTGAGCTTCTTCGCGAGGTCGAGTTGCTGTTCCTTGGTATGCGGAAGGAATTCGTGTAGCGGCGGGTCGAGCAAGCGAATCGTTGCGGGAAGCCCTTTGAGCGTTTTGAAGATTCCGAGGAAATCGCCGCGCTGATACGGGAGCAATTTATTCACTGCCGTGCGACGACCTTCAAGATCCGTCGCCAAAATCATTTCGCGAACGGCATCAATCCGATTACCTTCAAAGAACATGTGTTCCGTACGCGTCAGCCCGATACCTTGCGCACCGAAAGCGACGGCGACTTCCGCCTGCTCGGGCGCGTCCGCGTTCGTACGCACGCCGAGGCGCGTAACCTGCGAGCACCAATCCATGAGCTTAGCAAAATTCTTAAACGCTTTGGAACGGCGCGCCGTTGCGTCTTTTTTCACGAGCCCGAGAACGATATCGGACGGAGCCGTCGGAATCTGTCCTTCGTAAACCGTTCCCGTCGTTCCGTCGATGGAAAGAAATTCGCCTTCTTCGACTTTGAGCGTTCCCGCGTAGAGCGTTTTTTTCGCGTAGTCGATCGAGATTCCCGAAGCGCCGCAGACGCATACCTTCCCCATTTGGCGAGCAACGAGCGCCGCGTGCGAAGAAACGCCGCCACGCGCCGTGAGAATGCCTTCTGCGGCAATCATTCCGCGCAAATCTTCCGGCGAGGTTTCGAGGCGGACAAGGAGTACTTTTTGTCCTTCCTTCGCAGCCGCTTCCGCGCGTTCCGCATTGAAGTAAATGCGTCCGGAAGCCGCCCCCGGACCGGCGGGCAGCCCTTTCGCGATTTGCTTAGCGTCTTTTAGCGCAACGCGGTCAAAAATCGGAGCGAGCGCTTGGTCAAGCTGATCGGCGGGAACGCGGCGAACCGCCGTCTTCCAATCGATAAGTCCTTCCTGTTCCATTTCGCAGGCAATACGGATTGCCGCAAGACCGGTGCGCTTGCCGTTACGCGTTTGAAGCATGAAAACCTTGGAATCTTCGATTGTAAACTCGAAGTCCTGCATATCGCGGAAGTGATTTTCCAAAGTTTTGCAAATCGAGAGCAATTGAGCGTGTGCAGGCGGCATAACTTTTTTGAGCGCTGCGACGGGAGCCGGCGTGCGGACGCCCGCAACGACATCTTCGCCCTGCGCGTTCATCAAAAATTCACCGTAGAAAACTTTCTCGCCGCTCGCCGGGTCGCGCGTAAAAGCGACTCCGGAACCGGATTTTTCACCCGTGTTCCCGAAAACCATCGACTGCACGTTGACAGCCGTTCCCCAATCCGACGGAATGTGGTATTTCTGGCGATAAACAATCGCGCGATCGTTCATCCAAGACCCGAAGACAGCGCCGATTGCGCCTTCGAGTTGCACCCACGGATCGCTCGGAAACTCCGATCCCGTACGGTCTTTAATCAATTTTTTGAAGCGGACAACGAGTTCCCGCAGTTCCGGCGCATTCAACTCCGTATCGCTTGCCGCCGGATTGCCGAGCATATCCGCTTTGACGGATTCAATGACAACTTCAAACGGCTCGTGATCTTCGCCCGGAAGTTTTTGCACACCGAGAACAACGTCGCCGTACATCTGAACGAATCGGCGATAGCAATCCCAAGCAAAACGCTCATTCTGCGTCACGCGGGCAAGCGCTTCGACAGTCGCATCGTTAAGCCCCAAGTTCAAAATCGTATCCATCATGCCCGGCATCGATTCGCGGGCTCCGGAACGCACGGCAACGAGCAACGGAAATCCTTCCGAGTCGCCGAATTTTTTGCCGAGTTGCTTTTCGATGTTGGCGACGGCCTTGCGCACATCCTCCATCAAAGTAACCGGATAAGTCTTGTTATTATTATAATAATACGTGCAGACTTCAGTGCTGATCGTAAAGCCGGGCGGCACGGGAAGACCGATGCGAGCCATTTCGGCGAGATTGGCGCCTTTGCCGCCAAGAAGGTTTTTCATCGTCGCGGCGCCGTCGGTTTTTTTACCGAATTCATAAACGAACTTGGTCGATTTTGCGCCGGATTTAACGGGTGTTTTTTTTGCCATGTGGTTTTTGTAAAGACTTGTTCGTAGCTCCGCGCTTTCGCGGCTACGTTGACGAATTAAAATCTGTTTTTTGACAAAGGCAAGAGCGTTTCCTAAAAGAACGCGGGAATTGCGAGAAAAAGCTATCTAACGAAGATTTTTCCGGCGGAAACATTTTGCGGGAACGCAAAAAAATCCTCCGAATTTTCTCGGAGGATTTCGTCAAATCAGTCCGGATCTTTCCAACGCCCGTGTTCTTTAATCAAAGCAATAAGGCGCTCAACGGCTTCTGCCTGCGGGATTCCGGTCGCGACACATTCCTTGCGAACATAAAGATTAATTTTCCCCGGAGCCCCGCCGACATAACCGAAATCGGCATCCGCCATTTCGCCCGGGCCGTTTACGATGCAACCCATAATCCCGATCGTTACACCGTCAAGATGTGATGTACGCGCTTTGATTTCGCGAACGGTTTCCTGAATATTGTAAAGCGTTCTTCCGCAACTCGGACACGCGATGTATTCAGTACGCGTCTGGCGCGTGCGCGCGCCTTGGAGAATTCCGTAAGCAAGTTGCAGGTTTTTGGAAAGCGTTCCCGCGGTTTCAACGGAAATAATATCGCCGATGCCGTCGCAAAGAAGCGGACCGGCAAGCAAGGCGGCTTCCAGAGTCGGCGCTTCGTCGGGAGAAGCCGTCGGGATTTTCGGGAACGGCAAGACGGTGTTTTTCGCGCTTGCCCGAATCCAAATCGGGGAATGAATTCCGACGTTAGCGAGTGCTTGCGCAAGCTGGCGATAACCGCCCACCATGTGGACGCCGGGAGTTTTCCGGCTCGTGGTAAAAATGAGTTTTTCCTGAGGGAAATCGCGCAACGCCGGCAAAACCGCCGAACGCGCCGCCGCCGTGGAATCAACGACTAGCCCGACTTCCTTCCGGCGGCAGATATTAACCCACTCGGGAATAATCTCCGCGTTTGCCGGATTGAAGCGCCGCTGAATATATGACGCGGACTTTCGGGAAGGACAGAAATTTTCGAAAAGTTCCGGAGTGCTGTCTTTCACGGGATCGAAAACGAACGCTGGGATTTCATCTTCCAACGCGCATTGCAATTCACAGGCCGCCGCGAGGTCCGATTTCGTCGCAACGGGAAGGACAAGCCCCTCAATCGGCATCGACTTCAAATTTGCGGCACGCACATCGGCAATAATTTGCGGGAGCGGTTTTTCGACATCCGCAAACGTAAAAACCCGCGGCGGCGTTCCCGCGGAAACAGAGCATTTGTCATTAAATTTTACTGACACAATTTCACGACGATGGTATTCGAGCGGATCGACGCTTCGGTCGGAAACCGGGCTCGCGGAAACACTTCCCGAAATTTTTTCCGGACGAATGCGGGAAAGAATTTCTCGGCAAACGGGAAGCTCGTGCCAGGGATCTTCCGTCAGGGAAACACGGATCGTATCACCGATTCCGTCCACCAACAAAGACCCGATTCCGATTGTCGATTTAATGCGTGCGTCTTCGCCTTCGCCGGCTTCCGTCACGCCGAGATGAATCGGATAATCCATGCGCTCGGCATTCATTTTCTCCACGGCGAGGCGGTATGCTTCAATCATAACTTTCGGATTGGAAGACTTCATCGAAAGCACGATGTCGCGGAAATTTTCCGCTTCACAAATGCGGACAAACTCAAGCGCCGCTTCCACCATTCCCGCCGGCGTATCCCCAAAACGCCGCATCGTCCGTTCGGACAACGAGCCGTGATTTGTTCCGATGCGCAACGTACGCCCGAGTTCCTTTGCCCGGCGAATCAGCGGCGCAACGGCATCGTGAATGCGTTCGAGTTCTTCGGCATATTCCTTATCGGAATAATCGCGCGTTCCCGCAGAGCGTTTGTCCGCATAATTTCCCGGATTGATGCGCACTTTTTCGACGTGCTCTATCGCCTCCATCGCCGCAGCCGGAAGGAAGTGGATGTCAGCGACAAGCGGCTGAGAGAACCCTGCGGCACGAAATTGTTCGCTGATTGACTTAAGAGCCTGAGCTGCGGGAACACTCGGAGCCGTAATACGAATCAATTCGCTTCCGGCTTCCGCAAGGCGGATGCACTGCGCAACCGTTCCCGCGACATCAAGCGTATTCGATGTAGTCATGGATTGGATACGAATCGGATTCTTTCCTCCGATGCCGACCGTGCCTCCGACGAGGACTTCGCGCGTTTTGCGGCGAATCGTATTAAAACGTGAAATAGCGTAACTCATAACGATACAGAAAAATAGAAAACTGAATTAGTCCGCCTGCCAAATGCCGTTGCGAACAAGTGCGCCCGAAGCATTTTCCGCCCAACCTTTATTGGCAAGCGGAGAAGCAGGCGAAGGGTGAATCACCGTTGAATATTTCACGGGAAGCCCGTCGCAGGCACGCATCGCGGCTTTTTGCGCAAACGCGCCCACACCGACCAACCACTCGGGTTCGAGCAACTCCGTCAGCTTTCGCAAAAACGCATCACAAGGTGCAAGCACCGCGTTGCGTTCGGCGGGAACAAGATCCTCCGGCGTAAGATTTTTCCCTCGGGGATTATCAGCCGTAAAAAGCAAGGGGCAAAAATTCGTCACGAAATGTTCTTCAAAGAAACGTTCCGGCGTAACAAATCGCTCCTTAAAAAGCCCCCAAAGACGCCGCCCGCTGACTTCCGAACGTTTACAGGCAAAACCTTCGACGGGTTTCGCGGGATGTTCCCGCGGCGGATTGCCGACAAAGCCGAAAATACCTAACCAATTTTGGACGGCATCAATTTCTCCGAACGGAACGCCGGTTTGTGCCATGCCGAACGGACCGGGATTCATTCCGATAAAAATAACCCGTTTTTTATTTGCCGCGTAGCGTTCCAAAAAGGCTTCGTGCGTTTCACGCGCATAATCGAGCGGATTATACACATACGCGACGGGATCGGAAAACGTCAGAGCGGAAACGGCATCGGAGAGTTCCCGCGTTGCATCAATAACTTTTTTTGCGAGAGATTTCATGGTCTTATCGTTCGGACGGAATCGGGAAATCCCAAGGCAAGCGCGCATAAACACAATTAGGATCGTTAAGCGCACGCAATTTTTTCCAAAAATCCGTAAACTCCCGGGAAAGCGTTCCCGTCGGAGAATTCTTTTCTCCGAAAAACCGATTCGCCGAGACAACGGGACCGTTTGGCGGCGCAGACAAGCTGTCTACGATTTGCTGATACGGATTCACCGAGCCCGGATACTGACGCAAGCGCGGATGCGAAACTTTTACCAGCTTTTTCGTATAATTAATTGCTGCGGAAAGCCCTCCGATTTCGTCCACCAAAGCAAGATTTTTAGCGGCGTTCCCGTCCCAAACTCTCCCTTCGGCGATTTCTTTCACTCGCGCCTGAGAAAGTTTACGGCTTTGCGCAACAAGCGAGGTAAATCGATCATAAATTTTGTCCACCGATTTTTGGAAAACGGCAAGTTCCTGCGGAGTCTGCGGACGGCTGATTGTCCCGAGCTCTGCAAGTTCCGATGTCGCAACACTCGCCGTCGAAACTCCGATTTTTTCTCCGAGACTTTTAAGATTCGGCAAAACACCGAAAACGCCGATTGATCCCGTAATCGTCGTCGACTCCGCAAAAATTTTCTGCGCCGGAGTTGCAATCCAATAGCCGCCGCTCGCGGCGACATCGCCCATGGAAACGACGACAGGAATCCGTTGCGCGGCAAGTTCCAGTTCCCGCCGAATTTGCTCGCTGGCAAAAACCGAGCCGCCCGGACTATTTACGCGCAAAACGATTGCATGCACATTGAGATTGCTGCGCAACTCACGGATTATCTCCGAGAGCCGCTCCCCGCCGACACTATAAATATCTCCGTATCCGTCGACGATTTCTCCTTCCGCGTAAACAACCGCGATTTGATTTTCAACATCTTCGGGCAATGCGTTAAATTCGGGAATTACGGCAATGCCTTTCTGCTCAATATAGTCGGCAAGATCAATTTGACGAAATGAATTAATTTGAGAATCGAAGGCTCCGGTTTCGCAAAGGCTTGCGATGAGTTCATCTTTATAGGCAATTCCGTCAACAAGCTTTCCCGCAAGAGCTTCCTGTGCATCCAAAAATCCGTTTTGACGGGAAATTGAATTCAAGGCGCGGGGATCCGTTTGGCGGGAACGCGAAATTGCGTCAACGACTTTGTTCCATTGCGTTCTCAGAAGGGCTTCACGCTGACGCCGGTCTTCCTCGCTCATCGTATCGGCTATAAGCGGTTCGACAGCGGACTTAAACTTCCCGACTTTCACGATTTGAATTCCGACTCCGATTTTTTCAAGAGCTTGCTTAAAATAAATACTTTCGGAAGCCAAGCCGTTGAGCGGAAGCTCTGCAAACGGATGAAGCCAAATGCAATTTGTCGCCGTCGCGAGAAAATAATCGGCAAGCGTCGGCGAGGAAAGATACGCGAATACGGGTTTCCCCGACTCCCGAAAATCGATCAACGATTTCCGGATTTCCTCTAGGGTCGGCAGGCCGGCATAGCAAGCCGTTCCCGTGAGCAAAATCCCGCAAATTTTCGGATCTTTTTTTGCTTCCGAAACCGCAAGAAGTGTATCCAGCAGCCCGTAAGATCCGTATCCCTGCGAAAGCAAGGTATCGTTTCGATTATAAGCACTGAAAGTCGGGTGATCCGAAAAACCGCGGGAAATATCAACAACAAGAAATGTTTGACGTTCAAGCGGCGGGGCCTTGCCGGAAACCGTTTCGGAAATTGCCGCAAACACAATCAGAAAAAAAATGACAACCGGGAAAAGTGCCAGGCTCACAATCCCCAGGCAAGAGCCGAAATAGCTCGCAAAGAAAGATTTCAGAAACGATTTCATAGACAAACTCTAATATTGAACCCCATTCGGTGCGATTCTTTTTAATAAAAAACGCCCCCGCATTCACGAGGGCGTTTTTATCGGAAACCGATTAGTAAGTTTGGCTGACTTCTTCCGCAAGGGCAGCCATACGTTTGTCAAATTCCTCTGCAGAGATGAGGTTGAGCTTGCGCTGACGCTTGAGCTCCGTAAGTTCCGCGCGCAACTCGGACATCGTACGAAGCTGCTTTGCCGGAGCTTCAACTTCCGCCGGCTCTGCGGGAACAACTTCCGGCTCAACAACCGGTTCCGCGTCTGCAACATCTTCCGCAACCGCTTCATCCGATTCTGCGGGAATATCTTCCGCAGCCGCTTCCGGTTCTGCGACCGGCTCTTCGGGAGCGACTTCCGGCTCAACAGCCGGTTCTGCGTCTGCAACGTCTTCCGCAACCGCTTCGTCCGATTCCGCGGGAATATCTTCCGCGACCGCTTCCGGTTCCGCAACCGGCTCTTCGGGAGCAACTTCCGGCTCAACAGCCGGTTCCGCGTCTGCGGGAACAACGTCCGCGACGACTTCGTCTTCAAGAACAACTGCCGGGACTGCATCATCCGATTCTTCGGCGACCACTTCCGGCTCCGCATCAATTTCTTCTCCAAGAACGACAGCGGGAACCGCGTCTTCAGACGGCTCCACAACCGTTTCCGGTTCAACAACCGGCTCGTCAACCGGCGGCTCTTCAACGTCCGCAACCGCTACGGCCGTTGCCGGTTCTGCGGGAACGGGCTCTTCCGAAGCCGGCGAGAGTTCCGGACAATAAACTTCGTCAACAAAGGCAACAACTCCGGTGTCCGGATCCGTAAACGGCACCAAATCATACTTAGCCGGCTCATAACCGTCCTTCGTAAACATAACGACGTAGGAATTCGAACGGTCAAGGACGGTCGAGCAAGTAGTTTCGCCGACAACCTGTCCGTTGACGGAAACCGTTACCGCAGGCGTATCTTCCGAGTAAAAAGAAACCTTTTGTTGCGTAGCGATGTCATAGTTCACACAACCGGTTGCAACGGCACAAAATGCCGACAGCGACAAGGATTTAATGAGGTCGAGGTTCATAAGATCTTCGGGTTATAGCTTTTGATTAAAGTAATAAGTTCCTTAAATCCTACGGAATGCGGATTTTTTTTCAATGATAAATTGAATACGGGAACTTCGCCTCTCCGCGTTCAAATATTTTTCAGTTTTCAAATAATTTATATTTGACGTTCCCGCAGAATCATGAAATGCTTTAAGCTCTATTTTGCTTCCCGCGAGGATGCAAAATGCCGGAGGCCAGAATAGCACAGTGGTAGTGCAATCGCCTTGTAAGCGATAGGTCGTCAGTTCGATCCTGACTTCTGGCTCCACTCAATTTCTGCCCGATAGTGTAACGGTCAGCACCAATGACTCTGACTCATTTAGTCCAGGTTCGAATCCTGGTCGGGCAACCATTTATCCCGCGCGTCCCGTGCGGGATTTTTGTTTTCGACAAAATCGCCTCCGACAAAAAAAAAGTTCGCCCCGCAAGCGCGGGAACGCTATAAAATCCACTTTTCAACTTATTCGAGATGACCACAGAACTCAACGCATTGACGCGCGCGGCGAACGAAGCCCGCGGCTTGGCTATTGACGCAATCGCCGGTTGCAAATCCGGACACATGGGGCTTCCGCTCGGTGCCGCAGAAATCGGCGCGGCGCTCTTCGGACGTTGCCTGAACGTAGCCCCCAAACACGCAAAATGGATCAACCGCGATCGTTTCGTACTGTCGGCAGGCCACGGAAGTATGTTCAGCTATGCATGGTTGCATCTTGCAGGGTTTGACATCTCGATAGACAACCTGAAAGCATTTCGCAAACGCGGAAGCCTTACACCCGGACACCCGGAATTCGGAGACACTCCCGGCATTGAAGCCACAACCGGTCCGCTCGGTCAGGGCATCGGCAACATCGTCGGCATGGCGCTCGCCGAAAAAATGGCGGCGGCAAAATTCAATACCGCAGAACACACAATTTTTGACCACGTCGTCGTCGGACTCTGCGGAGACGGTTGCCTTCAGGAAGGCATTTCCTACGAAGCAGCCTCCTTTGCCGCACGTTTCGGGCTCGACAATCTGATCCTCTTCTACGACTCGAATGACATCACGCTCGACGCCCCTGCAGACAAAACTCAGCGGGAAGACACCATGCTCCGCTTTGAAGCCGCCGGCTGGGACGCCTGGCTTTTGGAAGACGGGCACAACATCGCGGAACTGATTCGCGTTTACGAAGACGCCAAGTCGCACAAAAACGGTCGTCCGAAAATCATCGTCTGCAAAACGCTCATCGGCAAGGGAGTTCCCGAGGTTGCGGGAACGACAAAAGCGCACGGCGAAGGAGGAGCGAAGTTCGCGGAAGAAGCCCGCAAAAACTGGGGTCTTCCCGCGGAGCACTTCTATGTTTCCCCTGAAACGCGCGAATATTTTTCCGCTATTGCCGCTCGTCGCGAAGAACACTACCAAGCATGGGAAAAAACATTCGCAGACTGGCAAGCCGCCAACCCGGAACTCGCCGCCCTGCTCGAAAAAGGTATTTCCGGCGACCACGGGAACGCGGAAGCACTCCTCTCCCTCATTCCGGAATTCGGAGCCAACAACAACGCAACCCGCGTCTCCGGCGAAATCGCACTCAATGCTCTTGCGAAAAACGATCCGCTCATGATTGCCGGCTCGGCAGACCTTTTCTCGTCCGTCAAAACCTACATTAAGGAAGGCGGAGACTTTGACGCCGAAACGCCCGCCGGTCGTAACATTTTCTACGGAATCCGCGAGCACGCGATGGCAGCAATCACAAACGGTATCGGCTACTACGGCATTTTCAAGCCGATGGCTTCGACATTCCTGACGTTTATTGATTACGCACGCGGTGCCGTTCGCGTTTCCGCACTCGCAAAGCTTCCGGTTTATTATGTTTTGACGCACGATTCCGTCGCTGTCGGCGAAGACGGCCCGACACACCAACCGGTTGAGCTTGTTTCGTCGTTGCGCTGCATTCCGAACCTCGACGTTATCCGTCCGGGCGATTCGGAAGAAACCGCCGCCGCTTACGCCTACGCCGTTGCCCGCAAAGACGGGCCGGTTGCCCTCTGTCTTTCCCGCCAAAACGTTCCCGCTCTGGAGATGATTCCGGCGGAACTTCGCCGCGCGGGAACGCTCAAAGGCGCGTATATCGCAGTAAAGGAAACCGCCGCCCTCGAACGCATTATCATCGCAACGGGAAGCGAATTGCAACTGGCAGTCGCCGCCGCCGAACAACTCGGCGCGGGAACGCGAGTCGTCTCCATGCCGTCGATGGAAATTTTTGACAAACAGGCACCGGAATACCGCGAAGAAGTTCTTCCCGCCGCCTGCACAAACCGTATCGCTATTGAAGCCGGAATCTCAACGATGTGGTGGAAATACGTCGGACTCAACGGCAAAGTTTTGGGAACGGACAGCTTCGGTTTCTCCGCCCCCGGAAATATCGTCCTCGAAGCGATGGGCATGTCCGTTGACAACCTCGTCGCCGCCTGCCGATAAAATTCCGTTTCCGGCAAAACACTTCAAACAAACGCCTTCCCGAGACTGCGGGAAGGCGTTTGCTTTCCGAGAAATAAGCTTTCATCCGCCACTTCGAAGCCTTAGTTTCCTCTCATGGAAGTTTTTCTTATAATTCTTGTTTTCATACTTCTGCTCATCGGCGCCATAGGCATTTTCGTTCCCGTAATTCCGGGACCGCTGGTTTCGTGGGCAGGAATTTTGGTGTATTTCATTTTCACTCCGGAAGAATCGCTTCTGCCGACCGTCAACATTTGGACGCTGACAATCTCGGGAATCCTTGTCGCCGCATCCTTTATTTTTGACTACTGGTCAAGCTACTGGGGGGCGGTTAAATTCGGAGCTACATGGCACGGCGGAGTCGGTGCACTCGTCGGCGCCATCGTCTTCCCGATGATTTTCTCTCTCGTCATGGCGGGAATCCCGGGTGCGATTATCGGCTTGCTTATCGGACCCATTATCGGCGCATTTATCGGTGAGTATCTCGGCGGAAACACCTGCGGCGGGAGCGCCCGAGCGGGGTTCGGCACCTTAGTCGGAGCAATTGCCGCTACCCTGGTAAAACTTTTTGTTTGCATGCTCCTTTTCGTTTGGTTTCTGACAGCCCTTTTCCTTTCCGCATTTGAATCCGAAGAAGAAAAAACACAGTTGACAGCAACCGCGGGAAACGATTTCATTGGTAATTCAACTTTAAATTTAGGAGACATTTACTATGCAACCGACCTATCGTCCTTCGAAACTTTGCCGCGCGCGTAAGTGCGGTTTCCGTGCACGTATGCGTACCCGCGGCGGTCGCGCGGTGATTAACAACCGTCGCGCTCAGGGGCGCAAACGCCTCGCCGACTAGGCGCGGAGCGCAATGCGCTTTTCCGCTTCACATAGAATTCGGCGACCGGCCGATTTCGCTCGTTTGAGGACAAAAGGCTCGCGGTACGACTGCGGGTCTTTTGTGTTAAATGCGGCTCCGCCCGACCCTGAAATTTTGCCTCGAAATTTTGCCCGATTCGGAATCATCGCATCCAAAAAAATGGTAAGCAACCGGGCTGTAATGCGTAATCGAGCCAAGCGGGTTTTCCGTCAGATTTTCAGAACTCACCCGGAAGCATTTCCCGCAGGTTGGGATGTAATCGTTATTGCACGCCGCGCATTTTCGGAACAAACTGTAGACGAATTAACCGCAAAGTATCTTGAAGGCGCTCGCCGCCTTGTCTCAAAGATTTCCAAGCGGCAACATTCAACTCTCGTCGCATAACTCATGAAAAAGAAAAGTTTACTAAAAACACTCAAGGGCTTTCCGGTGCGCTTCATGCTCGGAGTAATCGCTTTTTACCGCCGCGTGATTTCGCCGGCGCTTCATGCGATTTTCGGCTCGGAAGGGTTTTGTCGCTTCACGCCCTCGTGTTCCGAATATGCACGGCAAGCATTCATGCGACACGGCTTCCTAAAAGGGCTTGCCCTATCTTCCTATCGTTTGCTCCGTTGCAATCCGCTTTGCCCGGGCGGTGCAGACCCGGTTCCGCCCAAAGGCCGATGGCGGAATTGCTATGAAAAAGTCGGCATCTTCGGCGGATGCTTCGACCCGGTCCACAACGCCCACCTGACACTCGCGGAAGCCGCACGCGACGCACTCGGGCTTGACCGCGTAATCTTCGTTCCCGCCGCCCAATCGCCCCTCAAAGAAGGCACGCCGCACGCTGACGGAGAAGCCCGCTTGGCAATGCTCTCCGCCGCAATCGAAAAGAAATCCGGCTTCGAAGTTTCCGATTGGGAGCTGAGCCACGGCGGCGTAAGTTACTCGATCGAAACGGCAAAACACTTTTCCGATATGTTCCCGTTCGCCGAATTTTATTGGCTCCTCGGCGCAGACCAATTGGCTGCTCTCGGGAAATGGCGCGACATCGAGTCGCTCTCCCGCCTGGTACGCTTCGCCGCGATGTGTCGTGACGGCGATTCGCTCCCGACAATACCAAGCGATCTGGCAAAATTCGTCAGCGTCGAACCGCTCTCCGTTCCTCCGGTCGACATCAGCTCTTCCTTTATTCGCGAAAAACTCTCAACGCTCTCGGACGATGAACTCGAAAACTACATGCCGCGTTCCGTAATCCGCATCATTCGCAAAAACAAACTTTATATTCATGCCGACTAAAAAAGAAAAATCCGACGTTCCCGCCAAAAAGACGGTAAAAAAAGCCGCATCCGGAAAAACTTCCGCAAAAACCGCGACAAAGAAAGCAACGCCGGAAAAGAAAACTCCAGCCCGGAAATCCCCGGCAAAAAAAGTCGCTTCTCGCACCAAAAAAACAAGCTCGACACCGACGGAGAAAACCGGACACGGCATGGATTTGGTACGCCGTTGCGTTGGTGCGCTCCAAGATAAAAAAGCCGTCAACATCGAGGTTATCCGCGTCGGAGAACAATCCTCCGTCACCGATTTCTACATTTTGGCGACGGGAACATCCGACCCTCATCTGCGCTCAATCCGTATTGAACTCGAAAAAGTGATTGATGCCGTCGTTCCCGAAGGAACGGTTCGCATTCAAAACGAACCGCATAGCGGTTGGTGCGTCGTCGACGCTTTTGACGTCGTCATCCACGTTTTCGCTGCCGAACAGCGAGCGCTTTACAACTTGGAAGAACTTTACGCATCCGGCGAAAAAATTCAAATCGACCAAGAATAATTCAATTGTGATTTTTTCTTAAATTACTCACGATTTTCCTAACGCTTTTAACAAAAACAACTGAATGGCAGCTCCCAAGCAATTTAGCAGCAACAACAATAATTCCGCTCGCCCCGGTATGAACCGTAACGGACGCGACAACCGAAACCGCCGCGGGCACGATAACGGACCTCGTCGCAACGAACGCATTCGCGCTCCCGAAATTCGCTGTATCGGACCGCGCGGAGAACAACTCGGAATTGTTGCAACCAAAGACGCGCTCGAAATTGCAAAGCTCCACGGGCTCGATCTGCTCGAAATCGCACCGACCGCCCAACCGCCCGTCTGCCGCATTGTTGACTACGGAAAATATCTTTACGAAGAGGCAAAAAAACAAAAACAACAAAAGCAGTCGGCAACCAAGATGAAGGAAGTCAAACTGCGCCCCCGTATCGACAATCACGATCTCTTTGTTAAAGTTCGCCTCGCCGAAATGTTTCTCTTTAACGGGAATAAAGTTAAAGTAACGCTAATGTTCCGCTTCCGCGAACTCGAACATCCCGAATTCGGATTTGAAGCAGTACAGAAACTGGTCGAAGCAATCGCCCACGTCGGCACCCTCGACAATCAACCCAAGCTGATGGGACGCTCAATTACGGCAATGCTCTCGCCGGTACCGCAAAATCGACGCAAGCTCATTCATAACGCCGCGCCGGTTGACGATGACGAGCTCGACGACACCGACGATACAGACGAAGAATAATCCGAAAAAACAACGTTCCCGCGGCAAAGGTCGCGGGAACGTTGTTTTCGGGCGAATTCCTGTCGTATTGTATTTTTACTCCGATTAGTCCGATTTTCTCTCTAACGCTCCGAGAGAAGCAAGGCGTTAGCCGCGCAGGAATGGGATAAATCGGAGTTCGTTCTTTTTGATTCTACGTTTGTGCGTTCCCGTGTTTTGCGGTACGGCAAATCTTAGCGATGCCGCGCGGGCGTCCATTTGACATAGCCGGAACTTGCGGCGGTATTGACGGCATCGGGAGCATTTCCGCAATCGTGAAGAAGTTGCGTATTTTCGGCAAAGACATCGGGATTTTCCCTTAGTAGCACGGCAGTGTTTACGGGAACGGTTTCTACCGGCGGCAATTTTGCACTGCGTTGCGGAAGCAGGAAGATTTTTTCCGATGCGTAGTTGCTCAAATCTGCAGTTTTTATTTCGCGGAATCGGTCTGCGGGAACGCCGTTTTCGACGGAGAGTAAGTTCCACGCGTTCATTCGAGATTCTGCGAGCACACAAAATTTTTTCTCCTGCGGGAAAGCCCGGGAGATGAGCGTTGCGATGAGTGGAAGGCTTTGAAACGCGAGAACGGGAACGGGCTTGCCGATGGCATTTCGTCCGCGAATTGCGGCAGCGGCGATTCGGATGCCGAGGATTGATCCGGGGCCTTCGCAAAAGAGAAATCCGAAAGGAGAGAATTGCGGGCAAACGGTTTCTACTGCGGAAAAAATGCCTTCGAGAGCGGCGACGGGTTCTTCCGAAAAATGGGACCATCGGCGTCCGCTTTCATCCAGTTGCGCGACGATAATTGCGTTTGGTAAAGATGCGTCGATGAGTAAGTAAGAAGCAAAATTCATGTCAGAAAGAGTAGCTGATACGAACACCGCCGAATGCAAAGAATGTTTTATCCGCGGAAGAAAAATCCCGGCTTCGGAAGGATTGAAAAAACATTACAGACCAATTGTCGTAAACGGCGGCGATGCCGAAAGAAAATTCGGCAGACAGCGGATAGGCGTAAACGTCCGAGTCGTGTTCCCGTAGCAATTCGCCTCCAAGCGTAACGTCGTAAATATTTAAGTCTGCTTGAAAATCCGCGAATACGTAGAGGCTTGCGGGAACTTCGGGTTTGAGGACAACGGATGTGCCTTGCCGCATGGTCGTGAAGCCGAAATCGTGCGGAAGATTAATTCCGTAGCGGATTTGTGCGCCTCCGGAAAGTTGAGTGCGTACGGTTCCGAGGGAAAAAAATCCGCGGAGAATTAAGTCGCTTGCGTATCCTTCGCCGAGCGTTCCCGCGAGCATTTGGCGCATACGGGTTTCGCTGAGCAAATTGATTCCGGCTTGGTCTTTGATTTGAGAGTCCCAGCCGCTCGGGTACGGTTCGTCGATGAAGTTGTGATAATCACGTTGGCATTCGTAGGCGAGTGCGCTCGGGCCGACAACTCCGAGCTGGAGCTCAACGGCTCGCAGGTGATTTTTCGAATGTTCGGCGAATCCGGCGGACGCGTAAAGAAAGCCGGCGTAGGGACGATCGTTGGCAGGCGGAATCGCTGCAGATTTGTTTGCCGGCGTGTACATTTCCTGCCCGATTGAGAAAAAATAATGTGCGCCCGGCGTTTCCCCGGAATCACGAGTATAAGCAAGGCGCGTGTGATTGGTATAGTATTTGTCCGACCAACGTCCCCAGTAATCATTTTCGTCCCAGACGGAAAAAGTGTCTGCCGCCGCGGGAACAGCACAGAGAAGCCCGAGAGGGAAAATGAGGGAATCAGCAAATTTCATCGGTTATTTTGAGATTTCTTCCAGCCCGGCGGAAACGGTTCCGGGGCCGGAGAAGAGCTCGCCGAGAATGACGGGAGTTTTCCCGTCTTTGAGGAAAACATTTACGGGAACGGCAGCGCGTCCGTATTTTTCGAGTTCTTCTGCGATCGTTGCGTTTTTGTTTGTCCAATCTGCACGCATTTTTACAACACCGGCGGCGTTGAGCTCTTTTTTCAAATCGGCATCTTCATAAACGCGTTTGTTTACCTGGCACGTTGCGCACCAGCGCGCCGTAAAGTCGATATAGACGATTTTCCCGTCTTCCAAGGCTTCCGCCTGCGCTTCCGGAGTCCACGCAATCCATTCGTCGGATTTTTTTGCATAAAGCAGATTTATTGCATAAACCACCGTTCCCGCGAAGAGAACCAGAGCGACGAGCGTTCCCGTAATGCGAGCAAATCGGCTACGCCACGGCGCTGCCCATCGCCCGTAAATCCAGCATGCGAGAGCTATAACAGAGAGCGAAATCAGCAAATCGCGTTGCGCAAATGCGTCTTCCACTTGTCCCATGAGCACCCAGACGAAATATAATGCGGGGGCGTAAAGCAGAAACGCCATTGCCTGCTTGAATGTTTCCATCCAGGCTCCGGGCTTCGGCAGGAATTTCAGTAACGCGGGAACGCAGGACAGGATTACGTAAGGAGCAGCGAGCCCGATTGCAATTGCCGTAAAGAGCGCAAACGACGGCACGAGCGGCAATGTCAGCGCGCTTCCGAGCGCGGGGGCGAGAAACGGCGCGGCGCAAGGCGTTGCAATAATTACCGCCAAGACTCCGGAGAAAAACGAACCCGCGTAACCGGACTTTTCCGTTAACGAGCCGCCGACACTCGTTGCACCGGCACCAAATTCAAACACGCCCGACATCGAGAGTCCGAAAACAAGCATCAGTAAAATCATTCCGTAAACGAAGCCCGGCTCCTGCAGTTGGAATCCCCAACCGAGTTGTTCGCCGCCGCTACGCAGAATCGCCAGCGCTCCCGCGAGAATCCAGAATGAAATCAGCACGCCGGCGCCGAAGACAAAGCCGTGGCGCGCGATTTTCTTTTTGTCCGAGCCGGCTTTCCCGACAAAATGCATAATTTTCAAACCGAGGACAGGGAAAACGCAGGGCATCAGATTCAGAATCAATCCACCCGCAAATGCCAGCAACAGCAATCCGAAAAAGGCGAAGTCCGGGGAAAATGCCGAGCCTGAATCATTGGTGTCTGCGGCGACGTTTTCCGTCGTCCCGGCGGCGGAAATTTTTTCTGCAGAGAGGGAAAACGCGTTCCCGTCAGGCGTTACGAGTACGCCGGAAAGGTCGCTTACGGAGTCAATTTTTTCGCCTTCAAGGAGCGGAAGCGAAAAAACCAATTCTCCGTTTTGGGAGGCGGGAGCGACGGTTGCCGCAGTTCCCGCGAATTTTCCGCTTTCCGGAAAAAAGCGAGACTCGGCGGGAAGTGCAGCGGAGTCGTTTTTCTTCAAAGAAATTTCAACTGCACCGGGCTTTTCGGAAAACGTCGCGGAGAGTTCCCCGATACGCGGGAACGCTTTTTGCACATCGGCAAATTCCGGCGAGTTCCAAGCAGCCGGATTCGCTACTGCGAGATCAATACGGACGGAGATTCGTTTGTCTTGCGGGAAACATCCGTTATCGTCGCAAGCAAGCCACGATGCCGTTCCCGTAAGCGTAAGTGTTTTCTCGGGAAAATTCTTCGGCACGGAAACAGGGATTTCGACGTAAGCGACATCTTCATAAACGTAGCTTGCGAGGCCTTGAAGTTCGTAATATTTCGGCGTACTCCATTTCCATTCGCCGAATTTTACTCCGGCGGGAACGCCCTGCCATTCCACGCTAAGCGGCATTCCGGCTTCTCCCGGATTTTTCCAGTAAAGATGCCAGCCGGGAGCCATTGTCATTTTTATAAAAACGGAAAATTGACGGGATTCGGAGCTTGCCGATTTTACCTGTTCCGCGTAAAACGCTCCGACGCTTGTCGCGGGAGCGGAAGATTGTGCCGGTGCGCCGAACATTGCCAAGGACGAGGCAGAATCCTGCGCAAGAGCGGGCGTTCCCGTCGCGACGGCGACAAAAGCAAATAAAGCTGCGAGAATTTTTTTCATAACGTTTTATGATTGTCGAAAAAGGCTAACGAAAAAGGTTTGCGCGAATAAATCAAATGCGAGAATCCCGTTCCGGGCGAAAATAAAAAACGGCCGCCAAGCGTTCCCGTCCGCGCAGGCAAACGCCGGTTGCCTGCCGGTTTATTTTTTTTCGAGCTTTTCGCGCTCTTCGGCTTCAAGGCGCGCACGAATCTTAGCGCGTTCTTCCTCTTCGATGATTTTGCGGCGGACCTCGGTGCGCATTTCGTCTTCTTCTTTTTGTGCGAATTCTCGCTCGACTTCGTCGCTGGCTTTTTTGAATTCCTTACGCGCCCGCGCAATGCCGCGTGCGAGTTCCGGGATTTTGCTTCCGCCGAAAAGCAGAAGAATGACGACGATGACGATCAGAATCGTCATACCGGTTGGGAGACCGAGAATGGGGCGAATCAATTCCATGCTGAAAACTATGCTTTTCGAAGCCTGTTCCCGCAATCTATTTTTGCGCGGAAAACTCCGAAGGACGCAGGGCTTTTCTTTTGACGTTTCGGGGCGGGAACGCTTCAATGCTTTACATGAAATCCCCGAAACTCCCTTTCATTTTTGCACTTTCTCTTTCGGCTTTTGCAGTTCCGCTTTCCAATGCGGCTTCGGCAAAAAATATTTTTCCGGTTCCTCAAGTTGTGAAGGAAAACGCTTCTCAAAGCATTGACGCCAAGATGCTTTCCGCCGGAGCACTTCGAAAATACGCTCCGCTCGCAACGGTTTTTAAGGAAAAGAAACTGACTCCCGGCGGGAACATCGCAATTAACGTCGAGAAAGACGGCGAGATGTTGAAAAAAATGCTCAACGCGGAAAAAATCGAACCGCGTTCGGGCGCGTATTTTTTGTCGATTTCCCCCAAAGCGATTACCGTCAGCGCGGCGGATGCGACGGGAGAATTTTACGCGATTCAAACGCTCGCTAGAATGATTGAAGCGGACGGGAAATTGACATGCGGAAGCGTGCTCGACTGGCCGGATGTGCTTCATCGCGGCGTGGTTGAAGGTTATTACGGCAGACCTTGGACTCCGGAAGCGCGCCTCAGCCAGTTTGATTTTTACGGAAAATACAAAATCAATACTTACATTTACGGACCGAAGGACGATCCGTACCACCATGCTCGCTGGTGGGAACCGTACCCGAAAGAAACTGCGGAACTTCTGAAAAAACAGATCAAGGCGGCACATGATAATCACGTTGATTTCGTTTGGGCGGCGCACGTCGGAAGTATCATCACGAAGCCGGACAACGCAGCCGAAAACATGAAAAAGCTCGTCGAAAAATTCGAAATAATGTACGCACTCGGCGTTCGCTCGTTCGGCGTGTTTTTTGACGATATTTTTGTTCACAATGCGGATTTGCAGGCAGAAGTCTGTAATTACGTCGTCGAAAATTTTGTTTCCAAGAAAAAGGACGTTGCGCCGATTGTCATGTGCCCGAGCCAATACAACAAAAGCTGGTCCGGCGGAGATTATTTGGACATTCTCGGGGACAAACTTCACCCGAGTATTCGCGTGATGTGGACGGGGAATTCCGTTTGTACGGATATTACGGAAGACACGGTGGATTGGGTGTCGAAACGCATCAAGCGCCCGCCGTATATTTGGTGGAATTGGCCGGTCGTCGATTATTGTGCGAGCGCGCTTTTGCTCGGACGCACTTACGGCTTAGCAAAGGAAAACAAGGGGAAATATTCCGGATTTGTTTCCAATCCGATGGACAAGCCGGAGGCATCGAAAATCGCACTCTTCGGAGTCGCCGATTATTGCTGGAATATTGACGATTTTAATTCCGAAAAATCGTGGAAAGCCGGCGTAAAACAGCTGTTCCCGCACTATGCTTCAGCGATGCAGACGCTTGCCAATCACAGTTCGGACCAAGGCCCGAACGGGCACGGCTACCGTCGGGAAGAATCCGTCGATTTTAAGCCCGTCGTTGACGCTGCGTTAGCGGAATACAAGAAAAGCGGAAAGCTCTCCAAGGCCACGGGAACGAAGCTGATGGCGGAATTCGCAAAGATGAGCAAAGACAGCAAAAAACTCATCAAGGTGATTCCGAAAGACAATCCGGCGCTTTGGGAAGAAGTCGAATTTTGGGTGCGCGCTCTCGGCGAAACCGGAAAGCTCGGAGGCGCAACCGTAAAATTTATTACAAGTTCAGATCCGAAAAAGCGCGAAGAATTGGCAGCAAAAGCCGCAAAATTCTATGCGTCGCGGGAACACACGATGGAATCTCAGGCGGCTCATGCGGATAAAATCGGTGCGCCGCATCGCAATCCGAGTAAAGTCGCCGAGCGCATTGTCATGCCGTTCATCAATGAAGTTTTCTTGACGGAATGGAAGAAACTTCACAAGCAACTAGGCGGGCAAACCGTTTCTGCGGGCACGGAAGAATCAATGTTTAAAGTCATTTCCGATGTAAAACAAATGGAAAAGGATATTGCCCAGCGTGACGGGAAATATGTACGCGTTCGTAAGTACGAACCGATTACATTAAACCCAAAGCAATACGTTGGCATTGAGCTTCCGGAAGGAATATACGGAACCTATATTCACTTAAAATTAAATAACCCTGACGCCTCTAAAAACGGTTTTGTGGAAGTCTCAAAAGACGGAATCAGTTGGACGCGACTCAAGACCAATAACAACGGTGCAGAGCTTCAACGCGGCTTGGATTTAAAACAGAAGATTCGCTTCTTCCGCTATGTCAACGGCTCCGGAAAGCCGATGAGCATCAAACTGGAAGAATTCAAATTCGATATTCCGCAAGACGCGAAAGTCAGTTCCCGTGCTGCGATGACGGACGGCGATCCGCGCTCCGGTTACACATTTTCCGCCCCGGCAACCCTGCCTCCGGAAAAAGGATTCCGAAAAACGCATGTTTTTTCGTCTCATCCGGAACGAGTCAAACTTGCCTCGGACGGTTCAATCCAAATCAATCCGGAAAAAGGAAAGCCCGTAACAATCTTCGAAATCATCCGCTCGAAATAAAATCGATTGGCTCCAATATCAATGGAAAGAAGATAAAAAGCAGTTGCGAAGCAATTCCATTAAAGCGTTCCCGTAATTCATTTCGCGGGAGCGCTTTTTTGCGGGCGAGGAATGGCTGTCTTCGCTGTTTGAGCTTTGAGCGTTCACGGGAAAGTAAACCTGAAATAACGTTCCCGTGAGTTTCTCTTCAAATTTGTCTTTGTGAACTCTGCAAGCTCATTATCCCCGCAAAATTAATTACGGGAACGCGTAAACCGGGATCAAAAAAACAACTCCGATTAAAGTAATTTCTGCACGGAGCAACGCCTTGCTCCTCTCAGATTGCTAGCGAGAAAATCGGAGTAAATATGAAACATTTAGCGTTGCGCCAAGACACAAAAACGCTCCCGCGCAACACGGGAGCGTTCTCGTAAAAGGGAAATTCCTTATTAAGCCGCCGTTTCCGAAGCTTTCTTTTGGGCATTGAGGAATTCTTCCTCGTTGACCTTCGTGTAGAGCTTCGATTCGACGATTTCCATCAGATAATCGCGCGCAAGCGAAAAACCGTATTGTTTGATCATCAGATCGTTATTTTTAATCAGGTTCTCTTCTGCGGTCTTAACGTTTTCCAATGCCTTGTTCTTTTCTTCGCTTTCCGGCATTTTCTTGATGGATTCGTTGAGGGCGACCAGTTGCTGACGCAGGTTGTGCATTACCTGAACGTTGTGGCGGAATTGCTGATTCGCTTCTGCGCCCGGAATTTCCGCAATAAGGCGGAATTTATCATCGCCCTTAACCAAGAGCTGCTCTGCGGGAACGGAGGCATCATCTTTGGCGGCGGCGTACTCCGCATCCGTAAGCTTAAGGAAGATACGCGTTTTGAGAATCTGATGCAGATAATCACGCGCCAAAGAATATCCGTACGCGCGTGCCATCGCCTGGTTGTTTTCTTCAAGCTTTGCGACGATTTCCTTGCTCTTTTCGAGAGCCGCCGTGCGTTCTGCGTCCGTAAGCGCCGTCTTTGCGCGCTGATTCAATTCAATCACAGCCTGACGTTGGCGTTGAACGACCTGAACATTTTGAACAAACTGCGTATTCGCTTCGACAGTGTTAATCGTGGAAACGTGAATGAACTTCTGTCCGTTCTGCTCGATAAAATCGAGTCCTGTATTTTCTGCCATAATAGGTTTTATATTTAAGGTTAATAAAAATTATTTTGCTTCTTCTTCAGAAACCGTTTTAGCGGGAGCGTCAGCTTCGTCCTCAAGCGCTTTTTGAGCTTCGGCACGCAAAAATTCCTCTTCCGTCACTTTCGTATAGAGTTTCGACTTCACGACTTCCATATAGTAATCGCGGGCAATCGAATAGCCGTAGGCTTTCACCATTTTTTCATTGGCTTCAATCAGCTGCTTTTCGTTTTCGGAAAACTGCGTTTTCGCTTTTTCCTTTTCTTCGCCCTCCGGCATTTTCTTGATGACTTCGTCCATCTGACGGAGCTGGTTACGCCAATTCATCATGCTTTGGACATTACGACGGAATTCGGCATTCCCCTGCTCGTTCGTGATTTGGGCAACACGACGATATTTGTCGTCATCTCTCACGAGGAAATCTTCTCCGACTTTAAGATCTTTTTCCTCTTCCTTCATTTTGGCGTACTCTTCTTCCGTCAGTTTCAGATAAACGTAGGTAACGACGGGAACGTGGATATAATCACGCGAAAGGGAGTAACCGTAGCTCTTCGCCATCGTCTGATCTCCCGTGTTTAACTGCTCCGTCAGTTCTTTAATCTTTTCGTCGGTTACTTTACGTTCTTCTTCAGTAAAGGCGATTTTTCGATGTTCGCCGAGTCGAATCAACGTCTGACGCAACTGCGCAATGACCTGAACATTACGCATAAACTCCCGGTTTGCCTCAACAGTCGAGAGTGTCGAGACGTGGAGAAATTTCGTTCCGTTTTGTTCGATGTAGTCGAGTTTCTTCTCTTCAACGACTTCATTCGTTGCGGGAGCGGATTCTTCCGAAAAACCAATAACAGAAGATGCCAAAATTGCAGCGAGTACGGATAAGGTATTTTTGATTTTCATATGTGTTATGATCGAATGATAAAACTCAAGATCGACTATACGCTCAACCAAAATTTCATTCAAGCGAATTTAAGAATTTTAAAGGCAAAAAAAAAGGCGAACGCAAACCGTTCGCCTTTTTTCCGAAGAGTCTTGGTTTATTCAAGTCCAGAATTTTCATCCGCCGTCGGCGCAACATCATAGTCGCGATAAATCGGTCCGGAAGAAATAAACAAACTCGGATTCGAATACGTCGCTCCCGTTTGAACGCCCTTGAAGAGACCGTCTTCGGTTCCTCCGCCACGCGCCATGAGGTTCGCGGTGACAAAGATGAGAAGATTTTTCTTCGTGATGGATTTTCCTGTCGAACGGAAAGCCGAGCCGATGAGCGGAAGGTCGCCAAGAACCGGCACTTTGTCATTGACCGTACGAATTTCTTCACGCGTCAAACCACCGATAACGATCGTGCCGCCGTCGTAAACTTCAACCGTCGTAGAAACTTGGCGAAGATTAAAGACTGGCTGGAAGAAGCCTGCCGGAGTCGTAACCACGATTCCGCCGGCGATTGCAACCGCCGTTCCTCCGTATTCGATAAAGCCTTCGAATTCTTTAATTTCCGGAGAAAGTTCAAGCGTAATGGATTTTTCGGTGTTGTTTACGCGCGGGAGAACGCGCATTTGGATACCGACTTCGGTTGCCTCTTCGTCAAACTGCGGCGTTCCCGGAGTAATACCGACGGACGCGTTCCCGTAGCCACCGTTATTATTGTTATCGTCGTTGTTGTTATTGTTCCCGCTGACGGAAATTTCCATGTCGTCATAGGACTGCGGCCAACGGAGCAACTGAACGATTTTGATTGTTGCTTCCATTTCGGATTGGACCGTCAAACTCGGAGCAGCCATCAAATCCGTTCCGTCACGAGCGCTGAGCGCGTTCAAGATAAGGCGGAGATCATAATTCCCGACAGTCCCGATAACACCGGTAAAGGTCGGGAGCGCGTCAATACCGTAATTCGGCTGACGTGTTACCTGCGGCGGTTTCTGCGCAAATTCCTTTTCCGATGCATCTTTACCCGGATGGAAGATACCGTCTTCATCGGTATATTCTTCCGTCGGAGGCGTATAAATAAGCGTTTTAGAATCTTCGGAAATCGTAGCATGCGCTCCCGCAACCGTGCGATTATTCGTCGTTGCACGCGTGAACATTTCATTGCCTTCACCGCGCGTAAGAGCCCAGTTCGTAACAACTTGGTTCAAAACGGTGCTATTGACTTCGATAAACTTCGCTTCGATATTAACCTGCTTCGTTTCCGCGGTGCTCAAGCTACGGAGAATGTTGCGAATACGGTCCATTCCTTTGCGATCTTGAGTGACGATAAGCAAGTTGGACGTCGCATCATAAACGAGGGAGCGATCTCCTTCCCAACTCACGCCTGCGCGTGCCAAGAAGTTTTTAATTCCAAGCTCTTCTCCGTTTTCTTCAGAAACTTCTTCTCCGGAGGAACCGAAAACGCTTCCGCCGCCGCTTGCCGCATTTTTCTTCCCTGCCATGCGGGCAACCACCTTCGGAGAAACCGTGAATTCTTCCTGATCGAGTCCGGCAGAACCGATATTCGGCGTAACCTCAACGATTCCGTCCTTGTTTACGTCATAGCGATAGCCGACCGTGCTAAGCATCATCTTCAGCACCTTGTCCATCGGCTGGCTCTTCATCTGAAGATTGACAAGCGGGTTTTTGTTTTCCGGGTCAATCAAAACAATATCAATCCCGCGCCCGACCGGGTCGTTAATAACGGAAAGTTCAGCAATCGTATCAATTGCACGTTGCAAGGGAGCATCGCGCAATGTAACCGGAATATTGATGCGCGACATTTTCGCTTCAACCGGATTCGTTTTTTCTTCCGATTCATCAACTGCCGCAACCGCGGTAAACGGCATCGCGAGTTTCCATTTTTCGTTCACGTCCGCGAACATCGTTTCGCGCGTCAACTCATGGTTATAGCTTCCGGAATTTGCAAGAATTTTGCGGATACGAATCTGCATCGCTTTGGCTTCTGCGTTGTCCGGCATGTGAAGCAGAGCCTTCTGATAGCTTTCAAGCGCACTCAGATAATCACCATAGCGATATTGAGCCTTCCCGCGAAGAAGCGCTTCCTGGCATTCTTTCTGTGAGCGAATCGCGCCGGGATTCAAAGTTTCCGGATTCTGAGCATCGGCGGTATTGCGCCATTCCTGATAAAAAGCATTGAGTTGCTTGGCGATCTTATGCTCCGAACCGATCAAGTCCTGAACCATCTTCAGGTAAGAAGCAGCTTCAACCGCAGAGCGGCGTTCAACCATATCAAAGAAGTATCCGGCATAAACGAGCGCACGCTCTTCATCAATTTCTTTCGCGATTTCCGTCGTTGAGGAAACATTCGGAAGAAGCAGCTTCGCTTCATCCAACGACTTAAGCGCTTCCTGAAGCAGATGGCGGGAACGTTCTTCCTGTGCACGGGAAAGCGAACGCCGTGCGGCAAGCGTTCCTTCACGAATTGCTTCACGTTCGGCGACGGTCATTTGTTCGGCAATCGTATCCGGGTCAAGATTCGTGAGAGCCACCTGCGCTTCCTGGCGAACAAGCGTAATTCTGTCGAAATACGGGCGCGATGCCGGCGTATTCGGAAGAGCGCTTTGGATTTCGCCCAAGAGGCGAAGCGCGCGTTCCGGATCCGTGGGAGCCAAGAAGCGAGCTTCTTCAATCGCACCGTCCGCTTCGCGATAAATCGCGTTACGTTGCTGAATAATACGTTCAAATTCGTTTTTCGGAGCGCCGCTCGTTCCCGCGCTTGCTTCGGAAACGCTGTCGCGGAGTTTGAGTTCCACTTCGGCAAGACGTTCCTTGGCTTCTTCGTTGTTGGGATCAAGCTTCAGGAAGGCACGATATTTTTCAACGGCAACATCGAGTTTCTGCTCTGAGGCAGCGCTTTCCGCTTCAAGATAAAGCTTGGCTTTGAGTTGATCGTTGTCCTCACCTTCCGCAAACGCGCTCGGAGACGCGACGACCGCGCCTGCGAGGGCAGTCGTAATGAAAGCTGAGGAAATGATTTTCTGGATGCGCAACTGGTTTTTCATGCGGGGCCAATTCGAGTTAAGTGGTTATTTCAGAGCTGGGGTCTGGGTGAAAATATTGGGTTAAATTATCTTACGAGGTCTAAAACAACCTGGCGAACCTTGGGGCGCTTTGATTTGCCGTTAGACTCCGATTGTTTGGTTATTGTTGCCTGTTGAGCGGAAATGTCAACTATTTTGACAAAATAAGTTGCATTTCCCACCTGGAACGACGGTTCATTCCCGAGCGCAGTCCACGGTTCCACGGAAGACTCACGCGTCATTATCTCAATTTCAGGCTTTTCCGCCCCGGGAACGAGCGTTTCTCGGTAACGCCACTCGCGGGAAGAAAACTCGTCACGAAGTATGGCTTCCACGCGGGAACTATCACGGACAAACTCCTCAAGAGCGCGAAATGTCTTGTCCTTGTCGTCATGGTCGACGAATGTCGCCATGTATTTCGTGTAAAACGTTCCGTCGCCGCTTTCGCTTTCGCCTCGAACAATTTTAAAATCTTTCAGCGCAACATTCTGTCCGGCAATTTCTGCGGGACGACGCGGCGTCAACGAAATAATTGTTCGGCCGTCAATTTCTTCCTTGGACATTTTAACTCCGGGAATTTTACGAAAATCGACGGTGGCTTCTCCTCCTTTCGGATCTGCGAACTTCACGAAAGTGTTAAATGACGATCCCTTCCCGTCCGGATTTTTAATCCTGCGCGGCGGCACATCCGAGGAACAGGTTGCGACACGCAAGCGAGAAAGCGGATTCTCAACGGAAACAAGCGTTAAGCCGAACGGCTCCTCAGGCGGAACGGGCAATTCTTTGGCGATATACTTTTTTTCGCCGGACAACCATGTCGTCTCCGGAGTCGAAAACAAGTCATAATTCCACCCGGTTTCCAAATCGAGGACCGGAGATTCCCATTGGACGGGAGCACTTGCAAACGTCTTGTCATCTTTCCATTCGGCAAACGCCTCACCTTTCGGATTCGGCATCCGCTCCGCCTTATTTTCCGGTTTTACTCCGAAATAAACACCGACTCCGGCAAGGCAAGCGATCAAACCCAAAATAAAAACAATTTTATCGTAATGTTTCATGTTTTTAACTTTCTATTCGGATTTTTGTTCTTCTTCCTGCTTTTTCATTTTCGTCATTTTCGGAGAAATGTATTCCAACGTAACGGTAAACAATTCCGGGACATTCTCAACAATTACACGGCGCGCGGGAACGCGCGGAGCTGCCTGTTCCGTAGCGGTAACCGTCGGTCCCGCGCCGAAAAGGTCGAACATATTGTTCACAACGGGAGCAGGCGACGTTCCCGCAGCCGGGACGTTCTTTTCCGGAAGCATATCCGGAGTCGCACGCGAAGCTTCAATGTCGCGCACATAAATCGGGTACGTTTCGAGATGTCGGATAAATTTACGAAGTACACCCGTGTCGCCGATAAAACTGATGCGGAACGCGATCGCGTCTACCGCATTTTCCCGACGCATAGATTCGTATTTCAATTCCCGTGACGCAGAATCCGAAAGTCTTGCGAGTCCCGTATCTCCGGCATCGGCGATGGGATCGACGACGATTTCGTCGCGCTGAAGCGAACGACGTTGCGCCGGAGCAAGCTCAATGGCCTCACGTGCGACCGCAACCAACTTAAGATACGTCGAGTCCGACGCTGCAAGCACATTTGCCGTGCGCAATTCTTTCTCATTATCTGCACGTGCTTCCACAAGCGCTTTGATAAGTTCGCCGGTAATCGCCGCTTCCAAATCCATCTTTTCCAACATGGCTGCGGGAGCAGTTTCATTATTAACCAAATAACGGGAGAACCCAAATCCGCGAACCGCAGGAGCGACCTCAACACTCTGGTCTTCGCACATACGCGACCAGTCACGGGCACGCTCCGTCAGGATGGACATAAACTGCGTCGCATCTCCCTTGAAAAACGTTTCGAGACGCTTGGGTTGCAAAAGCGTTCCGATTCGGACTTTTACCGTCGCCTTCAGCGCTTCAAGCGTGGACTTCCCGAGCTCGATGTTTTCTTCGGAAAGAGCAAGCGTCTTTCGCTTCACCAATTTATCAATCGTTTTTTTGTTTTTTTCGATGGTTACTTCTTTTTTACCGTTGTCGAGAATTGAAGAAACCGTCACGGCAACGCCGCCGACAAACGCGATCCCGCAAAGAGCCAAGATCAAAATGATAGGTAAATTCTTTTTCATGGCTTAAAGTCCTTTATCGGATTTGAGGCGAAGCGTAACCGTCAGCGTCGGCAAATTCGGCTTGGAGAAGTCCGGTTTGTCGGTGATTTTTTCGTTTTGGTCAACAAACTCCGCAGATTTCAACGATTCGAGAATCAATTTCCGACGCGCTTCAAACACGCCGGCGTTATGTTCCGGAGTATCGGCATCGACTTCCGGAATCAGCATGGCAAACTTGATTTCAACGTCACAAACGATTTTCGCGGGAAGGTCTTCCGCCGCCGGTTTCAACGAGCGACGCACGGAAAGCGAATCCAGCCAAATATGACGATCCGAAGAAAAGATCGTTTCGCCGTCTTCATCTTTCGCCGTGCGCGTCTGCAAACGTCCCAAACACGCCTGTCCGTCCGCCATGAAATCATTCCAACGAAAACGTCTGTCCAGCACGGACGCAAATTCTTCGGCGTAGAATCTGAGCTTTTTGCATTGTTCGTCCAAATCCTTCAGCACGCTCTCACGCTCCTCAAGCTTTTTGATGTTTTCCACCTGAGATTTTTTAACCGTATCAAGCGCGGTGCCGACCTCGGAATAATGCATCCAAACCGGCCACGGAGCAACGGCAAGGAAGAGTCCGGCAAGAGCAAGGAACGGCATTTTCTTCTTAAAATCCAGTTCTTTGGCAATTTCCGGCGGAAGAAGATTAACGCTTTTTACATCCGGCATTACAAGCGAAGAGGCTTCGCCGATAACTTCCTGCAATTCAAAGCGCTCATTGTACACCATGTCGGAATCAACGCCGGGGGCACAGCGCACAAGCGATGTCGCGTCAAGCACTTCAACATCGACACGCTGCAAATCCGAAAGCTTCTTTGCCATGCCCGGCAAGAGCGAGCCGCGCCCGGAAATAAAGATTTTCTTAGGACCTACGCCGCCGTTCGCGCGCTTAAACGCTATGAGACGTCGCGTGATGTCCTGACTCAAGCGGCGCACAAACGAATCGCCGGCGGCAAGAATCGTCGCGGGAACGGGATCGTCGTGAGCAAAACGCGCCGATTCCGTAAAATACGCAATTTTCTTTTGTTCTGCCGCCTGGAAAGGAATCCCCGTAGCCTCGGCGAGTTTTTGGGTAACGTAGTTCCCGCCCAAGCCGATATTGTTGATGTCAAATCCGTTCGGTGTAACAAAGGTAAGATTCGTCGTGTGCGCTCCGACATTCACGATAAGCACCGGATCTTCTCCGCTCTCACCCAGTGTCGCATAGCGATAAGCCTGAACATCAAGATTAGTCGCCGGCTGAATGGTGTCGGGAACAAGCTTGGCTTCCTTGATAAGCAAATTCGTGAAGCGCACAATCTCCGTTTTCTTCAACGCGAAGATAACAACGCTTTCTTCAACGCCGTCCGATGCAATTACCTGGCTTCCCCAAACGAGTTCTTCCAGCGGGAACGGGAAATTATTGGCAGCTTCAAAGGCGATAACACCGTCGCGTTTCGATTCTTCAACCTGCGGAACACGGACATTGCGCGTCAACAAAAGCTGGCCGGGAGCAATAACGACGATCTCGCCTTTCGGCTTCATCGTCGAAAAAATATTGCGGAGCGCATTCGTTGCCGCAACCGGCCACTCATCTTTCTCCGTGTAATTATAAACGAGATTTTCGACGACGAGCTTCTCCAGCACCAGCGTTCCCGCATCCGCCGAAAAAACGGAAGCGGAAACCTGCGTCGTCCCGCAGTTAATTATGGTTTTTGTAGCATTACTGCCCATAGAGCGTAGGGTGAAAAGAATTATTGTTGAACTTCATCGCGAACAACCGACGGAGCCGCTTTCACGAAGCCATAGCCGCCCGGCGTCAAATACGCGGGAAGGAAAAGTCCTTTAGTTTCGGAAACGGCGGAATCCGCCCAGTTGCTGAGCTGTTCGAAATCGCCTACTTGCTTGATTTGCGCATCAATATAGTTATTGCGGCGTTTGCCGGCAGCATCGAACGGCGCAATCACCATATCGTTGTATTCGAATTCGACGTAATAAAATTTCGGCTTGGCGTTCCCGGGCATTTTTTCTTTATCGCGCTCAACGATTTCGCCCGGAATGTAGAATGTAAATTCTTTTTTTCCGTCGTTCACTTTAAGAGCCGCGAACGTTACTGCCGCACGATAATATGTGAATGCATCTCCACGGCTTCCTCCGGCTTCGGCAACTGCTTTTTCAACCATCGCCTTGCCCCGGCTCCCGCGCGCGCGGGAACTCGTTCCGCCTTCAGACGTAAGCGATGCCGCCGTCTTTTCATAGACTAAGGTTACGCGCATCTTCACGTTGTTCAGGAACGAACCGGCTAAGTATCCCGGAGCCGCATTGACTTTGAATTCAACTTTTGTCTGCCCCCACTTGTACGCGGGATCGGCATTCGGCATTTGAACCGTCTTGAAGTCAACTTTTTGCACTTGGATGTCCGGAACTTTCACGGGAGCCTCCTGCGCAAACGCGGGAACGACACAAACCGCAAACGCGGACAACAATACGAGGAATTTTTTGAGGGGATTTTTCATAAATAGGGGAAATAAAACGGGTTACGAGAAAACTGATTCGTTTAGACTAAAGCCTTTCGGAGCGTTGTTTCAACCATAAAAGGGCTTCAGAGGCTACCAGGTACTGACAATCGTATCCTTGATTTTTCGGGCGGCATCGCGGGAAAGTTGCGGGAAAACCTGCGTTTCTAAAAGCCCTGCCTGCCCGCCCATATAATTTTCGGACGAAACGCGGATCACCCGATTGCGGAAGTAGTATTTTCCCGTTCGCATATCTCGCAGAGAGCAATTCAGTTTCAAGGTCATTGTCGTCGTGCTGGCAACATCCGTGTTTCGCGAATTCGTCAGAGAAACCGTACGCTTGACTTCGGCAATTTCAACGGAAAGTTCCGCCTGCCCGTTATAAGGCACGACTTCCAAATTTGCCTCGGTGTTGAGGCTGTCGATGATATTGCGAGCGAGCGTTGCCTGCGTCTGCGCCAAATCCGTCATATTTTTGACGGGAGCGACCATAATCGTCGAGAAAGGCAAAGGACCGCGCCCGCCGAAAGAATAAGAGCAGGCCACGCCCAAAAGCGTTCCCGCGAACAAAGCGACAATAAACAATAAACGTTTAAACATGGGATTAAGCATCTTCTCCGGGTTCCGTAAATACGCGGCGCGATTCATTCAGCGGCGCCTTCTCATCTTCCGCATCCTCCGCCCGCTCAAGCGATTCCGCAGAACGGAAACCCATCTCATCGAGAGACTGTTGCGACGGAGCATCGGCAAAATCCTTGGTTCTCGGCGCCGGATAGCGCCCGAAAAGCCAGTCGATAAATGTGAGTCGGGCGCGTTCTCCGCGACGAATTTTCTCGATGCGTTTACGCGCTTCGGCTGCGGCGGGAGAATCCGGAGCATGCGTGAGAGCCTCGTTGTAAAAAACGAGCGCGGCGCGCAAATTATTGCGTCGAATATAGTAAAAATCGCCGACCGTAAGCCGATTTTCGGCAATCAGCGAACGCAGTTCTTCCGTACGATTATACGCAAATTCCGCCTTCGGGTGGTCGGGATAAAGCGAGTAGAAATCCGTGTAGTAGTTGAGAGCACGGCGTGTCGAAACCTGATCCCAATCCGCGCCCGGACAAAGGCTCTCGTAAGTCGCCGCCAAGCGCAAATATGCGTCGGGAACAAGCGGAGAATCCGGGTGAGAGCTAATCAGTTGTTCGAATGCCTCAATTGCCTCCTGCGTGCGCTCACCCTCAAAAATTTCCGTCGCAATTTCCGAGGCAAAAGAACCTTTCTGAAAAAGCACGCGCGGCGCAATCGCAGACTGCGGCGCAATCGCATAAAGAGTATCGTAAAAACGCAAAACCGCTTTCCGATCTTTCAGCCAGGGGATTCTTCCGCCGAACTTGCGAGGCCGCACGCCCTGTCGCCCCATTTCCGCAATCATGTAGCCTTGCGCCAGCGCATCGGCGATACGATCCGAACCGGGATACGTTTCCACCAAAGCCGTAATACGCGCAAATGCATCCTCAAACTGGCGCGTCATCGTCAAAATAACGCTTTGCTGATAGAACGCCTCCGCAGCAAAAAGCGTCGTCGGGAACGCTGTAATTACCGCTTCGTAAAGTGCTTCCGCCTCCTTACAATCATCGCTTAACGAATAAAGCACCGCCTCGCCGGCATCGTTTTTATGATTGGGATCACGCTGCAGATTATACGCATTCGCCAACATTGCAATCGCTTCAATGCGAATCTCGTCGGACAAACGCCAATTACGGGAACGCACCCAAAGCCCCTCGGCATAGGCTTTTACAAGCGGTTCGCGGGCGCCGAGCTCGTTCCCGCCCGCCTTGATCGCTCCCGCGATTTTTTCCCATGCGCTCGAAGAAAGCGCCGCGTCGCTTGATTCCTGCTTCGTCGAAGAAACCGCGTCCGAATCGGCGGAATACATCCACGCGGGAACGCTTAGCAGGCTTGCAGCCAACAATGCTGTCGCGAAAAACTTCATTCCGAATTATTTCCAACGGATGAGCGTTGCGCCCCAAGTAAATCCGCCGCCGAATGCCGTCAAGAGTACCAAATCACCGGCTTTAAACCGCCCGGCATCGTAAGCTTCCTTCATACAATTCGGGATTGTCGCCGAAGACGTGTTCCCGTAGTTCTGCAAGTTCACACAGAATTTTTCAATCGGGATACCGACTTGACGCGCCACGGCATCGATGATGCGCAGGTTTGCCTGATGGGGAATAACGCACTTAATTTCGTCCGCCGTTACATTGCACTTTTCGAGCAAGCGCTTGCAACAATCCGACATCGTACGCACGGCGACCTTGAAAACTTCCTGCCCTGCCATATGCAGATAATGATCGCCGTTGCGAACCGTTTCGTAACTTGCCGGACACGCGCTCCCGCCGGCCGGAAGGTTTAACAAATCTCCGCTCGATCCGTCCGCACCGAGAATATTCCCGAGAATTCCGACATACGGTTCGTTGCATTTCGTCAAAACGAATGCCGCCGCCGCATCACCGAAAAGCACGCAAGTATTGCGATCTTCCCAATTAACGATCGAAGAAAGCTTTTCTGTCGAAATAATCAGTACGTTGCGATAATCACCGGCGCGCAACATGTGATTTGCAATCTGCATCATGTAGATGAAACCTGAACACGCCGCCGACATATCAAATGCGGGAATGTCTTTTAATCCGAGTTTCGCCTGCGTGCGGCAAGCCGTCGACGGAAACGCATGATCCGGCGTCGCCGTCGCCACGATAATCAAATCAATTTCTTCTTTGGCGATTCCGGCATCGGCAATCGCTTTCTCTCCCGCTTTTGCCGCCATGTCCGAAGCGCTCTCGTCCGCATCGGCAAGACGGCGCTCGATGATTCCCGTACGCGTGCGAATCCATTCGTCGGAAGTATCAACAAGGCGCGTCAAATCGGCATTAGTCAGGCGACGCTCAGGCGTATAAACGCCCATGCCGCGAACATAAACGGACGGAGTTGGAGTTCTCATAAGTTAATGGTTTTATGAAACAGATTTTCCCGCTAAAATGGAATCACAAAAAACGCCCGATTTTCCCGCGAAATGACGCAAACCTTCTGCAAGCTTTCTTACACCCGCTACTCCCGCCGATTCCGCGTTCCCGTCAAAACATCCCGCGGAATCGCCGAAACGCGTGAAGGAATCCTCGTTTCGCTCGAAAATGCACGCACACCTCCGGTGAAAACTGAAATCGCGCCTTGGAGCGGCTTCGGATGCGAGACGCTCGACGAAGCGGGAAAAGCACTCTCCGAAATCGCCGAAAAGCCCTTTCCCGTCGAAACCATTCCCGAAATCACGAAACACATAAGCGATCTTCCTTGCACCTGCCACGCGCTCTCTGCCGCGCATTTTCTTTGGGAAAATCCGAAGGCAATCATGTCATCGGAACCATCCGCCTCACGCGTCTGCAAATTGATTTTGCGAGATTCCGCCGCCGAACCGGAAGCCGTTTTTGAGCAAATTCTTCGTTCCCGCGAAAAAGGATACCGGACGTTCAAAATTAAAATCGGACTCTGCGCACTCGACGAAGAAATTCGCTTCGCCGAAAAACTTCTAGCCCTCGCAAAAACAAATTCCCCGGAAACAAAAATCCGATTAGACGCCAACGGAGCGTGGAATCATCGCGCCGCCCTCACGGCATTGGCTTCGCTCAACGCGTTCCCGCAACTCGAATTTATCGAACAACCGCTCGTAGCAAGCCCGGAAAACGACGCCGCCGTTTACGCGCTCCCGCCGCTTGATGCAAAAAAAATCGCCCTCGACGAATCTTTACGCGAACCTTGGGAAATGCCTACGGGAACGTTGGTCGTCGCCATCGTAAAGCCGCTTCTTATCGGAAACTTTCCGCGGCTGCGCACTTGGCTTCTTGCCGAAAAAAATGCTCCGCGCTTTGTCATTTCCTCGGTTTTCGAAACAGAAGTCGGACGCATTATCCTACGGGAACTCTGTAGCTCTACACGCAACAACCCCCGAGCCCTCACCGCCGGCATCGCAACACAACACTCCTACGCCCAATCTCCTTAAATCAAAAACTGCTACCAAAAATACCCGCGATAAATGTAGCGGTGGTGCAGCGTCGTCGTTCCCGCGACCGTTACTTTCTTCTCAAACCGTCGCCCCTGCGAATCGTAGCCACATTCCACGACGGTTTGCATTCCCGCGTTTTCAAAGCGAATCGGACGGTTTTCCGCGTTGTAGGAGATTGTCCACGTTCCCGTGGAAGTTTGAATCATAGTCGCGTTCCCGTCGGCGTCATACAAAAGCTGAAGAGCTGAGAGCTGAGCCGACGGCGTTGCCGTCTGTTGAATCGGCTCCGCCGAGCAAATTTCCGTATATTGATTCAGATTGTTTGCCGCGTAAGTCAACGGCGTTCCCGCTTCGGAAGAAGTTTCGCGGTTGCCGATGGCGTCGAAAGCATAGGAATAATTATCGTTCCCGAGCGTCGCAGAAACGAGTTCACTCCGCGAGTTGTAGCCGTAGGCGAGGTTTTCCGACGAAGCTGCCATCATCGTGCCGGAAATAATTTGAAAAAAGTTTCCCTTATGATAATTCACCCTTCCTCTAATATTCGATTTTTCCCGCACCTGTATAGCGCTTTTTCAGCTCTCTGATCGTGTCGTTTTGCTTCGCGCGAATTTTCACATCACAATCAAAGATAGCCTGCCAAAAACTCATCCTATAACGAAGCTCAAAGACATCAGAATCCGTTAAGTATTCAGCTCTTCCGTTTCCTGCTTCTTCGAGGAGAATTGCACTTAACGGTTCTTCCAATAATTTTTTTTCTTCTGTTGGTATTGATTTAAAGGTTTTGTCCAAATCCATATATAGAGAAACAACGTCAAATAGAGGACAAAAAAGAAGAACAATTAGCACACTTAAACCTAAGCACCAGAGCAGGCTCCAAACAATTTTTATTTTAGACATTGATCAAGCTCCTCTTTCGCTTTTCTAACATTAAGTTCTAGTTGATTCAGTGCAACGTTCAAGCCATTCACATAATCTTTATTGAAGTCGTCTACAATTCGTTTTTTGAATTCGTCTGCGGTCTCATTATTCCCTTGGTTTGGTAAAAATGAGCCCACTCGTTTCATATATTCCTGTCTTAACGCTTCTCCGTCATAGTCCCTAATTTCAAGTTTCAAATTTTGTAACTCTTTTCGTTTTTTATACAGTTTAATCCTAGCGTAAAAAAAAGATGTAAATTCTTTATCGCAACACTTTAGAATCCACCAATCCTCGTAAGCATTAAGCTCCATGACAAGAGAGTTATAATGCTGTTTGGATATTTCAAAATGTTGCTTTTCGTGTATATAGACAGAGCTTCGACGAAACTCTGATTCAGATGAAAAATAATTCTTGTTGTAGCGAATAGTAAATTTGGGAACGCTTCCGCTAATTGATATCTTCAAGTAGAACCCCGCAAACGTTGCAATGTCAGGTTTGAATTTAACATTTTCAAAATAGAAGTCAGCGACAGCTGAAATCCCTGTTGTGCCGATGACAGGAACTTTGTCTGCGCTACTTTCAATCGGCAGAAGACGTAGCCCCATTCTCTCAAAAGCGTAGATAGTACTGTTTGCCACAAATCCATAAAGATTCAACACTCCCTGCTCCTCGATGGGGTCGCGGGAGAGGAAGCGGCCGAGCGAGGGCGAGTAGTGGCGGTAGTTGTAGTAGACGAGATCGAGTTCGGAGTCGTAGTATTCCGACGACCATTGGAAGTTTTGGACGACGCCGTTTTCGGAAGCGGAAACCGAGCCGAACGGAGTGTAACTGTACGTCGTGCGGATGTAGCCGTTCGGTCCGAAAAGTTCGCAAACGTTTTTCGTGATGTCGTAGCCGTAAGTGAACCAAGTGCCGTCTTTTTGGAGCGCGAGCGGGCGCGTCGCCGTCGGCTGCGTCGGATCCCAGGTAACCAGCC
>JAZSKX010000001.1:0-131316 GCA_045535075.1 Candidatus Spyradenecus sp. | reverse complement strand
CCTACAAACAAAAATCCTCCCCAAAAAAACTGACAATCTCGCAAAAAGCTTACCCGAGCGAAAGTCAGCGTCCGCTAAGGCTCTGCGCCTATTGCGGCGGAAGCACAACGCGGGCGCGGAAAAAGATTATGAACTCGCAACGAAACTTAGAAAAACGAGAGCGATTCGGCTAAGCCGCCTTCACGGTTGGAAAGCCTCCAGACTGCGGCGAATTCGGCTTTAAGCGTTCCCGCCATTTCGGTTTCGACGGCGGCGCGTGCATCCGCATCGTTTTTCAAAAATGCTTCCGCCCGGCGTAACGCGGCATGTGCCATTTTTACGGCGAGCACCAGTTCTTTAAATATCAACGCATTCCGAGTGTCGGCGGGAACGCTTAGTAAAATTTTCTCAATTTTCGAAATCCCGGCTTGCGCGGCGGCGATTTCGTCGGCGGGAACGCCGCTCATCACACTTTCAAATGCTTCACCTTTGGCAAAAAACATCTCGCGCGTAATGCTTCGATTTGTAATTTTTTTTGAAATACAATCATCGAGCTTTCCGAAATTCAAAAGAGCTTCGGAGAAAGATTCCGCATCATTCAAAAGTCCGATTTTCTCAAAAATTTCGGCAAATTCTTTTGCGGTTTCGGGAACTTTCCCTCCCAGCATTTCTGCGGACGCGACAACGAGCGGAATCAAATTCGCGCAAAACGGATTGTGGTAACCGAAATCACCCCAAGTCGTAAGCAAAATGCCGCTCGCGCCGTATTTTTTTGCGGCGAAGCAAGCTTCGCGAATGTTTTTAAGCGCGTTTGTTTGGCGCGTGCCGAAGCTCAGCCACGACGAGGTTCCCGGTGCGAGATAAAATTCGCCGCTCCCGTCGACGTTTTCGAGCGCGGTGAGCACGCGGGAACACTGCTCGTCAAACGGATGTCCGGCATCGTAACCCCAAATCACGGGAATTGTATTTTTCAAAAATGCCGACGGAATTTCGCCGGATTCGCCGAGCAGGACGTCGCCCCAAAACATCATTTTCTTGCCGTGTTTTTCGACGCGTTTTTTCAGGCGAGCCATGTGTTCGAGATAGACACTGCGCTTGCCGCGCTTTTCACAAAGCCCGCGGGAGCGCCCCTGCCCGAGTTCCCAAGGCTCATCGCCGCCGATATTAAATTTTTCCGACGAGAAATTCGGGAGAAATTCGTCGTAAAGCCCGTCCATGAAATCGGCGGTTTCTTCGCAGGCGGCGAAGGTTCCCGCAACGCGCTGCATTTTGAAAATCGCGTGATAAAACCCGTCCGGGCATTCCGCCAGCGGTTTGTATTTTTCGTGCTTGAGCCAGCGTTCAACGTGCCCGAAAGAATTCAGATTCGGGACAAATTCAATCCCGCGCTCCCGGCACAATTTGTCCAACTCGCGTAACTCGTCAGCCGTCAGCGGTGATGCGTCGCGCCAAACGTCCTCGTGATTTTCAAACGCGTAAGTATGTTCTATATACAACTGGAACTGGTTGTATTGTAAGCACGCGAGTAAATTAATCAGTCCGGCGAGCACCTCCATTGTCGGCACGCGCCCCCGGGAAACGTCGAGCATGAACCCGCGCACGGGAACCGCAAAAACGTTCTTCTCCAAAGAATTTTTCACGCCGCGGGAACGCACCGGGATTAAAATGAAATTTGGAGCATCGTACGGAAGGCTCCGGAATCATCGGCATGTTTTCCTCTGCCGAAGTAGTGTCCGTATTCGTAGCCGACGGCGAGTTTAACGTGTTTGTTGAAGTAATAATTAGCTCCGATAAAATACGTCGTTGCGTTGTCGTGATTGACTGTCGCGGGAACGCGATTTTGCGTTTGGGCATTCACGATTCCGGAATCCGTATTCAAATACGTAAAGCGCACGGCGGGTTCCAAGCCGCATTCGAGCCGATAAGCCGCAGTGAGATTAATTCCGTAAAACCCTTCAACTTCCGACTCGCTGTCGCCGTCAATGTAATAAAAATCGGCGAGTGCCGTAAATCCGCCGCAAGCGTATTGAATGTAAGGCTCAATCCCGTAAACCGTTCCGGCATTGGCGAGGGCATCCGTTACCGCGCCCGGGAGCGCACCATCGTCGCCAAAGTTCACGGTTCCGTTTAAGCCGAAATAGAGTTTTGCGTCGTCGAGCTTCATTGTGTAACCGAGGTTTCCGGTAACGGCGAGGTCGTTGGATTTTGCATCGTAGTCCTTTGCGACAGCGTTTGTCAGCGACGCTCCGTAGTCAAAATCTTTACCGAGTTTGCCTTCCCAGAACACGCCGATATGGTAGCCGGAAAGTCCGCGAACGTAAGTGTTTCCGTTAACGAAATTGGAGTTCAGGGAACGTTCGATGCAAAGGAATTTCGACGAAGGCGAATATTCTTCGTGCATGAAGTGCGTTTTCTTGTGTCCGACGATAAGTGTTCCCGCGTCGAATTTTCGCGAGACAATTGCCGTATCGATGTAATCGGAATAATCCGTTCCTCCGTTGGTTCCGCTATCAATTTCGTAAACGATTTTGGCACTCCAGTTTTCGCCTACATCCGCCGTTATGCCGATATTGGAGCGGCGAATAGAAAACCCGTTTTGGTCGGATGCCTTATCGCCGCTTGCCTGTGCGGAAACAAATTGCGCTTGGACCAGCCCGGAAATTTTGATTTTTACGTCTTTCGGCGTCGGAATTTCCGGAAGTTCGATAACAATTTTTTTCCCTCCGGAGCTTTCGGGTTCTGCGGGAACGCGCTCCTGTGCCAATGCGGGAAGCGAAAAAGCCGCACACGCGGCAACGAGTAAAAGTTTTTTGATTTTCATAGGGAGACAAAGTCAGGGTTAAATCTTTCGATGCGGTTAAGTTTCCCGTGCTTAAGTGCGAATGTCAACCGGATGTGTATTAAATATTACATTAGCCGTTCTTCTGTTTACTTTTCTTAATTGCAAAGAGTTCGTCCGTTAGCGAGGCTTTCGATTCGAGAACGAACAAGCGTTCCCGCGTCGTTTCAATTTCGTCCAACGGAGGCCCGCATCTTTGAGAGCAAGTTAGGATAAAATTACTTGTGCGGAGACGAGCTTGAGGCTGAGCGCCGGCAAGCCAAGAGCGCCAAAAGCTCTTGGGCGACGCGTTTATCGTCAAACGGGAGCGTGATTTCGGCAAATTCCTGATAAGTTTCGTGTCCTTTTCCGGCAATGAGAACGACATCGCCGGCTTGCGCGGTTTCCAAAGCGAGTCCTATCGCCCTGCGCCGATCCGGCTCAAAGAGAATTTTCCCCGTATCGGAAACGCCCTTCCGCATATCCTCAAAAATCTGCTCAATCGGTTCTTTTCTCGGATTATCGGAAGTTGCCCAAGAAAAATCCGCAAAGCGCTGTACCGCCTCCGTCATTTTCGGGCGCTTCCCGCGGTCCCGATTGCCGCCGCATCCGAACACGACAAAAAGCTTTCCGTTCGTAATGCGTTTTAACATTCCGAGAGCATTTGACAAGGCGTCGTCCGTATGCGCGTAATCGACAAAGACGTCAAACGGGAACGGGTTTTCTCCGACACGCTCCATGCGCCCGGGAACACCATCGAACGCGCTTAAATCGCCCGACGCGCGCACGACATCGCCTCCCAGCGCATAAACAATCGCAAGCGCACAAATTACGTTACTCACATTGTAATTACCGGGTAATGACGTTTTGACATCAATATTCCCGCCCGGAAACGACAGCGAGAATCGGCTTCCCGCTGAATCGAGCACAATACGACTTGCCTCAAAATCCGGGTGCTCGATTCGTTTTTCATTCTCCGTTCCGAAAGTAAGAACTTGTGTCTGCGGAGCTGTTTTTTCACGGAGGCGCATTCCGTAAACGTCGTCCGCGTTTAAAATCGCCGCACGCGGGAACACGCCCTGCGAACCGTCGAACAAACGCGACTTTACGGAAAAATAGTTTTCCATATCACCGTGATAATCCATGTGATCCTGCGTCAGATTCGTAAATGCAACAATATCAAAGGGCAAGTCGTAGACCCGATTTTGGCTTATCGCGTGCGAACTTACTTCCATCACGGCTCCCGCGCAGGCATTGTCGCGCATTTCCGCGAGCAATGCCGTAACGTCAATCACCTCGGGAGTTGTTTTATACGACGGCATACTACGCGCGCCCAGCTCGTAGCGCACGGTTCCGATAAGCCCCCACGGCGAATTTTCCCGGCTTTGACACATCATTAAAAACCTCACGATTGAAGTAACGCTGGTTTTTCCGTTCGTTCCCGTAACGCCGACAAGCTTCAATCCCGCCTGAGGAACTCCATAAAAAGTAGCAGCAACAACGGCAGCGGCCCGCGAAACATCGGGAACGATAATCTGCGTAACGGATTCCGGCAATTTCAAGCGTTCCCGCGTTGCGACGGCGCAAGCGCCTTGAGCCACCGCCTCCTCGGCAAAGAGAGCTCCGCGCGTTCTCAACCCGTCAATTGCGAAAAACAATGCGCCGGGAATTACACGACGACTATCCGTAATTAAAACGGAAGGACAAATTTTTCCGTTGCCGACGATAATTGCTCCGGCAACACGTTCAAAAAGCTCACAAACGGTTTTCATCAATTTCCTCAGGAAAAGGCGGTTTGATTTCCAGCTGCTTAATTGCCTCATCGGCAACTTTTTTGAAAATAGGAGCCGCGACGCTTCCTCCGTAACCCATGATTCCCTTCGGTTCGTCCACGACAACCGTGATGATTACCTTCGGATCGCTCGCCGGGAAAAAACCGGAGAATGAGCCCACGTGGTGTCTGTTGGACTGCCTTCCGTTGATGTATTTTCGGGAAGTTCCCGTCTTTCCCGCGACTTCGTATCCGGGAATTTTCGCCTGCTTTCCGGTTCCTTCCGAACACACGGCGGCAAGCATTCCCGCAACGGTTTTGGCGACAAGCGGCGAGATAACCCTCCCGCGGGAACGCGGCATATACTCAACGAGCGTTTTTCCGTCTTCGTCAAGAACGCGTCCGACGAGCAACGGCTCCCAAAATACTCCGCCGTTAGCGATAACGCTCATCGCGTTGTGGGTCTGAAGCGGCGTAACATCCACCCCGTGCCCGATCGGCATACGCGTAATTGTATATTTGTCCCAACCTTCAGGAAGCGGTTTCTCCGGGCTGCGCACTTTGCCCGTTGCCTCTCCTTTATCGCCGATTACGGAAATCAAATTGGTGCGCTGACCGAATCCGAATTTTAAAACATAATCATAAAACGCTTTCTCGCCCTTTTGCTCCGCAAAGCGCATCCCGATTTGAGCCGAGCCGCGATTGGAAGATTTTTTTACGATTTCGCGGACGCTAAGTCGTTCGCCCATGGCATGATCTTCGCCCGGAAGTTTTCTCATCTGTCCGAAATACGGTGCCTTGGTTACCGTGCAATCAAAGCACGAATCCGGTGTAATTACGTTTTCCTGAAGCGCCATCGCCACCGTGAAGGTCTTGAAAACCGAACCGGGTTCGTAAACATCCGTCACGGCACGATTCCTTTGGTGATCTAATTTCGAAGCGTCGTGAAATTCGTTAAGATTGAATGTCGGCCAATTGGCAAGCGCGAGCAAGCGCCCGCTACCCGCCTCGCTCGCGATAACGCAAATTGCCTTCGGATTATATTTTTCCCCGAATTTTCGACATTCCGCCTCGGCAACGCCTTGAATGCGAGTATCGAGCGTCAACTCAATTGTATTTCCGTTGCGTGCGGGAACTTCACGGGAACGGCGATAAATGAGTTCCCGCCCGCGCCGATCGTGCGTAATCTCCGTCCACCCGTCTTCGCCGCGCAAAAAGTTATCCATCACCTTTTCAATTCCCATCGCGGGAACGTTTTCCTTATTTACATAGCCGATAAGTTGCGCCGCCAATTCGCCTTTGGGATAGCGGCGAACGAACTTTGCAACTCCGTAAACCGGCTTCACGGACGAACGAACGATTTTTTCGCCCTTTTTGGTAACATGCGTCGGTTGCAAATCCATGATCGCCTGGCGCACTTCGGAGGAAACTTCCTTTTTTAAAACGACCCAACGCTTATTTTTTGTTGCATATTTTTCCCGTACAAAGCTTTCCGGCAATTCCAGCAATTTCGCAATCTGCGGGATCAAATCCATGTCCCCGTCGGCAAGCTCCGTCGGGTCCACACCGATGTCCCAACATTTGAAATTATACGCGAGACTTTCTCCTCGGGAATCTCGAATATCGCCGCGGACTGCGCGCTCAATTTCCCGCGAATGAGTTTTTTCCTTCGACTCCTCGATATACTTTTCGGACGCAATAATCTGCACCCACGCTAAGCGGAAAACAACGGCAAGAAAGCAAAAAACAACGGATAAAACCACCAGCGCAAAGCGCCAGTTCGATATAATGACATTGCGCATTTATCGACGCACCGAAGCTCCCGTTCCGAAGGAATTGGAATCGAACGATGCCAACGCAATTGCCTCCGCGCGCGGATTCGGCTCCGCCGGGCTTCTTCCATAAGGAACATTCAGCGAACGAACGTGAATCACATGCATACGATCCGCATCGCGAAATCCTTTGCGCTGCGCCTTTTCCCGAACCGTTGTCGCATTGCAAATGCTGTCGCAATGCACGCGCGCTTCCGGAAGTTCTTTCGTTTCAAGCTGCTTAATTCGCTTAATCATACGACGAACTTCCACATTGATACTGTCGCGCTCCGTCTGGATCGCAATAACGGTAAACGACGATACCAGCGCGACAACAAATATCGCGGCTACAACGACTGCCGAAAAAATATGTTTTTGAATGAAGGACTGCATAAACAAAGAGATTGAGATTAAATTTTTCTTAGCGCCCGTAAGCGCGAGGAGCGGGAACGCGGATTGGACAGAATCTCGCTTTCCGAAGGGCGAATCGTTTTGTGTGTAATTAATTCGGCACGACAAATACGTTCGTCCTGAAGACGATTGTCAAAGCGATCGACCGGGCGACCGCAAACCTCATTGAAGAAGCGCTTAACGATGCGATCTTCAAGCGAGTGGAAGGAAATGACGGCAAGAACACCGCCCGCCTTCAACGCGGAGAACGCCTTCGGCAAGGCACTTTTCAGTTCTCCGAGTTCGTCGTTTACGGCAATGCGAATTCCCTGAAAAGAGCGCGTTGCCGGATGAATTTTTGAGCCGGGACGTTTGCCGATTTTCGCTTCAATCAGCGCAGCAAGCCCCGTCGTCGTCGAAAGTTTTCCGCTCCCGCGTGCCGCAATTATCGCATCGACGACACGCCTCCACTGAGGCTCCTCTCCGAAATCGCGAATCGCCTCCGTCAGCGCTTCCCGCGGAGACGTTTCCAAAAATTCCGCCGCGGGAACGCCGTTGCGCGTATCCATGCGCATATCGGTAAAAGCCTCTTTCCGAAAAGAAAATCCGCGCGAATCATCATCAAGCTGGAAAGAAGAAACTCCGATATCCATCAGAATTCCGTCAAACGGAGCTTCTGCGATTTCATCCAAACGCGAAAAACAAAATCCGTAAAAATGAAAGCGATCGCCGAATTCCGCCTTGAATTTATCCGCACGCAAAGCCGCCGCAGGATCGCGATCCATCGCAGACAAAACCGTTCCCGCGGCCGCCCCGCGCTCAAGAATCGCACGGGAATGCCCGCCGCCTCCGAACGTACAATCAAGAAAGCTCCCGCCCCGCTCCGGCGCAAGCACCGAGAGCGTCTCCTCAAAGAGTACCGGGATATGTTTTTCGTCGGACATGTTCGGGATGTTTGTGAATAAAATGTGGGGAATGTAAATAAATTTTAATTACATATTCACAATTTGTGAAAAGGCTTGTGAATAGTTTTAGAGCCCGAGTTGAGCCAACGTTTCGAGGATGTTTTCGGCAGAGCCCATTTTCGCATCTTCTTCCGCAAGCTTTTCCGGATTCCAAATATTAAATTTTTTAAATTCTCCCGTGAGCACGACATCGCCGCTGATTCCGGCGTGCGCAAGCAAACGCGCATCAAGCGTGATTCGCCCCGCCTTGTCGCAACTGACCTGGCAGCTGAGCCTGCCGAGCATCATGAGGGCGCGCTGTTTTTCGGGAGCACTCAATGTGGGCTGTGATGCCGCTTCCATGAGTTTTTCGACCATCGACGGCGGATAAACCGTAATGCACCCGCTCGGATTCGGAATCGCCAAATACACGGAACGCGCGTCGTCCGACGAAAAACGCCAACCCGAAGGAATCGTCAGGCGGTTTTTCGCGTCCAACTTATGCCGGAATTCTCCGACGAAGAACTGTGTATTTTCGATGGGCATGAAATATTTTTCTTGGGATTTCGTCCCTATGGAAAACACTTTCCTCCATTTTGCCCCACCGGTCAACATTTTTCCCCGATTTATTCTCAAAAATCTGTTGACAATTTATTCACAATTTCACCTTCAACATCGCAATAAATCTTAGAATCCGAATTTCAAAAGTTCTTTAGCGGAAAGAATTTTGCCTTTACCGCGAAAATCCCGTAGCGTTCCCGCATGTTTTCATTTCGTTTTCCCCTTTTACGCACCTGCACGCTTTGTGCAATTGCAACGATTACCGCTCTGCCTCAAGCATGGGCACAAGATGCCGCGCAATTGAAGCAACTCTCGGAGCTCGTCAAAAAAATCGGCGCAGATGCACCGAAAGACGTAACGTTTAAGCTCGATAAAAAACTCAACGGCTTCGAAGTCCGCCGCAACGGGAAGAAAGTTTCGGTTCGCGCGGGAACGCTCAATGAACTTCCTGCAGGATACGGTTATTATCTCAAACACGGAAAAAATGTTTTTTGGAGTTGGAGCGGCACGCGAAGCACGCCCGTAGCCGTCTCAAAGAAAACGCTTTTCAAAGCGGAATCGCCCTGGCAATGGCGCTACGCATATAATTACTGCACGCTTTCCTATACTTCCGCCGTCTGGGGCGAGAAAGCATGGCTTGCGGAAATTGACCGTATGGCGCTCAACGGAATCAATAAAATGCTTGTTCAAGCCGGCCTTGAAAAAGTTTGGCAGCTGACGCTGACGGAGCTGGGCTATCCGAAAGAAAAAATCACCGCATTTATTCCCAACCCCGCATTCGCGGCTTGGTGGAACATGGGCAATCTGGAAGGACACGGCGGACCGATTACTCAAGGGCAAATTGATCGCGAAGCCGCACTCGGAAAATTTATCGTTACGCGGATGTGCAATTTCGGAATCGATCCGATTCTTCAGGGATTCGTCGGGCTTGTCCCGCACGATTTCGGCGAGCACTGCAAACTCAAGGGAGTTCGCATGATTCCTCAGGGAAAGTGGGTAGACGGATTCGTACGGCCGGCGGTCTTGGATCCGACCTGCCCGGCGTTCCCGCAAGTCGCAAATATATGGTATAAGAACTTACAAAAAGTTTACGGAATCAAAGCAAAAGCCTTCGGCGGCGATCTTTTTCATGAAGGCGGACGCTCCGGCGGCGTTTCCGTAAAAAATGCCGCGACGGCAATTCAAGATGCCATGCAAGCCGCTTCGCCCGGAAGCGTCTGGGTGCTTCAGGCATGGCACGCGAATCCTTCGGCAGAATTACTCAGCGGATTAGACAAAGACAAGTGCATCGTCCTCTCTCTCTGTAAAAATATGGCGACGGGAACGGAGGGCGGACGCCATTATCACGGCGCGCCGTGGGTGTGGTGCGAACTTTCGAACTTCGGCGGGAACCACGGCCTCTACGGCTCGCTCCAAGTTCTCGGACGAATCGGAAAAATGGCGAGCTCAAACGGAAGCGACAAGCTTGTCGGTATCGGACTGATTCCGGAAGGGACCGAAGTGAATCCCGTTACTTACGATTTACTTTACGATCGTCTCTGGATGCCGAAAGAAACAGTCATGGACGATAACGACATCGCAACTTGGATTAAAGACTACACGTTGCGCCGATACGGAAAAAGCACTGCGGGACTTCGCGAAGCGTGGCAAATTTTGGAACGCTCCATTTACCGCCCCACGCGGGAACAGGAAGGATGCACGGAATCTATTCTTTGCGCACGCCCTGCGCGCAATGTCCAAAAGGCCTCAACCTGGGCTTCCGGCAAAGTTTATTGGGATCCGAAAGAAATCCAAAAGGCATTTGAAATCCTAATCAAAGAAGGTGAATCCGATCCGCAACTCGCAATGCGCTCAACGTATCGCTGGGACCTTTGTGATATCGGGCGCCAGTTCATGGCGGACCTCGCACGACCGCTACTCGAAAAAGCCATGGCAGCCTACGATGCCGGCGACAAAGCTTCCTTCGAAAAATACAGCTCCCGATTCCTGGATTTAATCACATCTACGGACAGCCTACTTTCCACACACTCGCTATGGCATTTCGGCCGCATGTATCAAATGGCATTAGCCAAAGGGAAAAATAACGCCGAACGCAAAAACACAACACAAGCCCTCAAAACGCTTATCACAAGCTGGAGCGGAAAGCCGGGCAAGCTCAACGACTATGCACACCGTCAACTCGGCGGCCTGATGAAAGATTATTACCTTGTGCGCTGGACTTATTTCTTCGACGCACACAAAAAGGCTCTTGCCGGAAACGCGGGAGAACTCAATCTCCTCAACGAGAAAATTAACAATCTCTTAATCGAATGGCCGTACGGGAAAACTAATTACAAATACAATCCGAAGAGAAACAACACCCTTGCGGAAGCCCGAAAAGTCTTTGATAAATTTTCCCCGATTGCCGACGAACTCTTCGGAGGAACAACGGAAAATAATCGCCCTTGGACGCTTCGCGACGGCGCTAAAATACTGAGCTTCGACGTCTCCGACGACATCATGCAGGCGGGAACGTTTGCCGCGACGTTTAAAAGAAACTCCGGCAAGTCAACACTCGCCATCAAAGCCGTCCGCCTCTACGAAGGCGACAAACTTGTCGCCTCTGATGTTCATGACGGATTTACCGGCAAGGAAGACAAAAACAACACCTACAAAATCAAAGTCCGGAACATGCGCACGAACTTGGATGCCTACACGCTGAAGGCGGAAGTCAGCGGCGTACCTTCAAACGATGTATCGGGAGTTCTGATTTTTAGGAAAACAAACTAAAATTCGGACAATTAAAAAAGCGTTCCCGCAAAGGAACGCTTTTTTAGTGGTTGTCCGACCAGGATTCGAACCTGGACAAAATGAACCAAAACCATTTGTGCTGCCATTACACCATCGGACAATTACTATGTTAGTTTCTCAAAAAGAGAGCGTTCAAGAAACCAAATCTTTCCGGTTCTGTCAACCCGGTTTTTAAGTGCATCGAAACTTTCGTATCTGCTTCACCGATTATTTAATCAGCGAGGCACGAATTTTTTCGAGTTCCCGCACTTTTTCGGGTTTGATTTCGCAAAGTCCGCGCCCGAGCTGAAGCGCAATGGCGAGCGTATGGCAATACGCATCGAGAATTTCCACGCGCCAGTAGGCATCCTCGGCATTTTTTCCCCAGCAAATCACGCCGTGGTTTTTCATAATCACAGCCTGATGTTCCGTCGCGCAGGCGGCAACGGTGTCGGCCAGCTCGGGAGCGCCCGGCGTCTGATACTCCGCGATTCCGATATTTCCGAGGAAGATTTCGGCTTCCGGAATAATGCCTTTTGCGGGAACTTCATTGGAAATAGCAAAGGCCGTTGCGTGCGGCGGGTGAGCATGCACGCAGGAGCGCGCATTCGGAACGCGCTTGAGGACTTCAAGATGCGTCATCGCCTCGCTCGTACGGCGCTGTGTTCCCGCGAGCTGCTTACCGTCAAAATCGATAAGGCAAATATCTTCCGGCTTCATAAAGCCCTTGGAAACGAGCGTCGGCGTGCAAAGAACAAGATTATCGCCGACACGTACGGTAATATTACCGCCGTTCCCGTCCACGAAATCTTTCGCCCAAATTCGGCGACCGATATCGCACATTTGCGTTTTAATCGCGCAAATCGCCGGAGAATTGAAAAATGCTTCGATTTCTTCCGGAGTCTTAGCATCTTTTCCGGGTTCCCACTCGTAAGATTTTCCGAAAGGATTTACGGGAGCGACTTTCGGAGTCTTTTTTTCTAAAAGCGCATCCAATTTTGCCTCAATTGCATTCAGGCGAGCTTCAATATTTTGTGTTTCCATAGTTTTTCGACGAAAAAGTTAATTCGCAAAACGGAACAGCGCAACATCGCCGTCCTTAAAAATATACTCTTTCCCTTCGAGGCGATACTTCCCGGCGTCGCGCGCGGCGGCAACCGAACCCGCAGCGACCAAATCATCATAGGAAACGACATCCGCCTTGATAAATCCTTTTTCAAAATCCGTGTGAATGACACCGGCACATTGCGGAGCCGTCATGCCTTTCCTGAAAGTCCACGCGCGAACTTCCTTTTCCCCCGCCGTGAAATAAGATGCCAATCCGAGCAAGTCGTAAGAAAGGCGAATCAACTGCGAAACGCCGGAATCATCCACGCCGAGGCTTTCCAGAAACTCTTTACCTTCTTCCGGAGAGAGTTCGCAGAGTTCCGCTTCCACCTGCGCGCAAATCACGCAAACACGCGCGTCATGATTGTCCGCCACATACTTTTTTACGGCGGCGACATAAGGATTTTTCGACGGATCCGCGAGATTTGACTCGTCTACATTACACGCATAAAGCACCGGTTTCATTGAAAGCAATGAAAAGAACTTCACGCGTTTGAGCTCATCTTCGTTCATCGGAAGCGAAGCCGCCGTTTTGCCTTCGTTTAAATGCGGAATCAGACGATTCAAGAGCGCAACATTTTCCGCAGCTTCTTTGTCCTGACCGCGCATTTTCTTCATATTTTTGTCGAGTTGAGATTCGCAGGACTGCAAGTCCGCAAGCACCAACTCCGTCGTAATCACTTCAATATCGCGCACGGGATCGACCGAGCCCATATTGTGAATAATGTCGTCGTTATCAAAACAACGCACAACGTGAACAATCGCATCGACCTCACGAATATTCGCCAAAAACTTATTGCCGAGCCCTTCCCCTTTGGACGCTCCCGCAACCAAGCCCGCAATATCGACAAATTCAATCGCCGCGGGAACAATCACGGTCGTCTTTGCAATCGCGCGCAAAACTTCCAAGCGCGGATCCGGCACTTCCACGATGCCGACGTTCGGCTCAATCGTGCAAAACGGATAATTTGCCGCCTCCGCGTTGCGGGAACGCGTCAGAGCGTTAAAAAGAGTACTTTTGCCGACATTGGGCAAACCGACAATACCTGCCTGTAACATAATGTTCCCATTCTGCCACGTTCCCGTATTTTTTTAAACCCGATTTTTCCCCGAAGAAATAAACTCACTTCAATTCGTAGACGACGGGAACAACGAAGGCGGCGGGAAGCGCGGTGCTCAGTTCGGCGGGAACGCAAAAATCGGCAGCAACGCGGCGAAGCGTTTCCTCCGCTCCGGAAACAAGCGATCGGTGCGCTCCGGATTTTTCAGTCTCGATACTTTTGATTTTCCCGCAAATACCGATTGAAACGCGGACAAAAACCGTTCCCGTGCGTCCGTTGCGTCGTGCCGCCTTCGGATAGAATTTTTTGCGGGAGACGGCTTCGGCAAGCGCGCCGTAAAGCGTTTGCTCGGCGGCGGCACGTGCGGCTTCGTCAACTGCGGGAACGCTTTCGGGCGGCGGCTCACAAGCCCAATTTGTTTGCGGTTGCGGCGCCGGCGGCGGGATTTTTTCCTCCGGTTTTTCCGGCTCCGGCGACGGTTCTTCTATCGCTTTTTCCGGCAGGGTTTCCGGTTTTGGCGCTTCTTCCGTAAAGGTTTCGCGCAAGGCGGATTCGTCAATTTTTTCAAATCCCGCTTCCGGCGGCTCCGTTTTTTGCGAAGATTCCGGTGCGGGCTTTGCAGGTGAAAATTCCGTTTCGACGGGAGGCTCTTCCGGCACGGCTTCTATTTCTTCGACAACAGGCGCGGGAACGTAATTTTCAAAACGCACGGAGATGCGCGCGGGAACGTATTGCGCCGTTTCTGCGGCTTCATTTTCCGCTTCCGCGCTTTTTTCGGCAACCAAAACGAGCGTTCCCGCAAACAAAAGCGTGCAGACGGCAACGGCGCCCAGCGAACTTAGGCGCTCCGCGTCGTCAGTCGTTTTTTTCAACCATGAAAAGCAGATTTTCATTTCCCTGTTTTTTAGCTTCGTCCATCAGGTTCATCACAGAGCCGAACGGCGCGGTTTTATCGGAAAAAACTTCAAAAATTTTCCCGGCGTTTTCCCGAAGAGCAGTTGCCAAGGCAGCGTGCGGCGTTTCCACTCCGTCGAAGAAAATCGTTCCCGCGGCATCAATCGTAATCGTGCAAACAGGTGTTTTTTCTTTTTCGTCAACGTGCTTGGCACTTTCGGCGTCGGGCAAAAACACGTCGAATGCGGGCTTGGCGAAAGTCGTTGCGACGATGAAAAAAATCAAAAGCATGAAAATGACGTCGATGAGCGGCGTCAGCTCGATGCTGATTTCGTCGTCGATTTCAAAATCGTTTATTTCGGGACAATGCATCTTTTTATAAGTGATAGGGGATAGTTGATAACGGATAAGTAAAAACTGATAACGGATAGGGGAAAGCTGATAACCGGCAAGTGAAAAGTCGTAATCATTTTGATGAGCTTTCGGTATTACTTATCAGCTATCAGTTATCAGTTTTTACCTATCCGTTATTCCTTATCATTTTTCTTATTTTTTGCGATGGCGGCGGCGCGGTAAGAAAATTCGACGGCGACAATCATGTAGCCGAACAATTTGTTGCGCAGGTAAAACAAAACGGCGAGCGTGGGCACGGCGATAACGATGCCGAGCACGGTCGTCCAAAGTGCTTGCCCGATACCGAGCGCGAGGCTCGCGCTGTCCGTAGCGGCGTTCCCGCCGGAGCCGAGCACTTCGAAAACTTGGATAATTCCGAGCACCGTTCCCAGCAAGCCGAGCAGCGGAGCCGTCGCCGTAATCAGGCGCAAGGTTGTGAAGCTCCGTTTGGTTTTGTAAAAGTATCGATGAAAAAGATACGCGGATTCGGCGCGCAAATCGTCGGAATGGTGGCGGTGTTTCGTTGCAATGTCCCGCACAACGCACACGAGCGGATTGTTCGGCAAAACGGATTCGTCCGCAAGCAAATCGGCGTTCCCGTCTTCGACGTTTTTGAAAAATCGCCGAAACTGAAAATCAACGAGGCAAAGTTGCAGATAAATTTTTACCGAAAGAAAAACGGCAAGCAAAAGCGCGGCGGCAAGCGGGATTCCCACGGGACCGAGCTTTTCATAATATTCGGCGCAGTAGTGTTGTATCATTTGATTTTGTAAATTGAAGATCGGTTTATGGAACCACGGAAAACACGGAATTCACGGAAAGATTTTTTGTTCGGAGCTTCCGTGCATTCCGTGGGGCTGTTTAAATTTCAATTTTGTAAGTAGCAAGTAACGACAAAAATTCGAGGTCGTGCGTGATGAGCAGCACCGTGTTCCCGCGTTCGGCGTAGGTGTGAAGCATGCGCGCGATGATGCGCATATTGCGTCCGTCGAGTCCGCTGGTCGGTTCGTCGAGCACGAGCAGCGACGGTTTTTTCATCAGAACAGAGGCGATGACGAGGCGTTGTTTTTCGCCGCCGGAAAGCGATTGCGGGTGGCGTTCCCGTTTGTCGCCGAGCCCGATTTCGCGGAGCAAATCAAGAGCCTCGCGCTCGGCTTCCTTTTCCGGAAGCGGCGAAGCGGAAACGAGCTCCTCAAGCACGTTGCGCATGTAAAGCTGAATGTCGGTGTTTTGCATAACGAATCCGCCGTCGTTGAGCAGGCTCGCGGCTTTCGCGGGAACGCCGTCTCGGAGAATTGTGCCGCCGTTTTTGCGCGGAAGCTTCAGAAGCCCCGTAATGATTTTTGCAAAAGTCGTTTTCCCTGCACCGTTTTTTCCGACAACGGCGGTAATCGCGCCGTGCGGAATCCGAAAATCCCGCGTGCCGTCAAAAATCGCTTTTTCCGTGTTCGGGTATTTGAAAAAAAGATTTTTGCAAACCAACGCGGCGGGAACGCTTTCCGGAATTTCTTTGAGCGGAGGATTGGCGGAAACGCGCACATCGCGCAAACCCAAGGGCGCATCGCCGTTGTTTTCAAGCTCGTCGAGTGCGCTTCCGCCGGACGCCTCGAAACGGCGCACGATTTTTCCTTCGTTCAAAATCAGAATTTTGTCCGGCACGCCGCGAAGCCAGTAAATGCGGTGATCGACAATGACGATGGTGAATCCTTCGCGCTTAAGTTCGCGGCAGAGCGCGGCGAGCTCTTCCGTCGCTTCGGGCGAAAGATTCGCCGTCGGCTCATCAAAAACAAGCACGCGCGGGCGCATCGCGATAGCCGTAGCGATGACGGTTTTTTGCTTTTCGCCGGACGAAAGCCCGAAAAGGCTGCGGGAACGCAAATGCTTGAGCCCGAGGCGCTCAATCGCTGCGTCCATGCGGCGCAAAATTTCTTCGCGGGAATCAAGCCGCCATTCGAGGCTTCCGGCAACTTCGCTTTCGACGGTCATCGACAGAAACTGGCTATCCGGATTTTGAAAAACGGAACCGACGATGCCGGAAACTTCTTCGAGCGAAGCGGGCGCGTCCCCGCCGATTTTGACGTTCCCGCGGAGCTCGCCGCGAAAATGAAACGGAATCAGCCCGTTGAGCACGCGCAACAGCGTGGATTTTCCGCAACCGGACGGACCGGAAATCAGCAACACTTCGCCCGCGCCGAGCGAAAAGGAAATGTCCGTCAGCGCGTCTTTTTTCGCGAACGGATAACGGTAAGAAAGGTTTTCAATCAAAAGCATGGGAAAAAAGTCGGAACCGCGAATGAACACGGATTGTTTTTTGAAGTATGTATTTTCAAAGATGTTTCATTTAAAAAACTTCGCGTTCATTGCGTTAAAATCATTCGTGTCTATTCGCGTTCATTCGCGGTTTCTTTTTAGTAAAGAAAAGTCGTTGCAGGAACGGGCAGCATGAATTTTAAGGTTAAAACGGCTACGGCGGCGGAAGTCGCGAACGCGAGCACGCACCAATCGCGGGAACGCATCCGGTGTTCCGCCGCACAAATACAACGTTCGCTACAGCCGACGCGCCGCACTTCGCACATCAGCACAAGATTGTCCGCAATGCGCAAAGTGCGCACGCATACGGGAACGACAACGTAACGCAAAAAGCTCAGCGGCGACGCGACGAGCGAGAAGAAATTCATCTTCCGCCGCCGCACGCGCAGGCTTTCGTAAAGTTGGCGAATGTCGTCGACAAAGCTCGGCACAAAACGGCAACACACCGTCAGCGGAATAAAAATGATGCGCGGCAGGCGCATTTTCCGCATTACGGAAATAAATTCCTGATTGTCAAACGTCAGCCCGAGCGCGAGAAAAACGTTCATGCTCACGGAAATCCGCAAAAACGGCAAAAGCACGGTCGCGAAACCTTGGTCGCCGAGCACGGAAGCTAAGCGCAGAAAGCTTTCCCGCATGCTTTCCTCCGGCAAAAGCGGCGCGCATTCCCGCAAAATCCAAACAAAAGCGGGAATGAAACAATATGCCATCCCAAGCATGAGAAACGTTGCCGCATACATCGCGAAAACGGGCTTGAAGCGACGCAAATTCAGCACATAAACAAAGGTCAGAAAATTGACGGCAACAAGCAGACGCCAATCATTCAGCGCGACCGAGCAACACGACGCAAGCAAGGAAACGGCAAGCTTGGTGCGCATGTCGAGCGTCGCAACAAAAGGCTTTTTTGTATTTTCGGAATCAATACGTTTTGGCTTCATTTTATTTTTTTGAAAGAAAAGCTCCCGGCAAATACCGGCGAAGAAACCACTTTAAAGAATGCGTTATTCATTGCTCATCGTTCCCGGATAAGCCCGGCATGACGAAGTTCCTTCACGAATTTGTAGCCGGCGGGAAGCCCGACGAGCACGCTCCCGCAATAGCCGAGCGCAATCATGAACGCTCCCGCCGCAAAAAGTTGCGCATTTTCCCGCAGGAAAACAAAGCTCATGCCGAGCGCGATCCCGCGGGAAAACAAATCATACATCGCCACGCCGACCAAGACGCTCAAAGTGTTTTTGTAGCCGCCCGTTGCCGCAATGATCCAATCACTTAAAATCGCCGCGAGCAAATTCGCGGGAGCGAGAACAATCATCAGCGAACCCGACATAAAAAACGAAATCACGATGTTGATCAGGCAATACAGGCAAAGCACGCCGAATTTGCGCACGCGGCAAACCAGCACGACGAGTAGCGCCGTCGTCAACCCGTTGCGGATAAAAAGCGCAATCGGATTCGGTCCGCCGCCGACGAGGCTGACGGCAAGCCCGGAAATGCGAATGAGCGCGGAAAAAATCCCGACGAGTACGAGATGCTCCGTCGTCCAATAAAATTTTTTCAACGCCGGAACCGCCTTGGCGGGAACGTCGCTCATGCGTTTGCCGCCTCCGCCGGAAGCATTCGCGGGCGATTATGCCCGCCGTGCGAGCCGCGCCCGAGCGGATTTGCGTTCCCGTGCGGCGGCGTTGCGCTTCCGGTCGCGTTCCCGCATTTTCCGAAAAGGATTTTTGCGATCATTCCCATGACGAGCGAAATCAGCGTCACGTGCCAGTATTCGCCGAGCGGAGAAAGCTTGTAGCGGTTTTCTCCGTCGGGAACGAGAATACCGGCGCGTATCCAGTTTTTCCATACAGCTTGCGCTTCCCCGGAAAGCAGTTCCGCCGAAATTTTTTCGGGGTCGAGAAATCCGAGTTCGAGCTGATGCGTAACAACGTTTTTGAAACGGATTCCCGGATTGTCGGGAACGGCGACCATCAGACCTTTTTTCCCTGCGGCGACGGTTTCCGTATATTTTTTCAAATCCGGAATCTGCATAAAACTGTAGCCGCCGAGGAAGCCGCCCGCGCGCGCGCCGAACGGCACGAGCTCCATGCCGGTTTTCGTGCCGTGGTTGTACCAATTGCGTTCGAGCGGCGTGCGTCCCCAGTGCGTCATCGAAAGGCGCTTCCAGCCGAGGCGCGTCAGGCGTTCCCGCGCCGTCATAAAAAGCGCGTAGCGTTCGTCATAGCTCAAATCTTTTCCCGCACGTGCGAGGCTTGTTCCCGGGAGCAGTTTTAGCTGATAAAGGTCGGCGCCGTCCACGGGAACGACTTCCGTAATCATGCGCAAATCCTCGTCCCAAAGCGCCGGCGTTTGTCCGGGAAGCCCGTAAATAAAATCGAGCATGAGCGCAATTTTTTCTCCGCCGATTTTTTTGACGAGCGAAAGGCGATCGACGAGTTCTTCCTTCGACATGATTCTGCCGAGCTTGCGGCGCAGCTCCGTGTCGAAAGTTTGCACGCCGAAGGAAAAGCGGTTCACTCCGTTGTCGACGCAGGAGCGGATTTTTTCTTCGCCGAAATCGCTCGTGCGCCCTTCGACGGTAAACTCGTAATCCGGCGCGATGCGGAAATTTTTATGAATAAACGAAACGAGCGCGGCGAGGTTTTTGGCGGAAAGATCGGTCGGCGTTCCTCCGCCGAAATAAACGACGTCGATCGTTTCTTCGGCAAGCTGCGGCGTTCCCGCGAGCGCGTTTTTCATTTCCGCAAGTACGCTTGCCGTGTAGCCGTCGAGATCGGACGTGCGCGTTGCGTTGGAATAAAAACTGCAAAAAGAGCAGCGATGCAGGCAAAACGGCACGTGCAGATAAATGGCGCGGCGTGCAGTGCGTTTGGGTGACGCGGCGGCTTGCGCCCACGCTTCCTGCGGGTCCGGCGGCGGCACGTTCCCGTGGCGGCGGAAATTCTCCGTGTGATTGAAATGCTTTTTTTCTTCAAGCCGCGCAATCACGTCTGCCGGAGCTTCGGGAAAAAGAAAATCTTCAAACATAAGAAGCTTGATCGAGGGATAACTGAATAACGAATAGTGAATAACGCATTGAATTCGGCTTCCGCCGAAAAGAGTTCTAAAAGTTTTCGCGAAGCGAACGCACTGCGTTATTCGTTATTCACTATTCACTATTCATTATTAAAAAAGATTTCTGAAAGCGGACTGAGCGGCTTCAAGATCGGCGGCGTCGGGATGTTTCGCGGCTTCTTCCCAGCGGCGTAAGCGTTCCGGATTCGGAGAATGCGGATGCTCGGCGGGAAGTTTCGACATCCACGAAGTCAACTTCGGATCAATCGCGCCCTGACACCAGAATTTGGCGATAACTTCGCAGCCTTCGCCGAGCAATTTCGTTCCCGCCTCGAACGAATCCGTCGCATGTTGCGAATGCGGATACGCGCCGAGCGTGAAGAATATGCCGACTTTTTTTCCGCAGATTTTCGGCATGTATGCCGCCATTTCCGTATTCGCCGTGCCGCGATCCACCCAGTAGCCGACGACGACGAAATCGTAAGCGTCGGGTTCCGGAGCATCGCTCACGGGAAAAATGTCCGTTCCCGCGGGAAGGACGGCGTGAATGGCTTCCGCGACTTTGCGCGTGTTGCCCGTTTTTGAAGAATAAACGATGAGGGTTTTCATGTTTTTTGGGTAACTGGTAACTGGGAATTGGGTTAAAACTCATATTTGAGCGATGCCCAGAAGCTGCGCCCGGGCTGAAAGTAATCGAGGTGCGGAAGCTCGTAGCGCTTGTCGAAAATGTTGTCGACTCCGATTGCAAGCGTGAGCTTTTCAAAAAATGCGCTGTCGCTTTTGTCAAAAACATCAAGCCCGATTGCAAAATTAAGCGTTGCCCAGCCGGGCTTGCGTTGAATTTTTGAGCCGCCGGGCGCGCTGACATCGGAGATTTTCTCTTCGGCGGCGGCGTTCCCGCGCAGATTGAAATCCGCCCACCAGTTGCGATTGCTTTCGGTGTAAGTCGCAAGCACGCCGGCTTTTCCGAAAATTTCCGGTTGCCCGGTGTCGTAAGTCGAGCCGGAAGCGTTGTCGAAGCGGCGGCGCAAAAACGTGGCAACGGCGTAGGGTTTTATCGCGGCATCTTTTCCGAGTTCGAAAAGATAAGACGCCGAAAGTTCCGCGCCGAAGCTTTTAGCGGAATCGTAATTGACAAACCAAACGGACGTTGCGCCCGTTCCCGCGACGGCTCTGGTTTCCGTGCCGATGTAATCGTCGGAATCCGTGTAAAAAACGGTCGCGTCGAGGCTGAAGTTTCCGTTGTCGTAGCGCGTTCCGAGTTCGTAGCTAATGCTTTTTTCCGGCTCGAGATTCGGGTTCGCATGCGTTTCGGTGCTTGCTATCGCGGAGCCGATATAAAGCTCGTTAATCGAAGCGTAGCGATAGCCTTGCGAGACGGTTCCGCGAAACGTCCAATTCTCGATTTGCGTGTTTACGAGCGAGAGAGAAAATGTCGCGTCCGCGTCTTCCTTACTTTGCTGCGGGAGCGTTTCAACGGTCGTTCCCGCGTTTGTTCCCGCGCGGCGAACGACGTGCGACGTGCCTTCATCGAATTCGTTTTTTACATAGGTGCCGCGCGCACCGAGCACAAGATTCCAGCCTTCGGCAAAATTCCATTCGTCCTGCGCAAAAAGCGCGGCGGTCAAAATGTCCGCGTCGTAATCATTCGTGCGCGTCATATCGACGACGTAACGCGTTCCCGTCGGGAGCGTCATCCAATTTTGCGTGGTCGTTTCTTCGTGCGAATCTAATTTTACGTAATCAATTTGCGCGCCGACGATGAGATAATGCGTGTCCGCGATTGAAAAATCCGCCTGCATTTCCGCACCGTAGGCGTCGTGCCGGTTGCGGCGGTCGGCGTTCACGTTAATGGTCATCGGCGAGACCGTCTGCGTAATGTCTTGGATAAAATGTTTGTCCGTTTTTTGAAAATAAGCGTCTGCGCGGAATTTCACGAAAGTTTCGGAAATATCTTTTACTTCAAGAAAAAGCCCGATTTTTTCGCGATCCCAGCGCGGGAGCTCCATGAACAGCAAATCATCGCCGGAAGCGACTTCCGAGCGGCCGGCGAAAGATTCGAATTTTAATCCGAAGCTCGCATTTTCCGAAATGTCGTAGGCGAGATAAGCACTCGTGTTTTGAAAACGATAGGAGGTGCGGTCCACGCGCCCGTCGGGCGATTCGATGTCGCCGTGGTCTTCGTCGGAAAACGAAACGCGCGCGGAGAAATCGCCGTAGCGCGCATTCAAATCGTAGTATTGGTCAAGCCCGCGCGTTCCCGTGTCGCCGCGCACGCCGGCACTCCCGTGAACGCCTTCTTTCCCGGATTTCTTCGTAATAATATTAACAACGCCGCCGATCGCCTCCGAGCCGTAAAGCACCGATGCCGGACCTTTGATAACTTCGACGCGCTCAACGTCCTGAACCGACATTAAAAGCGGCGCGCCGTTCATGCCTTTGGTTTCTGAAATTCTTTGCCCGTCCACAAGAATCAGCACGCGCTGATTGCTTTCGCCGCGAATATTCACCTGCTTAAAACCGGGCGTTCCGTTGGCTTCGACCTGCACGCCGGGAACGTCGTCGAGCAAATCCGCAACCGTCGAGGCGGAACTTTTTGTGATTTCGTCACCGCTGACTACGGCAACGCTCATCGGCACATCCGCCATTTCCATTTCATGCTTGGCGGCGGTAACGCGCACCGCTTTGCCGACGGGCGTTTTTTCTGCGGGAACGTTTTCCGCCGCTTCGGAAATTTTATCCGAAGGCGAATCTCCGGACGGCGTTCCCGCCGTGTCCTGCGCCCAAAGCGCAACGCAGGGCAGGCACGCTACTCCTGCGAATATTAAAAAAGAGGGTTTGATTTTCATGTTTTTCTCGTCGTGTCGCGCACTCCGGTCTGTCCGGTCGCGGGCGAGAAAGTTGTTTTTTGAGTCGCTCCGTGTTTCGGTCGCGTTATTGAGTAAGTCGGATTTTTTCCTTTACTTCGATTTGAACGACCTTCCCGTCGTGAACCACTACGGTCAGCTCTCCGAACTTCAGCGAAGCGAGCTGATCCGCAATTTTTTTCAAAACATCCTGCGAAAGCGTTTTCATCGTAATGGCTCGGAATTAAGAATGAGACTAATTCTCATGTCAACAGGATTGTGGAAATTTTCTCTGCGTACTCAATAATACACAATTCCTAGCAAATTGATATATTTTTATTGACAAGTTAAAATTCGAATAAATCATAAGAAGCAGAGATTTGAGTAATTGTCGAAGAACGTCTTCGCCTCAAATTTCTGAATAACCCATGAAAAATAGAAATATGAAAAAACTCTTATTCGCCGCCGTTGCCTTCTCCTGTTCGGGATTGATTGCTTCGGCATTCACAACAGACACCGCCGCAGGCTACTGGAGCGAAAACGGAAAGAACTCCGGCTTAACGAAAACAGACAGCAACGGCGGTTTTACCCTTTCCGGAGCGGACTTCACCTCTCCCACTTCCACGCGAGAAGCCGTTACGTTTTCATTTACGCTTGATTGCTCCGCCATCAACATAGGCACGGAGACCGACTTGCGTTTATTCTATCTTGACGGTAGCGTAGCCGATTTCGGTATCGGGTTTGACGCGGAAACAGACAAACTTTCCTATACTTGGAACAACAATTATGCATATTCAACATTCGGCGATGCATTGACAAGTAGCTCCGGAATCAAAACCTTTACGGTTTCTTTCGGAGACAACGGATCTCGCGCTTGGGATGAAAACGGAAATTATTGGTCTTCTTTTAATTTGAGAGGAAATCTTGACAATGCAAATGTTAACTCCGTTGTCGTAACACAAGACGGAGTCAATGCTCTCGACGGCATTACTCTTTGGAATAAAGCGATCGCCTACTCTCAAACGGGAACGACAAACACCGGTGTTTCGAGCGCGACAATGGCGACTCAAGCGGCTCAATCCATCATTCCGGAACCTTCGGCGTTCGGTTTGTTGGCAGGTTTGGGTGCGTTGGCGCTTGTCGGAGCGCGCCGCCGCAGAAAAGCTTAAAGATTAAACGTATCCTTAAGCTCTAATCTTTCATAGGCGCGCGAGGTGAAGTGCGCGCGTTTATGGATTAATGAAGTTATACAGCGTTCCCGTGAGGCAACTCGCGGGAACGTTTTTTGTGCATTTTCGCTCCTTAGAGCGCAGGAGTTTTTAGAGATTTCCCGGCGATTTTCCGGAACGGATAATTCACTCGGCAACGTATTTTTTCTCGCCCTTAATCGTTGTTCCCGCGAAAATAAGCATCATGAAAAAAATTATTTTTGCCCTCGCATTGCTTTGTTCCCCTGTCTTTATGTTTGCGGATGCCGACGTTCCCGCCGGGAAAACCCAAACTGCGACGCGTGAGAACTGGCGACAACTTTTCGGAAACGATCTTTTCGACGCAGACGGGAAAAAAGTTTCCGTTCCCAAGGCGACGGGGAAAAAATACATCGGCATTTACTCTTCGGCATCGTGGTGCGGTCCGTGCCGCGCATTCACGCCGCAGCTTGTCAATTTTTACGAAAAAAACAAGTCGAAGATTGATATTATTTTGTTGGGTTGCCACTACACGAAAAAGGATGTCTGCGATTACATGAAAAAATACAACATGCCGTGGGCGGGAACGTTCCAAACGGAATCTATCAAACAATTTCTCGAGCGGCACAATATTCGGGGAATTCCGGATTTTCGTGTTTTTAAGCGAAACGGAGAGCTTGTAATCGAAGACGGCTACGATCTTCGCACCGTACAAAAACTGCTCGACGGGAAGCAATAAGTTTTCAGGGAAGCGCGTTCCCGCATGGTTTCGTTTTCGTCGACAAAAATTCTTGTCTTTCTCGGTGTCGCGTTTACTCACGCATCGCTAATCGGAAGTCTGTCCTGCTTGGGGAATTCTAAATTTTCTCCGGAGGAAGAATTTATTTTTCTGGAACTGGTTGAACCTGAAAAACCGGAATTATTGCCGGAAGAAGACTCGGTAAAATCCGGAAACGGAAACACGTCGGATGAAATTCCGGAAGAAGCGGTGGAGCCGGAAGAAAATACGATTGAATCAGCTCCGCCGCCGCCCGTACTTGCGTTGCCGGATTATCAGCTGGAAACCTCGCATGATTCGGCAAGCGGGAACGACGGCCTCGTACGCGGAGACGCTCCGGACGCCGGCGAACAAGTCGCCGAAGAAGAGACGCGCCAAGAGGAACCAAGCGTTCCCGCGAAATCGGATACCCTTCTTCCCGCCAAAGAAAATACGGCAAAGGAGCTCGGGAAACAGGGAGAAAAAACAGCAACGCGAGAAGGCAAATTCGGCTCCGGCGGGAACGGCGGAGATTCTCTAACCGCGACAGTGCGTTATCAGCGCCGCGTTGCGCCGAAATATCCGCGGGCAGACAAGATCGCCGGGCGGACGGGAACCGTTATTTTGATTTTGGAAATTGATGCAAACGGGGAATTAACGGATGTGCGCATCAAACAATCTTCCGGATCGCGGAGTTTGGACGCTGCGGCAATCCGGGCAGCTCGCGCTTCCCGATATCTTCCCGCGCACGACGGCGAGCGCGCCGTTCCTTCCCGCGCGGAAGCCAGCTATACATTTTCCCGATGATTAACGTTCTGCGGACTTAAGAGTCCGCATAAATCGTGGGATCGGGAACGCCCGCCGCATAAAACGCTTCCTTGCGCTCAAGACAGGTCGAACACTTTCCGCAGTGCAACTTTCCGCCGTTGTAACAAGACCAAGTCAATTCCAAGGGAGCATTAAGCTCCAAGCCGAGTCGAACAATAGCCCGCTTATCCATTTCGACAAAAGGACGCTCAAGGCTTACGCGATGCCAATCGGAAATTTGCACGACGTCGTTGAGTTTTTCCGCAAATTCCGGGCGGCAATCCGGGTAAATCGCGTGGTCGCCGCCGTGCGCGGCGTAAGCAATCGTATCGCATTTCTCCGCTATCGCCCACGCAGTTGCGAGCGAAATTAAAATCAGATTTCGCGCGGGAACGACCGTCGTCTTCATTCCGGCTTCGTCGTAAGCGCCTTCGTAAACGGGCAGTTCGGAATCCGTCAAACTGTTTTTCCCGAAAAACGGCGCAAGCGAACGCAAATCCGCCAAGCGATATTCGACGCCAAGTCGCTTGCACACAGCCCGCGCGGCGTCAATCTCACAACGATGGCGTTGCCCGTAATCCACTCCCATCGCGAGTACGCGGCGTCCTTCCGCAAGCAACTTTGCAAGCAGTACCGTTGAATCAATTCCGCCGGACAACAGAACAATGCTTTTTCGTGCTTTTCCGTCTTCCATGTCAGGCGCCCCGCTTGTCCGGATTCGCCATCATGTGAATGAGGCGTTGGTTAAATTCTTCCGCCGGGTCGTGCCCCATTTGGCGAAGCGAATGTACCATCACGGCGACTTCGACAAGGCGCGCCATGTCGCGACCGGATCGCACGGCAAGTTGGATATGGGGAATTTTTCGCCCGAGAATGTCCCATTCGTGCAATTCCAATCCGGTTCGATCTTCTTCCATACCTTCACGCCAATGAACGAAGGAAATAATTAAATCGATGGTTTTTTCGCGGCGAACGGATCGGATTCCGAACATACTGGCGACATTGATTATGCCGATGCCCCGGCATTCCATAAATCCGCGGGAAATATCTTTTCCCGTCCCGACCAAAGAATCGTCACCGACCAAGCGCACCAAAACATAATCGTCCGCCACCAAGGAATGCCCGCGCTCAATCAGAGCAAGCGCGCATTCACTTTTGCCGACTCCGCTTTCGCCGCGCAACAAAACGCCGACGCCGCGCACGTCAAGTAAGGTTCCGTGCAAATTGGTTTTCAGTGCAAACTTCTGCTCAAGAAGCAAGGTTGCCTCAGCCGTGAAGTCCTTTGATTTCATACGGGAACGCAAAATCGGGACCTTATACAAATCGGCGAGCTCAACCATTGACGGTGTCGGGTAAAGTCCGCGGGAAACAATAATTCCGGGAATCCCCTTCTGGAAAATCTCTTCGAGAATGACGCGCTGTGTTTCCGGGCGCAAATCTTCGAGGTAGGAAATTTCTCCGGCGCCGAAAAGCTGAAGGCGGCGGCTTCCGAAGTGTTTAAAATAGCCGGTCAACGCAAGTGCCGGGCGATTCATCGATTTTTCGCCGATGAAGTTTCCCAAGCCCGCTTCTCCGGCGACAACTTCCATTTCCAAGCGTTCCCGTGCCGATTCGAAAAACGCACGCACGCTAACCTTTTCCTGCGAGTGCGGTTTGCAGGAGAAATAATCCCGCGTTGCAGGCTGTCTTTCCTGCAACGCGGGATATTCTTCGTTAGGCATGCCGATATCGAAATCGGACATTTTTTATTCCTTTCCGTGGACGGGAACGCCTTTAGTCAAATACTCCGCGGGAACGGCGTATTGCTTCTGAAGGCGCTTCAATTCTTCTTTCATTTTGGCGGTAACGGCTTCCGTTCCCGGTTTTCCGTAAACATTTTTGATTTCGTTCGGATCGTCGTTCAAGTTGTAAAGCTCCCAAACATCGTCTTTGTAAAAGTGGATGAGCTTCCAATCTTCTTTTCCGTCATGCGAACGGAAATTCACCGCGCAATGGCGGCGAACGGCGTGTTCCGCCGGGAATTCGTAATAGTGGTAATAAAGCGAATTCCGCCAATCCGGGTGCATTTCCCCGTCAAAAAGTTTTTTAAAGGACACGCCTTGCATTTCTTCCGGAACCGGAATGCCGCAGGTGTCGAGAAAAGTCGGAGCAAAGTCAATATTTTGCGTCAACTGCTCTACCTTCGCACCGGGCTTAATTCCCGGCCCGCACATCATAAGCGGCATGCGGAACGATTCTTCATACGCGAAGCGCTTGTCAAACCAACCGTGTTCGCCAAGATAGAAACCTTGGTCGGCGGAATAAACGACAATTGTGTTTTTATCCAGACCGGTCTTTTTAAGATAATCCAAAATTTCTCCGACGCCTTCATCCACCCCGCGAATCGTTGCCAAGTAATCCTGAAGATAACGCTGATAAGCCCAGCTTTGGAACTTGCGCAGCTTTTCCTTGTTGGCTTCAAAAATCTCGGTTTTCCCTTCTCTATGCGCTTTTTTGAGTTTATCCAACTCGGCTTCGGTCATAATTCCGGAGTCGAAGAATTTGTTATTTTTTTCTACATACGCTTCGATAAATTTCCGGTATTGAGCGTCGCTCATATGCGGCGGGAACATCCAGCGCGGCAGGGTATGATTATCACGCGACGGGAAAAGTTTCAGGTCCGCCGCCCAGCGCAACGTCCACAAAATCGATAAATCCTGCTTAGCAGCGGCATCACGTCCCGAGTAATCATCAAAGAAGGTTGACGGCTCGGGGAAGGTTACATTGTCAAAGAGGTTGTAATATTTTTCTTTGGGAATCCAGTTCCGATGCGGCGCCTTATAGTGAACCATGAAGAAGAAGGGAGTTCCTTGCGCGCGTTGTCCTTCAATCCAATCAATCGCTCGCTCGGTAACAATTTCCGTGGAATAGCCTTGCGGGCGTTGATGATAGTCTTTTCCGGGCAAACGTCCTTCTGCGTTCCCGCAATATAAATCCGGATTGATATATTGCCCCTGCCCTTGGAAAACCTGCCAAAAATCAAATCCTGTCGGATCAGCGGGGATGTGCCATTTTCCGACAATTGCGGTCTTGTAGCCGTTGGCTCGGAAAACTTTCGCGACATTATTTTGGCGATTATCAAAGCGTCCCCATTCGTTGCTCATGTACCCGTTGCTGTGCGAATGTTTTCCCGTAATAATACATGCACGGGAAGGCCCGGAGATGGAATTCGCACAATAATTCCGCATAAAGAGCGCCCCGTTATTTGCGATTCGGTCAATATTCGGCGTCGGCGCGAGCTTTGAAATCGGATGCCCGTAAGCTCCGATTGCCTGCACCGCATGGTCGTCGCTCATAATATAAATAATATTCGGGCGGGAAGTTTTCTGTTCTTTTGCGGCTTCGGCGGCGGAAAGTCCGGCTCCGGTGAAAATCGAAAGCGCAATCGCGCTACAGAGAGGATACAACGATTTTTTCATGGTGATTCAATTTTATCCTAATTTCTATCTTCACCGCGAGAAAATTTCTGTACGGGAACGAAATCCGACCAATAAAAAAGCGTTCCCGCAAGGCACCGGGAACGCTTTTTCGGCAAAGCGCTTAGCGCATTTCTTCGCCGGTTTCCATATTGATGACTTTAAAGTTTTCAACATGGAAAGACGGATCCGCGCGGAAAGAAAGGCGAATATTGTAGGCCGTTTCCAAATCCGCAATGCTGCTGCGGTCGTCCCCGCGCAGGCGATCAAGATTCATCGGGTGCAGGAACACGCGGAAAGCAAGTTCTCGTCCGACGTTCTTTTCGATGGAGCGCAAACGGCGGGTTACGCTAACAATACGGCGCTGAATCTCAACGCTGATGGCACGTGCATTTTTGACGCTCCCGCGACCTTGGCAATACGGGCAGCCCATATAAAGCGAAGTCGTATTGCTTTCCTGTTGGCGCTGACGCGTCATTTGCAAAATTCCCAGTTGCGAAATCGGAAGAATCTGGTGTTTGGCACGATCCGCGCTCATCGCGTCGCGAAGCGCGCTGAAAACGGCTTTGCGATCCTTCGGGTTTTTCATATCGACAGTGTCTATGATAATGAGCCCACCGAGGTTGCGGAGGCGGATTTGGCGCGCGGCTTCTTTTACAGCCTCAATATTCGCCTGGACAATGAAATCCTTCGCATCGCCCTTGCCTTTGTGGCCGCTCGTGTTCACGTCGATCGCCGTAAGAGCTTCAGTCTCGTCGATAACAATTTCTCCTCCTGACGGAAGCGGTACGCGACGCATATAGGTCTGCTCAATTTGGCGTTCGATATTGAAACGCTCAAAAATCGGAATGTTATCCTTGTAGAGAACAACTTTGCTGCGGGAACGCGGCGAAATTTCGCCGACAAGATTCAAAATCGCATTGTAGTCTTCTTCCGAGTCGACAAGGATGCGGTCAATGTCTTCGGTAAGAAAATCGCGCACCGTACGTTCAATCAGTCCCGGCTCCTGATAAAGCATGCAAGGCTTTGCCGTTGTATTGATGACATTGCAGATTGCCGCCCAACGCTTGAGAAGCATGTGAAGATCGCGAACAAAATAACGCAACTTTTTGCCTTCGCCCGCCGTGCGGATAATAACGCCCATGCCTTCCGGAATCGTCAGCTTGCGAAGCATTTTCTTGAGGCGGTCGCGCTCGGCGGAATTTTCGATCTTGCGGGAAACGCCGCATTGTCCCGAGAACGGCATCAGCACGATGAAGCGTCCGGGAATCGCGATGTTCGTCGTCGTACGCGGACCTTTCGTGCCGATTTGTCCCTTGGTGACCTGAATTACAATTTCGGAGCCGATCGGGAAAAGCTCGGGAATGTCTTTAATCGAGTATTTTTCCCGTTTGTTTTTCTGCTCTTCGCTTTCGTTGTTACGAATAAATTCGACGGATGAATCGTTCGCGGCGGGGAGCATGTCCCAATAGTGGAGAAATGCATTTTTGGCTTCGCCGATATCGACAAACGCCGCTTTCAATCCTTTTTCAAGATTTTGAATGCGACCTTTGTAAATTGCGCCGACGACGCGCTTTTCGTCCGTGCGTTCGAGTTCGTATTTTTCAAGCACGCCGTCCGTCAGGAGTGCGGCTCGCTTTTCGAGCGGCTCGGAATTAATGACGAGCTCGCGGAAGCGTTCACGATCCTTGGAAAAATGCTTAATGATACGTTGGATGATGGGAAGTTTTTTGGCGCGTTGAGCGGCATCCTGCTTGATTTTTTCCTGCGGAATGGGCTCGACTTCATGAGGTTTGGGCGGATGGCGCAAATCCTCATTTTCGTCACGCACTAAATTATCGTTGTCTGGAATGTCCGGCATAATGTTTTTGTTTGTGTAGGGTTAAGCCGGAGAGCTCAAGGAATGAGAGGCATTCAGCGAATCGGGAACACGCACGCCGTTGTTGTGTTCGCCTTCCCGAGGCGCATGACTGTGCACGCTCTGCAACAGCCCCAAAAGGATGAAGCAACTCAAAACAAAAGAGCCTCCGTAACTCAGAAATGGCAGAGACAGCCCCGTAACCGGCATTAAACCGATGTTCATGCCCACGTTAATCAGCACATGAACCGTTAATACGACACTGATCCCCACCGCTAAAAGTGATGCAAACGTATCCCGAACCCGCAATGCGATCTGCAAAGCCCGAAACACAAGTAAAAGGTAAAGCGAAAGAAGCCCCGCGCAACCGACAAAGCCGTATTCTTCCGCTAAAACCGAGAAAAGAAAGTCATTATGAGCCGCAAGCTCCGGAAGGTAGCCGAGTTTTGCCTGCATGCCGTTATTAAACCCTTTTCCCGTTATCCCGCCGTTGCCGACGGAAATTTTTGCCTGGCGGACATTCCAACTCGCACCGATGCCCTTCGGGTCAATCGCATTCGGATCGACAAACGAAAGCAATCTCGCTCGTTGGTAATCTTTCAGCGGCAGCCACGAAACCGCCTGATATTGCCCTTGGATGTCACGCGCCGGATCGCGGGGACGCTCTCCCTGCTCCTGATAGTAGGTGATAATACGTTCGCGATAAAAATAAATGTCCACCGAAACAACGGAAATCAAAAGCGTTCCCGCGATTCCGATAATTCCGAAAAATCTACGCGTCAGCCCGGCAAGCCAAAGTAACGCGATCGCCAGCGGAACATAAATGAGGCTCGACCCCAAATCCGGTTCCACCACGATTAAGAACCAGGGAATTCCCGCAACAATTGCCGTTTTCACCACCCATTGCCAAGACTCACGAAACGCGCCCAAGGGCTTTAGAGAAAGCAACTTCGCAAGCATTATCAAGGTCGTAATTTTTGCAAATTCCGAAGGTTGCAATCCGAACGAGCCCAAAAAATACCAACGCCGGGAGCCGTTCACGGCATGAATAAAATGCCCCAAATTTATTTTCATCAGCGCACAAACCGCAATCGGAATCAGCAAGGCCACTCCAAGAATGTAAAGCCAGTTGCTACAATCCTTGTAAAGCTTGTAAGGAATCGCCGCAACGACGCAATAAACGAAGCCTCCCGTAAGCAAAAAAAAGATCTGCTTCAGCCAATCGTCGCTCCCGCGAAGCGTTCCCGAAGAATAAATTCCCGCAACGCCCCAAAGACTCAAAATCAGAATAATCAGCGGCGTGACCTTGTCCGTCCGGCATAAAAAACTCCACACCTTTTCGAAAATCTCCAAAAAGACGGACGACCAAGAACGGGAATATGAAGGCGAAAGTGTCACTAACGGGAAAAAGCTGAAATTGCGAAGAAAATACTCTTTTCCGCCCGATGCGACAACGTAAAAAAAGCTCCTCGCGCCTTAAACTTCGGTAAATCCCGCCACGGCTGACGACTTGCAAGCTGCAAAATTTATGTTGGGTCGCGAGTGTTTTAATTCTAGAATTCCGGCTAAAATTTTAATCCATGACGCATTCACCGCTTCCGCGAGCTTGGGCAGAAATCAATCTGACACACTTTGAGCGCAACATCGAAAAAATCAAGTCCGTGTTGCCCGGTTCCGTTCGCTACATCGCCGTCGTCAAGGCAGACGGCTACGGACACGGCGTCGGCCACATCGTTGAACGCCTACTCCAGTGCGGCATTCATGATTTTGCCGTTGCCAACGTGCGGGAAGGCTCCGACGTTCGCTATATCGCGCCGCAATCCGAAATTTGCGTTCTCGGTCCGACTCTCCCGGAAGAAACGGAAACCGCCATCGCAGATCATCTCACTCTCGCCGTTTCCGATGTCGCCGAAGCCGAAGCGCTCAACGCACTCGCCCGTTCCCGCGGCGAACGCATTTCCGTCAACTTGAAGATCGACACCGGCATGGGGCGCATGGGTGTCTGGCATGAATCCGCGGAAGAGCTTATTCAACGGATTCTCACACTTCCCGCCCTGGAGCTTCGCGGCGTTTTCACCCATTTCTCAAGCGCCGACACCTCGGAAGAATACACGCAGCTTCAGCGGGAACGATTCCTCGTTGCAATCGAAAAAATCCCGCCCGAAATCCGAAAAAACCTTCAAATCCACGCCGACAACTCCGCCGGGTTGGAAAGTTTCTCCCGAAAGGAACCGTTTAACGCCGTCCGCGTCGGAATTCTGCAATACGGACTGCCGCCGGCCTCGGGAACGTTTTTCTCGGAGATTTCGCCCTCACCCGTTTTGGCGTTCCGTTCGCGAATCGGCTTGATAAAAACACTGCCCGCAGGAACCGCCGTCAGCTACAACCGCACAAAAATTCTTTCCCGGGAAACACGCATCGCCATCGTTACCGCCGGATACGGAGACGGCATTCCGACTGCCGCCGGAAATCGCGCTCAATTTCTCGTACGCGGGAAACGCGTTCCCGTAATCGGTCGGGTTACAATGGATCAAACGCTTGTGGATATCTCCGACGTTCCCGCCGCCCGAATCGGCGACGTCGTTACTCTCATCGGAGAAGCGGACGGAGCTCAAATTCGCATGGAAGAATTCTGTGATTGGGGCGACTGCATCCCTTGGGAAGCGCTTGTGTCCATTACCAAACGCGTTCCGCGGATTTATTCCGGATTACGCAGCCAATAAAGCGCCTCCGCGTTCCCGCAGCAACACAACGCATGACACAAAAGAAGATTGTAATCGGAATCGGAGAAATCCTTTGGGACGTTTTTGATTCGCAAAAAATACTTGGCGGCGCTCCCGCCAATTTCGCCTACCACGCCGCTCGCGCCGGAGCCGAAGGCATCGCGGTCTCCGCAGTCGGCAATGATGAGCTCGGCGACGAAATCGTCCGAACTCTCCGCAAAGAAAATCTCCCGGCAATCCTTCAGCGTTGCGAAAAAGCGACGGGAACGGTGCGCGTCTCGCTTGATTCCGCCGGTGTTGCCGACTACTGCTTCCCGCCCGATGTTGCCTGGGACAATCTTGTTTTCACGGACGAACTGCGCTCCTTGGCTCAATCCGGCGCCGCAGCTGCTTTCGGGACGCTTGCCCGGCGCGCGCCCCGTTCCCGCGAAACGATTCGCGCATTTTTAGATGCGATGCCGGAAACCGCACTGCGCGTTTGCGACATCAACTTGCGCCGAAATTTTTATTCGGAAGAACTCCTGCGGGAATCTGCACAACTCGCCGATATTTTAAAAGTCAACGAATCAGAACTTGCCGTTCTCGGAAGATTTTTCCTTAAAGACGAGCCGCAGATCACTCCCGCCCAAAGCGAACCGTTTTTCCGAAAAATGTTTGGAGAATTCCCGCGATTGAAATACATCGTTCTGACTTGCGGAGCTGACGGAAGCTTCATCGAAACTCGCAACGGCGAACGTAGTTTCGTTCCCGCAAACAAAACAATTCCGGTCGTCGATACCGTAGGTGCCGGAGATGCGTTTATCGCAACGTTTACCGTAGAAATCCTTAACGGGAAAACGCTTCGCGAAGCCCACCTCCGATCGGCAGAGCGCGCTGATTTCGTTTGTTCCCGTAGCGGAGCCATGTGTTAAACCGACAAAAACGACTCCTAAAACCTACGCAAGCGTTGACATAAAGAAAGCCTGTATTCATACTGCAACGATATGAATAAAAACCGTCTCTCTCTTCTTTTCTCCCTGTTTTTCACCATCGGAGCCTCTTTTGCGTTTGCGGAAATTGAATATACAACCGGGAATCATTTTTACAGGAACGATGCGGAGTTCGGCTATGTTCTTAAAATCGGCTACTCCGGCCCCTGCTCCGGCACCGTCGCCCAAGGGAAAACCTGGACGGAAGAAAGCAACATTCTCATCGGATGCTGTCCTAATAACATCGAGCCGACCTACATAAATATTTACGGAACCGCAAATACGACAAAAAACGTTTACGTCGGCGGAGATTATCGAGCCGGCCATTGCCTCGTTGACGGCGGCACATGGGACTGCGGCGGCTTCTTTCGCCTCGGAGTCCGAATGACAAGTTCACTCACGCTCGAAAACGGCGGGAATCTCACGGCAAACGACGGCTTTCAAATCAGCTTCGGCTCCACTGCAAGCGTCAAGGACTCTTCAACGCTGACACTCGTTACAAACGCAGACGGGGAATTCGGTGCTAACGGAGGAATTCTCTCTTATTTCGGAGAGCACTTCATAAATCTCGACAGCGCCTCCAATCTTGTGGTCGATGCGTCGAAATATACCAACACAAGCGACGAGTTTGTTCTTAAAAATCTTATTACCGTGAGGACCGAAAACAGCGCCGTGTTATCCGGACTCTCCCTCACGGTCGGCGGAGAAAAATTCAACGCGGGAGACCAGACCGCTCTCAATAAACATCTGAGCGGAATCACGGTTGAAGGCTTTGAAGATTACGCAAAACGCTTTGTCGTAAACGAATCAACGCAAACCGTAGATTTGTATTTATCAAAAATTCCGGAACCTTCAGCGTTCGGATTTATCGCGGGAACGGGAATTTTGGCGCTCGTCGCTATCCGCCGTCGGCGAAAATAAAACAGTAAATACCGTTTCGCTTTCACGGGAACGGCACAAATAAAAACTCCCGCACGAAAGCGGGAGTTTTTAGTATGCGGAATTAAAGCTCGCTACTTTTAATTCTCGTTTCTCTTACATCCTCGTTGCTGAGCGCGAGGGAAAAACGAAGCGCAGACGCGATTTTCTCGATTTTAAAAGAACGCGAAGCCCGATAATTGTAAAGAAACGCCGGCTCGAAAGGCAAACGGTGCGCTCCCGTAAAAATATTAGTGGCAAGATGCCCGAGCGGGAACCAACGGTCTCCGGAAAAATCGATAAAAAGCGCAATCAGCGGACATTCCATGGCAACGGCAAGATACGCGTACGCATTCTCGCCGGAAAAACAAATCCGAGCATTGTCAATAAGCCAGGCATCTTCGGCAGGGCTTGTCTTCCCGCGCAAATCGATGACGTGCGCACCGTGAGAATTCCGGCTAAACCGAAGAAAATTTTCGGAATGGACCGGATCCCCGAGAACAAGAATCGGAATCTTTGCAAAACGCGTAAGCCATTCAGCGGTTTTCGAAAAAACAGACGCATTGATTTGATGCCCGCAACGATTTTGATCAAGGCTGAAAACCGCATAATCGCTTTGATCCGCAAGCCCGTATTGCTTCCCGATTTCACCGAAAATTTCCTTATGTGCGTCTCGGTGAACGGAAAGCTCAATTTCAGGATGCTCGGGAACGACAATCCCGAACGGACGCAAAATATCAAAATTGCGAAACGCCGGATGCTTTCCGCCGCGACGAGTTTTCGGGCGCAAAATCTCCAAGCTAACGCTCCCGTCGTGCTCGCCCTCTTCCGCTACGCTAAACGCCACGCCCGCAAGCTTAGCAGCGTCGGCGACCTTTTGCGAAAATGCAAGATGCACAACGGCATCAATTTTTTGTTTCTTGAAATGCGCCGCAAGCTCCTCCGGTGTCGAATCATCAGAAACGGTGAAAATCCCGTCAAGCGCCGGATGTTCAACGTAAAGCGGGGCATATTTCGCATGAATCAGCAAAAAAATGCGTGTTTGCGGGAGCGCTTCGCGCGCAGGCCTGAGCACGGCGGAAGCAAGCACGGCAGAAGCAAAATCGTCCGGCCTCGCAATAACAAGAGCCTTCGGCTTAATTTCCGGGAATGCTTCCGACGAACTTACCATTTTCTGCAAAGCTTCTTAAAGGCGGCGACTTCGTCTGCGCTTTCCCAAATCGCACCGACAACCGCAACTCCGTCGAAACCCATTTTTTTACAACGCCTCACATTATCGGCTTCGACCCCGCCAAAGGCAAAAATTTTGCACGCACCGCCGTTTTGGCGATAATACGCGACAATCGCAGCATACTCCTGCTCTGTCCTCGCGGGAACGGTAATGTCGCGATCTTTTTTCGGGAAAACCGGTCCGAGCATCAGACAACGGAACTTGTTCCCGCACTTTTTCAAATCCGAAAAATGCTGACACCGAGCACTGAGCTTTTCGACGGGAACGCAACTCGGCACAGAATCGTCGGCATGAATATGAAATCCGCCCAAAGCGAACTTCTCCACCAGCTCCGGAAATTGATGAAGAACAATGCGGGAACGATAAACCTTAGGAATCGACTTTATCCAGGACTGAACACGATCAATCGACCAACGGGGCTTGCGCAAGTGATACACTTGCAAGCCTTTCTCGAAGAGCTCACAAACAATTTTTGTTTCTCCGCGAACACTTCCCGTCGGGGAAAGCACCACGACCGCCTCGGTATTTTTCCGAGCCGAAAACAGACGAGCAACCTTTTCGAGCACCGTCATATATTAAAATAAAAATCCCACGACAACGCGTGGGCGGATGAACTTTTGGGAGGAAAGCACTTTTCCCGGAACACCTCGCAAGGCGGACGGCGTCCGGGAAAAGCGACAATGCCGATTCAATCGGCCTAACCCCAGAGACGTTTCTTGTGGCGGTTGGCCTTAGAGCGTTTCCGGCGTTTATGTTTGTTCATCTTCAGACGACGTTTTTTCTTGAGATTGCCCATTTGTTTCGATGGTTATGATTTAAAATAGAAGCGTGAATTATTGATTTTCCTAGACTTTATGTAAAGCAATTTTTTGAAGCAGACACGAGAACCGCTATTTTACATCAACGCATCAAGCCGCCTCCAATGAAGGACTAAAACGTGAGAGAAACTCCGCAAATAGAATTTTCGGTAAAAAAAATGAAAGAGATGTCCGAAAAAAATTCAAAAGCCCTTTCGCTCAAGCAAGCAGCTCTGAGCACTCAACTTCCCTTCCCTCGCCTTTCTCAAAAAGCAAGTTTCGGGAAGAATCCTTAAATCAAGCAACAGGAAGCTAAAAAATAAATTCGCACAATTCGTGATGCTTTTTTCTCTCACGCGATTAGTGTTTCGTTTTTCATGTCAAAGCAAAGATTTAAAGCGGCACGATTTGCAATAGCACGGCCGAAGAGTACGAAATTTACATTTTTTGAAAAAAGTTCTTGCCAAAACAAAAAAAATAAGAGATGCTAGGGACTCTTTCACCTTTTGGGGGTATAGCTCAGTTGGTTAGAGCGTTTGCATGACACGCAAAAGGTCGCAGATTCGACTTCTGCTACTCCCACCATTTTTATTGCGGCTATCGTTCAGTGGTAGGACCCCACTCTTCCAAAGTGGTGACACCAGTTCGAATCTGGTTAGCCGCACCAGTCGCAAAAAAGCGGAATCCCAACGGATTCCGCTTTTTGTTTTTCGGAATCGCCAAAAACCGCATCCTTCGCTTTTCTCTCTCTATGGCAAAACGTTCCCGCAAATCACAAAAAACACCTCGTCGACGCTCCCGCAAACTGCGCCCGAGCCATTTGCTCATTTCATTATTTGTCATTGTCGCACTCGTTGCCGGCACAAAGCTGGCCCATTATTTCGGCGACGCACAAACACGGGAACGAATTGAGCGCGGAACGGCGTTTGTTATTGATTTTGCGCGAGAAAGTTCACTGCTTCCGGACGAAGCGGTTTTTTGGCTCGACGAACTGGCGTTGTATTTACCGTTTGTTTACGGCAACGCAATTGAGCCGGGAACGGCACTTGAAACCACCGAGCTGACACTTGCGGGAACGCCGATTGCCGAACAGCGACTGACGCTCCTGGAAAATGACGGTTACCTCGTCGGCTACGATGAATCGCGCGGCAATCCGGCATGGTGCGCCTACAAGATTTTTCCTCCTCAAAAAGCGGAAGCCCCCGAACGCCCGGAAAACTTTGAAACCGATTACAGAACGCGCGCGCGCGTGACGACGGAAGCCTATGTGCGCTCCGGATACGATCGCGGACACATGGCACCGAATCACGCAATCGCGCTCTGCTACGGCGAGTCGGCACAGAAGGAAACTTTTCTGATGTCCAATATCGTCCCGCAAAAACACGGATTAAATGCGGGAATCTGGAAAGCGCTCGAACAGCGACTGATTAAGCGCTACACACGCAATTTCGGCGACATTTGGGTGCTTTGCGGTCCGGTTTACACGGAAGTGCCGCTCAAGCGCCTCGCGGGAACGTCACGCCGCGGCACTCTTCCCGCAGTTCCCGATGCATTTTTTCTCATCGTGACGGATCGCGAGGAACATTCGGGCGCATTGCGTACCCTGGCATTCATCGTTCCTCACGAAGACAACCCGGAAAACAATCCGAAGCTCTATCTGACAAACATCGACAGCATCGAAGAGAAAACCGGCTTGGACTTTTTCTCGCTACTGGACGAAAACGTTCAAAGCGCTTTGGAAACTCCGGCAGCCAAAACAATTTGGTAGTTTTTCGAGGAATTTACAAACGACACAATTCTCAATTGACCGGAAAAGCAAAAAACACTAGAACGTTCGTTCAAATAATGCCGACAAAAGAGAAATCAGAGCCCCAAACACGGGAACGCATCCTCGATGCCGCCGAACAAATTTTTGCGACGCGCGGTGTGGACGGGGCCTCTATGCGGGCGATTACAGCCCGGGCGAAGGTAAATCTTTCCGTTGCCTACTACTATTTTAAAGACAAGGAAGCACTGTTGTTTGCCGTGTTCGAGCGCTACGTCAAACCGCTGATGGACAAACAACTAATCCTTTTGGAAAAAGCGCGACAGGACGCGGGAACGCTCTCGATTGCACCACGACGCCTGCTGGAAGCAATGATCTTGCCGCGTGCCGAATGCGTTTCCGAAACGGTACACCAGCTTTTCACAATGCTTTTAGTGCGCCGCAGCGAACTCGAAATGCGTGTTTTTCAAGCGATTGAAAAAGCAACGCAAGGAATACGGGAACGCTTCATAAGCGAATTTCAAAAAACATTCCCGAAACTTTCCGCCGTAGAGCTCAATTTCCGGATCGAAAGCGTACACACCATGCTTGCGGGGTGGACGGCGATCGCTCCGTTTAAAAAAGGTGCTTACCCGAAAGATATTAAGCGGGAAGACTTTTTTGAAATGTTTATGGCAATGGTGCTGGAAATGTTTAGCGCTCCTCCGACGCTTTCTCAGAAAGCATAAATCTTTTAACGAAAAACAGGACAAACTTAAATTTATGAAGCAAAATAAAATGAAGAAAACCTTCTTTCTGACCGCGTTTGCGGCTTTCGCGGGAACGCTCGCGTTCACGGGCTGCGATGAAAAGAAAGCCGCAGAACAAGCGCCGAAAGGCCCGGCGGAAATCGCCGCTGCCGTCGAAACGGTGAAATACGAAGAGCTTAAAATCGTTCGCGAGCTTCCGGGACGCGTCGATGCCGTGCGCCTTGCGGACGTTTCCGCGCGCGTGACGGGAATTTTGCTCGAACGTAAATTTGAAGAAGGCGCGAAAGTCGAAAAAGATCAGGTGCTTTTCCAAATCGATCCCGCACCGTTGCAGGCAGCACGCGATGCCGCCGCCGCGCAGGTCGAAGTCGCCAAAGCCAATTTAAACGGCGCGCAAATCACGTTTAACCGCTTTTCCGAGCTCATCAAAACCGGCGGTGTGAGCCGTCAGAATTACGACGATGCGATGATTGCCGTCGACACGGCAAAAGCAGCTCTCTTGGCGGCGGAAGCTCAGTTGAAGTCTGCGGAAATCAATCTCGGCTACGCGACGGTTACGGCGCCGATTTCCGGCATTATCGGCGCGGCTCTTGTAACGGAAGGCGGCATGGTTTCCGGAAATGCGCTTACGAAAATGGCGGTCATCCAACAAATGGATCCGATTAATTTTGACTTTACGCAGTCGGCGACCGCGCTTCTCGAACTCCGAAAGGCAATCGCCGCGGGAACGGTGCAAAAAATCGACGAGGAAACCGTTCCCGTAAAGCTTGTTTTCGACGACGGTTCGGTTTACGAACACGCCGGAAAGCTCAAATTCTCCGAAGTTTCCGTCGATAAATCCACAGGCATGTATACGCTCCGTGCGGAGTTCCCGAATCCGGACAATCTTTTGCTTCCGGGAATGTTCGCCCGCGCCGTGCTCGAAGAAGGCGTGGACAAACAGGCGATTCTCGTTCCGCAAAAAGCCGTTTCTCTCGGGACCGCCGGCAAGGCAACGATTTTCACCATCGACGAAAACGACATGGTGCGCCCGCGCCCGATTCAAATCGGGAAAATGGAAGGTAATTTCTGGACGATCAAGGACGGCTTGAAACCCGGAGACCGCATCGCCACGGAAGGCTTGATTTCCATCGGCATGGCGCTTGCGCAAAGCGGTAAAGCCGGCGTGAAAATCGTTCCGCCGAAAGCAAATGCCGAAGCCCCCGCAGCCGCAGAACCGGCGGAACCGCAACAATAAAGAGTGCTCGCGGGAACGTATCTGAAAAAACATTACGTTCCCGCAGAAAATTTTCCTCCACAAAAATTTAAAAGAAACAAGGAATTTACATGGCAAAATTCTTCATCGACCGCCCGGTTTTTGCGTGGGTGCTTTCGCTGATGATCATCCTGTTCGGTATCATCGCGATTAAGTTCCTGCCGATTGCGCAATACCCGACCATTGCGCCGCCGTCCATTTCCGTGCAGGCTTCCTACGCGGGAGCGTCTGCGGAAACAACGCAGAAAACCGTTACCGCCGTTATCGAGCAACAGCTTAACGGGATCGACAATTTGCTCTACATGACGTCTTCGTCGGACTCGACCGGGAACGCGGAAATCACGGTTTACTTCAACCCGGGAACGGACGACGATACGGCGCAGGTTCAAGTTCAGAACAAAGTTTCGCTCGCCACGCCGCAGCTCCCGTCCGAAGTTCAACGCACGGGCGTTACCGTCAAAAAGGCGGCTCGCAACATGTTCCTCGTCGCCGCGTTTTATTCCGAAGACGGCACGATTCCGAAAGCGGAAATCGGGAACTACATCGCCTCCAACGTTCTCGACCAGGTTCAGCGCGTGAACGGGATCGGGCAGGTGGACTTTTTCGGCGCGGAAAACGCGATGCGCATTTGGCTCGACGCCAACAAGCTCAACTCCTACGGCTTGACTTCGACGGACGTCGTCGCCGCACTCCAAGCGCAAAACATTCAGGTTCCCGTCGGCGAAGTCAACGGCTCGCCCGCCGTGCCCGGCGCGCAGCTCGGCATCACGATTCAGGGTCCGGGAACGCTCGAAACGCCGGACGAATTCGGCGCGATCTTCCTGCGCACGCTCGAAGACGGTTCCCGCGTTTATCTGCGCGACGTCGCCCGCATCGAACTCGCCGAGCAAAGTTACATGTTCGAATCCCACTACAACGGGAAAATGTGTGTGGGCTTGGGTTGCAAGCTCGCGACCGGAGCGAACGCGCTCGAAGTCGCCAACGCCGTTAAAGCGAAAATCGAAGAACTTTCGAAATACTTCCCGGAAGGGCTGAACTACGCGTTCCCGTATGATACGACGCTCTTTGTTCGCATTTCGATTCACGAAGTTATTAAAACGCTCGTGGAAGCGATCGTGCTCGTCTTCATCGTCATGCTCGTCTTCCTGCAAAACTTCCGCGCGACGTTTATTCCGACCATCGTCGTGCCGATTGCGTTGCTCGGAACCTGCGCGGCGCTTTTCGCGATGGGCTATTCCATCAACATCTTGACGATGTTTGCGATGGTGCTCGCCATCGGTATTCTCGTTGACGACGCGATTGTCGTCATCGAAAACGTCGAGCGTATCATGACCGAAGAAGGTTTGCCGCCGCGCGAAGCGACGCGCAAGGCGATGGATCAGATTTCCGGAGCACTCGTCGGGATTACGCTCGTTTTGACGGCGGTGTTTATTCCGATGGCGTTCTTCTCGGGTTCTGTCGGCGTTATTTACCGCCAGTTCTCGCTCACGCTCATTTCCTCGATGGTGTTTTCGCTCTTCCTCGCGCTGACGCTGACTCCGGCACTTTGCGCGACAATGCTCAAGCACAACGAATCGGGCAAGCATCGCGGGATCGCCGGTTGGTTCAACCGCAATTTTGACCGCATGACGAAAGGCTACAAAGGCATCGTCGCCCGCATGATTAAGCACAGCATCATCGGGATCGTTTCTTTCGTCGCCATCGGAGTCGGCTTCGGTTGGCTCTACTTGCGCCTGCCGACCGCGTTCTTGCCGGACGAAGACCAAGGAAACATTATGGCGCTTATCCAGCTCCCGCAGACGGCCTCGCAGGAACGCACGCTCAAGGTTATTGAAGAATTTGAAAACTACGCGCTTGCGCAACCGGAAGTCGATGCGATGTTCGCCGTCCAAGGTTTTTCGTTCAACGGCCGCGGGCAAAACGTCGGACTTGCGTTTCTTAAGCTCAAGGATTGGAGCGAGCGCAAAGGCGAAGAACATTCAGCCGAAGCGATTGCGGCGCGTATTTCCGGGCATTTTGCCGGACATCCGGAAGGCATGGTGCTTTCGTTCAACTTGCCGGCGATTTCCGAACTCGGGAACGCCACCGGCTTTGAATATCAAATGCAGGACCGCGGCGGGATCGGGCACGAAGCACTCGTGAACGCGATGAACGAAGTCTTCAAAAAAGCCAACGCGCCGGACACGGCAATGACGGGGGTGCGCCTCCAAGGCTTGAACGACGGTCCGATGCTCAAAATGAACGTGGACCTCGAAAAGGCGCAGGCGCACGGCATTAACATCAGCTCGCTTTACAGCACGATTCAGGTCGCTTTCGGTTCCTCTTACGTGAACAACTTTGTGCAGGGTTCCCGCGTCCAGCGCGTAATGGTTCAGCTCGACGCTCAAGACCGATCGTCGCCGGAACAACTTGCCAAAATGTTTGTCCGCACAAATTCCGGAGAAATGATGCCGCTTTCGGAAATCGTTTCCTTTGAATGGATTGTGGGCGCTCCCGCGCTAACGCGTTACAACGGCTTCCCGTCGCTCAACATCGTCGGTCAGCCGAAGCCGGGACGTTCTTCCGGGGAAGCGATGAACGAATTCGACGAAATCGTTCTGAAGCACCTGCCGAGCGTCGGGATCAACGGCGTCGGCGGCGAGTGGACGGGGCAATCGCTCGAAGAACGCACTTCCGGCAGCCAGGCTCCCGCGCTTTATGCGCTCTCGCTCATCATCGTCTTCCTCTGCTTGGCGGCGTTGTATGAAAGCTGGTCGATTCCGTTCGCGGTGTTGCTCATCGTTCCCGTCGGCGTTTTCGGATCTGTTTGCGCAACGATGCTCGGCGGGCTTTACAATGACGTCTACTTCAAGGTCGGCTTCCTCGTCATCATCGGGCTTTCCGCGAAAAACGCGATTCTCATCATCGAATTTGCGAAAGACTTGCAGGAACAGGGACGCAATCTTTATGACGCGACCTTGGAAGCGGTTCAGCTCCGCCTGCGCCCGATTCTGATGACTTCGTTCGCGTTCATTCTCGGCGTGTTGCCGCTGGCGCGCGCTTCGGGTGCATCGTCCGCCGCGCAGAACTCAATCGGCGTTGGCGTTATCGGCGGGATGTTGGCTTCCACGATTCTCGGCGTCTTCCTGATTCCGTGCTTCTACGTCATCATCCGTAAAGTATTCCGCGTCGCCGAACGCAAACCGAACGCAGTCGTTAAGCACTAATGAAAGATGAGAGATGAGGGCTTAGAGATGAGAGGTCATTGCGTTCCCGCAAGTGGGAAAAGTTTTTTGAAAATCTTTTTCCGGTAATACCTCTAAGCTCTAAGCTTTAAGCTCTCAACCATCCTTTAAAAAAGAAAAAATCATGTTCAAATATCTTTCCGTTCTTCCGTTTCTTGTCGTGGCAACGGCGTGCACGACAATGGCGCCCGATTACGAGCGTCCTGACGTGAACAATATTGTCGCCGATACTTACGCGGGGATCGCGGCAACGACTGCGGATGAAACCGCCGTCACGCGTCTCGGCTGGTCGGAATTCTTCGCCGACGAACGCCTCAAAGCCCTCATCAAAACCGGGCTCGAAAACAATCGCGATTTGCGCGTCGCCATTCTGAATGTCGAACAGGTGCGCGCACGCTACGATATTCAGTGGGCGGAACTGCTTCCGAATGTCGGCGGGAACGGCTCGTTCACGCGTTCCCGCACGAATGAATATCTTTCGCCCTACGGGAAGGCGGTAACGTCCAACACCTGGCAACTCGGCGTCGCCGCTTCCTACGAAGTCGATCTTTGGGGACGCGTGCGCTCGATGACGGATCAGGTTTTTGAAACCTGGCTCGCCGCCGCCGAAAACGAACGCGCCGTGCGCCTCTCGCTCGTCGCCGGAATCGCGCTTCAATACTACACGCTCCAGCTCGCGAACGAACGCCTTTCGCTTTCGCAAAAATCCCTCGTTACGACGCAGGTTTGGTATAACATTATGAAAGACCGCTTCGAAAAAGGCGTGATTACCGAAATCGATCTCGCCTCCGCCGAAGCTCAATACCAAGCGATGGTTTCTGCAACGGAACAACTCCGCGAAACGCAGAAACAGGCGAAAAACGCGCTCGCGCTCCTCGTCGGCGGAACCGCACTCCCGAAACTCGACGGCGTTCCCGCGCTTCCGATTGCTTCCGCAAATCTGCTCAAGCCGCTCGATGCAGGCATCCCGTCGTTCGCGCTCGTTTTGCGTCCGGACGTTCTCGCCGCCGAACGCATGCTCCGCGCCGCCAACGCCAACATCGGTGCTGCCCGCGCCGCGTTCTTCCCGAGCATTTCGCTCACGGCAACGGGCGGTGTCGCCTCCGTCGAGCTCGACGACTTATTCACGGGTGACGCGCGCACGTGGAGCTTTGTGCCGAGCGTGAACGTGCCGATTTTCGATTACTTTAACGGTCGTCTCGAGGCGCAACTCGATGTTGCCGAACTTCAAAAAGAAATTGAAATCGCCAACTACGAAAAAGCAATCCAGACGGCGTTCCGCGAAGTGGCGGACGAACTCGTCGTGCAGGAATCCATCGACAAGCGCATCGCTGCAAGCGAAGCCGCGCTCAACGCGCAACTGCGCCGCTACAAGCTGACTTCCGCGAATTATCGCGGCGGCGAAGGCGTGCTTAGCTACACGGACGTTCTGCTTGCGCAAAACGATTTGTTCGCTGCCGAGCAAACGCTTGTTCAAACGCGCTTTGCGAAGATCGCTTCGATGATTTCGCTCTACAAAGCCCTCGGAGGCGGTTGGACCGAACAATCCGTTCCCGAAGGCGAAAAAGTTGCACCGGCAACGGAAAAAACTCCGGAAGCCGTTCCCGCGAAAACGGAAGACACGCCTACAGAGGAAGACGAACCCTTCGAACAACCGCCTTTGGATGATTTAATTCCGACGTCCTGCGAAGTCATGGCAGAGCAATCTGCGGCTTACGACGAAGACGAAGTCGAAGAATAGCCCGAAAAGAAAAAAAGAGAGCGAGATTTACTCCGTTCTCTTTTTTTGAGCACAAGAGAAGCGCCGCAATCCGACGACTGCGGCGCTTTGTGGGTTTTGTCAGCTGTTCGATCTCTCGAACAAAATTACTAAGAGCGCCCTCTTCTCCCCTGTGTCGCTTTAATGAGTTTTACAATCTCATCTGCGATAATTTTAAAATTACCGGAACGCTCGCGGGCATTTTCCTCTGCAACATCTAGAGGAGTCTTCCCGTCGGCGTTCACAAAATGAAGATCCGCTCCCGCATCAATCATCGCCTTCACGCCGTAATATTCGTTGTAAAGAATAGCATCAAAAATCGGACTCGACCGCCCCGGATCGCCCCACCCGGAATCGCCGGAACAATTATCATCGGGATTGTTGGGCTGATTAATATCTCCACCATACTTCATCAACAATCGAACTGCTGGCGGGCTCCACGCTTTTCCCATCGTCGTTTTCCCGCTTCCGTCAAGCAACAGCGGATTCGCGCCAAGCTTGAGCATATTCTCAAGACGCCTATATGCCATCTGATAAGTCTCCTGGTGGCGTTTTTGTGATGCGCGTTCGAGCTTCGCCTCCTCTGCCGTCTTGGGTTTTTCCTTGGACCTTTTATCGGCTTCCATGAACTTGTAATTGGTGTTCAACTCGCGCACGGCACGTTCAAGATATTTTCTCCAGCGCAAATTACAATCAGCCCCATTAGCAACAAGCAATTTCAGCAGCTCAAAATCGCAATAGGTCAAAACGAACGAAAATACTTCCTCCGTCGCCGTTCCGCCTCCATCCAATTCCTCACGCGGAATGAACAAATGCGGATTAGCGCCGGCACGCAAGCACTCCTGGACGAGCGGAATCGAAGGACGAACATAGCGTCTCTTCGTAAAAATGTCGCCGCGTAACATATGTTTTTTATGAGTCTCGAGCAAATGCTTCAGCAACTTAATTGTCGCGCGCCGTTCCTCTTCCTTTGAGAACTTCTTTTCGGGCGGAACGAGCGGCTTAGGCAAAGGAACTTTGATGCGGGAACGGGAAAGCTTCCGCAACGCCTCAAGCGCTCCCGCATCGCCGAAATCAGCCGCGTTCCCGTACCATGTCATCGCGCGATTCGGATTCTTTTCCGTTCCGATTCCGTTCATAAGGCAATCCGCAAATCGCCGCATTTCCGCCGGATCCGCACCTTTCCTTTTCACTCGTAATTGAAGTTCGCAAAAATCATCTTGCGGACTTGCAAAAGCAGAATCCGAAAGAAAAAACGCCATACCCGACAAGACGGCAACACATCCGACTCGGCGTAGGAACGGGAAAAAACGGTTTCGTGAAACGTCTGTTTTCATGCTGAAATAAATCCGAAACCGAAGGAATTGCCCTCCGGCTTCAGATATAAAGACACTCTCTTTCCCCGCAAGAATCAAGAACTCTATCTTAAAAAAATATTTATATTACAAAGCTTGACTTTCTAAAAAACGTTCCCGCACGGGAACGGACGCGGAGCGACCGGGCACGATGTTTTTCAAAAAAATCGTGCCTGTTGCCGACAGGCGGGACGCCTGTTCTTCCAAGGCGCGGAAGTTATTTCAGGAAAAAATGCAAAAGCTTTTCGTAGAGCTTGCTTTTGTAAGGCTGATAGCGCATCGGCAGGTCGAGCCACGTTTTTTTATCCACGACGGATTTGTAGTGCGTAAACGCATCAAAGCCGGTTTTTCCGTGATAAGCGCCCATGCCGCTTTCGCCGACACCGCCGAAGCCCATTTCGCTCGTCGCGAGATGAATGACGACGTCGTTGATGCAACCGCCGCCGTAGCTCAGCTCCGTCAACACGCGATCGATGCGCTTTTTGTCGTTTGAAAAAATATACAGCGCGAGCGGCTTGTCCTTGTTTTTCAGCCCGTCGACAAGCGCGTCGAAATTCTCAAAGCTCAACACGGGCATAATCGGGCCGAAAATTTCTTCGCCCATGACGGCGTCGGCTTCCGTCACGTTGTCCATCACCGTCGGCGCAATGCGGCAAGTTGCGGGATCGGCGTTCCCGCCGGCGATGACTTTTTCTTTGTCGATTAAGCCGACGAGCCTGTCGAAGTGCCTGCGATTGATGATTTTGCCGTAATCTTTGTTCTCAAGCGGGTTTTCGCCGTATTGCGTTTTGATTTCCTCGACAACCGCCGAGACGAACGCGTCTTTCACGGAACGCTCGCAAAGAATGTAGTCGGGCGCGACGCAGGTTTGCCCGCAGTTGAGATATTTGCCGAAAACGATGCGTTTTGCCGCGAGTTTGATATTTGCCGTCGCGTCAACAATGCAGGGGCTTTTCCCTCCGAGCTCCAAAACAGCGGGAGTCAAATGCTCCGCAGTGCGACGCAAAACTTCTTTGCCGACGGCTTGGCTTCCCGTGAAGAAAACAAAATCGAATTTCTGCTCAAGGAGTGCGGCGTTTTCGGCTCTACCGCCGGTAACAACGGCAACGTATTCGGGCGGAAACGTTTCCGTGACGAGTTTTTCGATGATTCTGCACGTTGCCGCAGAATAGGCGCCGGGCTTTACAATCGCAGTGTTCCCGGCGGCGATTGCATCGACGAGCGGTCCCAACGTCAGAAGAAACGGGTAATTCCACGGACTCATAATCAGCACGTTCCCGTAAGGCACAGGCTGCTTGAAGCTACGGGAAGCAAACTGCGCGAGCGGCGTGCGCACCGGCGTTTTTTTCGCGAAGCGTTTAACATGCCGGAGCATATACGAAATTTCGGAAAGCACTAAGCCGACTTCACACATGAAGCCTTCGTAAGCGCTTTTCCCGAGGTCGGCAGTCAGCGCGGCGCAAATTTCGGCTTCGTATTTTTTTACGGCGGCGTAGAGTTTTTTGAGCTGCTCTATGCGAAACGCCACGGGAACGCTTGTCCCGCTTTTGAAAAAGTTTCGCTGTTTTTCAAGTAAACTACGGATTTGTTCTTCAGTCATTTTAATTACTCCAATCTGCGCACTGCGCGTAAAATTCGGCAAGTTCGTTTTGCGTCATCAGTTTCGGAACGGGATAAAGCGGGTTCGCCTCCTTCGCGGCGTGTTTCGCCATGACGGGAATGTCTTCCCGGCGAATTCCCGCGAGCTTGGCGGGGATCCCGATTTTTTTGTTTAATGCTTTGATTGCCGCGATAAATTTTTCGGCACCGATCTTGTCGGTGTCGTTCCCGTCGCACACGCCGGCGACGACGCCGAGTGTATGTAGTTTTTTATATACGGATTTTCCGTACGCTTCCAAAACGTAAGGCATAATAACGGCGTTCGCGAGTCCGTGAGGTGTGCCGTATTGCCCGCCCAGAGAATGCGCGACCGCGTGAATGTAGCCGACGTAGGATTTTGAAAAAGCCACGCCCGCTCTGTAGGCGGCGTGAAGCATATTTTCCCTTGCGGCATGATTTTTGCCGTTCCCGCAGGCAAGCTCAATGTTGTTAAAAACCAGTTTCACGGCATCGAGCGCGAGGCGGCGGGTTTCCTTTGTAGTGGAACGCCCGATGTAGGCTTCGACTGCGTGCGTGAGTGCGTCCATGCCGGTTGTCGCAGTCAGATGCGGCGGCAAAGAATACGTCAGCGAAGCGTCCAACACGGCGTAATGCGGAATGAGCGGAAAGCTCATCAACGCGTATTTGTGCTGTTTTTCGCTATCGGTAATAATCGCAGCGAGCGTAACTTCGCTCCCCGTTCCCGCCGTTGTCGGCACTACGATCAGCGTCGGCAAACGGCGCAGGATACGCAAAACGCCTTTCATTTGCCCGATAGTTTTCTTCGGATAAGCGACGCGCGCGCCGACGGCTTTCGCGCAGTCCATGGAAGACCCGCCGCCGACGGCGATCAGGCAATCGCAGGCGTTCCCGCGATACAACTCAAGCGCCGTTTCCACATTTTCAACCGTCGGGTTCGGTTGCGTTCCCGCGTAAACGGTAAATTTTACGCCGCTTTCCGACAGAACTTTTTCGAGCGGCGCCAGCAAACCGTTTGCCACAATACCCTTGTCCGTAACGACGAGCACCGATTTCACGTATTCTTTTTCGAAAACGCTTTTGAGCCCGGCACAGGAATTGACGATTTGCGGCTCCCGATACGGCAAAACGGGCAGAGCCAAGCGAAACGCCGTCTGGAAAGCACGACAGTAAATTTTGGATACAAAGTTCATGGTTTAAATTCGCCGAAAACAGAGTTTTAAAGCCTCAGAACGTATCTCCAAATATGCAAATAATTTCACGCCGACGCAACGGGCTTATTTCACGGGAATCGCAACGCCACACATTTTAAAATCACGAAAGCAAACACAAACATACAAATCCGTTTTGGGAAAGCCCCCGCCGAAGAAAAACGGCGAGGGCTTTTTACCTCATTTCTTTATTGACTCCAAAATAAGTAGAATCAAAATGAGAACCAGGATTAATGATTCCATTTGGAAGCTCCTTTCCAAATAAGACCGTGAGAGTCGCCACTCTCACGGTTTCTTTTTTGTTTTGGTCCGTGTGTCTGTTTCACTTGCCCGCGCGGACGTAATCGCGAGCAATAAAGGCTACCACATTAATATCTATTTTTATTAAAGAAAAGTTTTATTCCTCACCCTAAAAAAAGCGTTCCCGCGAAATGCATCACGGGAACGCTTCTTCCGAGTTTCTTTAATCTCGTTCTCCTTACTTCTGCGGTTTCGGGAGCGCGAAGAAGAGAATACCGCAGATGAACATCAAGCCGCCGGCGACGGCAAGCGTCGTGGTCAGCGGCACGCCCTGGTCTTTGAACCAGCCGCCGAAGAAGGAAATCAGCGCGCCGACGCCCGCCGAGGTCAGATTCAGCAAACCGTAGCCGGTCGCGGAGTAGCGTTCGTCGATATGCGAGCGCATGACGGGCATGAGCGTCGCGTCGAGCGAGCCCTGCGCAATTCCCTGTGTCGCAACGAGCGCAAGCATCGTATAGAAAAGCCAAGCGACACCGCCGAACATTCCCGCGAGCACGACGGCGAGAATGACGCACGGTCCCGCGAGCACGAACGAAATCCCGGGAACGAGCGCGCGCGCCTTGAGATTTTTCTGCACCCAACGGTCGGCGATAATCGCGGCGACGATGACGGCAATGTATTTTGCGATAGAACTCCAAAGCGTTGCCGCCGGTCCGGCTTCACCCGTCGTGAGGCTGATAACGTCGCCCATGCCCTTCGCGTCGGCAAGCGGAACGGAAACGTCTTGGATTACCTTAAAGGTGTCGGTCAAAAGCGTCGGATACCACGTGAGCAGGAACCAGTTGCCTGCGCCTGCGAAGGCGACGACGGTCAGCAAAATCCACATCGGGCGGGAGCTGAGCAGGCTTTTGAAAACCTGCGCACCGGACATTTTTTCAAAATCGGCGACGGGAACGGCTTTTTCTTCCGTAGCGGCGGGAACGCCGTCACGAAGTTGCTCACGCGCGTTGTCTGCGGGAGCCTTGCTCGGATCGCGCAGGAAAACGATAAGAACAAATCCGTAAAGCACGCCGATGAGACCGAAGACGGCAAAAGTCATACGCCAGCCGATAGCGTCGGACATTGTTGCGCCGTAGCCTGCGAGCGCCATCCCGGCGTAAATCCCGCTCATGTGAATCCCGGTTGCGAGCGAGCGCGTGCTCCCGCGGTGATAGTCGGTAATAAGCGCGAGTGCGGCAGGAATGTAAAATGCTTCGGAAACGCCCATCGCGGCACGCGCAATGAAGAGCGTCGTGTAATCTTCCGCATGCCCCGTCCACCACGTTACCGTGGACCAAACGACGAGCGAGCAAAGAATGACCAAGCGGCGGGAATAGCGGTCTGCGAGGAAACCGCCGACGGGGCTAAGCACCGCGTAAATAACGAGAAACGCCGAAGTGATTAAGCCGAACTGCGCATCCGTCATCGGAATATCTTCAACAATCGGCGCGCGCACGACCGAAAGCAACTGGCGGTCGAAATAATTGAGCATCACGACGATCCAGAGCAAGCCGACGGCAATCCATGCCCATTTCCCCGGCGCGGTGCTCGCGTCGGCGAGGTTTGCAACGTTGCGCACGCCTTTGCGCCACGCCTGAATCGCGACAATCGCGATAACGACGAGCATCAGCACAATGACCAATGCGTCGAAGGTCGGAGACGTTCCCGTCGCCGGATCCTCAAGTCCTTTAATGTAGTTTACGATATCCATAGTTTTAAAAAGGGGAAAGATTAAGGGAGGAGAAAAGTGATAGCTTAGAGATGAGAGGTAGATGCATTTTCCTGCGGCAAAAAAGGTTTCTGAAAGTCCCTTTTAGCAATTACCTCTAAGCTCTCATCCATCACCGCTGGTCTTCTTTAAGCTTTATTTCAATCAAACAACAATCCGGGGAGCGGAAGCCGGGTTTGAGTTCGCCGCAAATGAAATAAATTTTTTCGCGATCGGCTTTGATTGAAATCGGAGAGACTGCGGAAGCCCCGGCACGCGCAGTCGCGGGAACGGTCGCGAGCTTTTCCCATTTCGCGTTCCCGTTCTTATCAAAAGAAAGGCGCAAAACATCCGCGTTAAATTTATACCACGCGGGATCGTGGCGCAGGTAATCCGGCGCAGGGGTCTCAAGTGCTTCCCTAAAAATCTTCGCGTTCACGCCGCCGAAAATCAGCATTCCGCCGCGATTGTCCGCAACGGAACAGGAGCCGACAAGCCCGGCTTCAGAAATTTCCTCCGGAAGCGGCGGAAGCATTTCCCATTTTTTCTCACGCGGGTAATAAATCACGCCCGCGCGATCGACAGTCGCCTTCTTCGTTTCCTTGTCAAAATAAAATCCGCCGACGAGCACAAACGCGTTCCCTCGCGGCGTTTGCAAAAGCCCGGCAACGGGCTGAACACGCGGTGTTCCCGGGAAATCCGGAAGCGCTTTCCATTCGCACTTTTTCCCCGGAAAAGAATTAATCCAATACTCAAAAGCCTTGTTCGCGGGAACGCCGTTCGCGTTGCCGCCGCCGACAAACATCGCCGCGCCTGCCGCGTTGTCGAGTGCCACGGGCATTTTTTTCCACGCGCGAATTTTTTCTTCCGTCGCGCCGGAAAAATCCCACTGCGAATCAAGCTTGCCGTCAGCATTTTCGCCGCCGAGCCACATCCGCCCGCGCGAAACACCGTAAGCGGCGGGAACGGGAAGTTTTTCGCCGCAAACAACCCACGCGTTTTTCTCGAAGTCCAGCTTCCAAACCGTGTCGTAAAACTTTTTCTTTCCTCCGTCCGCGGGACCTTTTTCCGGGAAAAGCGCACCGCCGGCAACATAAGGAGTTCCGCTAATCCGCACAAATGAGCCCGCAACACCCTGCGCGGGATTCGTTCCTTCAACGACAAGCGGCGGCAATTTTTTGACGGAAATTTCCACGCCGGGCGCAACGTCCGACACAGGCAAGCTTTCTGCCGCGCACCCCGCAAGCGCGGGAACGCACAACGCCGTCAAGGCAGAGAAAAACCAAGGAAGCAAGCGAGAGTGTTTCATAGAAAAGAAGATAGTGTTTCCCGTTAAAACGGCAAGTTCTCAATCTGCGGGAAGCTCGATGATTTCGGCGGAACGCGCGCGATTATAAATCGTAACAATCGCAACGCTCACGGGAGCACTCGGGCGACGCGGTCCCGCACTCCCGGGATTAACGCGCAAAATTCCGCCGAAAAGTTCGACACGCGGCAAGTGCGTATGCCCGGAAACAACAATGTTCGTTCCCGCAGGCATAAAATCAAAATCTTCCATGTGCCCGTGGTGCAAAAAGATTTCCGCCGGACCGATTTTAACGATGTCAAACAGCGGGAGCGTCCGGCATTGCGGGGTATAATCGGAATTTCCTCGGACGGCGGCAACGGGCGCAATCGTTTTGAGTTCCCGCAGAATTGCATCGGAACAAATATCTCCGGCGTGAAGAATGTGATCAACGTCACGAAAAACATCAAACACAGCCGGACGCAACAAGCCGTGCGTGTCGGAAATGACACCGATTTTCAGAGGCGAACCGAAGTTTTTCATCGTAGAGATTTTTTGGGGTTAAACATCGTCGGAATCGTCCGAAGGCTCTTCCGCCTCTTCGGCGTTGTTTTCTCCGCCGAAATCGCGATAGGAAAACATGTTTCGGGAAGCCCGAACACGGGAAAATTCAGCATGAAAGCGTTCACGAACGAAATTGCGAATCATTGCGGGAACGCGTTCGATTGCTTCGTGAAGAGGCATGCTCGCCATGCCAGAATTCGATTCCGCCTCATCAAAACACTCCGAAGCATCAGGCTCAAATCCGGCTTCATCAGACGGATCATACTGCGGGAGCGGCGCATCAGCATCGGAGAAAACTTCGCGTGCCGGCGCATTGCGGCGCTTCTCCGTAAGTTCGGCAAGTGTTTCGCGGGAAGACGAAAAACGTTGTGCGTCGCTTTTGCGCGCTTCCTTAAACGCCAAATTCGCGCAACGGAATTTTTCGGCGATCGGGCTCAGCTTATTTTTTTTTTGCTTCGTCGGCGGGCATTCCCGCGGCGAGTCCGGCGATATCTTTAATCAACGCATCAATGGCTCGCGTTCGACTTTGTTCGACGGCTTTGAGCAGACAAACTTCAAAATTGGCACGTTCGGAAAGCCCCAAACGTACGCCGCCTTCACCCGCCTGAAGCGTGTCCAGCATTCGCAAAAGCTGTTCCGTACGCATCGCCGTTCCGAGCATCGAAGAAATGCCGCCTTCCCGAATCGAATCCAAAAGCGCTTCGCGAACGCGCGCCTGCGTGTGTTTGAGCACGCGCAAAAGATCGCGACCTTCTTCGACAAACGTGTCGGCAAATTTTACGACGCTCGCATAATCGGCGGCGGCGAGAGCGGCGGCAAGCCCGTCAATTTGCTCTTTGGAAGCCAAGCCGTAAATATCGAGCACGTCTTTTTCGCTGATTTTTTTTCCGCAAAACGAAATTACCTGGTCAAGAATCGACTGAGAATCGCGCATTCCGCCGTTTGCCAAACGTGCGATGGCACGCAAGGCTTCCTCTCCGGCTTCGACTCCGTCCGCTTCCGTGATTTGGCGCAACCTGCCGGCGATTTTCGCTTCGGGAATCGGCTGAAATTCAAAGCGCTGGCAACGCGAAGTGATCGTTTCCAAAACCTTGTCGGCTTCCGTTGTTGCAAAAATGAATTTTACGTGCGGCGGCGGCTCTTCGATGACTTTTAATAAAGCGTTAAACGCATCTTTTGAAAGCTGGTGAACTTCGTCGATGATATAGATTTTGTAGCGGCATTGCGCGGGAGCGAAATAACATTCTTCCCGAATTTGCTTGGCGTCTTCGATCGAACGATTCGTTGCCGCGTCGATTTCAATAACATCCATGCACGAGCCGTCCACAATCGCCTTACAAATCGGATCGTCGGCGCCGGGAGCGACGCTCGGCCCGTTCGTACAATTCAGAGCCTTGGCAAAAATACGCGCCGTCGTCGTCTTTCCGGTTCCGCGCGGACCGACGAAAAGATACGCGTGCCCGATGCGTCCGGTTTCAATCGCATTTTTCAGCGTGCGAACGATGTGTTCCTGACCGACGATTTCGTCGAACTGCTGCGGGCGCCAGCGCCGCGCGATAACTTGAAAAGCTCCGGACATGTTGAGAATGAGTTTCCGCTTTCCGCCGTTGTTTTACAATCAAATTAAACGATGTCGGCTAGTTTCCCTGCCCCAACGGCGTTCCCGTCTTCGCGTAGGTTTCAAAGCCCGCCTCGGAATGCTTCACCAAGTCTTCCGAAAGTGTGATTTTTCCCGGCTCAAACAGCGTCGCGATAAACGACCCGCCGAAACGGAAATAGCCGAGTTCGTCGCCCTTTTCCGCCGGCGTTCCCGCGACATAAGTCGGCACAATCGTTCCGACATTCGTCGCACCGACAAGTACTTGCGTTACCTTCCCGAAACGCGGCGAATCAATTTCGACGATAACGCGCTTGTTTTCCCAAAGATAGGCGACGCGACGCGCCAAGGCAATCGGGTTGACGGAATAAAGCGCGCCGTTAATCACGCGCGGCTGCGCCGGCGTTCCCGCGACAGGAAAATGGAAGCGGTGATAATCCGTCGGGCACAGGCGGGAACATACCATCGCGCCGTCTGCATAACGTGCGGCGAGCGCGGGATCTCCGAGAAACTTTTCCAAATCAAAGCACTGCCCTTTCGCGTAAATCTGTGTCGCGGCAGAAATTTTCGGCAACACCAAATGGCGCCCGTCGGCGGGAAGCGTCGCCGTGTTTTCGTCAGCGACAACCGGACGCGCCCCCGGCTTCAGCTTGCGGGAAAAGAAATCGTTGAACGACGCGTAGCTTTCGGGCGGCTCGGCAAATTCCGAAGTGTTCATTTTAAAATCCCGGCAAAACGGAACGACTTTTTCTCGGCTCGCGGGGCGGCTCATCCACCAACCGTAAAATTCCGAAAACGCCGCGCGCCGAATCAACGCCCAAAGCGCAATCTTTCCCAAGTGCGTTTCATAAACCCAACGCAAGGGCTTTTCCCCGAAAATGGCTTCGGTTTCGAGCGCACCGCTCTCACGATTGTAAAACTGCACCGGCTTTGATTCAGACATGGAACAAGCATAATCCATTCCCGCAAGTGCGATAAAGCACAAAGCAAACATCACCGCAATTCGCAGACGATATTTTTTCAGAAATCGCATATACGATACCGATTAACACGGTTTTTCCCGCAAGAAAAGTCAGATTCATCACGGGAACGAGTTTTAATTTCGACAAATCCGGATTCAAAACAGACAGTGTCAACTCTTGACTCAACAACAAAACACACTATAGCCATCGCATAAAATACGGAACTCTTCCCGAAAAAACTGCGCCTTTAGTCCGCATCGACGCACTCGCGCTCTTCGTTTTCCGCCGTAAACGCAACGCCCGATAACTCAAAAAAATAAAAAAGCGTTCCCGTGAAAAAAACACGGGAACGCTTTTTTGTCTTTGGTGCGCGTTGCTTAGTTGCGCAGCTGGCGCGCGGTCGGTTTTTCGATTTTGATGTCGACGGTGGCAGCGGGCAGTTTGGCGCCGGAAATTTTCAGCGTTGCCTTGCCGGCGGAATCGCGCTTGGAACGCAAAATCACCTGCGCCATGCCGGAAAACGCCTTGATCGTGTCGCCTTTCATCGAATCGTGATCGGTCGGGTCGCCGTTGCACACGCCGACGATTTCGGCGTTCCCGCTGACGGAAAATTTCAGGCGGTTGTCGGCGGTCGGCACCTTGCGTCCTTTTTTGTCTTCGATGACGATTGTAACGTAGGCGAGGTCGCGCCCGTCGCCGAGAATTGTCGGGCGGTCAACGGAAACATTCATTTTTGCGGGTTCATCGGTGGTTTCCACAATGTCTTCCGCCCATTTTTTTCCGTTTTTGTAGGCGACGACTTTGAGCGTTCCCGGCTCGTATTTTACGTCCGTCCACGTCAGGCGGAAGCGTTCCCGCATGTCTCCGTTCATGTCTTTTCCGGTGAGCCCGGCGCCTGTTTTTTTCTTTCGCTTGCCGAGGGATTTTCCGTTCAGGAAAAGCTCGGCGGAATCGCCGCTCGTGTAAACAAAAACGGGTGTAATTTTTCCTTCGCGGGAACCTTTCCAGTTCCAATGCGGGAGAATGTGCGCCATCGGCACATCCGGCATCCAGTGCGATTGATAAAGGTAAGTGCGGTCTTTCCAAAAGCCGCAGAGGTCCACGATTCCGAAATACGAACTGCGGGAAGGCGTGCCTTGCGCGAGGATTTTTGCCATTTCCTCTTTGAGTTTTTTGATTTCGGCTTCGGACGCGCCGCGGAAGTCGTTTTCCGGCTTGCGCCCGAGATTCCACGGCGTGGGCTCGCCGAGATAATCGAAGCCCGTCCAAACGTATTCGCCGGCGCAACGCGGCTCGTCTTCAAGCGCACCGAATTCCACGTCCGGCGCATACGCCCAGCCCGGAGCGTAAAGCCCGTAGTCGCTGACTTGGCAAATCGCGAGATTGTCGCAGAAATTGCGTCTCCAAAACGGCGCATAATCCTTGTCGTTTTCCGGGAACGAGTAAAATCCGCGCGTGCTCACGCAAGACGAAGTTTCGGAGGCGACGAAGGGCGTTTTCGGATTTTTGCTTGCGAAATCTTTGTAATTGTTCGGTTTGTAATTAAAGCCGTAAACGTCAAACTCCTTGCCGAAGCCGTTCCACGAAGCGCTTAAATCGTTGCAGCCGACGGTAACGGGGCGTGTCGTATCGTATTTTTTGAAAAGCGAAACAAGGTCTTTTGCGATCGCGATCCCGTCTTTCGCGCCCTGCTCGGCGATTTCGTTCCCGGCAGACCACGCGATGACGCAGGCGTGATTGCGGTCGCGCATGACGAAATTGCGTACGTCGCGTTCCCGCCAATCGTTCCAGAAAAGATTGTAGCCGTTTGCCTTGCCTTCCTTAAGGTGTTTCCAGCAATCGAAGAGCTCGTTGTCGACGAGAATGCCCATGCGGTCGCAAAGTTCGAGAAGTTCCGGCGCGGGCGGATTGTGCGAGGTGCGAATTGAATTCACGCCGAAGCTTTTTAAAATCTCAATCTGCCGCTCGATCGCTCGCTTATGAACGGCGCCGCCGAGCGGTCCCAGGTCGTGGTGCTGGCAAACGCCTTTGATTTGGACACGGCGGTTGTTCAGGTAAAAACCGTCCGGCTTCCATTCGGCTTTGCGCACGCCGAAGATCGTGTCTTTGCGGTCGGTCGTTTTCGCGTTCCCGTCGCTTCCGACGATTTTTACCGTCGTGCGCAAAACGTAAAGCGAGGGCGAAAGCACGTCCCAGAGTTTCGGAGAATTGAGCGAAAATTCCGCGTCGATGACTTTTTCCTTGCCGGCGGGAACGTCCGTCGCCGCGACGGTTTTTGTCGCCAGAGGTTTGTCTTTTTTCCCGACAAGCGGATAAACGGCTTGGACGACTTCAACGCTCACGGGAGCGGCGTCCGTGTTGGCGACCGTCGTCGCGACGTTAATTTTCGCGCTCGAAGCCTTAATTTCCTTCGGCGGCTTCTTTTCGTTGATTTTCTTGATTCCCTTGATTTCGGGCACCGTCACGAAAACGCCCCAATGCGCGATGTGCACGGGATTCGCTTCCGTAATCCAAACGTGGCGATAAATGCCCGCGCCCGGATACCAGCGCGTCGAGTTCTGCTTGTTTTCCGCGCGCACGGCGACAACGTTTTTCCCGCCGTATTTTAAAAATTTCGTAATATCGACGCGGAACGAGTTGTAGCCGTATTTCCATTCGCCGGCGAGTTCTCCGTTGACGTAAACCTGCGGCGTCATCATCACGCCGTCAAAGTCGAGGAAAAAGCGGTTGCCCTTGGAGGCGGCGGGAACGGAAAATTCCTTGCGATACCAGCCGACGGCGTCCCACGGGAGCGAGGCGGTTTGGTTCGGTTTGTTCGGCATGAATCGGCTTTCCACGCCCCAATCGTGCGGCAGGTCGAGCTTGCGCCATTTCGAGTCGGAGTAGCCGGGCTTGGCGGCTTCCGCGCCGGGATCGTTGCGCTCCAAGCAATGTTCGTCGCCGCCGAACTTCGCAAAACGCCAGTCAAAGTCAAAAGTCTGGCGCACGCCCGGTTTTCCGAGCTTCAAATGTTTATCTTCTGCAAAAAGCGTTCCCGCAAACGGAACGAGCAAGGTAAAAGCAAGCGCGAGAGTTTTTAGAAAATTCATGCAGGAAAGATATTGCGCCCGCCGCCGAGCGTCGACGCAATTTTTCCCGACCTTACGATTTCCGTTCCCGTAGAAGCTGCTCGACCGAAAGCCCGGTCGCGCGACTCAACCCGCGCAAAAGCACCCAAAGCGCCGCCGTGATAAAAATCATGCACGGAACGACAATAATCGGCCACGACAGCGAAAGCATTTTTCCCAATTCCGCATTAAAAGCTTCAAGGTTTTCTGCGGGATCGCTGACAACAATCCAACGCGCAAGCAGAAAATTCAACACCGCACTCAACGTAAACGACGCCACCAAAAGCCACGACGACCGTCGCAACGCCGTCTCCAAATCTCCCGACGTGCCGCGAGACGCACACGCCGAATGAATCGCGGGAACGTCAAAAATTTTTTCGTTGAACAAAATTTTGTTTCCCATTTTTCGGGAAAACACCAAGGCAATCGCAATCAGCGCCGGAATCAGCGCTTCTTTTACGGCAACCCAAAAAGGCGAAAGACGCATCAAGCCGACGCCGCCGGTCAACAGCGTTCCCGCAAACCCTAAAATTGAAATCCAATTCGCTTCCCGGCGCCGTATGTAATCATAAAAAAAATACGCGCACGGGAACGCCAACGCAATCACCAGGCGCAATGCCGGCGAAATCTGCGGAAACCATTCTCCGCCTTTTGAAAGAATCAACGCCGGAATCGCAATGTTCGCTGCAAGGCTCAACCAGATATTCTCGGATTTTTTATCCATATGTGCCTCATAAAAACACCTTACCTGAAACAATGCGAGAGGATTGAAGCCTTTGCGGGCGTTGTTTTTCTTTTGTTTTCCGAAAAAACGCTTGCCTTTTTTGCCGGGATTTTCGGACACTTTTCAACAACCGATCGCGGCAATGCCCGCGCGATTGGTTAGAGCGGGCTCGGGGCTAAAACAAAGAACCGCGAGAGCGGCAACTCTCGCGGCTTAGAAAGGAATCCCGTGATGGAATCCATAATAGTGGTTCTTATTTTGATTCTCCTACTTTTGGAGTCAATTAAAAAATAAGGTAAAAGCTCCCGCTGAGATGCGGGAGCTTTCCAAACAAAAACGAGAATCGTATATACAGAAAAATATGTGTTCTTTATCCGCCGCAAAAAAAACGAACGACGCAAAATCCGGCCGTAAAGATTCCTACTTGGCGAAATTCGCTGACTCTACGGGAGAGCCAATCGCGGGAACGAGAATTCCCGAAGAAAAACAAACTCCGATTAAATCAATTTCTGCTCGGATAGCGCCTTACTCAAAGTCGAGCGTTAGCGAGAAAATTAAATTAATCGGAGTTTGTTAAATTCAATACGACCGAGACATTCGATCATCCGGTCGGAAATTTCCGCAATCTGCCGCCGCGATTAGCGGCGGTTGCGGCGGCGGCGCGCCCCGACAAACGCAAGAGCGCCCAAACCTGCTAACATTCCAAACGCTGAAGGCTCCGGAATCGCTCCAATCGCAATAAAATCAATCGCCGAAGCTGAAACCCCGGACGATGTTGTAACATTGTCAAAAAACAAAACAAGAGCATTACTTCCACTTGTTGCCGTAATATCAAAAGAAATAAGTGTTTGAGAATTTGACTTCACAGAAGCACCCAAAAGTTGATTACTTACAGAATCCCAACTCTGCCCCGTCATATCGCCGTATTGACAAACAACATCAAGTCCCTTCGTAGAAGCTCCAGCCCCTTGCGTTCTAATGTTTAATCGACCATCTTGCGAACTAACAAGCAAAGAAAGCTTATATGTCTTGTCCTTCTCAAAACCAGAAAACGTGAGTCGAATTCCATCTGTTGCCAAACCTTGTTTCCCGCCAACATAAATTCCAGACGTCAGCCCGCTAAAATCACTCTTTGTTTTTCCTGTAGAGGCACTCAGCGCTTCCAATGCTTCTGAATTTACCCAAGCTTCAGGATTAAATTTATTAAGAGGTAAAGCAGAAGAGTCATTTATCCCGGCAGTTCCGTTAATCGTAAAAGCAATATTTACGTTTGTATTCTTCGCATTCCAATTTTGATCTTGTGTAAATCCTGTAACTTCCAATTTTTGTCCGCCGGAGATTGAGCCAGAGCCCCACGTAAGAATGTCGTAGACGTTGGCTACGGCAGAATTTGCGGTTAATAGAACGGTTCCGATTAATAGTAGTTTTTTCATAGTCTTAATAAATTACACAAACCCTATTAACTTTGCATGGATTGCGCAAGAATAGTTTTCATCAAAAGAATCTTTTCCAAAACTCCGACAACACTTATAAATTTCCGAGAAAAGGCGTTCCCGCACCGAAGCCGGAAAATTGACACCCTTGTCAAACATTTTAAGCTTGCAAGTCAAACTATTTCTGTCAAAATGTTCGATTAATTAACCTAAATATCAACCTAAACACCAACGAGACTATGAAAAACCTCCTCCTTCCGACAGCATTCTTTGCGGCGGCTGCGATTATTCCGGCGTTTGCGGCAACTCCGACTTCCGGGGAAGCGCAGAACCAACCGGCTCCGAAGACGGAAATGTCTATCGCGGCGCTCCAGCAAATGCAAAAAACGATCGAGAACGACGATCCGATTATCGACGAGCTCGACCTTGATGCCGGCTGGCTTGAAGACCTTCCGCCGGACGAACAATTCCGCGACATCGCCGAAGCAATCAAGGTAACCTTTACGACGGAACAGGATCGCCGCAATGCCATCAGCAAAGTTTTCGGGGACGATTTCATTGATCCGATGGCGGAAACAATTGCCTCTCCCGAGGCGACGGCGCGCGTCGAAAACATGCTCGGCGAAGCTCACAAGCTTTTCCTCTCCTACGAAAACCGCAACGATGTCGTTGACTGGGGTTGGGGCGACGCCTGGGGCTTCACCGTCACGCCGAACGTCGGTACGCTCGGTATCGGGATCCAAGTCGGTTACGAATTCAACAAATACTTCAAGGTACGTGCGCACTACGCCACGGGAGAACTCGACACAACGATTGAACTTTCCGACACAAACATTGATCTTGAGTGGAAAAACCGCGACAACATGGGGCTTTTCTTTGACTGGCACCCGCGCGCCTCGCAGTTCCGCGTTACCGCCGGTATCATTAAAATGGATCCGCGCATCCGCGCATCCGCGAAATACCACGGAACCTCTTACGGCTACTATACACCCGTAGGCGGAATGCCGACCCAAGCCCGCTACGATGTCTATTCGGAATACAATATGTCCGGAGATTGGGATAATGAGTTCTGCCCGTATCTCGGCATCGGTTGGTCTACGGACGGCGGTCAAAAGCGTACGCTCTATTTCTCTATTGACCTTGGTCTTGCCTACCTTGGCGAAGGCAACTACGCCGAAAGCGGAGAGCCGAGATTCTATCGCAACGGCCAGTGGCTTTCCACGCACGGCGAACCGGGCTCCGTTCCTCCGGAAGCCGGAGACGCGGACGCGATGTCGTCGCTTCAGCAGTTCGACGGGAACGTTCGTGACGCGGTTGACAAGGTTGCGGACTTCCTGAACGACATGTACGTTTATCCGGTCATTCAGTTCGGCGGCGGTATTCGTTTCTAATCTCGTTTTCCGAACAAAAAAGCGTTCCCGTGAATTTCGCGGGAACGCTTTTTTGTATCAGAAATTTGAATAAAACACTGTATTGACGCCGCTTTTTCCTTAAAACTCTGTGCAGACATTTTTTTTGGAATGAAAAAACGATTTTTGAAAATTTTCGGTATCGTAATTGCCGTTTTGCTTGCGGGAGTGCTCATTGCAGGCGGCGTCATCGGATTTTTTGCCCGCCGCGAAATCCTTGCGGAAACGTTCACGGTTTCAGAGCCCGAACTTCCCGCCGCCGCAACGGATTCCGCCCAAGGCGTTCCCGTGGGCAAGCCTTTCGAAGTTCGCCTGGAAACGACCAGTGCGTTTTCCTTCGCGACGCCGTTCCAAATCGAATTTTCACTTCCCGACGGGCTCGCCACCCGCGAAAAAACGGAGCAGAATTTTGAGTTTTCATGGACGCATCGCCGCGGCGAGATTCGCCTTTCGCTCGTCGCATTCAAGGCGGGAACGTTTGAAAACGCAAAAATCTCCATTACGGCAAATGCCGACGGGAACCTCCAAACCCGCACTCCGGAACTGCCGCCGATTTTCGCTGTCCTTCCCGAAACGCAACCCGGAGAAAAGCTGCACCTCGCGGGAACGCTCGACGAAAATCCGCCTGTCGAAAAAAACTCTTGGCTCTGGCTCGCGGCAATTGCACTTCCCCTGATTGCGCTTGCCGTTTTGATTTTTGTTCGAAGAAAAAAACAAAAAATCGCCCCGGAACTTCCGGCTTGGGAATTGGCACAAATTGAACTCGATGCGCTAAGAAACGAAATTGATTCCGGACGCGCAGGCGCCATCGCCGTCGTCACGCGGCTTTCCGATATTGTCCGCCGCTACCTTTCCCGCCGCTTCGGGCTTTCAGCCGATGCGATGACTTCGCCGGAGTTTTTTGCTTTAATGGAACGCGCGGACAGCCCGCTCGCCGCCAAGCACAAGCAATTTCTACGGGAATTCCTGAGCGCTGCCGATTTGATAAAATTTGCCGGATTCGCCGCCACCTCCGACCAAGCGCACACGGCGCTCGATCGCGCATCATCGCTTATTCGCGAAACCGTTCCCGCGCCCGAAAATCCCGCCGAAAAAAAGTAATCGCTTCCCTGCCATGGAAAATTTTCATCTTCAATTCCCTTGGGCGCTCGCCCTGCTCGTTCCCTTGGCGCTACTGCTTCTGCGCCAACTCACCAAACGCGAGCCGGCACTGCAAATTCCCTCAATCGCCCGCCTTCCCGACGGAAAGCTTAAACGCATTTCAATCGCACGCATCGTTCCCGCCGTATTTTACGCCATCGCGGGAACACTGATGATTTTCGCTCTCGCGGGACCACGCTTCGACGCCGGTGAAATCCGCCAAAAAAGCGAGGGCGTCGACATCATGATTGCCATCGACCTTTCGGACTCCATGGCTGCATTCGATCCCGCAAAAAATCTGCGCAGCGACGCCGAAATCCGACGCGCACACGAAGCCGGGGAAACACTCCGCCGCCTCGATGTCTGCAAAGAAGAAATTGAACGATTTATCCGGGAACGCCCGAACGACCGAATCGGACTCATCGCATTCGCCGACCTGCCCTACGCCGTTTGCCCGCCGACGCTCGATCACGCATGGCTGCTCAAACAAATTTCCTCGCTGGAGCTTCACAGCATCGGAGAAGGAACCGGACTCGCCGCGCCGATTATTTCCGTTGTCGATCGTACGAAAGATTCCGATGCAGAACGCAAAGTCATGGTACTTTTCACGGACGGTTCAAACACCGTTCAAAACAAAGTAACTCCCGAACAGGCAGCCAAAATCGCGCACGATTACAAACTTACCGTTCACACCGTCGGCATCGGAAGCCGCCGCTCCTACGTCGAGCAACGCGGCTTTTTCGGCAAACAGCTCGTCTCCTATCCGAACGGATTCGATGAAGCGCTTTTGAAAAAAATCGCCGAAACAACCGGCGGGCACTATTACGCCGCCGACGATCGCGAAGCCATGCGCGCCGCACTCGCCGCCATTGACGAACTCGAAAAAACACCCGAAGAACTTCCGAAAATCGCGCTTTACGACGAAAAAGCAGACAGCTTTGCCGGCGCCGCGCTTATCTTCCTCCTGCTTGGCTTCGCGCTTTCGCGAACCGTGTTTCTTCGTTTCCCGTAAACAGATTTTAACGACAAACCCGCTATGGAATTTTTCATTTATCCCGAACGCTTTTGGCATCTGCTTTGGATTGTTCCCGCGATACTCGCCCTCGCCGCATGGGCTTCCCGCCGTCGCCGCAACGCACTGAAGCAATTGCTCGGTGCCGCACATTTCCCGGATAGCGAAGCCGTTCCCGTCGGCGTAAGCGTATCGCCCGGCAAACGTAGCATCCGCTTTTTGCTTTTGCTTGCAAGCGCCCTGCTCCTTGTCGCCGCCTGGGCACGCCCGACCTGGGGAGAGAAAATTGTCCCCTTCACCGGCGCGGGAAGGGACATCGTTATCGCGCTCGATCTCTCCAAGTCCATGCTTTGCGAAGATATTAAGCCTAACCGTCTGGAACACGCCAAGCGCTTTGCCGACGAGCTCACGGCACGCCTGCCCGGCGACCGCTTCGGCTTGGTTTCCTTTGCGGGAAGAGCTTTTGACGCCTGCCCGCTCACCTTCGACCGCGTCAGCTTCAAAACCATTTTAAACGACCAACAAATCGGCACCGTTCCCGTCGGCGGAACCAATCTTGAAGCGGCGCTGAAGACCGCCGCATCGGCTTTTGAAACGGCGGAAAATCTCGGACACTGCGCGATTGTTCTTATCTCCGACGGCGGCGAACTCAGCGGCTCGCTCGCCCGTGAAGCGGAAAAGCTCCGTGCGGCGAAGCTGCCGGTCGTTGTTGTCGGAGTCGGCGATCCCGCCGTCGCCGCACCGATTCCGCTCCGCGACGAAAGCGGGCGCACAAGCTACCTCAAAGACCGCGACGGCAACACCGTCAACACACGTCTTGAGGAAACGCCGCTTGCGGAACTTGCCGCAAAAACCGGTGGCGTTTACATTCGCTCGACGACAACGGAAATGGGCGACACGCTCGCTGCCGCGTGGATAAAAAAACTAACTCCCGGAGCGCAAAAAGAAAATGTCCACGCCGTTCCCGTCGAACGCCGCGAATGGTTTCTCGTTCCCGCGCTCATTGCCTTTTCGCTTTACCTCCTGCTCGGCGAAGCGATTTCGCAAACGCACGGATTGCGCGCCAACGCATTTCGTATTTTACTTCGCGCGCCGAAAATGCTCGCGTGGGCAACGCTGTTGATTGCACTCGCGGGAACGCTTCCGACGCGGGCACAAGAAGAAAGCGCGAGCGACACAGCAGATGAATCCGCAACTCCGGAATCTGCCGAAACGATTTACAATCGCGGGCTTCAAGCCCAGGAAAAAGGCGAAATCACGCGTTCCCGCGAGCTTTATCAGAGCGCGCTCTCCCGCCCGCAACTTTCTCCGGAATTGCGCGCCGCAGCCACGCAAAATCTCGGGGCCGGATTCCACGCAGAGGGACGCGCCGGAAGTGAAAGCACCGCCGCCGCAGCGCAGACAAATTTGGACGAAGCGTTGAAAAATGCCGACTCCGCCGGGAATAAATTTGAACAGGCGCGAGCCTTTTACCGAGATTTTCTTTGTGCGAATGAAAACGAAGATGCTACGGGAACGACGCGCAATCTGCAAATCCTGCTCAACGAAATGAAGCAGCTCGAAGACCTAAAAAAACAAATTGAGGAGCTGAAAAAACAAATGCAGGAAGCCGCGAAAAAAGCGCAGGAAGCCGCACAAAACCAGAAACAATCCAACCAAGAAAAAAACGAAAACGCCGACAAATCCGAACAGGAAAAGCAACAAAACGCCGCCGATCAAGCGCGGGAACAGGCGCAAAAGCAAACCGAACAAATGCAGCAATCGGCAGAAAAATTAAACAATGAAGCGCTGAAAAACGCCGCGCAACAGGCGAGCCGAGAACTTCAAAAAGCCCGGGAAGAACAAAAACGCGGGAACGGCGAAAAAGCCGAAGAGCATTTGCAAAAAGCCGCCGAAATTCTTCAGTCCGAAGCCGATAAAAATCAGCAAAGCGACCGGGAAAAGCAGGAACAACCCGAAAACCAAAACGCCGACGGCGAAAACTCCGAAAAGCAAAACGACGGGAACGACGGACAAAACGAAAAACAGGACGATCTTTCCCGCGAACCGGAAAATCAAGCCGAGGCACAAGCGGAAGAAAGCGCTGAAGAAAATCGCGAACTCGATCAAGCCGCCACGGAAGCCGTCCTGCGCGATATGGCACAGGAAGAAGCCGAGCGCCGAAAAGCGATTCAAAAAATCCGCAACGCCGAAACGCGCCAAGTCGAAAAGGACTGGTAAGCGAGTTGCCGCTTACCGGCCGGCACATTTCCGACCCGATGCTTTTATCTGATGCGGATTTTTTGATCCGCATCGCGTTCGTAAACAGATTCGCCGACGTCCGTTTCACGGACAAGTTTCTTCTGCGATAAAACAAAATTGAATTCTTACGGGAACAACAGCTATGCTTATCGCATCAACGAAAGAAATCTAACCGAATCATTTATGGAAAAAAGAACACTTATCATCGGAGCGGGCGGAGTCGGCAACGTCGTCGCCCACAAAGTCGCTCAAAATGCGGCGGAGTTCGGCGAAATCATGCTCGCCTCGCGCAACGAAAACAAATGCAAGGCGATTGCGACGGACGTCAAAAATTCGACCGGCGTTACGATTAAAACAGCGAAAGTCGATGCGGATAACGTGCAGGAAGTTGTCGCTCTTTTGAAGGAATTTAAGCCGCAAGTGCTCATCAACGTTGCGCTCCCGTATCAGGATTTGCCGCTCATGGACGCGTGTTTGCATGCCGGCGTGCACTACGTTGACACCGCGAACTACGAACCGCCGAATCACGCGAAGTTTGAATATTCCTGGCAATGGGCTTACCGGGAACGCTTTGAAAAAGCGGGGCTTTGTGCCCTGCTCGGCTCCGGCTTCGACCCGGGCGTTACGAACGTTTATTGCGCCTACGCGCAAAAGCACCTTTTCGACGAAATCGAAACCGTCGATATTCTCGACGCGAACGCGGGCGACCACGGCTACCCGTTTGCCACGAACTTTAATCCGGAAATCAACATTCGCGAAATCACCCAGCGCGGACGCTATTGGGAAGAAGGCGAATGGAAGGAAACCGGACCGCTCGAAATCCGCCGCGAATACGATTTCCCCGTCATCGGCGAAAAAAGTGCCTACCTGATGTATCACGAAGAGCTCGAATCGCTTTGCCAAAACATCAAAGGCTTGAAGCGTATCCGCTTTTTCATGACATTTTCCGACAAATACCTGACGCACCTGAACGTGCTTCAAAACGTCGGCATGACACGTATCGACCCGATTGAATTTCAGGGACAAAAAATTGTTCCGATTCAATTCCTCAAAGCGATTCTGCCCGATCCCGCCTCGCTTGGTCCGCGCACGAAAGGCAAAACCTGCATCGGTTGCGAAATCACGGGAACAAAGGACGGCAAAAAACGCAAAGTGTTTATTTACAACGTTTGCGACCACCAGGAATGCTACCGCGAAGTCAAATCTCAGGCGATCAGCTACACAACGGGCGTTCCCGCGATGATCGGCGCAATGATGCTTCAAAACGGCAAATGGCTCAAACCCGGCGTTTGGAACATGGAACAAAACGATCCGGATCCGTTCATGGAAAAACTCAACACCTGCGGCTTGCCGTGGCAAGTGATTGAGCTTCCGACGGATTAGAGGGGAGATTAAAGATTAAAGGTTAAAGAAAGCGTTCCCGCGTCAAAAATCGCGGGAACGCTCTTGGGAAGTCTTAAACTTCACTGAAATTAGCGGCGGTTGCGGCGACACGCACCGACAAGCGCCAAAGCCCCCAGAGCCGCAAACAAACCAAACATCGAAGGCTCCGGAATCGCGATGACAATACCGCCATTACTGGCGGCAAGATTGACGGGTTGAATACTGGTTGGATTCGAAGCCGAATAAAGGGTTGCCGAAGCAATCCCTTCAAGCGACTCATAGCCGGAAATAAGTTCAACAGACCGGAGCGAGTCCATGGAAACTCCGTCTTCAAGAATAATTTCTACCGCTACATTATCCAAGGAGACATTAGCGCCCTCAGCGACGAAAACAACATACCCGCTATTGATGGTTGATTCAGAAACATGTAAACGAAGCGTTGTTCCGGAATCCATGGAAAAATCGCCTCCGGATTCCACAACTGCCCACGAATCCACTTCTAATACTCCCGCATTATTTACTTCGAGAATTCCCGCGTCGTACACGACCATGCCGCCGGCAATAAGTGTGGATTCGGAAACAGAAACAGAGGCATCTCCATTGTATCCGACGTAAAAATACGACGAGCCGACATCAACAACCGAATCCTCCTCAATTGTAAGATTCCCGTTCCCGCCGCTACCGACAATAAACCAGCCGATAGAGTCAGAACCTTCTTTTACCTTATCTGTAAATTTTCCTCCGTTTTTTACAACTAAATTTCCGACGCCACCCGCATTCAAACCGATATTGACGTAACCGTTATAAGTCGTAAACGTTCCTCCGTCGACAGTAAGTGTTCCCTGATAAACATTAATTTGGCGTCCGGCAATGTTACTCGGACAATTCATTCCGGCTTCGACAGAGCCTTTGACGGTAACAGATCCGTTCCCGTCAACACGGAAGCCGTTACCGACTTTAAGAATCCCCCCTTTTTGAACAAGGAGCGACGCATCGACAAACGCCGCAGACTCGGGATGTACCTCATCTTTGAATTGAATTTTGTTGTAGGAAGCCTCAAGCACACCGACGCGAAAGATATTAGACGATCCGGTCCAAAGTAATTCTTCTCCGTCCTCTATAACATGATCGCCGGCAACCGTAAGCCAAAGCCCATCCGCGCTTTGAGTCGTCGCCGTGCAATTATAAAGATAGAAGTCCGTGCTATTCCACGAACCGTACCAAAGCGTTTCCGCGGCAAGAGTAAACGCTGTATTCGCAACCAATGCGGTTGCAATAGTCATAATCGTTTTCATTGTTATCAGAATTAGGTTAATAAAAAACTTTCGCGTCCTTGCGACAAAAACGCGCCAATTTTGAAATTGTACGATCATGCAAAAAAAAAAACGGTTTTCAAGAAAGAATCAAAAATCGAGCTATTTTTACAAGAATCCGGCACATTTCTTCTCTGAGATACGAATTAAAATCAGCTCGAAAATTTTCTCGTATAATTTCCGGCAAACCCCAAACCAAACCTCGAAATTCCGTCCCCGTAATTTTTTATTTTCTACATCAAAAAATCATTATTAAATGATACGAATGAATTTTGATGCACTTCCGATTAGTTCCCGCGGACAAAGTTTAATTGAGCTGATGCGCTCCCGCATTGTTTATTTGGACGGCGCCACGGGAACGATGCTTCAGCGGGAAAACCTCACGGAAGCTGATTTTCGCGGCGAGCTTTTCCGCGATCATCCGATTGATCTAAAGGGCGACAACGATGTGCTTTCGCTGACCCGCCCGGATATTTTGGGCAAAATACATCGTGCGTATTTGGATGCCGGTGCGGACATCATTTCCACGAATACGTTTAATTCAACGCGCATTTCCCAGCACGAATACGGCCTAGAGGAACACGTCGCGGCAATGGCTCGCGCGGCAACCGAAATCGCCGTTCGGGAACGCGATGCTTTCGAAGTCGAGCACCCGGAACGCGCGCAACGTTGCTTCGTCGCAGCATCAATCGGCCCGACGGGGAAAATGCTTTCAATGTCGCCGGACATCAGCAATCCTGCGGCACGCGCCGTGAGCTTCGAAGCCATGCGCGCGGCATACCACGAGCAAATTCTCGCCGTGCTTGAAGCCGGAGCGGATGTTCTTCTTTATGAAACGGCAACGGACGCGCTCAATGTCAAAGCCGCCATTTTTGCGATGCAGGAAATCTTCGAGTCGCGCGGCGAACGCGTTCCCGTGATGATTTCGGGAACGGTCGCAGACAAGGCGGGGCGCCTGCTTTCGGGGCAAACCGTCGAGGCATTTTGGGAAAGCGTGCGGCATATTCGTCCGATTTCAATCGGCATGAACTGCGCGTTGGGCGCTCCCGCGATGCGTCCTTACATCGAAACTTTGGCTCGAATCGCCGACTGTGCAATCAGTTGCCACCCGAACGCGGGTTTGCCGAACCCGCTCGCGCCGTCGGGCTTTTCGGAAACGGCGGAAGAAACAGCGATGTATTTGCGTGAATTTTCGCAGGAAGGTTTGCTCAATATCGTCGGCGGTTGCTGCGGTACCACGCCGGAACACATTCGTGCCATTCGCCGATCGACAGAATCCTTTCCGCCGCGCGCCGTTCCCGCGCTTCCGGAAACGCTTGCTCTCGCGGGAACGGAACACTTCGTCTTCCCGCCGCTCGACGGCTCGACGACGCGCAACGCGAGCTCCGATTTCGTCTTGGTCGGCGAACGCAGTAATGTTACCGGTTCTCCGAAATTTAAAAAACTCATCGCCGCAGACGATTGGAGCGGCGCACTTGCAATCGCACGCCAACAAGCGGAAAACGGCGCCAACATTATTGACGTAAATTTCGATGAGGCTCTGCTCGACGGCGAAGCCTGCATGACACGATTTTTAAACCTGCTCGCCTCTGAGCCGGAAATCGCCCGCATTCCGCTCATGATTGACTCGTCCAAGTGGGAAGTTATCGAAGCCGGCTTACGTTGCGCTCAAGGAAAGTGCATCGTCAACTCGATTTCTCTCAAAGAAGGCGAAGAAAAATTCCTCGAACGCGCGAAGCGTTGCCGGCGCTACGGCGCGGCGATCATTGTCATGGCGTTTGACGAAAACGGACAAGCGACAGACTTTGAGCGCAAGGTCGAAATCTGCGAACGCGCTTACAAACTTCTGACGGAACAGGCCGGCGTTCCCGCGAGCGACATTATTTTTGATCCGAACGTTTTGACCGTCGGCACGGGGCTTGAAAGCGACGCGGCATTCGGCATTGATTTCATTCGCGCGATTTCCGAAATCAAAAAACGTTGTCCCGGCGCACGAACATCCGGCGGCATTTCGAATGTTTCTTTTGCGTTTCGCGGGAACAATCCCGTTCGCGAAGCCATTCACGCCGTTTTTCTCTTTCATGCGATTCGCGCCGGGTTGGACATGGGAATCGTCAACGCCGGGATGCTCGGAGTTTACGAACAAATTCCGGAGGAATTGCGGGAGCGCGTCGAAGATGTCGTCTTAAACCGCCGCGCCGATGCAACAGACCGCCTAATCGAAATCGCGGGAAAATATAATGTAAAAAAGAATGATGTTCCCGCGCCGGACACGCATTCCGTGCGTCAGGGCAATGTATGCGAGCGCTTGGAATACGCGCTGATTCACGGCGTCACGGACAACATCCGCGAAGATGTCTTGGAAGCTTTTGAAAAACTCGGTTCGCCGCTCGCCGTCATCGAAGGTCCGCTCATGGCCGGCATGGGAACGGTCGGGCAACTTTTCGGCGACGGCAAAATGTTTCTCCCGCAAGTCGTTAAATCCGCCCGCGTCATGAAACTCGCAGTTGAAGTGCTGACGCCGTTTATGGAAGAAACCTCGGATGCGAGCCGCACGGCAAATCGCAAGCGCATTGTCATCGCAACCGTCAAAGGCGATGTCCACGACATCGGTAAAAATATCGTTTCCATTGTCCTTGCGTGCAACGGCTACGAAATTATTGATCTCGGGGTCATGACGCCGTGTAAAAAGATTTTGGATACGGCACGGGAACGCGAAGCGGACGCGATTGTTTTAAGCGGTTTAATTACGCCTTCGCTTGATGAGATGGCGCATGTTGCGGCGGAAATGCAACGCGAAGGATTCACGATTCCGCTCTTTGTCGGCGGCGCTACGACCTCACGGGAACACACAGCAATCAAAATCGCTCCGCTCTACCCGTCCGGTTCGGTCATTCACACGACGGACGCCTCGCGCATTTCGCGTGCCTGCGGTGACTATTTTTCGGAAGCGACGCAAACGATTTTTCTTCGGGAACTTCAGGCCGATTACGAAAAAATCCGAAAAGACTACGCAGAGAAAACGCCTCGGGAACGCATTTCACTTGAGGACGCACGTGCCAATCGCCTGAGGATTGATTTCGAAAAAAATCCGCCGGTAAAACCTGCGTGGCTCGGAGTTCAAAAAATCGAAATTCCGCTCGGAGAACTTTTCCCGCTGATCGCATGGAGCGCGCTTTTGAGTGTTTTTGAGATGCGCGGGAACGCCGCCAAGTCGCCCGACGCAGAAAAGCTCCTTGCCGATGCCCGAAAAATCTGGGAAGAGCTTCCTGCCCGCGGAGTCCGGTTCGCATCGGGAGTCGTCGGTATTTTTCCGGCATTTTCCCAAAATGAAAAAATTGTCGTCAACAACGGCGAGTGCGTTTTCGAGCCGGCACGTCAGCTCACGAAACAACGCGCGGGAACGCCCAATCTTGCGCTTGCGGATTTTATCGCTCCCGCGGGAACGCCCGACTGGATCGGCGGATTTGCCGTTACCGCCGGAGAGGAAATCAAGAAGATTGCCGAAGATTTTTCCGCCGCCGGAGACGATTACTCGTCGCTGATTCTCTGCGCGCTTGCCGACCGTATCGCCGAAGCCGCTTCCGAATGGTTGCACCGGAAAGTCCGTCGGGAACTCTGGGGCTATTCCGTCAACGAACAACTTTCGACCGACGAACTTTTTGCAGAAAAGTACAAAGGCATTCGCCCGGCAATCGGCTATCCCGTTTTCCCGGATCATGCGCAAAAACGCGCCCTTTTCGACCTGCTTAAAGTCGAAGAAAATATCGAAGTCAACCTGACGGAATCGTTTATGATGACACCGCCCGCTTCCGCCTGCGGACTTTATTTCGCCTCCCCGCAAGCCAAATACTTCGATGCAAGATAACGCGCGGACACCGAAAATTGATTCCCGGAAGCGGAAGAATTAAATTGCGCCGGCGCTCTCAAACGCACAGAATACAGCCACTAACATTCCCCATTTTTGATTATGAAACTCTTTAACCAACAAGAAGCAGAAGCTTTTGTAAAAACCGGAAATAAAGTTTTTCGTCACGGCCCCGAAATGCGCGTGACCCCGATTGCGCGCGATGTTCTCACCGAAGCCGGCGTTCGCCTCGTTTTCGATCCCGCGATGAAAGGCACCGCTCCCGTCGCGACAAATGCCGTTCCCGCAGCGCCGAAGACCGCCGCCAATCCCGGAGCGCCTTCGAGCTTCGTAGGAGATCCCGAGTTGGCACGCCTGACGGCAAGCGGTCCGTCTACGCGCAATTTCTGCCCGTCTCCCGCCGACCAGTCCGGCTACAAAAAAGAAGACGTTGATTACTTCAATTCCCCGGAATGCGAAGCCCTCAAATATCAGATGTGCGACATGGGGCGCCGCATTTGGTTACGCGAATTTGTTGACGGGAACGGCGGAAATATTTCCGCACGCGTCGACGGCGACCGCTATCTCTGCACGCCGACCGGAGTCAGCAAAGGCTTCCTCACGCCGGATATGATCGGCATGGTCGATGCCAACGGAAAGCAACTCGCGGGAACGTGGAAACGCACCAGCGAGGTCAACACGCACATCGCGATTATGAAAGTTTGCCCGACGGCAATGTCGGTCATCCACGCGCATCCGGTTCATGCGACGGCATTTGCGGTTGCGGGTGTCGAGCCGCCGACCTGTTTGCTCACGGAATCCGAGATTTTCCTCGGTCGCATTCCGATTGCGAAATACGCCACGCCGGGAAGCCCGGATGTCGCGAAATTCTGCGCCGAACTTGCGCCGACGCACCAGGCAATCATGATGGCATCACACGGTGTTATTACTTGGGGAACGGGCGTTGAAGACGCTTATTACAAAATGGAAATCGCCGATGCTCTCTGCCGCACGATTCTCCTCGCCAACCAGCTTCCGAAACGCGGTCCCGCGATTTCGAACGAAGGCATGGCGGAAATCTTGGATTTGAAAAAACAAATGAACCTCCCGGACGATCGTTTCGGGCTGAAAGTTGCCAATCTCTGTGATGCCGACCCGTGGGAAATTCTCGCAGGCAATGCGGTTTGCAAGCTCAGCACACCTGCGAAACCCTGTGAATGCAAGGGTGAAGCCGCTCCCGCAGACGTCGATGCCTTGGTGAAAGAAATCACCGATGAGATTATGAAGCAGGTAAAATAATTTTTTCCGCTTTCTGAAGGGCGTTCCCGCGTTACGTTTCCGGGAACGCTTTTTTTTCGCCGCCGAATTTTCGATTTTAATGAAAACTCTAGTTCGCTTTATCTTCCTCTCGCTTTCTCTGTTTTTTTGTGCTTGTGATTCCGAGCGCGAGAAGCAGCTGATTATGGTAACGGAAGCCACTTTTCCGCCGTACGAATTTCGCGACGGCAAGCGCGTCGTCGGAATCGATCCCGAAATCATGCAAATTGTCGCCGATACCATCGGAAGACAACTCGTCATTCAGGATATGAGTTTTGACTCGGTTATCACTGCAGTCAGCACGGGAAAAGCCGATGTCGCCGCTTCCGGAATCACCGTTACGGAGGAACGCCGCCGGCAAGTGGATTTCTCTGTTCCCTACATCGAAGCCAAGCAAGTTATCATCGTTCCCGCCGCAAGTACAATCACGGGAAAAAGCGATTTGCCCGGAAAACGAATCGGCGTCCAACACGGCACGACGGGCGACCTGTTCGTCACGCAAAACCTCGGCGAGCCGGAGCGTTTCCAAAACGGAGCACTCGGTGTTTCCGCGCTACTCGCGGGAAAAATCGAAGTCCTCATCTTAGATGACCAACCGGCGAAAGTTTTTAAAAACAAATACCCAGAATCCCTTAAAATCCTGAGCGATTCCCTGACAACGGAAAGCTACGCCTTTGCCGTTTCAAAAGAAAATAAAGCCCTGCTCTCGCAAATTGATTCCGTCCTCAATACGATGAAAACCGACGGACGCCTCGATGCGATTCTGAAGAAATACACGGCTGCGGGAACGCCCGACAACGCCGTTCCCGCAATCAGCGAAGAAACCGGCAGCGCGTTTTATACAAATTTTATCGAAAACGAACGTTGGCGCTACTTGCTCGAAGGGCTTTGGGTAACGATCGAAGTTTCGTTTTTTGCCGTTATTCTCGGCTTGTTCATCGGCTTTCTTGTTGCCGTCATTCGCGCAACGCACGACAAAAACGGTTCGCTCAAATTTCTGAATTTCATCTGCAAAATTTATCTTACCGTAATTCGCGGAACGCCGGTCGTCGTTCAATTACTCATCATTTATTTCGTTATTTTCGGAAGTGTCGATGTCAGCAAAGTCCTTGTCGCCATCGTCGCGTTCGGAATTAATTCCGGAGCTTATGTCGCAGAAATTATTCGCGGCGGCATTATGTCAATCGACAAAGGGCAATTCGAAGCCGGACGCAGTCTCGGGCTAAGTTATCCGCAGACGATGATTTATATCGTGCTTCCGCAAGCCTTCAAAAACGTCCTTCCCGCGCTCGGCAACGAATTTGTCGTCCTTCTCAAAGAAACCAGCGTCGCCGGCTACATTGCACTTCAGGATTTAACCAAAGCGGGCGACATTATCCGTAGCCAAACCTACACGGCTTTTCTCCCGCTCCTCGCCGTCGCCGCGATTTATCTTTGCATCGTCATGCTTTTCTCCGCACTGCTCGGCAAGCTCGAACGCCATCTGAAGCGTAGCGAATAAGCCTTTCCTGCTTTCAAAAGTTCAGCGTTCCCGCAGCAATAATTCCGCTACGGGAACGCTTTTTTATTCGAAATATAAATTTCCTAAAAATATTTTTGTATTTATTACAAAAATGTATTGACTTAATTTTTAATTTTATGCAGATTAGATGACATAAAACAGAGGCAATCCCAAAGTTGCCGACAATCAATCACCAACCAAACCAATAAAATAAATAGAAAGTAATAAAATCATGTCATTGATTAACAAAGAAATCGCGGACTTCACCGTCCAATCCTACCAGAACAACAAGTTCGTTCCCGTCTCCAAGAAAGACGTTCTCGGCAAATGGAGCGTGTTTTTCTTCTATCCGGCGGACTTCACTTTCGTCTGCCCGACCGAGCTCGAAGACCTCGCGAACAAATACGAAGAATTTAAGAAAATCGGTTGCGAAATTTACTCCGTTTCCTGCGACACGCACTTCGTTCACAAAGCGTGGCACGATGCTTCCAAAATCATCAAAAAAATCCAGTATCCGATGCTCGCGGATCCGACCGCCGCACTCGCCCGCGATTTCGACGTGATGATTGAAAGTGCTGGGCTCGCCGAACGCGGAACCTTCATCGTCAACCCGGAAGGCAAAATCGTTTCCTACGAAGTCGTTGCCGGCAATATCGGACGCAATGCGGACGAACTTTTCCGCCGCGTGCAGGCGTTGCAATTCGTTGCCGAACACGGCGATGAAGTTTGCCCGGCGAAATGGCAACCCGGCGCCAAAACGCTGAAGCCGAGCCTCGACCTCGTCGGCGCTTTGTAATTAAATACCCGAACAAGAAGCGCCGAATTTCCGATGCGCTTCTTTGTAAAACGCAAAGAACGCAAAGGACCGACAAAGTTCTTTGCGTTCTTCGCGTTAAAAAAATAACACTTTCCTTTTCTAAATATGAATTTTTCCGACTCCATCTACGATGCCGTCATTATCGGCGCCGGTCCCGCCGGGCTCTCTGCCGCAATTTACCTTTCCCGCGCGCGTTTTAGCGTGCTCGTTCTCGAGCGCGAAAACATCGGCGGGCAAATCACCATCACCGACGAAGTCGTCAATTACCCCGGCGTTTTGCACGCCTCCGGCAAAGCGCTCACGGAAACAATGCGGCAACAGGCGGAAAATTTCGGAGCAGAATTTTTGACGGCCGAAGCGCGGGAACTCGATTTCACGGGAACGGTCAAAACCATCAAGACAACGCGCGGAGACATTCGTGCGCTCGGGATCGTCGTCGCGGCGGGAGCGCGTCCGCGCGCGGTCGGATTCAAAGGGGAATCAGAATTCCGCGGGCGCGGTGTCGCCTATTGCGCAACCTGCGACGGAGAATTTTTTACGGGGAAGGAATTGCTCGTCATCGGCGGCGGATTTTCCGCCTGCGAAGAAGCGATTTTCCTCACGCGCTACGCAAAAAAAATTACGATGCTCGTGCGTCGCGACGAATTCTCCTGCGCGCAAAGCGTTGCGGAGGAAGTTTTGGCAAATCCGAAAATTTCAGTACGTTTCAACACGGAACTCTTGGAAATTCGCGGGAACGCGGCACCCGAAAGTGCCATTTTGAAAAATAATAAAACCGGGCAAACGGAGGAATTTCAGGCGGAAGACGGCGACTCTTTCGGCGTTTTCGTCTTCGTCGGCTACGCTCCCGCAAGCGATTTAATCAAAGATAAAATCGGAATCGACAAAGACGGATTCGCGATTTGTGACGAAGAAGGGAAAACCGGAATCGACGGCGTTTACGTCGCAGGCGATTTGCGCCGCAAACGTTTGCGCCAAGTCGTTACCGCCGTTGCCGACGGCGCAACTTCCGCCACCGCGCTCGAAAAATATCTGTCCGACGCACGCAAACTTGCCGGCATCACGACGCGTGCTTCCCGCGAAATCCGCAAGCCCGCCGCCCACGAAAAACCGCCTGCAACGGAAAGCGTTCCCGCAAAAGATTCCGAAAACGCCGACAACGACGGAAAATTCTTCGACGAAGCCGCACGCGCCCAACTTCAAGGCGTTTTCGCCCGCTTCGAAAATAAAATCGTCCTCGCGGCGGAACTTGACGACAGCAACGCCGTTTCCGACGAACTGAAAAACTTCCTCGAAGAAATCGCCGAACTTTCCGATAAAATCGAATTACGCTTCGGCATTCCCGCGGGAACGAACGCAACTGCGCTTCGCCCTTGCGTCACGATTTGCGATGCCGACGGAAAATCGCTCGGAGCAAGTTTCCACGGCGTTCCCGGCGGACACGAAATCAACTCCTTCATCATCGCTCTTTATAACGCCGCCGGTCCGGGACAAGCGCTCGACGACGCCACGCGGGAACGCATCCGCGCGCTCGCACCGCGCAAAATCGAAGTGCTCGTTTCGCTTTCCTGCACGCAGTGCCCGGAAGTCGTCGTCGCGACACAACGCATTGCGCTGGAAAATCCGGAAATTTCAACCGATGTCCTCGACATCGCACACTTCCCCGCGATCCGCGAACGCTACAACGTCATGAGCGTTCCCGCGATCGCCGTAAACGGCAAAATTATCGCCTTCGGCAAAAAATCGCTCCCGCAGATCCTCGAAATTCTGGAGCAGTAAATTCCGCGCCGAGAATCAGATATTGCCGAAATTAATCAAGGGACGCCGCCAAAAATTGCTTTTGGACGGCGTCCTTAAACTTTAGACTTCCCGCATGTTTTGCGAAGATTTTTGTGCGCGTTTTGCCGGCATGGCGCGACTTTACGGCGCAGACGCATTTGAAAGAATCGTGCGTTCCCGCGTCTGCCTAATCGGACTCGGCGGCGTCGGCTCTTGGGCGTGCGAGGCACTCGCGCGTAGCGGAATCCTTCATTTAACCTTGGTCGATATGGACGATGTTTGCGCGACGAATACAAATCGCCAGCTTCACGCGCTCAGCGGCAATTACGGACGCCCCAAGGCGGAAGCTCTCGCCGAACGTGTCCGCGCCGTCAATCCCGAATGCAAAGTTTCCGTGCACAAAATGTTCATTACGCAGGAAAACGCGGGAACGTTTTTTGAAGAAAACAAAACGCGCTTTGACCTTGTCGTCGATGCAATCGACGGCGCGATGAACAAGGCGTCGCTTATTGCGGCGTGCGTTGCGGCGGGAACGCCGATTGTTTCCTCCGGCGGTTGCGCGGGAAAGCGCGACGGAACGCGTGTCGAGCGCGGCGACCTTGCCGACGTCGAAGGCGACGCGCTGTTAAAATTTGTCCGACGGGAGTTGCGTTCCCGCTACGGTTTTCCGAAAGGAAATTCCGGTCGTAAGATGGGAGTTCCCGTTATTTTTTCGCGGGAAATCTCACGCGCCCCGGAAGAACTTGCCGGCACCGCTTTTCCCCAGATGATTTCGCCGGCGGGAGGTAAACCGAGGTCGGGAACGGCGGCATTCGTCACGGGCGCATTCGGACTCGCGCTTGCACAACTCGCCGTAGAAACGCTGATTTCGCGTTAAAACAAAAAAACGAAATCGCGAATTAACACCAGGGCTAATTCGCGATTTCGTCTCTTCTCCTCTCTAATTAGAGTTTTCCGAGAAGCTCGTAAATGCGTTGCGTCATGCCGCGCGGATTGTCGAGCAAGCCGGCAGCGATGAGCGTGTTATCGAGCACCTGCTCGGCAATGAGCTTTGCCAGTTCCGGGTTCGCGTCGCGGAGCGTATCGAGCTTGTGTACGAGCGGGTGGCGCGGGTTGAGTTCGATTTTGACGGCGACGGGCTTGTCCGGCGTTCCCGCGTCTTTCGACATGAGCTTCATCATGCGGCGCATGGTTGCCGTCATGAATTTATCCGGATTGAGCGCGACGGCGGGAGAATCGACGAGGCGCGTTCCCGTGGCGCATTCGGCAACTTTTTCTTTGCCGAGTGTATCCGCAAACCAACTACAAAGCGTTTTCATTTTTTCTTCGGGAAGCGGCTCGCCCGTTCCCGTTTGCGGCACGTCGCCGAGTTCGATATCGGCGGAATCGGCGGAAACGATGGATTTTTCCTTAAACGTTCCGAGCTGCCCCATGACGTAATCGTCCGCGCCGTCGTAAAGGAAAAGCACTTCGATGCCGCGCGCCTTAAAGGCTTCGAGATACGGTCCGGACTCGATGGCTTCGCGGTTGGCTCCGACGAGGTAGTAAATTTCCTTCTGCGAATCCTTCATGCGCTCGACGTACTCGGGCAGGCTCGTGAGCGTTCCCGCGTCAAGAATTGAGGATTCACAGCGGAAGAGCGGCGCGAGCGCTTCGCGGTTGTCGAAATCCGTTGCGATGCCTTCGCGCAGGTAATTTCCGAAGTCGCGCCAGAACTTGGCAAATTTTTCCGGTTTTTTCTTCGCGCGTTCTTCGAGACGCTTAATCACGCGCTTGGTGAGCACGCGATTGAGTTTTTGAATAATCGTCGAATCCTGCAACGTTTCGCGGGAAATGTTCAGCGGAATGTCGGCGGAATCGACCACGCCTTTCATGAAGCGAAGCCATTCGGGAAACAGATTTTTCGGCTCGGAATCAATAAGCACTTTGCGGCAGTAAAGCGAAACCTCCGGCACGGCGCGCCCGAAGCCCATCGCTTCCGGATTGTGCGTCGGGAAAAACAGAATGGAATTGATCGCAAGCGGCGCGTCGGCGGCGAAATGCATCCAGTCCTGCGGTTCGTCCCACGCGTGGCATTGGAATTTGTAAAAATCCTTGTATTCCTGCTCGGTAACGTCGCTTTTGTTTTTCAGCCAGAGCGCCTGCATCGTGTTGAGCTTTTCGCCGTCGAGCTTGAGCGGGAACGCGATGTATTTCGAGTAGCGTTCGAGAACTTCCTTAACTTTGTCTTTTTTTGAAAAATCCTTGAAGTCGCTTTTGAGTTTGATGACGAGCTTCGAGCCGCGCGGGAGCGCTTCGCCCGCGTCCTCAATCGTGTAGCTTCCGTTCCCGTCGCTCGTCCAGCAAAGCGATTCACCTTCGGCTCGCCAGGTGCGCGTGTAAAATTTCACTTCATCGGCAACCATGAAAACGGAGAAAAACCCGACGCCGAATTGCCCGATGAGGTTTTCGTTCGCGCCGCCGCTTTCTTTGACTTTTTCCAAAAACGCTTTTGTGCCCGAGTGCGCAATCGTGCCGAGGTTTTCGACGAGTTCTTCGCGCGTCATCCCGATGCCGGAATCGGCGATAGTGAGCGTTCCCGCAGCTTCGTCGGTGGAAACTTCAACGGCGAGCTCGCGCGTCGGTTCAAAAACGTCTTTCTCCGTCAGTTGCGTGTAGCGGAGCTTTTCGAGCGCATCGCTCGCGTTAGAAACGAGCTCTCGCAGAAAAATATCTTTATCCTTGTAAATCGAGTGCGCGACGATATCGAGCACTTGCTTCACTTCCGCCTGAAATGTGTGTGTCGTGGAATTACTCATAATTACCGACACAAAATGCAAAATCCGTGCCAACGGGAACAAAACACTTTCGGGTTTCGCCATTTTGCAAAATGACAAAACCCGGAAATCATGAACCCTGCTTCATCCGCGTGAGTCAAATTTTATTTTTGAGAATAATTCTTATTTTCATTTGACAAATGAAATTGAATCTCATTTTCTTTTTCAAATTCCAGTCAATCAACAACACTAAAATGAAAAAAAACAAACGCTTAAAACTGGGTGCGCTTTGCGCCGCCTCTTCTCTATCCGCAGTTAACGCTTTCGGCGGGATCTTTGTGATTACCGACGATGCCGCTCCCGCGGGTTTGGGAGATTTGGAAGTAACTCTCAATTGGGAAACGTCGATTGCGACGAATCACGGAACGGCGGTTTCCACCGCTCCCGCGCTTGAGTTTGCTTACGGTGCGACGGAAACGCTCGAAGTCGCGGCGTCGCTCGATTTCGGACACAATTACGTGAGCGGGCACTACGCGCGTAAGCTCGGCGAATCCCGCGTCAACGATTTCAATTTCACGGGCATTTCCTTCGGATTGAAAAATATGATTCTCGATCCGGAAGCCGAGAACGCGCCGTTCGGGCTTTCGCTCGTCGGCGGTTTTTCGTGGGCGTTTGCGGACGCGAGCCAAAACAGCGCGCGCGATATCACGTTTGAGCTCGGCTTGATTTTTCAAAAAAATTTCCTGAACGACGATTTGGTACTCGCGTTCACGCCGACGGTCGCGTTCACGTCCGTGAAAGGCGATCCCGCGTCGGGGAGCACGGATTCGACGTTTGATTCGACGGAATATTCGCTGGCGGGCGGCGCGTCTTATGCGCTTTGCGACGGGTTTCGCGTCGGCGTCGAAGGCGTTTACACGCTGGCTTACGACGGGAACGGCTTTGTCGAAGACCAATTTTACGCCGGGCCGAATGTTTGCTATGAAGCGGACAGCTGGTGGCTGACGCTCACCGTCGCGCCGCGCCTGTTTACCTCTGCGGACGACGTGATTGTAGCCGGGCAATTCGGTTACATTTTCTGATTTTCCTCTGAAGTGCCGGGAACGTCGGGGAATTTCTCCGTTTGCCATACGCGTTCCCGTAGTTCCCGGAGCTTCGGAATTTTGTTTTTGAAAATGAAAATCATTTGTAAAGATGTGCGTTCTGAATTTAAATTGTGAGGAAATCGGTTTTTCTCAACACATGATTCCTCTATCTGAAGCTAAAATCGGGCAGCGTGTCCAAGTTCAAAATTTAGACGCGGACGATCCCGTTTATCAGCGTCTTTTGGCGTTCGGGCTGACGCCGGGCGTAGAAGTTCGCATCGCGCATGTTGCGCCGCTGGGCGATCCGATTGCGATTTCGTTTTGTTCTCAAAAAGTGATGATTCGCCGCGCCGATGCCGCTCGCGTCATGGTCGAAAAAATAAATTAAAGATGATAGCTGAGAGCTGAGGGCTTAGAGGTAACATCTTAATGAATATTGAATAACGAATAATGAATAATGAATAATGCACTCCTTAAGTTTTTGCCGGAGGCAGAAACCTTAGAACGGAATTATTCCCTATCCGTTATTCACTAAAAGCACTTACCTATAAGCTCTAAGCCTTAATCTCTAAGCATTAAGAATATGGAAAAAAATTCTGAGGAAAATTCCTGCTGTTGCGGAAAAAAACATTGCTGCGAAGATGCGGACGTTCCCGAAGCCGTTCCCGCGGCGAAGCCGAGCGGATTGCCGAATGTCGCCCTTGTCGGGAACGCCAATACCGGGAAAACGACGCTTTTTAATTCGCTTACCGGCTTGCGTCAGCATGTCGGCAATTATCCCGGCGTAACCGTCACCAAGTATTCCGGACCGCTCAAACTTTTTCACGGCGAAAAAATCGAGCTGACGGATTTGCCCGGTATTTACTCGCTTGCGGCGACTTCAAAGGACGAGCGCGTCGTCATCGACGTGCTTTCCGGGCGCTTGGCGAAAAAAGGCACACCGCGACCGGACGCGATTGTCTGCGTCGTTGACGTCAACAATCTCCAACGCAATTTGTTTCTTGCGACGCAGGTCGCCGAGCTCGGCATTCCGATGGTGCTTGCGCTCAACCAAATCGACATGGCGCGCCGCGACGGGCTCACCGTCAACACGGATTTGTTGCGGGAACGCCTCGGCATTCCGGTGATTGCCGTTTCCGCGCGCAAAGGCGAGGGCATCGACGCGCTCAAGCAGGCGATTGCCGATGTTTTGAAAAACGGGAACAAAATGAAAACCGTTTCTTGGAACGCGGGAACGCGCAAGGCGCTTGAAACCTTGCGCGGCGGGCTTTCCGAGGAAGTGAGCAAACGCGTGAGCGATGCGGAACTTCAGCGCGTTATTTTTGACGTTGCCTCGCTCGTGGCAAATCGCCTCAAAGGCGAAGACATTGAATACATCGGCGAACTTTTGAAAAAATCCCGCGCGTGTATCCGCGAAGCCGGCGAAAATCCGCATTCGACGGAAGCGATTCAACGCTACGCGTTTATTAAGGAAATTCTCGCGGGAACGCTTCACCACGGAAAGGAGCGCACGACGTTTACGTCCGTCTTTGACAAGCTTTTGCTCAACCGCGTGCTCGGCGTCGTGTTCTTCTTCGCGGCGATGTGGGGCGTTTTCTGGTGCATTTACACGCTGGCGGCGTTCCCGATGGATTGGATCGACGGCTGGTTCGGCGCACTCGGCGAAAGTGTCGGCGCGAAGCTTGAAGGCAGCCCGATGTTCCAATCGCTTGTTGTGGACGGCATCATCGCGGGCGTCGGCGGCGTGCTGGTTTTCCTGCCGCAAATTCTGATTTTGTTTTTCTTCCTCGGGTTGCTCGAATCGACCGGCTATATGGCGCGGGCGGCGTTTTTGATGGATAAACTTTTCGGTTGGTGCGGCTTGAACGGAAAGAGCTTCGTGCCGATGCTTTCCGGCTACGCGTGCGGGATTCCCGGCATTATGGGCGCGCGCACGATTGAAGACCCGAAAACGCGCTTGGCGACGATTCTTGCCGTGCCGTTTATGAGTTGCGGCGCGCGCATGCCGGTTTATGTGCTGATGTGCGGCGTGTTGCAACGCGTGCTTGCGCAGAATCCGAGCTACGCGGAATCGTCCGCAAGTATCGCGTCGGCGGTGTTTGTCGGTATGTATTTGGTCGGCGTGCTCGTTGCCGTTCCCGTGTCGTGGGTTTACACAAAATTTATTTTGAAATCGAAAGCGGCTCCGTTTGTCCTCGAAATGCCGCGCTACCAGTTGCCGCGCTTGCGCGACGTGGGCTTGCGCGTTTGGCAAAGCGGCTGGGAGTACACGCGGCGCGCGGGAACGATTATTTTCGCGATGTCGGTCGTAATTTGGTTCCTCACGTATTTCCCGCGTAGCGAGGAAACGGCGGAACAGGCGCGTGCGGAATTTGTCGCCGAAGCGGCGGCGGCGCAGAACGTTCCCGCGGCGGATTTTGAAAAGATGCTCGCGGCGGCGGAAAGCGCAGAAGCGCCGAGCGAAGCGCAGGAAACCCTTGTCGGCGAACTGGAACACCGCATCGACGGCGCGTGGATGGAAGATTCCTACATCGGGCGTTTCGGCAAGTTTTGCCAGCCGGTTTTCGCGCCCTGCGGTTTTGACTGGCGCATTACGGTCGGCGTACTCGGCTCGTTCCCGGCACGCGAGCTCATCGTTTCGACGCTCGGAATTACCTATAAACTCGGCGGCGACGTTGACGAAGAAACCGAAGACCTTTACGCGGCGATGGAAAAAACAACACACGCGGACGGCTCGCCCGTGTTCACGATTCCGGTGATTATCGGCATTATGGTTTTCTTCGCACTTTGCGGACAATGCTTGGCGGAAATCGTCGTCATCGCGCGGGAATCTTCGTGGAAATGGGCGGGAATCGCCTGGGCGCAAATGACGTTTCTCGCGTGGCTCGGCGCAGTGCTTTGTTGCCAAATAGGAAGTTTGTTTTAGTGGAATAGTGGAAGAGGAGTGGAATAGATTAAATCGAGAGTTTTAGAGGAAGTAAAATTATTGAATCCTAAAAAATCCACTCTTCCACTATTCCACTTTTCCACTCCTCTTCCACCGCAACGTCATGTTCGACCTTATTTTAGTTTCAATATTCGTGCTCGGCGCGGGAACGTATCTGGCGTTTCGTTTACGCAAACGTATTCGCGACCTGCGCGATTCGCAATCTTCCGCCGCGTGCGGATGTGCTTGCGGCTGTGCGAAGAAAAAGTTTGAGAAAAATTCAAAGCCGCAGAAGTAAAAGCACTTTCGGCTTTCGGATTTTCAAAGCTTCTTTGTCGGCGTTCCCGTGATTTTTCTCGCGGGAACGTTGTTTTCGGGGACCCGTCACTCCGCCGTCGCCCAATATGCCCGAAGTCAATCATTGACAACTTTTGAGGGGGGGGGGTAAAATGGATCTCAAACTTGTAATCTAATCACTAAAATCATGAAAAAACACATTACACTCGCCGCGCTTCTTGTCGCGGGAAGCGCTCTCGCAAACGCAGCAACCGATCTTACCTATATTGGGAACGTGAATTACGATTTGTTGGCTTACTCGGAGTGGGGCTATTTCTACAATTTGGAAGATACGAAGGTTGATGGCACGTGGGGAACTCGTCCCGGAGATCCTGAAACTGGGACAACCGCATTAGCCTTCGCCGGAGTTCCTCGTGATAGTAGCACAAACCCTAATTCCGAAGGAAGTGTTTATAAAGCTCTGACAACGATTGGAAATACTGATTATAATTTGATTTTTAAGAATACCGGATCAGTCACAATCAATCACGATGTGTATTTTAATCAAGTATCAACAAGCGGATCGCTCGCAAGCTACACGCTTAATTTCGGAACGACCGGTTCAATTACGACTGGCGACAAGCTAGACTTCGGGGCGTCCGCATCTTCAATCGCAATCTCCGTCGACATTGATACGAATGCACTCGTAAGTGGAGAAAACTATGAACGCACGCTCCTGACCGGCAAGTCTAATTGGGGCATTTGGAACTACGGCGACCGTAGTCCGTCTCTTACGGATATTGAAAGCCTCGACGCTCTAGGCTACGACAATATCGGGGTCGTCAGAGATAAATCAACTATCGGAACGGGAAAATATGGTCTTTTCTACTCCGATACCAACGGTACGGACACTGTTTCGCTTATCGTCGGTGTCATTCCTGAGCCGTCGGCTTTCGGATTGTTGGCGGGCTTGGGTGCGTTGGCGCTGGTCGGCGCGCGTCGCCGCCGTCGCTAAGAAAAATTTCTCGCAGAGCGCGCAAAGTTCGTAAAGGCTAAAAAACGAACTTCTTTGATTTCCGGCGTTCTTTGCAAGAGATTTTATAAAAGACTTAAAAAAACGCGTTCCCGTGGTTTTCACGGGAACGCGTTTTGCTATAGGAAAATCCGTTTCTATTTATCAATTCCCAGAGCGGCGAGTGCGCTTCGCGTGACGTGTTCTTTTACCTGCTCGACGAAATCGTTATAGAATCCGGGATTTTTTTTGAAAACGGTCGCCTTTAAAACCGGTAAACTTAAGAACGGGAACACGCATTGTCCGTAAACGGAAAGGCAATACTGAAAGGCGTTAAAATTCTTAATTTTCTTTTTCTTCGCGAAATTTTCGAGGAGCTGAGTCGTATAAGCGATGTTCCCGTATTGTCCTTCGAGCGTAAAAAATAAGTTGGCGATAGTGGAAGGATCGCGGGAGATTTCACGAAAAACAAATTGCGGGACAAGCGGCGTTTCCGCCAAGAGCGCAACGTAGCGCCCAACAAAAAGCCGCACTTTGTTTTCCGGCGATTCCTTCCCGCGCACGATTTCGCCGAGCTCCGGCATAAATTCTTCGAGGATGTCCTTATAAATCGCCAGAAAAAGATTTTCCTTCGTACGAAAATAATAATGCAAAGACGGACGGGAAATCTTCGCCTCTTCCGCAATGTCGCCCATCGACGTCGCTTCCAAGCCTTTTTCCATAAAGACTTTTTTCGCCGCCGTTAAGATTTTAATTTCTGTTTTACTCTTACGCATTACAATTGTCGTTTTTGTCGGACTTCGGGGAATAACATTATTGACTGACATTATTGTCAAACCCTTTTTTCCTCGCGGGAACAAAAATCGGGAATTATCCTCTTCGGAAATTTTCCGAAAAATGATTGTCATCCACGACTCTAAAACGCTTCAAAAACTCGCACTTGAGTTGCGTGCTCAAGGCAAAAAAATCGCGCTTGTCCCGACGATGGGCAACCTTCACGCCGGGCACGCGTCGCTGATGGACATTGCGCGCCCGCTCGCGGACGTGTTGATTGTCTCCGTCTTTGTCAATCCGACTCAATTCGGGCCGAATGAAGACTACGACAAATACCCGCGCACGCTCGAAGCCGACAAGCAGGTCTGCGAAGCGCACGGAGTCGATATTGTTTTCGCTCCCGCGAATGAAACGATTTACTTCTCGGACGCGAGCACGTTTGTCAACGAACACAGTTGTTCGCAGGGCTTGTGCGGACGTTCCCGCCCGATTCATTTCCGCGGAGTTTGCACGGTTGTCAATTTGCTTTTCAATTTGGCGCAGCCGAATGTCGCGGTTTTCGGGCAAAAAGACGCACAACAAGTCGCAGTTCTCAAACGCATGGTTCGCGACTTGCACATTCCCGTGGAACTCGTCGTCGGTCCGATTGTCCGCGAGTCCGACGGTCTCGCGCTCAGTTCCCGCAATCAATATCTTTCGGCGCGGGAACGCGCCGCCGCGCCGCGAATTCAGGCGGTTTTGCGGGAACTCGCAGAAAAGGCAACCGTGGAAAAGGATGCTTCCGTTCTCTCGCGTTACTTCACGGAATCGCTCGCCAAAGATGATATTTTCGACGCGGAATATATTGAAATCGTAAATAACTCGACGATGCTTCCCGTAGAAAAAATTGAATACGGGAACACACTTGTCGCCGTTGCCGTCCGCATGACTGAATCGCGTACGCGCCTCATCGACAATATCGTGCTTTAGAGTCGAAATATAAAAAACAAAAACCTGCAAACACGCCGCTTAATCAGTGTTCAGAGAGTCAGTAGAGTAAAGAGTTAGTGTGAAAGCGGGCGTTTCCGAGAGGAGGCGCCCGTTTGATTTTTATCCGAGAATTTCGCGTCTAAAAAGTCTTCGGAAAGCCTTAGAAATCAGACAAATGTCGCTGACAATGCCGCTTTGTTTTTATTAAACTTGCCTTGACTTATGACTCCGAAAATTATCCTTGGCTCCGCACTCGCCTTTTTTTCATTGCTTCCTTTTCTTTCCGCGCAAGAAAGCGTTCCCGCGGCACCCGTTCCCGTCGCAGAAAACGCGGCGGAATCTGCCGTTGCGACACGAATTGCCTCCGTCATCGTTTTCCCGCAGGGAGCACGCATAACGCGCACGGCAGAAGTTCATTTAAAAGCCGGCGAGCAGGAAATCATACTTGAAGGGTTTCCGGCAGGCATCAATCCCGCGAGCATTACCGCCGAAACCTCCATTCCCGAAGCCCGAATTGTTTCCGTGAGTTCCAGACTGCATTACGCACATGCGCACGGGAACGGCGAAGCCGCCGCAAAACTGCAGGAAGAAATCAACCGCCTCAGAAGCAAAATAGCCGCCGTTAACACTCAAATTTCACGACTGACAAATTTTTACGAGCGCCTGAAAAACAATACCGCGTCTCCCGCGCGCAATAAAGGCGAGCTCAAAGTAATCGACGTACAAGCCGTCATACGCGATTCCGATTTTATTTTAAACGAAATGCAGAAAACACGTTCCCGAATTCGATTGTTACAAAAAGAGCAGGAACGGGAACAGCTCAATTTGGAAATTGCGCTCAGCGAAAATAAGAAATTACAAGCATACAACCGAACTGCAAGTTCCCGGTTAATACTGAAAATTATCGCGAACTCGAATGCTTCGGGAAAACTCGATGTTCATTACATGGTGAATTCGGCGTCGTGGCGCCCGAGTTACGACATGATTGTCGATTCGTCGGATAAAACAACGCGTCTTGTCGCTTACGGCGTTGTAGCTCAACAAACGGGAGAAGATTGGGCGAACGTTCCCGTGACGCTCTCAACGGCGCGCCCGACCGTTTCTTCGGATTTACCCGAGTTTAAAAAGCATTTGGTGACGGAACGTTTTCAGTCCCGGTGGAATTACGCATCGTCAAAATCCTTCAAGTCCGACGGCGGAAGCGCGGGAGAAATCGAAAGTATCATGGCGGAAGAAGATGTCGCCGACAGGAGAACTTTCGAACCATCCCGCCGCGCGCGCTACGTTGTCAGCAACGTTCCCGTCGGAAATTGCGTCAGACTGGCAAACGGCAGAACGGTTCAAAATGCTCAGAACATTCGTTTCTCGGACGGCAATTACGTTTTTCTGAACTCGGAAGGTGTTTTGGAAAAAGTTGCGGCAGGAGAAATTCTTGAAATTAGTCAGACCGCTAAAAATTCCGGCACGCCGGGCGATAAAATTCCGCATGCGCGCCTGCGCGATCCTTCCGAGAATTTACGCGGCTTGGATTTTCGCTACGAACTTGCGCGAACGGAAAACATTCCGTCCACGGGAACGCCGCACCGCTATTTGCTTTCCTCGGAAACATTTTCCGGCGATTTCTATTATCAAATCGTTCCCGCAATTAACACAAACGCGTACCAAATGCTCGCCGTCGAAAACAAACGCTTCCGACCCATTCTCGCCGGTCCTGCCAATATTTTCTACGGCGCGGATTTCATCGGCGAAATGGATTTGCCCTACACTCAACGCGACGGGAAAATCCTGATTCCGCTCGGTGTTGACCCGCGTATTCTCGTCGAGCGGCAAAAGCTCAACGACATTGACACTGTCGGGACGTTTACGCATTCCCGACGCAATCGCGTTTCAACGGAAATCCTCATCCGTAACCGGACTCCGGAGTCGATTCGCGTTGTTTGCGACGAAGCGATTCCCCGAAGCTCGACGGACAAAATTGAAATTTCCGAACCGAACTTTTCTCCGAGCGCCAGATTCAACGCAGAAACCGGCATTGCGCAGTGGAGCGAAAGCCTGGCTCCGTCACAGGAAACCAAACTAAATGTCCGCTACACGCTTGAATATCCGATGAATTTCATTCTCGAAGAACGTTCCCGTTAACTCTCGAAATATTTTCTGTTATGAAAAAATTTTCCGCTGTTTTACTCGCCTGCTCGATCGCTCCGTTTACGCTTTTTGCCGAAGCCGTCGAGCACTCCGTAAAGTCCGTTTCCGTTTTCACAGACCGCGCCGTCATCACGCGCGCGGGAACGGCATCACTCGCCGCCGGGAAAAACGAAATCGAATTTCCCGGGATTCGCGACAATATTGACTTGCGTTCGATTCGCGCGGGAACGGAAATCCCCGCAGGAGTCGAGATTCTGGGCGTCAGCTGGGAACACCATGTCTCGCAATCCGTTGATAACGCAAAAATCGCCGAACTGGAATCTGAGCTCGAAAAACTGCAAGATGAATCAAGCCGCCTCGCAGAACAAAAAAAAGCGCTGGAATCGCAACGCCGCTTTGTTGACAACGCAATCCAAGATTTCTCACGAAGCGTCACCGGAAGCCCGGTTGACGGCGCTTCCGTCGCCTCGCGGGAAAACGATGCGGTTCTTCTGAAAAAGCATATCGAAGAAAATGCCCGGCAAAGCTACGAATGTGAAAACGCGTTGCGCAAAGTAACAAACGAAATTTCAAAACGTAATGAAGAATTGAATACGCTTTACGGAGCGGGAAACGCCCGGAAATCTCTTACGCTGATCGTAACAGTCAAGGCGGAAAAAGCAATGAAAGCGGAAATTCCCGTCGCTTACACGACTCGAAATGCGCATTGGGTTCCGCATTATGATACGCATCTTGATGCGAGCGCGGGAACACTCAATTTCGCTTACGACGGCATGGTTTATCAAAACACCGGAGAGAACTGGGAAAATGTCCGACTGACGCTCTCGACGGCACAGCCGCAAACCAGTGCGCTCCCGCCGAAAATCCGCCCGATCGAACTTACGGGAAAAGCGCAACAAGACAAGCAACGTGAAATTGTCGTTACGCAGGAAGCCGTACCCGCATCACCCGCCGTACAGCCGGGGCGCGGCGGCGCAACAAGCGTTCCCGCAGAGAACTTCTCTTCCGTTCGCACGCAAGGAGCCTCTGTTACGTTTGAAATTAGCAGCGCGCAAAATATTTTGTCGGGCAATCAGGCGCACGGAGTCACCATCACGGAAAAGCGTTTTGAAAAAATCGAGCTGAACTACGAAGCCGCTCCGCAATTGCGCAACGGCGTTTACCTGCGCGCGCTTGCGAAAAACGCCACCGAATATCCGATTCTCGCGGGGAAAGTCGGAATTTACCGCAATTCCGGATTTATCGGTGAGTCTTCACTGAAATACACGCCCGTCGGCGAAGAATTCGCGTTTTTCGCGGGAACAATCGACGGGCTTTCCGCCGCCGTCGAGCCGATTACTCCCTATCGGGGAGAAACCAATAAATTTTTCTCCTCGGCAAGCAATTCCACCGCCGAAGGCGATATTTTTACCCTGGCAAATTTCACGGATAAACCCTGCAAAATCCGCCTGCGTGCGCAAATCAAAGTTTCCGAAATCGACGATGTCAAAATCTCAATTCTGAAAGAACCGCTTGAGCACGTTCCCGCAACCACGCCGGGCTATGTACTCGACAATAAAACCGGGCTAATTTACTGGGACGTCGAAGTTCCCGCCGGCACGGAAAAGAAAATCTTCCTGACCACGGAAACGACGCGCCGATAAGAGCGTCGTTCCCGCAGTTTTTTTACAAATCGGCAATGCCGTTGATTTTCCGGTAAGTGCTGAGCGCAAACGAATCCGTCATTCCGGAAATGTAATCGACAACCTCACGGACACGCGATTCCGCCGTTCCCGCGTCTTTCAGCTTGAAAACGGAAGCGGTTTTTTGCCCTTTGACGTTGCCGGGATTTTCAACCCAGTCCAGGAAAAAATCAGCCAGCGATTGCATCACCTGAAATCCCATCAGTTCCACAGACTCCACGGATTGCGCGCTGTAAATTTTCTTCACGGAAAATTTTCGTAATGCGCCGATTTCGTTTTTCAGAGAAGACATTTCAAAAAGCCCCTGCTCCGCCGTTCCCGCGAGAATGGCGGATTCATTTTCGGCAAACGCCCGGCTTGCGGCGCGAATGCCTTTTCCGATCGCCGTCGCCCTCATGAAATTAACCGCACTTCGGAGAGACTCCCGATTTTCCGACATTTCCAAGCGCAAGCTAATTTCCGTCGCCTGCACATCTTTTTCCCAAAACGCACTCAGGAATTTTTTCGCTTCGTCGTAGGAAATTATTTTGTTGTTAAACGCATCTTCCAAATCGGCAATCAGGTAGCACAAATCGTCTGCCGCTTCGACGAGAAATGCGAAGGGATGACGCGCAAATGCAAGTAGCGTTCCCGTGTCTTCTCGCACGGGTAAGGCACAGGCTTCGGCGACAAATCGCGCCGCCTCAATCTCCGTATCCGCAAAACTGAACTTCTTGGATTCAAGCTTATTTACGGGAACGACCGTGTTGCCTTTCACCGCCCGGCGATAACTTTCCGAACACGGATATTTCATAAACGCGCCGAGTGTTCCCGCCGTTAATTTCAACCCGAAGCCGCCCATGGAATCGCCCCCGATTTTTGTCAGAAGACGAAATCCCTGCGCATTTCCCTCGAACGCAACGGCGTGCCCGCGCTTTTTAAAAGCATCCTCTATCGCGTTTTCCCCGGCATGACCGAACGGCGGATTCCCGATGTCATGCGCCAAGCAAGCCGACCCGACCGCCGCGCCGACATAAGCTCCGAGGCGTGCCGCAAACGGAGCTTCCGCAAAAACACTTTCCGCCAAACGATTGCCGAGCGCTTCGCCAAGCGAGCGTCCGACGTAAGCGACTTCAAGGCTGTGCGTCAGTCGCGTGCGCACGTAATCATTACGCCCAAGCGGAAATACCTGCGTTTTATCCTGCAAACGCCGAAACGCCGACGAATACAAAATCCGCCCGTAATCGCGTTCGAACGGATTTCTGGAATCCCCTTCGGAGCGTTCCCGCACATCGAAAAGCGTCCCCGGTCGGCGGGACTCGTCCCATCTTGCGGGAGCAATCAGGCGATCCCAATTCATCGGATTCATTGCATTAGGCATTTTTCATTTTCTCCAAGAGGTTCGCACAGCCGTTTTCGAGAATATCAAGCACGTGCTCAAACCCGTCATCATCGCTCCAATACGGATCGGGAACACCGGAAAGTTTTTCGAATTTTCCCGAGCAAAAATCCGTGAAAAGCACGACCTTGGATGCATCAAATCCTTGCGGTGCACGCTCAAGAATGTCGCGTCGATTTTGCGCATCCATCGCGATAATGAGATCGAAATCGCCGTAGTCGGCACGGCAAAGTTGGCGCGCACGATGCGCAAAACGGTAACCGCGCCGCGTTCCCGCCGCTCGCATTCGCGAATCCGGCAAATCTCCGATGTGCCAGTCGCCGGTGCCGCAAGAATCGCAAGCAAGCGTTCCCGCCAATCCGGCGGCTTCAATCAATCCGGCAAAAATGCCGTCCGCAGCCGGGGAACGGCAAATATTTCCGAGGCAAACAAAGAGAATTTTTTTCATAGCTTCAAAACCTCAAATTTCGTCCGATTTGGCAAACGTCTTTTTTTCACATTAAAAATTTTATTGCGGCGTTCCCGGCCATAAGAAAAAATCCTTGCTCCGAAGACGGGCGTTCCCGCATTCACACAAACACGTTCAAATCTTTCATTCATGAGCCAAGCCATCTGGAATCGCAAAGACCTCATCGACATCGAATCCGTTTCCGTCGAAGAACTCGAAACGCTTTTCGCCCAAGCCGAAATTTTTAAAGCCTCGTTCGGGACACGTAAAAAATTCGACACGCTGAAAAACCATACCGTCGGCACATTTTTCTTCGAACCCTCCACGCGCACGCGCTCCGCATTTGAAGTCGCGGCACGCAATCTGGGCGCAGACCTGCTCACGCTCAGCGAATCCACGTCTTCCCGCACCAAGGGAGAAACGCTCCGCGACACTGCGCGCAACATTCGCGCGATGGGCGTTGACATGGTCATTATGCGACACTCGGCTGCCGGTGCCGCCGCCTACTTGGCAAACGTGCTGGACATTCCCGTCATCAACGCCGGCGACGGCGCACACGCGCACCCGACTCAAGCCCTGCTCGATGCCTTTACTCTGCGGGAACACTTCGGACGCGATTTGCGCGGAAAAAAAGTTACGATTCTCGGCGACATTCTGTTCTCTCGTGTCGCCCGATCCAATATTCATTGCCTCACAAAGCTCGGCGTCGAAGTAACCCTTGCCGGACCGATTACGCTCGTTCCTCAGGAATTCGGCAATTACCCGGGCGTTCGCGTCGCCCACGACTTAAAATCCGCACTCTCCGAAGCCGATGCCGTTATGTTGCTTCGTATCCAACACGAGCGCCAAACGACAACGCATTTCCCGTCGCTCGGAGAATACACGGCGCTCTTCGGCATCAATGAAGAGCGGCTCGCTTGGATGAAGCCGGAAGCAATTATTATGCATCCGGGACCGATTAACCGCGGAGTCGAAGTCGAATCGGAAATCGCCGACGGTCCGCGTTCCGTGATTTTAAAGCAAGTAACCAACGGCGTTGCCGTGCGCATGGCAGGCTTGCACCTTTGCACGCTTTACCGCGAATCGCTTATCGGGAAATAATCCTGCGGGAACTCCTGCTTGACAAATTCCGGTAAACCTGATTTGATTGGCGCTCAATTTCACGGTGGAAGTAGCTCAGTCGGTTAGAGCATCGGATTGTGGTTCCGAGGGTCGCGGGTTCGAATCCCGTTTTCCACCCCATTTAAAAATCCCGTTTAGATTGTTATCTAAGCGGGATTTTTGTGTCCGGGGAAACGAACTTCGCGTTTCCCGCGGGAACGGAAAAATTTCGCTTTCAGGGCGCGGAAAATAGGTTATGATAATCCTTCAATTTTCCTTTAGTTATGAACATCGCAGAAATCCGCAACAGCCTGCCGACCGAGGCGCTTATGAATGTCGAAGGTCTTCCCTTCAAAAAAATCGCCTCCGGAAAAGTGCGCGAAATTTTTGATCTCGGCGACAAGATTCTGATTGTCGCGACCGACCGCATTTCCGCGTTTGACGCAATTATGCCGAACGGCGTTCCCGGCAAAGGCGTTTTGCTCACGCAAATCAGCCTTTGGTGGTTTGAACAGGCGGCGAAAATTATGCCGACGCACCTCGCTCCCGAGCACGATAAAGCGATTGCGGAATTGCTGAAGGATTTCCCGCATCTCATCGCGCGCTCGATGCTTGTGCGCAAGCTGAAACCGCTTCCGATCGAAGCCGTCGTTCGCGGCTATCTCGCGGGTTCCGGCTGGAAGGAATACAAGAAAACGCAGGCGATTCTCGACCACGCGCTCCCGGCGGGAATGCTCGAAAGCCAAAAGCTTCCCGAAGCGATTTTCACGCCTTCGACTAAAGCCGCCGAGGGGCACGACGAGCCGATTACCGAAGCGCAGTGCGCGGAAATTCTCGGGAACGCGGTTTTTGAAAAAGTTAAAAATGCTACGCTTGAGCTCTTCGCGCTCGGAACTAAGGTCGCCGACCACGCGGGCTTGATTCTCGCCGACACGAAATTCGAATTCGGGCTCGACGATGAAAATAATTTGTTCCTCATTGACGAAGTTTTGACGCCGGATTCTTCCCGCTACTGGCCGCAAGCCGGCTACGCGCCGGGCAAATCGCAGCCGTCGTTCGACAAACAATTCGTACGCGACTATCTGGAAAGCCTCGACTGGAACAAGCAGCCGCCCGCTCCCGCGCTTCCGGCGGACATCGTGGAAAAATCCCGCGAGCTTTATCTCGGCGCGCTCGAAAAACTCCTCGCATCCGCGTAAAGAAAGGATTTTTACATGAAAGCTTACATTTTGATGGGTTCGGAATCCGACATGCCGCACGCGGAAAAAATCGCGGAAGGCTTGAAGGCGGAAGGCGTTGAATTTGAATATTTTGTTCGTAGCGCGCACAAAGATCCGGTCGGCGTTTACAACTACGTCAAAGCGCACGACGACGAGCCGAAAGTGCTTTTCATCACAATCGCGGGACGTTCCAACGCGCTCTCCGGTGTCGTTGCCGCCAACGCCAAAAAGCCGGTGCTCGCGTGCCCGCCGTTTAAGGACAAGCTCGATTTTCTTGTAAACATCAACTCGACGCTCCAAATGCCTTCAAAAACGCCGGTACTTACCGTGCTTGAGCCGTCGAACTGCGCGCTTGCCGCAGCGCGTATTTTGAGTCTCTAACGTTCCCGCGAACGTTCCTGATTTCCCGGCTTGCGATGGCTTCGTTCCTTCAAAATATTCCGACGCGGGAACGAGCCGAACGCGAACTGGAACTTGCGGGAACGATGAATCCGGGCGCTTGGGTTTCCCATTCGCGTTTTTGCGCTCTCGCCTGCGAAAAAATCGCCGAAAAAATTCCGCATTTAAGCGCGGAAACGGCGTATGTCCTCGGGCTCATGCACGACATCGGCCGCCGAGAAGGCATTTTTCAGGAAAAGCACCTGCTCGACGGCTATCGCTACTGCATGAACTTCGGCTGGACGCAAGCCGCGAAAGTTTGCATCTCGCATGCGTTTATGATTCCCGAAATTACCATGGGAGTCGGAAAACTTGATATTCCCGCAAGCGATGTTGCTTTCCTGAAAGCATTCTTGGAGACAACGGAATACGACGATTACGACCGGCTTGTTCAACTTTGCGACGGCTTGGCATTGCCGAGCGGTTTTTGTTTCCTGGAAACACGGATCGTCGATGTCGCCCTGCGCTACGGTGTTCCCGCGTCTTCGTTGCCGCGGTGGAAAAAACTTTTTGAAATCAAATCGGATTTTGAAAAAATTATCGGCACTTCAATTTACAATTTGCTTCCCGGAGCAAAAAATCCTCTTTAATCCAATTATTAGACCTATGAAAATCTTTACTTGCCTTAGCCTGTTTGCACTTTCCGCGGGAACACTCTGCGGCGAAGAAGAACTCGTCGATCTGAAAATCGAATTGCCGCCGGTCGCGCTGGTCGGCACGCCGCAACCGATTCGCGTTCCCGCAGAACAACTCGCTCCCGCGCAAAATTCGCCGATTAAAATTCCGAAGAATTGCGAAAATATTGCTCTCGGCAAGCCGGTTTCCGCCTCTGACGAAAATCCGATTGTCGGCGAACTTGCTTACCTGACCGACGGAGACAAAGACGGCGACGAAGGCTACGAAGTCGAACTCGCGCCGGGACGCCAATGGATTCAAATCGACTTGGAAGAATCCGCAGAAATTTTTGCAATCGCGCTTTGGCATTACCATCGTCAAAAACGCGTTTACCACGATGTCGTTATTCAAATCTCGGACGATCCCGAATTCAAAAAAAACGTAAACACAATTTTTAATAACGATTTCGACAACTCCTCCAAGCTCGGGAAAGGAGAAGATAAAGTCTATATCGAAACGCACGCGGGAAAAATCATTCCCGTTGCCGGCGTGTGCGGGCGCTATGTTCGTTTTTATTCTCGCGGGAACACATCCGATAGCGGAAATCACTACATCGAAGCTGAAATTTACGGGAAAGCCGTAAGCGATTAGCAAGGGAGATTGCCCGTTTTAAAACATACGGGCATTAACTTCGCCGCGGGAACGCCAAGCAAATCCGGTCCATCTTAAGCACTTCCGTGACGCTTACTCCGACATTGAAAAACTTTGAATGTCGCCGGAGACGAAAGTTCCGTCACCTGCCGCGCCGAATGATGCAAAACAACCTTCGCACACAAAAAAAGCGACTTGTTTATCACAAGTCGCTTTTTCATATCTCAGCTTTATCCGAGAGCCCACTCGAAGGAGCCGAAGCGTTTTTGTAATTCGAGATCCAAAAACTGCCAGCCGGACTCGGTAAGCCCGCCGGTATCCGGATTAATATGATCCCAATCCGTAACGCGGATTTTTTCGCGCCGCCCGTCCTGCGTATGTGCGAAAACAGAAACGGGATTCCCGAAAATACGAGAAACTCTGATCACGCGAACACAGTCGCCGGAAGCGCTTTGCAAAGAATTGTCGATGGTTTCCATGTGGTTGATTCGTGTGGTTAAAGACATGACGCGGTCCCGCCGCGAAACAAACAAAGCTTAAGCAAACTAAAAAAACGTCTGCTTTTCGCAAGCGAAAAATCCTGCGAAGCGAAGTTTTTTCGGAACGGGAACTACGCTCCGAATTTTTCGCCGATTTTTTCCCGGACAAAATCGGCAACAGCGCAACCGGCGCAAGCGTTGATTACTTCATCCATAAATCCGAGCGTAAGCAACATCCGCGCCTCGGCATCGGGCAAACCGCGTTGCATGAGGTAAAAAAGTTGCTCGGAATCAAGCGTTCCCGTCGTTGCTCCGTGCGAACAGTGTACGTCATTGGCATCGATTTCCAAGCCGGGAAGCGAATGAGCTTCCGCGAATTCGGATAAGACGAGATTCCGGCACGATTGAACGGCGTGCGTCTGCTGAGCAATTTTATCAACAAGGATATTTCCGGAAAAAATCGTGCGGGAACGCTCCAAAAGCGCATTTTTGCAAAGCAAATTCGAACGTGCTCCCGGAGCCGTATGGCGCTGAATCGTCCGCCAATCAATTTCCTGTTCTCCTGCTGCGACATTGAGGGCGCGCCAATCCAGCAATGCGCCGTTCCCGTCGGCACACAATTCCGTTGTCGTACGGGCAGTTCCCGCGCCCAGACAAAAATCGACACCGCGAGCAATCGCGTTTTCGGCGGCACTTACTTTTTCCATGCGAAATATTTTTGACGATGCATCAATCGCCTGAACGATATCGCGCGAAAACTCGGCAGCATTTCCGAGTCGGACTTCGCTGCGCGCGATTGTCTGCGTTCCCGTAGCTTCCGGCGATGCACAATAAAATTCGCAAAGTTTGGCGAGCGCGTTATTTCCGATTTCAACACGGGAAGACGGGAACATTTCCGTCGCCCCCGCAAGCTGCCAACGAAAAACGACAAAAGGTTCTTCAAGTCGCAGATCTGCGGGAACGTGCAAATAAAATCCGTAGCGGGAAGCCTTCATATGGCGCTCGGCAAAGGCTTGCATGCCGAGCCCGACATTTTCCGAAAACGCGAAATCCGATTGCGTTTCAAAAATCACTCCCTGCGAAAGCACACTGTATTCAATTTTTGCATACACCGGAAAATCGTCGACAAAGACAAGAATCCCTGAAGCACCCAACGCACGCCGACAGGATTCTTCAATGTATTTTTCGGCAATTTCTGCGGGAACGGATTTCGGTGTAGAAAATCCGTCAAAGCCTATGCGGCTGAAGCGAGCAAAGCGCCAAGATTCATCCTTAGCGAGCGAAGCAGTATCACCACAACTCAATATTTTCCCGTCCGTCATATTAAAAGATAAGTTCGAGTTCTTGTGTTCTTTTCTCTCTTTCGCAAAAAATCAATGTTTCTATGGTCAAAATCAGGCTTACGTCTCGAATTCATCCCTAAGCCTTTCTTATGCGACGGAGCCTTCCATCTCCATTTCAATCAAACGTTTGAGTTCGACGGAATATTCCATCGGGAATTCCTTAACCAAATCATTGACAAAACCGTTTACGGCAAGGCTCATGGCTTCCGCCTCACTCAATCCGCGCTGTTGCATGTAAAAAATCTGCTCGGCAGAAATCTTGGAGACACTTGCTTCATGCTGAGTTTGCGAGGCGTTCCCGTGAACGGTAATCGCAGGATAAGTTCCGGTTGCAGAATTTTCGTTAATCAGAAGAGTATGGCATTCGCTGTTGTTTTTGCAGCCTTTGAGATGTTTCGGGATCGAAACCAATCCGCGGTAATTTGCGCGCCCTTCTCCCGTAGAAACAGATTTTGAAATGATATTGGAAGTCGTTCCGTCGGCGAGATGAATCATTTTCGCGCCGGTATCCTGCACCTGTCCGGTGTGCGCAAGCGCAATGGAAAGGACCTCCCCGCGGGAACGCTCCCCTTTGAGAATAACACCCGGATATTTCATCGTCAGACGGGAGCCGATGTTGCAATCGACCCAACGGATTTCGGCGTCTTCCATCGCCAAGCCGCGTTGCGTGACCAAGTTGTAAATATTGGATGCCCAGTTCTGAACCGTAACGTATTGAATTTTTGCTCCTTTGAGGGCAACGAGTTCAACGACACCGGAATGCAAAGTTGCCGTATCAAAGCGCGGCGCCGTGCAACCTTCCATATAGACAAGTTCTGCACCTTCATCGGCGATAATCAGCGTACGCTCAAACTGTCCGAAATTTTCGGCATTGATGCGGAAATAAGCCTGAAGCGGCTGGGCAACTTTCACGCCTTTGGGGACATAAACGAAAGAGCCGCCGGAAAAACATGCGCTGTTGAGCGCGGAATATTTACTGTCCGTCGTCGGAATCACTTTCCCGAACCATGGGCGAAAAATATCGGCATATTTCGTCAGTCCTTCGTTCGGACCAACGAAGATGACGCCCTGCTTTTCCAAATCCGCCTTGAGCCGCGAATAAGCGGATTCGGAGTCAAATTGAGCGTCCACGCCGGCGAGAAACTTCCGCTCCTGCTCGGGAACGCCGAGCCGCTCGAAAGTCATTTTTACGTCTTCGGGAACATCGTCCCAGCTACGCGCCGTATCTTTGCTTTTGGCAAGATAGTAGCGGATCTTGTCGAAATCGACATCTTTAATCCACGCGGGGGCCCAATGCGTCGGAAGCGGTTTTTTGTAAAAAATTTCGAGGGCGTTTTTACGAAATGCCCGAATCCAATCCGGTTCGTCCTTTGCATCCGAAATATAATCGATGACTTGCTCGCTCAGTCCCAATCCGGCATCGAGCGCATATTCCTGGGCAACGGAAAAATCTCCTGCCGAACGGTCGATATTAATGGCATCGGGCGCCTTCTTTCCGATTGTCTTGCTCATAATAATATTAGCGCAGTAGGCTATTGAGATTCGCTTTCATTTGCAACGCGCAAAATAAAATCGTTCCCGTACGGGAACGATTTTATTTTTCTGCCAACGATTTTCAGCGGCTAAAAAATCGGTGCGCTCTCGCTATCCGAATCGCTTGAGCCTCCGTTCGTGCCGAGCAAATTGGCGACACGGTCGAGATACGTATCTCGCTCGGCGACAAAAATCATGCGGTCGCTTCCGAGAAAACGTTGAATCCGTTCTAGAGTACGGCGCGGGGGACGGCGCGAATCCAGCAATTCGGGAAGGTAGCGCAGGAGGACTTCAACATCTTTTTTCTCAATTGCGTAGTCGACCAAAGCAACCAAGGCTTTATGATTGTAATTTTCCGCACGGTAAGCGGCTTCATAGGCGCTTCGGCCTTCGTCAAGCAAGCCCATCTCCGTCAAACGGCGTCCGACGAGAATAAGTTGCGGCACGGAAATCGTCTTATTTTTTAATGTATTTTCGAGAGCCAAACGCCCGAGCGATTCGTTCCCGCCTTTGTAATAAGCGAAAGTCCGGAGACAGCTCATTGCCGCGGAATTTTGTTCGACCCAACCGGTATTTTCTCTTGCCAGGCGCTCCAACATGTCAAGTGCTTCTTTCGGACGATTATCCGCGATAAGTGCTTCAATATAAACCATCTCAAAGCGGGTAATATTTTCAAAAACCCGATTTTCCGCGATTTTGTAAAGGCGCTCGACCAACTCGAAATCGTCTTTCCCCGCAGCATGTTGAGCGAGAAGGAAAAGAGCGTTCGGGTTATCGTCATAACGGCGGATATATTCGTCGATACGGCGGCTTCGGATACTTTTATTTTTGACGGGATCGAAAAGTCCGATAATGCGAATCTGAATTTCCGGCGTATCGTGCTCGCTGGAAATTGCGGCTTGAAGAAGCCCCGTCATCGCGCGCATTGCCTCGCCTTGCGTTGAAAGGTAGTGAGCCCGCAAAAGAACGACTTGCGGATTTCCGCCGCTTTCCTTCACAACGCGATCTAAGAATTCCAGTGATTTTTCGCGTTCTCCGGACTCCCACAAAATCTGCGCGCGAAGCACCTGCCCCGTCAGCGTTCTGTTCAATCCGTAAGTGTCCATTTCCTTCAGCGCAAAGTCAAAGCGTCCTCGAAGAATCGCTGCCTGGACCGCACCCACCGCCAAAAGCATTTTATTGTCTTCAAGTTGCTTTTTGCGTTGCTCCAATTCGTTCTTCTCCGTCTCGGAAACCGTTCCCGCCAAGGTCTGAGTGATTTCGGCGATTCGTTCATCCATCTTGGGAATAATTTCTTCCGTCGTTTGAATCAGTGTATCATCTTCGGCGGTTTCGAGACAGCGCTTCAGAAAATAAACAACATATTCCTTGTGTTCAATCGCCGCCGGCATCCCGTCCGCCAGCAATTTAATCGCATCTTTAATCATGCGTTGATGAAACATCAGGTAAGAATAATAAATGCGCCCGTCGGGATTCATCGGCGAAAGCGAAAGCCCGGTACGAATTCCCTGAATAACTTCGCCGGGAGTTTTGGCTTCCCGCGCCTGAGCGATGTACATGTCGCCGAGTTTTTTTCGGTGTTCGATACGGGCTTCGCGGCTGAACGGATAAATAAGCATCGTCCAATACGATGTTTCCTCCAGCCCTTTCCGGTACTTGTCGTTTGCGTAGCGAGCATAGGCAATCGCGAGATAGCCGAGCACGCCTAGGAAAACCAACAGGAAAATAATCCGCTTCCAATTAATAAAGAGTTTCCAGTTTCCGTTCTTGGCACGCGCATAAGCGGCAAAACCGAGGTACTGATCGTTTCTGAAAAGTTTCTTTTTCGGCTCACGACTCGGAGCATTTTGTTCTTCCGTGGACATAACTATTTGACATTATCGCGCATTCCCGCAACAGCATGCAACAGGAAATCTCCGTAGGCTCTAAAGCCGCCTAAAGCTGTTCCAAAAGGCGGGACAAATCAATGTTGTTGCGAACAAGCTCTTCGATTGTCGTAACCTTATCGCGATCCGAAGGTTGCGTTTTGACGATCATCGCATTGATACGCGATGCCGCCGCGAAGCATTCCCGTTCCGTCGCCACCACCGGAATCTGCAGTTGCCGGAGCATCTCGACAATACGGGCATTCGGACGTAAATCGTTTGACAAAATAACACCCGTTACGTGCGGGAGCGCCGTCGTTCCCGAGGCGGCAATCAGCGAAAACAGCAGGTCCTCACGATCGCCCGGAGTGATAATCAGCGTTCCCGCCTTAATGTAATCCAAAACACTCTGCGGCGACATTGCGCCGATAATAATCTTGTTGACGCGCTGATTGTGCCCTTCGGGAACGGGAACAAGCCAATCGCCGCCGATTGTTTCCGCGATTTGGGAAAAATTCGGGCGCGCCAATGACTTTTCCAGCGGAAGTGCACCCAAAAGCGAAATACCGAGCGACTCCAATGCCTTTCCGACATAGCGCGTAACCTCCGCTTTTTTCTCGGGAATGACTTTATTCAAAATCGCCCCGATGCATTGAACGCCCTTGCGATCAAAAAGCGCTTTGTTGAGCGCAATTTCGTCAACCGGCTTCCCGATACCGCCCGAAGCAACGATAATCGCCTTCGCACCAAGCATCGCCGCATTGTCCGCATTAGATGTTTCAAAAACAGAACCGACACCGGCATGACCGGAGCCTTCGATAATGACAATGTCTTTTCCGTAGGCAACGCGGTCGAACGCACGGCAAATCGCATTCTGAATCTTCGGCTGCATTTCAGCCGAGTGGTCGAGATAATTGCGCGTAAACGCCGAATCCACGGCAACGGGCGACATCGCCGGCAGCGGAATCTTTACGTCATAAACGCTGTTCAGTAAAAACGTATCCTCGTCAACCTCAACCTCATTGTCCATTTTGACGATGCGTTGTGCGACGGGTTTGATATAGCTAACGTCTTTGCCGAGCGATTTTAATGCACCGAAAAGCCCAAGCGAGGTCGTCGTTTTTCCGTCGTTTTGTCGTGTTGCCGCGACAAAAACGCGTTTGGTGGAAACGTTCATCGGGCGTGTAAGCAAGCCGGGAACGTCGTTGGCAAATGCCGTTTTATTAATCATTGAAAAATTAAAAAAATCGCGGGAACACGTTTACTCGGAAACGATGTCTTCTTTCGGATAAAGATAATGGCGGTCAACCGCTTGTGCGGCGACAATGATGGCAGAGCCTAAGATATCGCGAGCCGAAGCGCCTCGTGAAATCTCGGCTACCGGCTTCGTTAATCCCGTCAGAATCTGTCCGTAGCAAGGCACATCGGCAATAATTTGCGCCATTTTAGAAGCGATATTCCCGCTGTTTAAATCCGGGAAAACCAACACGTTTGCGGAGCCGGCAACGCTTCCTTCGATTTCTTTCGTTTTTGCCGTAAAAGGATCCAGCGCAGCATCCACCTGCAACTCGCCGTCAATTTCAACCGGCATATCAAAATCACGAGCCTTGGCATTCGCAAGCATTGTCGCCGTCTTAACTTTTTCGACGGATTCCGAGCGTTTGCTTACGCTTTTGGATGTGTAAGAAAGCATCGCTACGCGCGGCGGCCTGTTGGTGAGGTGGTAGCAAAGACTTGCCGTCGTAATCGCAATATCGGCGAGTTGTTCCGCCGTAGGATTCGGGATAACGGCGCAGTCCGCCAAAAAAAGCGTTCCGTCAATGCCGAGTTTAGACTCTTCCATTTCCATAATTTGCATGGACGAGACAGTTTCGACACCCGGTTGGCGCGGGAACATCTGGAAGACGACACGCAATGCGTTCGTCGGCATCGAAGTTGCCCCGCAAACCATAGCATCTGCGCCGCCGGTAAGCACCATCATCGCGGCGAAGTAATTCGGCGAAAGCACATAATCACTTGCATCCGCTTCTTTAAAATCCGCAAATCGCTGAAGCCCTTTAAATCGGCGCACAAACTCCGGAAGTTCCGCCGAGCGTGCCGGCTCAACGATACGGATTCCGTCAAGCTTGATGCCAAGATTTGCGGCATTAATTTTTATACGGGAACGATCGCCGATGAGAATCGGAACTCCGAGGCGGCGCGTTGCAAATTGGCGAGCCGCCTGAATCACACGCGAATCCGTCCCTTCGGGAAAAACGACACGCTTGGGATGGCTTTGCAGACGAAGCGAAAGTTTTGATATAAGCGACATAAACGGTATGAATTAAATGAGGTCCAAGATTATTACGGAAACGGCTAAGGTCAAGCCGTTCCCGTGATAAATAAGCGTCCTACCAGTTCTTTTTCGCTTCCGGATAGAGCGCGTTCCACCAATCGTCGTCGCCCTTGAGCCAACGTTCAAACCAAGCCAAGTGCGACTTCATCCACTGCTTTCGACGATTGTACTCGGAAATGAAGTGGTCTTCGGCCTTAAACGTAACAAGCTCGACCGGCTTCCCGAGGATTTTCAATGCCGTAAACATCTGAATTGATTCGCCGACGGGAACATTCGTATCGGACTGTCCGTGGCAAAGCAAAATCGGCGTATTAATCTTGTCTGCGGAGAAAAGCGGGCTTTGCTCGACGAAAATTTCTTTATTCTTCCACGGGAACGAACCGGCAGCGGCAACCGCATTATAACCCGCGCCCCAGTAGCCTTCGCCCCAGTAGCTTGTAATATCACTAATACCCGCATGCGAAACGGCTGCGGCAAAAATATCCGAACGCGTCTGCAAATACATCGTCATAAACCCGCCGTAAGAGGCCCCGATGCAACCGATTTTTTTCGAATCGACAAAGGGATGCTCCGCGCAGAACTGCTTCACGCCCTCGATGATGTCGTCTGCCGTGCGTTTTCCCCAAGCATTAACGTGCATTGCAGAAAACGTTTGTCCGAATCCGGTCGCTCCGCTCGGCTGTACGACGTAAACGACGTAGCCTTTCGATGCCCATAGCGGGAACGAATAAGCCGAGCCGAAACTACGCGTCGTCGGCGTTGTCCCTCCGTAGTAATAGACGATCATCGGGTATTTTTTGTTCGGATCGAAATTCGGCGGCAGGAAATACTGCCCGGTAATTTCCGTTCCCGCAGAGGAAGTGAAATTCCACGCGGTTTCCTTTGGCATGGCAACTTCCCTTGCCAAGTGTGTCCGCGAGGCAAGATATTCCTTAGACTTATTTTTCTTCAAATCAATGATAAACGCCTTTGCGGGAACAAGCGAACTCTGCCCGAGCGCCGTCGCCACGGGAACAAACTCGTCCGGATTTGAAGAAACGGAAAATCCGTAGACAGCTTCCGCGGGAACGTTCAACTTCGTAAACGTTTTATTTTTCGGGGAATAACGGAAAACGCTTTTGTAATCCCGGTCTTCCGTTGAGAGATAAATCGCGCCGTCGCCCGCCCAACGTGCCGCGAGCACGGACGGATTAAAATCGCGCGTAATCGGCTCAATCTTCTTGGTTTCCGTATCAAGAATGAACGCCTGCTTATCGTAAGAATTGGCAATCATGCCTTCGGGAACGTTGCGTCCGATTCCTCCGAAGCAATTCGGCCCGCCGGCAAGCAAAACGCTCTTCCCGTCCGGAGAAAAACTCGCCGAAAACTCATAGAGTTCGTCCTTAATCAGCGCCTCGGATTTCATCGTATTCAAATCCAACTTATAGAGCGAATTCTTCCCGAACTCCGGCAGGGTGTAATCAAGTTCCCGCGTCGAAAACAGAATAGACGCGGAATCCCGGGAAATCGAACGGAGACTCGTTGTCATCGACCCGGCAGTAAGCGGGCGCATCACGCCGTCATTGAGCTTGTAAAGATAGAGGTACGTGCGGTCGCGGAATGCGCCTGAACGGTCTGCGATATTGAGAACGCGCTTAAAATTATCCGTCGGGTCTTTCCATTTTTCGGTTTTCGAAACGATAAGTCCGGATTCGTCCGGCAACCACGTATACGAATGATTTTCATGCGGCAAATCTTCGACGAGGATTTTCTCCTCCCGGGTTTCAAGGTCAAATGCGACATAAGAAGCCTTCCCGCAAGCGACCTTGCGTCGATAAAGTTTTGCCCCCTTCGGCATCCATGCGTAGTCGTTCCCGTTGGAAAAGAAAACGATTTTCCCGCTTTTCAAATCCCGTACTTCCATGCGCGCGCGGGAAGACGCATCCGGCAGCAACTCCGAATACGTATTCAAAACATATTTACCGTTCGGAGAAATTAAAGCCCCGGAAACATTTTCGCCTTCGTTGACATCTGCGATTGTCAACGGTCGCAGATCCCCCGCCTTCGGGAACGCAACGCCCGCCTTGCCTGCGTCTTTTTCAAAAGACACTTCAATTTTCAGAGCCGGAGCCGCCTTGTCGCCTGCGCTCGAAAGCGTTTTCACGAGGACTTCGTAACGGCGCATTTCCAAGGAAACATCCGCATTAACCGTCGCCGACTTATCGTTGGCGTCCTGCGCATTAAGCTTGTCGGCAACCTTAGCGCCGTCCACATAAACTTCGCAGTATTGCGGTGTCGTCACCATAATTTTCGCCTTTGTGAAGGCTTGGCTCGTAATGAAGAAGCGATAAACACGCAATTGTGCCGGAGCGCCTTCCGCGGGAACAGCCGCTCCTTCGGGAACAAGAAATTTATCTTCGCCGGCAACGACGGTTTCAAATTTCAGCAACTCCGGATTCGCGATCGCCGTGCGCAAAGCCGCTTCCGTATCGTAGGTCTTGTCCTTCAGATTCTTGATGTCGCCAAAAACCGGCGCGGGAACGTCAATCGGCGCGGAAACATCACATTCCGACACCCAAAGAACCGTTTTTTCGGGCTTCGCGGGTTCGCTCTTCGCGGGAACGGAAACAGTCGAATTTGCCGCCGGAGCCTCTTCGGCAAGCACTCCGAGCGGGCAAAGCACCGCTGCGGAAAATAATAAGCGTGAAAGTGTTTTGGATTTCATAAGCATAGTTCCAGTCTGAGCAAGTTCCCATATTTTCGCGACAATAAAAAGGTTTTTTTAAATGAATAAACCGCCGGGCAAGTATTTATCTTCCCTCTCGGCAACGCATCAACTAGGCTTGGCACATCATGACAGAAGAAGTATTACAAGCCATTCCGCACCGCCCGCCGTTTTTGTTTATCGATAAAGTGATCGAGACGCGAGACGACGGCATCGTGTGTTCCCGCACGTTTCGAGCCGACGAAAAATTCTACGAAGGGCATTATCCGAACGCGCCGCTCACGCCGGGCGTTTTGCTCTGCGAAAGCGTTTTTCAAGCCGCCGCGATTTATCTGGTAAAAAAAGCGCAGTCGAGCGGGAACGCGGATTTCGCCAACCGCACGCCGGTGCTTTGCCGCATCGAAAACGCCAAATTCAAAGGCATGGTTTTCCCCGGCGACGAAATCATCATCGACGTGAAAGACGGTGAAACGCTTGCCGGATTTTATTACCTCTCCGCCAACGTAAAATCCAAGGGCAAAACCGTTCTCCAAATTAAATTCGCCCTCGCCATGCTCGAAAAAAAATCCGCCTAAATTTGCGGACAATCCTTAAAACATGAATATGTTAAAATCCGGAATTATTCTTGCGGGAGCGCTCGCTCTCGCGTCTGTCTTCGCCGTTCCCGCGCACGGGCAAACCGCCGTTAAGCTCGCCGCTCCCTTGCCTCCGAAAGCAAAGAACGACTTCTCCGAAGAAGCACAAAAAAACTTCGAACTTCTCAAACAAAAAGCCGAAAAAGGCGATGCCGACGCAGAAGCCGAACTCGGAAAAGCCTACGCCGAAGGCAACGGCACGGCGCACGACTACGAGCAAGCGCGCATTTGGTACGAAAAATCCGCTAGGCAAGGCAACGCCAAAGGCTTGCGCGGTTTGGGAATGCTTTACTCTCTCGGCTTGGGCGTAGAAAAAAATACGGAAAAAGGCTTCAACTACACACGGGAAGCAGCCGAAAAAGGCGATGCTCCCGCCCAGCACAATCTCGCTCTTTATTATCTTCAAGGAATCGGCGTTCCCGCGGACAAGCAAAAAGCCGTTTTCTGGCTGACAAAATCCGCCGAACAAAATCACACAAACGCGCAGTCTGCCCTCGGTTTAATCTATTTCGAAGACAAAGATTATTCCCGCGCCCTTCCCTATCTCTCCAAAGCCGCAGCGAAAGGCAACGCCCCGGCCCAATTCGCACTCGGACTCAGCTACTCGGAAGGACTCGGAACCGACAAAAATCCTGTCGAAGCCGAAAAATGGCTCGAAAAAGCCGCGCTGCAAAACGATATTCAAGCCGCTGGCATGCTCGGAGAGTTAAAAATCCACCAAAAAAACGACACGGAAGCCTTGAAATGGCTTCGCATCGCCGCGAAAAAAAATCATGCTCCAAGTTGCCGCCATCTCGGCATGTCTTACATGCTCGGAAAGCTAGGGCTTTCCCGCGATCGTACAGAAGCTGAGCAGTGGCTGAAAAAAGCAGCCGATCAAAACGATTGGGAAGCCCAAAAAGGCTTGGGCATACTTTATTTTTCGAATCGGACACATCTCGTCGAAGCCGAGAAGTGGCTTCTGAAATCCGTCGCACAAAAATTCGACGCCGAAACCGCACTTTCATTAGGTTTACTCTACTCCGAAGGCGTCGCGGGAACGCCGGATTTTACAAAAGCGGAAAGCTGGCTACGCAAAGCCGCCGAAGCAGGATTGTCCGTAGCCGACAAGCCGCTCGGAATCATTTGTCTGCATTTAAACAATACGATTGAAGCGGAAAAATGGTTAAAAAAAGCCGCAGAATCCGGCGACATCGAAGCCCAAAGCGTGCTGGGAATGCTCCATCTCCAAAACGGGAATCTTTCGGAAGCCGAATTCTGGCTACGCGAAATCGCCGGGAAAAACCGCCCGGAAGCTTACAAACCGCTCGCCATGATTCTCATGAAGCAGGAAAACTTCATTGAAGCGGAAACATGGTTGCGCAAAGCCGCAGAGCTCAACGACGTCGAAGCGCAATTGCTTCTGGGAATGATTTACCTCCAAGGCATCGCGGGAACACCGGATTTTGAACAGGCGAAAATCTGGCTCCAACGCGCCGCCGACAACGGGAACGCGAATGCGCAGGAAATTTTGCGACAAATGGAACAGGCGCGGACAAGCATCGGGATGTAAAAAACGCGGGAACGACTAAAATTTTAAACAAAAAAAACAATGAACTTTTTGAAACTCGAAGGTAAAAAAATTGTCGTTACGGGCGTGGCAAACCGCAAATCCGTGGCGTGGTTCACGGCAAAAACGCTCGAAGAAGCGGGCGCGAAAGTCATTTATTCCGTGCGCTCGCGGGAACGCGCGGACTCGCTCGCAAAATTGCTCGAAGGCAAACCCGTTTACATTTGCGATGTCGAACACGAGGACGAAATTCCTGCGCTCGCCGAAGCCGTTGCGCGCGACCACGGGAACGTGGACGGGCTCGTGCACAGCATCGCGTTTGCGAATTACGCGGACGGTTTTAAACCGTTTCACGAAACCAAGCGCGCGGATTTTCTGCAGGCAACGGCGATTTCGGCGTTTTCGCTCGTCGAGCTTTCCCGCGCTTTCGCTCCGCACATGAACGCGGGATCGGCGGTCGTTTCCGTCGGAATTTCTTCTCAGGTTACGGCGGCGAATTACGGCTACATGTCGCCGATTAAGGCAGCGCTCGAATCGGCTTCGCGCTTTTTGGCAAAATCGTTTTCCGGGAAAAATATCCGTTTCAATTCCGTAAACGCGGGACCGCTCAAGACCTCGGCATCGGCGGGCATTCCGGGTTATTTGAAAAATTATCTTTTTGCGGAAAAACTCACGATGCGCAAGGCGAACATCACGACACAGGAAGTTGCCGACGCGATCGTGTGGCTCCTGTCGCCGCGCTCGTCCGGCGTGAACGCGCAATCACTCGTCGTCGATGCCGGCATGGGCTGGAATTTCTTTGAAGAAAGCGTCGTCGAAAAGGCAACGGAGCTCTAAGCGGAATCTCTATCCATAGAGCTTCCCTTAAAACAGACTGTTGCAAGAAAGCATTTCCCGCGCAATAATCGCGGACTTAAAATTTTGTCATGAGCATTAAATTACACGATACAATGTCACGGGAACGCCGCGAGCTGAAACAAGTCTCGCCCGAAAAACCTTTCGGCATGTATTGCTGCGGCCCGACGGTTTACGGTCCCGCGCACATCGGCAATTTCCGCACCTTTTTGCTGCAGGACGTTTTGCGCCGTACACTCGAAGTGGACGGTATCAGCGTCCGCCACGTGCGCAACATCACCGACGTGGACGACAAAACCATCCGCCGTTCGCAGGAAGAAGGCAAAACCCTCGCCGACTTTACCGCCGCTTGGACGAAAAAATTTCACGACGACTGCGCCGCGCTCAACATGCTCCCGCCGCAGGTCGAACCGAGCGCCGTTGAACACATTCCGCTTCAAATCGCGATGATCGAAAAACTCGTCGCACGCGGGAACGCCTACGTCGCCCCCGACGGAAGCGTTTATTTCAAGGTCTCCAGCGATCCCGAATACGGCAAACTCGCCCGCCTCGACCGCGACGCGCTTCGCACGCAGGCAACCAATTCCGCCGGCGACGCCAACGCCGCCGACGAATACACGCGCGATAACGTTTCCGACTTCGCGCTCTGGAAAGCCCGCAAGCCCGAAGACGGTCCGAATTTCTGGCAAAGCCCCTGGGGCGAAGGCCGCCCGGGCTGGCACATCGAATGCTCCGCAATGAGCACGCATTATCTCGGCGAAACCTTCGATTTGCACGGCGGCGGCGTTGACCTCTGCTTCCCGCACCACGAAAACGAAATCGCCCAAGCCGAATGCTCCTGCGGGCATCACGGCACGTTCGCGCGCCACTGGTTCCACTCGGCGCACCTCATGGTGGACGGCGCAAAAATGTCCAAATCTCTCGGCAATCTCTACACGCTCGCCGATCTGGAAAACAAAGGTTTTTCGCCGATGGCGGTGCGTTACGCGCTCATCTCCGGGCATTACCGCTCGCAACTCAATTTCACGATAAAATCGCTCGAAGACGCGACCGCCGCGCTCGAAAAAATCGAAAAAGGCGCGCGCAAGCTCTTGGAAAAAGCCGGAATCACGCCGGAAGAATTTTCGCAGGAAATTTCCGTTCACGAAAAAAACACCGCTTGGGGCGCGTTTGAACCCGCTTGGCTCGCTCTTTGCGAAGATTTGAACATTCCCGGCGCCATCGGAAAAATTTTCTCCGCATTCGGCGAACTCAATAAAGCCGAACTTTCCAAGGCGGACGCGGGAACGCAACTTTGCGGGCTCGCCAAAATTCTTTCCGCGCTCGGGTTGAAACTTTTTACCGCAAAAAAAGACGAAGCCGTAAGCGACGTTCCCGCCGAAGTCGCCGCACTCGGTGAACAACGCTGGTCAGCCAAACAAGCTAAAAACTGGGCGGAAGCCGATCGCCTGCGCAATGAACTCGCCGCACTCGGCTGGAAATCCCTCGACCGCAAAGACGGCTACACGCTGGAGAAAATCTAAATGGACAATCAGCCGTCGCAACGAGAAAAACAGCCGGTTCGCCCGATGACGCAAGGCGAAATGGCACGCCAACGCCGCGTTCGCGAAATCCCGTTTTCACAAAAACTCCTGCTCTTTCCGCTGAGTCTCATTTTGCGCGCCTGGCTTTGGACTCTGCGCATGAAAATCTCTCCGGAAAACAAAGAGCTGATTCGCCGCCAAACACAATCGCTCATCGTTATTTTCTGGCACAACCGACTCTTTATTTCTGCGGATTTGCGACGAAGATTCCGTCCGTTCGGGAAAATGAACGGTCTCGTTTCTCCCTCGAAAGACGGTGCATGGCTTGCCGCTTTTTTTGAATTTATGGGAATCGGAGCCGTGCGCGGTTCAACTTCCCGTCGCGGCGGGCAGGCCATGCTTGAAATTTACCGCAAGCTTTCCCGGGGCGAAGATGTCGCCATCACACCGGACGGACCGCGCGGACCGCGCTACAAGTTTAATCCCGGAGCCGCACTCATCGCACAAAAAACGCATTGCCCGATTGCTCTTATCGAATCACGTTATCACTGTGCGATTCGTCTGAAATCTTGGGACGGATTCATCCTTCCGCTTCCGTTTTCGAAAGTGGAAATTATTCCCAAATTTTATCCCTACGAAAAAATGTGGGATCATATTTCCGCAAAAGCTCTTGCCGGATACTTCGAACAGGAACTCCTTGCAATAACGCAGGATTAATCCCGCCAACTCTCCGCCGAAACAAATGCTACGGGAACGTAGCGTGCTTTCGAATTCATAAAATAAAAAAACGTTCCCGTGACTTCTGCCACGGGAACGAAACGTAAACCAAACAAACAAATCACTTAGAACGATTGCGGCGGGAGCCGACAAAACCTAAGGCAAACAAACCTGCCAGCAAACCGAATGCCGAAGGCTCCGGAACTGCCGGCTCCGGATCGGGTTCAATCACCGGTCTAAGGCTACGCATATATTCATAACCCGTCATTTTTTCTGCGGTAGCGGTTGAAGCTCCGTCATTATGGAGAACAAAGCCCGCAGCATCAAAAGACGCATTATGGCTAAATCCTAAACCGATAAAGTCTTCGTTCGCCCAAACTCCTTTTTTCCCGTCCGGCGTGTTGGCATAAAGGTAAAGCTGATCCTGCATGGCAGCATCTGCGAACGATTCAATAACGATTTCGAATCTGTATTTCCCGGAATCGAAAGTATTGTCCGACGAACCGTCGACAACCGTGTACCACAATCCGTCTACGGGTTTGTGGTAATCAAACGGGCTTTGGAGCTTGTATTCAAACTCTCCGTTCGGGAAATAAACATCCTCTCCGACAGAGTCATTATACTCTGCGATGTCTGCATTGTATTTAACCATAACGGCATCGCGTCTGTTATCATTACGCCCCAACTGAGCGTTCCCGAAGTAGACCGAACCGCTATTTCCCGCCAGATACATGCCGCCCATCGCCAAATCGCCGTTTCCCTGCTGATTCAAAGACATTTCAAAAGTGAACTCGTAGCGTGCATCTTTCCCCAGTTCAACCGTCGTATTTTGACGATGGTGAATTAAGTTTCCGCCAAGACTACTCGTGTTATGAACACCGTCTTGACCGAAATTTCCTAACCAGCCCTGACCGGAATAGTATCCTCCGTAATTGCTTTCTTGAGGCGTGGAGTAAACATAACCCGTGTTATAGCTGTTCGTGTTTAACTTAGAATTATCCCCGTTGGTAATTAAGTTAAGTTGAGCCGGCGCCACTCCCATTGCGCTTACGACACCGGCAGAAACAAGCGCACTGACTCCTATAAGTTTATTTTTCATTATCATTATTTAAGTAGTTATTTTGTGTCCAAATCCCGGAAACGTTTCCGAAGTCCAACTCGAACACAATTTTATTTTACATAAAAGATACCCCCCCCCGCAAGAAAATTTTACTTAAATGATAACATTTCTCCTGTGCATGGCTATCGTTCCCGCAAAGAAAGCTTGGAAACACGATCCCGTGTATTTTCCAGTCGGGAAAACAAAACGCCCCGGAACATCGGCGTCCTCTAAAAATTAAGGCTCCGCTAACAAAATTCCGGCGTAAATCGAAATGAGCGTCTCAGTTCAAATGTGCTAAGCGCCTTCCGCCGAGCTTTTCGGCTTGGCGTAGATGCTGACACGGGCTTCTTTTCCGCCGAGAAGTTTGTAGGCGTGGCGGATTGCGCGAGAAGCCGAGAGCGTAAGATTCTTCGGCGTATCGCGGAAAATATTTTCACGGCCGATCGCGGGAACGAGCTTCGCGGCACGGAAAACGCGATAAACTTCCGGGCGCACCTCGCAAATGATAATGCTACGACCGGCGGCGTGCGCCGAGCGCACGAGCTCTTCCAGAAGCATCGCGCTCGTCGCGTCCAAGTGGTGGGCATTGCGGAATTTCAAAATAAGCACGCGAAGATTCGGATCCGCAAGCATACGGCGCAGTTGATCCTGGAAAATTTCCGCCGATCCGAAATAGAGATTTCCGTCGATATGCACGATGGAAACTTCGGGATCGCGACTTGCGGCATCTGTGGTTTTTTCCGCTAATTCGCCCTGCTCGTTGTAAGTATACTCAACGATTTCCGGCGTAGAGGTTTTTCTCAAGAAGAGAATAATTGAAAGCCCGACACCGAAATAAATCGCAACATCCAAAGGCGCCAGTAAGCCGGAAATCAGCGTAAGCAAAAACACCGCCCGATCGCCGAGCGTCGCCGACGTTACGAGGCGAATGGATTTCCAGTTAATGAGGCGCGTTCCCGCGAACATGACAAGTGCTGCCAATGCCGGTTTGGGAATAAAATGCATCAAATCTCCGGTACCGAAGAGCGCTACGAACAAAATAATCCCGGAAAAAATTCCCGCAAAAGCCGTTTTGGCTCCGCTCGTAAATGTCAACGCCGAGCGTGTCAGCGAACCGCTCGCCTGCATTCCTCCGAAAAGTCCGCAACCCAAATTCGCCATTCCCAAGCCGAAAAGTTCCTGATTGCAGTTAAACCGTTCACCGGCTCGTGCCGCAACGGATTTTCCGATGGAGCTTCCTTCAATCATTCCTAGAATCGCGATCGCCATCGCCGCGGAAAACGCGGAATTGACCGTGCCAAGGCTCATATCCGGAAAGGAAAATTTGAATTCCTTCAAGCCGAAATCTTCGAGTGTCGCCACCGCCTGCGTTACGCCGCCGTGGAAATATTCGTTCCACCAGTTGACGGCGACCATGAGAAAGCTCGACGCAATCAGCGCAATCGACATATCGGGAAGCTTCGGGAAAAACTTCCTTACAAGCAAATACGTTCCGAGCGTTCCCGCCGCCAAAACAAAGGATGCCGGATGAATTTCCTGCCATTGCCGAATCGTACAGACAACGACCGAATAAAACGTTCCCTCCGAACCGCGCAAAGTAACGCCGAGCAAATTCGGCAATTGATTTGCCATAATCAGAATCGCCGCCGCCGTGATGTAGCCGGTTACAACCGTTTGCGAAATATACTGAACAAAGCTCGCGACACGGAAAATCGCCGCCAACACCATGAAAATCCCGACAAGAAAAACAATCGTCGGCAAAAGCGCCATCCGCGCATCCGCCGTTTCAGCTCCCGCCGCCGCAAGCGCACTCAAAAGCATCACAGCCGTTGCATTTGACGGACCGAACGAAAGAAAGCGCGTTCCCGAGAAAACCGGGCCGATAACCGCCGCAACCGCGCAACCGATAATCCCGATTTGAACCGGCAGACCCGCCATAAGAGCAAACGCCATCCCCATCGGGAAGGTAAGTAGCGCAACATTAATTGACGATTTTAAATCCGCGCCCGCATCCGCACGCGTGTAATTTGCAGCAACCGTTCGAATCGGGAACAAATTCAAGTGCTCCATAAGCGCACGCCAACGCCCTAAAATCCGCGGTTTTTTCATGGAAATTTACTAACAGATTTTCCCCTCAAAATCAAATCCCGAAATCCTTCCGCGCGTTATTTTATCAGCCTCAAAAGAAAACTTCGGCTTAAATGATTTTACAGTCGGAGCTAATAAAAATCGCGGGAACAAAATATTTTTCGTTCCCGCGGACCCAAGAATAAAACACCCCGAAGCGCAGTTCTACAGCATGATGGCTTCACCGAGCCAAGGCAGCATCGACTTGATGCCGAAGCGAATGTGAATTTTCTCGGCAAGTGCGGCGCGTTGGCGCGCCTCTCCGTGCATCACGACAACACGGGGACGCTTTGCCTTGCGCTCGCAAAGCGGCGCCAGCCATTTAAGTAAATCACTCTGCCCGGCATGTGCGGAAAAACCGCCCATCGTGTAAACTTTAGCCGCAACGCCGATTTCCTCTCCGTAGATTTTTACGCGTTTGCGTCCCTCGGCGATGAGGCGCCCGAGCGATCCTTCCGCCTGATATCCGCAGATGAGCACAGTTGTCGTCGGCTTCCAAAGATTATTTTTGAAATGGTGGAGAATACGCCCGCCGTTACACATTCCCGCACCCGCCATGATGATGCAGGGACCGTCAATGTCATTGAGTGCGCGGGATTCTTCTCCGGTTTCGCAAATTTTCAGCGTTGAAAGCCCGGCTTTGAGTCGCTTCATTTTTTCGCGATCGGAAGCTTCTTCGTCGTAAAGCTCCGTATGCGTCGCATAAAGCCGACTTGCCTTGATCGCCATCGGGCTGTCGAGATAAACGGGAATTTTCGGCAACTCACCGCTCGAAAAGAATTTTCCGAGATAGTAAAGCAACTGCTGTGCGCGACCGACGGCGAATGTCGGAATCAACACCTTCCCTTTGCGCGCAATCGCTTCTTCGAGAAGCTGCCGAAACTCGTTAATCGTCGCTTCCAACGAACGGTGATCGCGATCGCCGTAAGTGGATTCGACGAAAACGGCATCAAAATCGACATCGGAAACTTTTTTCGAGTCTCGGATAATCGGAATCCCGGGACCGCCTAAATCGCCGGAAAACATCAGTGATTTTTTTACACCGACATCGTTGACGAAAAGCTCAACGCAAGTCGACCCCAGTAAGTGCCCGGCTTCTACGAAGCGGAATTTCATTCCCGGCGCAACTTCCGTCAACGCCTCATACTCCACGGGAACGAAGAGCGGGAAAACTTTTTTGACATCTTCTGTCGTGTAAAGCGGCGGCTTGGGTTTGCGCAACGCACGTGCGCGTTTGCGATTGGCGCGGATTGCGTCGGCTTCCTGAATATGCGCGGAATCGAGCAAAATCAGCTTTGCGACATCAATCGTCGCCTGCGTCGCGTAAATCGGATTAGAAAATCCCGCTTTGACAAAAAGCGGGAGTCGTCCACAGTGGTCCAGATGCGCATGGGTAAGAATGGCGGCATCTAAAGCTCCGGGGTTCAAGCCGCCCGGAACGCGATTGGAGGAATCACTCAGTGTGAATCCCTGGAAAATCCCGCAATCGACAAGGATTTTCGCTCGCTTTGTTTCAACGAGATAACAGGAGCCGGTTACGCCACCGGCAGCGCCGTAGGGGATAACTCTCATAAGCGACTTCAGATGTTATCCGAATTTTCCGAAAAGGAAAGCCCAAAAAGCGTTCCCGCGAAATCAAGTGCGGGAACACGCTTTTTAACAACCGATGTTTAGCGCCCGAATGTCGGAAGCAGGAGAGCGGGAACGGAGAAATTTTTATCGAATTAAATTTCTCTGAAGAAACAAAAAGGATGTTCCGTCACGGGAACATCCTTTTGGTTTTGCCGGCGCCAAGCCGAGAAGAGTCTTGAAAAACTACTTGGAAGACTTTGCTTCCCATTCGTAGCGGTAAACATCCTGCTCTTCCTTGACGTGCTGGCGATCGCCCTTGTGCCACCAGTAGAAAAGCGGCGCGGCAAGATAAATCGAGGAGAACGTTCCGACGATAACCCCCCAGATAAAGACTTTCCCGTATTCGGCAACGTCTCCCGCGCCCAAATACGCCAACGCACAAGCCGTGAGGAACGTTGTTACGGAGGTCATCATCGTTCGCGTGAGCGTGCGGTTAATCGAGAGGTCGATAACATCACCGAGCTTCATATCCGGATTCAGTTCGAGTTCTTCGCGAATGCGGTCGAAGACGACGATCGTATCGTTAATGGAATAACCCGCCACCATAAGCAACGCGGCAATCATCGATGCGGAGAGTTGCCCGCCGCACGCCAGATAAATGAACGTTACAACGAGAATGTCGTGGAGCGTCGAAATCAGCGCCGCAACCCCGAAGCCGGTTTCAAAACGTAGTCCGACATAAACCGCGATTCCGAAAAGCGCAACAATCAGAGAAATAATCGTTGTCTTAATCAACTGCTCACTGACGGATGCGCCGACAGCCTGTTTCCCGATAATGATTTCATCAACCGTCGTTCCCGCAGGGAAAAGCTCCGGATAAGAATTCCGGATAGCAGCGGCGATTTTGTTGATATTGGAAAATTCGCCCTGCGACTTGTCTTCGGTAAGCGCACATTCAACAAGGAGCGTTTTCTCCTCGGCGCCGATCTGCTGTTGGTAAACAGCCGAAACATCCGCGATTCCGGTCGTTCCCGCCGCTTTCAGTAGTTCGCCGACACCGATTTTGCCGTGAACGGCTTCATCCTGAACGATACGCAAGGTAACGGATTCGCCGCCTTTGAAGTCTTTTCCGAGGCAATCGTCTCCGCGATAAGCAATCGTTCCCGCGCCGAGAAGCATCATAATCGCAACAAGCACGCAGGAAATCTTCCACTTGTTCATGAACTTGAAATTCGGAGTTTTCGTAAACTTAACCCCGAAAATATCCTTAAGCAAACCGTGTTCGACCAGGAGCTCCTGAAGCCCGCGACAGAAAACACAGGTTGCAAAAATCGTCGTGATAATCCCGATTGCGAGCGTAACCCCAAAGCCTTTTACCGAGCCTGTTCCGAGCAAAATCAGAACAACGGCAACAAGAAAGGTCGTTAATTGGGAGTCCAAGATCGTTAGGAACGCACGATTGTACCCGATTTGAACGGCGGTGCGCATTGACTTCCCGCGCAAAACTTCTTCGCGTATGCGTTCGTAAACAAGCACGTTCGAGTCCACCGCCATTCCGACCGTGAGGACAAGTGCCGCAATTCCCGGGAGCGTCAGGGTCGCACCGATTGCGCATTGAACCCCGAAAAGAATTCCGATATTGACGACGATTCCGAGCACGGCGATAAGCCCGCCGACGCGATAAAACACAAGCGCAAAAAGAATTGTACATGCACATCCGACAATTGCAGCGTTCATGGATTGCGCCTGGGCATCTTTCGCAAGCGAAGAGCCGACGGTCTTCATGTCTTGAACTTCGAGTTCAAACTCAAGCGGATTGTTTAAAGTATCCGCAAGTTCCTTCGCTTCTTTCTGATCAAAATGTCCCGTAATTTGAGCGCTCCCGCCGTAAATTCCGGTTTTCTTTCCGCCGGCAGACGCGTTGATGGTCGGAGCCGACATAAGTTTCCCGTCAAGGACGATTGCAAAACGTCCGTGCTTTGCGGAAAACGGCAAATCCGACATCGCATTTGCGTTATCTTCGTCTGCAATGCGTTGCGTAATATCGCCGAAAATCTTTCCTCCGGCAGAGGTAAAATCGATGCTGACAAAGCGGGAAAGTCCGTCCTCAACAGGAGTCGCACGTTCAACAATTTGCCCGGTTGCCTCGGGAGCTTTTTTGACATAAACCGGCGTGCGGGTAACTTCCCCCGTGTCGCGGTCGTGGTGTTCGTCATAAAGTACTTCGTAAGTTGCAACTGCGGAGCCGGCGGAAAACGGATTGACACGCAGGGAAACCAAGTCGCCTTCCTTCGCTCCCGCAGGCGGGAACTCGTAACGATGAACCAAACGGAATTCAAGCTTTGCCGGCTTCTTAAGTGCGTTAATCGCATCCGGATTATTTGCCATATCTTCGCCCGGCAACAAAACTTCAATCGCGTCGCTCCCGACGGGACGAATCACCGGTTCGCTGACGCCGAAAGCATTGACGCGCTCGCTGATAACTTCAATCGCACGGGAGATTTGTCCCTTCTTTGCCTCTGCACGCTCTTCCGCCGCCTTTTTCAAAGCCGCCCGCTCCTCATCCGTCTTAGCGCGAGCAAGGGCCTTGGCTTCCGCGTCCGCAGCTTCCGGGTTAACGCGAAGCGTAAAGGAAATCCCGCCCTGCAAATCCAAGCCGAGTTTTATCTTCCCCTGGGAGCGGCGCAAAAGCTCCTGCAGGAGCATATTGTTTTTCTTATCAAGATTCGGCTCCCGCACCATCTTGATTTCCGGGAAAAACGCCTTATTCAAATCAAGCGGCTTTCCCGAAACTCCTTTTCCTGCTGCAATATCTTTCAACGCCGCATAAGCAGTCGGCGACTTCTTGTCGGCGGGAACGCTCTCGTTGCGATAATCTCGCACGCGCTGATCCATTTCTTCGAGGACGCGCGCGAATGCTTCACGATCGTAAGTCACGGTACTGTCCAAATACTCACGAAACGGCGTACTCTTAAACGGTAACATATTCGCGACGGCAAACACCACCACGATTAGGGATGCAAAAAGTTTCCAAAAGATTTTGGCGGACATGGAAAAAGAAGACTTTTAAAATAAAGATAGAACGGACTGCGGGAACGCCCGGACAGTCCGTTCAGCAAGCAGACTATTCAGCCTTGCCGACAATTTGGCTACGCACGAACACGATGCGCCCTTGCGCAACTTCGAGTGTCGCCTTCGCATCGTCCAGGGAAACAATCTTCCCGTAGATGCCGCCAGCCGTCAGCACGGTGTCGCCGACTTTGAGTTCGTTTTGGAGCTTTTGAAGCGCTTTGCGCTGTTTGCGCTGCGGAAGGAACAAAATGAACCAAAGTCCGACAAAAAGAAGGACGTAAATAAGAATTGTAGTCATTCCGCCCGGTTGCGGAGCACCCGCGTCCGGAGTCTGAGCAGTTGAAGCCGCCGCGTCCTGCGCGAGCAACATGATATTTGCAATAATGTTTTCCATAAAACAGATAAAATAAGCTTGGAATTATCTCCCATTCCCTGCGGGAACGCAATTTGTTTTTCCCGTTAAAATCCGTTTCCCGCAATTCTTTTTAGCACAAAAAAAAGGCAAAGGAAAAATCCTTTGCCTTTTTTGAATGAAAACTCGGTTTAGTACCAGGTGTTTTCGGTCTTATACATTTTGTACCCCTTAAGAAGATTCCAGTAGCCGCGCGTGAAGTCCGGAACTTCGACCGGAGCGGAACCGTTAATCATCGAAATCGCACCGAGTTCTGCAAGGCAGCACCATTCGGCGATGTCATAAACGTCCATGTCCATCGGCAAGCCGTTTTGCAAGCAGTAAACAACGCGGTAGTCCATCATGAAGTCCATGCCGCCGTGTCCGCCGACCTTTTTAGCTTTTTCTCCGATTTCGGTAATCAGCGGGTGCTGATATTCCTTGACCAGGGCATTGTGCGCCGCCGGCGGAAGGAAGCCGTGCGCATTCAGGTTTTCGTGATTCGGCACACCGTCAACCTTAACCTTTTTGCCTTCAATCGCATAGCCTTGAGTCGGGTATTTGTTGGCGAATCCGAGCGTTCCCGTGAGCTGGTACTTGCGGCTGTACGGTTGGGGGGTCATAACATTGTGCTGAACTTCAATGACTTTGCCCTTAGCCGTACGCAGAAGCGTCGTCGTGTGGTCGCCGTTCTGGAAGTCCGTGCAGGCTTCGCCCGTCGCCTTTTCGACGAGTGCTTTTCCGACGAAGGAATTCGTGTCCATAGCGACAAGCGTCGTCAGGCGGTCGCCGCGGTGGATGTTCATCGCTTGGCAAACCGGCCCGATACCGTGAGTTGCATAGACGTCACCGCGGTGAAGCTTGTTGTATTCCAAGCGCCAGCCGAGCTTGTCGGTTTTGCCGGTTTTCCAGTAATAATCCCAGAAACCGCTAAGGTCGTGGATGTAAGCGCCTTCGCCGCGGATAACTTCACCGAAGAGACCTTTTTGCGCCATATTAAGCGTATTCAACTCGAAGAAGTCATAGCAGCAGTTTTCGAGTTGGATGCAGTGTTTGCGGGTGCGTTCAGAAGTGTTAATCAAGTCCCAGCAATCCTGCATGCTCATCGCAGACGGGACTTCGATAGCGGCGTGCTTTCCGTTTTCCATCGCGTAGAGGGCGACGGGAACGTGGTGATTCCAGTCGGTCGCAATGTAAACCAAATCAATGTCGTCGCGCTTGCAAAGTTCTTTGTAACCGTCCGGTCCGCTGTAGATCGTCGCCGGGGGAAGTCCCTTTTTGATCAGCTTATCGTTCTGACTTTCTGCACGCACTTTTTCGTGGTCGCAAAGAGCAACAATCTGGACGTTCAGTCCGACATCTTTCATTGCCATGAAACGATCCACGGCTCCCGGACCACGCATACCCAAGCCGACAAACGCGACTCGGACGACTTTCAGCGGCTCGGTTTTCAGCGCGAGAGCGTGCTTCTGCCCTTCGGGACGTTCGGGAACAGCCGTACGAATAATGCCGTCGCAACCGCGCGTCCATTGCGTTTGGAATTGCGGATTTACCTGCGTGCTTTCGTGGCAGGAACCGGTTTTTGCACAACCGGTCCACGCAAGCATCGCGACTGCGGAAATCGCCAAAACATAATTAATTTTTTTCATGATTTTATGATTTTTGGTGTTAAGAATTGAGTTTACGGTAAAAGCAATCCGTTCCCGCAGAATATTCTACGGGAACAGAAACAGACTATATTAGAGCGTGTAACCGAGAGCTTCGGCAGCAGTATCGCGTTCTTCGCAAAGTTCCTTGATCGAAGCATCGATCTTAGCACGCGCGAAATCGTTAATTTTCAAGCCGGCGACAATTTCCCAGCTTCCGTCTTCCTTCGTACGAATCGGGAAGCCCGTGATAATGCCCGGAACCGTGCCGTATTCGCCTTTGGAAACAACGCCGACGCTGAACCAGTCGCCTGCCGGAGTCGGATTGACGAGGTTGCGAACCGTTTCGATTGCGGCATTTGCGGCAGAAGCGGCGGAAGAGGCTCCGCGAGCTTCGATGATGGCAGCACCGCGCTTCTGAACGGTCGGAATAAAGGTATTTTCGAGCCATTCCTTGTCGGTAATGACTTCCGTCGCCGGTTTTCCGTTAATCGTGGCATTAAAAAAGTCCGGGAACTGCGTAGAGGAGTGGTTGCCCCAAATCGTCATATTCTTGACCGCCGAAACGTGAACGCCGGCTTTGTTGGCGAGCTGAGATTTACCGCGGTTTTCGTCAAGACGCGTCATTGCAAAGAAGTTTTCTTCGGGAACGCCGCAGGCGTGACGCATAGCGATAAGCGCGTTCGTGTTGCACGGGTTGCCGACGACAAAAACGCGAACGCCCGGAGCGGCATTTTCGGCGATTGCCTTGCCCTGCCCGACAAAGATCTTGCCGTTGATACCGAGAAGATCTTTGCGTTCCATACCGGCTTTACGCGGAACGGATCCGACGAGCAAACACCAGTTCGCGTCCTTAAACGCAACGGCGGGATCCGCAGTTGCAACAATTTCCGTAACGAGCGGGAACGCGCAGTCTTCGAGTTCCATAACGACGCCCTGGCACTTCGGAAGCGCCGGCTCAATTTCGAGAAGGTTCAGCGCAACGGGTTGATCCGGCCCGAAGACTTCACCCGCAGCAATGCGGAAAATCAACGAATACGCGATTTGCCCGGCAGCACCGGTAATCGCAACGCGAATGGGAGTTTTTGCCATAGTTTTATCGATTTATTTGTTTGGTTAAAATGTCTTGGGATTCTGATTGACTTAGCCGGCAAACGCAAGCAGATATGAGCAGAGAAAAACGGGCGGAAGCAAAAATCGAAGCCACGCGCGGGAACGCAAAACCTCCCAAAACGCTCCGAAAGCAAAAAGAGTCAGAATAATCGCACCGCCAAGCGTACCGAGCCAAGGCGACGGGAAGCTCGGCGAAAAATGAACGGGAAATTCAGCCGCCGTTCCCGTAAATACCTCAACGGCAAACATCAGCCGACAGTCCGCCTCCCAAAGTATTTCCGCCAACCACGCCATTCCCGGCACCCGGGAAAATACGGCAACAACGAGCGCCACGCCCAAAAGCACTCCCGTACAAGGAATCAGAAGGCAATTTACTAAAATCGCAACCGGGGTAAATATTTCAAAAGTTCCCGCTAAAAAAGCCGCTCCCGCAATAAACGTTCCGAGTGAAACAGCCAAAACACCGGTAGATTTTTCCCATGCGAACACGAGAAAACGCTGAATATGCGTCCGGTCTTTCACGGGAACGTAGGCAAAAATTCGCCGCCGCCTCCAATAGTCGCCCAACGGAATTCCGTAAAGGAAAATGGATGCCACAACCCCGTAAGAAAGTTGAAACCCGAGTGAAGCCAGTAGCGAAGCATCACTCCAAAGCGCAACGGTCGCCGATAAAATCAACGCATTGAGCGGATTCGCATTTCGCCCCAATAAGCGGGACGCAAGCAAGAATACAATCATCGTCCAAGCGCGCACGGCAGACGGAGCAGCTCCCGTCAGCAACACATAAAAAAGCGTAATGAAAACCGTCGCAACCGCAGCGCTCCAGTAAGGTAATTTCACCCGGGAAAACAACGCAAAAAACAAGCCGGCAAAAAGCGAAACATGTAAACCGCTGACCGCAAAAATATGCATCGTTCCCGTAAGCATAAAATCATTTTGCTGTTCCCGCGGAAGCAAGGAAGTTTCGCCCAAAAGCATCGCCGTTAAAATACGCTGTTCGCGTTCCCGCCTGCTTTGAGGGTTAATCAAAGTATCAATCAAATCCTCTTTTTGCTGCGCAAACCAAAGTTTTATCGTCCCAAACGTTCCCGTACTTAAGAATTCTACACAGTCTCCGTTGCCAACCAGAATATTCGCCCGCTTCGAAATCAAAAACTCCCGAAAATCCGCATTGAGCCAAGTGTCGTTTGTAATATCACGAGCAATCCCGCGCAAACGAATCCTCATTCCTTCGCGGGGCATCGTATCCGTTTCCGACTTCCGAAACTGATAAAAAATTCTCGCTCCGCAAAGCGATTCGTTCCCGCCCGAAGCAGAGTAAACGCGTGCCAACCCGCTCCACGATTTTCCCGAAGAACGGAAAGGCGTTTCAATTTCCGCATCAATGACAAGCTCCGTCTCCGCTCGCCCCCGCCAATCGACCGCTTTCGGAGCTTGCAAGCTCCACCACACTCCCGCCCAAAAGAAAACCGCAATCGGCAAACAAAGTGTCCACAAATCCTCTCTCAAAGATTCGTGCTTTTTTCCGCGAAAAAACACTCCGAAACAAGCAAGCGCACTCGCCGTTAACGCCACGCCGGAAGCAAGCAATGAAGCTGATGACGAAAAGGAGAAGCCGCATTCACAAAGCGTGTAGGCGGCAAGCTGCGGAAACAAAATCCAAAGCAAAGGCGCACGAAAAAATTTCGTCGAAGATTTGGCTTCATCAGAAGTCTTTCCGACAAGCGCGCTGACTTCATCCATTCGCCAAAACTAACAAATCACCGTAATCTTGCAAGTAACGAAATTAACTTAAGGCCAATAAAATCAACGACAGGGCTCCGGAGACATCGCTCCGTTGCGTGAAGTCGTGCACGTGAGCGGACGCCCGAGCGCATCGTAAGTATAGTTTCGCAAAACAACATCCGTTCCCGCTCCGCGATAAATCCGCATTCCCGCAACCAAATCCCGCTTGTCCTCGTAAGTGTGCACAAGCGTCAGATTGCTCGGGCACGCCAGTGATTCCAAGAGATTTGTTCCCGAAAGGTCACGCGATATAGTACTTTCTTCTGAAGTCCTTATACTGTCCGAAAGAATTCTCGTCCTCAAATGGACGAAATCTTTTGGTAGCTTGCACACTTTTTGTGGTTTCACAGATTTGCTAATTTGCATTAAACGTTGTTTTCTCCTCTGAGAATAAGTCAGACAAGTCTAAGCAAGTTGCGAGAAAATACTTTTCATCGTGTTCCTCAACGTCTAATGGCAAATAAGTAAAAAAACCAAATTTTTTTTCCTCTAAATGTAAAAAAATTAGACTTTCCCCAATGTGTCGTTCTTTGAATTTATCTTTAATAATCCTCCGGAATTCTTTTTCGTTTCCTAAAAGCAAGTTGGGATTTTCATCTAATTTTAATTCCTGAAAAAAATCTTCCTTTGCCCTCTGAATTTTCATCTGAGCTATTTTAACGGAAGAATAGCGTTGAGAATACTCTCGTGAGACAGGAGCAGAAAAATTCAAGACTAGGGAAAAGATCCCGTAACAAGCAAACGGAGTAAGGATTAACCAAAAAATAATTTTACCAGTGTAACGGAGCATCTCTAAATTCCCATTGTGAGTAAGTTCGACAATTATGGCGTGCAACAGAATACGTATCTTCTTTCCCAAGCTTGTGATAAAAGATATAGGTATACCAATTTTCATCCTGGATCATAGTTGTTATGTGTGTTGCTGAAACTATGGCATTCTCAACAGGATCTGGCGTATTCACGAAACCATTCAACGTTCCCCCAACGACACGACTATTCCACCCTAACCATGTCGTAGAAAATGGACGAAAGCTTATCGACTTCGAAAGTAAGAGTGCGAATGTAAAGCAAACTTTTCCATTATGACAGCATTCCCACTTGTTTTTTTTCATTACAACTTTTGTTTGCCGTATTCCATCTATCCACACAAATCTGTTGGTGTAAACCAATTAAACCATTTTCTATTCTAAAAGGATCGGTTTCTAGAGTAATGTTTAGCCCTAAGCGATCATAGAGACTTAACGGTTGATTCCGCGTAAACGTATAAATTTCTGTATGGGAAGACTTTAGTTCCGAAAGATTTGGAAAGTTCAGCAGAAAATCTTGTTCTTCGATGGGATCGCGAGAGAGGAAGCGACCGAGCGAGGGCGAGTGGTGGCGGAAGTTGTAGTAGACGAGGTTGAGTTCGGAGTCGTAAACTTCCGATGACCATTGGAAGGGTTGGGTGACGTCGCCGGATTCGCTTACTGCGCCGAAGGGAGCGTAGGAATACGCCGTGCGGATGTAGCCGGCGGGACCGAAGACTTCGCAGATGTTTTTCGTGATGTCGTAGCCGTAGGTGAACCACGTGCCGTCTTTTTGAATCGCGAGCGGACGCGTCGCCGTCGCTTGCGACGGATCCCAGGTGACGAACCAAAGCGCCGGATGCCCGGAGCGCGTGCAATCCACGCAGGCAATTTGCAAATATCCGCGATAGATGTAGCGATGATGAAGCGTTACCGTTCCCGCGACCGTTACTTTTTTGAAGTAGCGCCGACCCTGCGAGTCGTAGCCGCATTCCACCGTTGTATCCGTTTCTTCATTACGGAAACGAATCGGACGATTCGCGCCGTTGTAGCTGATCGCCCACGTTCCCGTGGACGTTTGAATCAGCGTCGCGTTCCCGTCAGCGTCATACGCAAGCTGAAGAGCTGAGAGCTGAGCCGACGGCGTTGCCGTCTGTTGAATCGGCTCTGCCGAGCAAATTTCCGTGTACTGATTGAGATTGTTTGCCGTGTAGGCGAGTGTTGCTCCCGCTTCGGTGGAAGTTTCGCGGTTGCCGATGTTGTCAAACGCGTAGGCGTAATTCGCGTTCGCGAACGTCGCGGAAACAAGTTCCGAACGCGGATTGTAGCCGAAGGTGTCATTCTGCGTCGTGCCATTGCGAGAAGTCGTGCGCGTGAGCGGACGAGAAAATCGTAATAACTTTTTACTTTTTCGCCTTTTTACCATAAAAAATGCTTTTGTTTAAAATCGTGTTTTTTGTATGAACCCAAATCATTACCCCCCACGGAAGTAGAAACAATGCCCGCAACCAAAGATTTTCGTTTAGCGTGTTCCCAATAGAACCAAAAAACATTTCGTTCGTTTTTTCAAAATAAGAGGAGTCATGAATTTGTCCGTTGATTTTCCAGATTATAATAGGAGTTACGACGAGTGCACAAAGCGTCCAGATATTTGAGAAATAAATCACCGTTCGCCGCCGCTCTACTAGAGCACATGGGAGCGCGTAGAGGAAAAACGTTGCGAACGACCCTCCCTCGACGAAATACGTATATGCAAAAAACACCATTCCCGTAATCCACATTGCCCAAAAACCAAAATCTTTCATGATAAGAACCTTCCTTGACACGAGTAAAACACTGTTATAGCAGACAATGATAAAGGTAATCCCTGCAATTATAAGACAGAAGAATTGTCCCATATAATATCCTCCATCCGGAAACCATCCTGAACCTCCCCAAAGGATATAGCAAAACTCATCTGATAATAACCAGAGAAAAAATCCTATTACCAGCAAGAGAAATACCTCGTTACGAAGAGTCACAGACCACTTTGACTTCCAAATTCCAAGTAATAGCACAGAAGTGAAAATAACCGTACTCGGATATTCAATCCCACTAACGAAAGGGGAAAGCACCGTAAACAACGCAATCCCCCACAGGAGAAAAATAAATCCTTCCTTAAACATAATGAGGACTCCTCCCTACCCTACCAACTCGGGCGAACCTCATAGTACATTCGAACGTATTTCCCATTCCCGCCGCACGACGAATCAATGCGAACTGCGTTCTCAAACTGAAGAACATCTGCATTTCGATGTTCAATTTTCGAACCTCCAGGACCGACCCAATCTACGGTTCCAGCAGTAGGAATTTCTCTGATAAGATTTCCTTCGTTGTCGTAAATACACTGATTCCCATGACCGTCGTATTTACTCGTATCCCTAGTTCGCAATTCATAACTTCCCGACGGGTGATACCTCATGCCGCACGAAAGAAGCCCCAAAATCTGAGTTACTTCAAAAACAATGTCTGATGTTAACGTCCATTCAGATAAATCTGGAGACATAAATGTTAATCTCTCTTCATAGTATGTACATCCAGACGGAAGTGTCGTTCTGAATTGCTTCATAACTTTTCTTAACGCATTTGGACATTTGGGAAGTTTCTCTATCCAATTTTTTCCATCTTCATCTCGATCTTCCAGTTTTGCCTTCTCCTGTTCGAACCACACCATAAACTCCGCAATTCTGTCTCGACAATAAATGGGAAATCCTCCGTCCGGTCCCGCGCCAAGTTGAGGGATTGCACGTCCGAGCTTGTCCCATTTTTGGATTGGGTTGTTTTTCACGAAGGCGTAGAGGTTGAGGCGGCCTTGTTCGGCGATGGGGTCGCGGGAGAGGAAGCGACGGTGCGAGGGCGTATAGTGGCGAAAGTTGTAGTAGACGAGGTTGAGTTCGGAGTCGTAGTG
>JAZSKX010000004.1:0-16759 GCA_045535075.1 Candidatus Spyradenecus sp. | reverse complement strand
ACCGGCTCCGTCCCGTACAGTGATGCCATCTTCTTCTCTGAGGATGACTGGCACTACGCCGATGCCAAGATGAACGTCACGGTAGAAAACGGTGCCACGTTCCAACTGGGCACCCACGCCCGCGTCAAAGGAGATATCACGGTTAATGAAGGCGGCACCTATGTGATGAATGAGGGTGTTCACCACCAAATGGAATACATTGAAGGCGGTATCATCAAGGAAAACACTCAGCAATGGGCAGAATACTACGGTCACCAGGGTAACACCACTCTGGCGGGCGGTGCGCTCAAGGTCGAGTTTGCAGACAGAACGACAGCGACTCACACCTATGGCGGCAACATCACCGGAGAGGGCACCGTCACCGTTGATGCAGCAAACAGCATCCTCTTCCTGACTGGCAACAACACCTTCACCGGCTCCCGCAGCGTCATTAGCGGCACGCTGATGGTGGAAGATGGCGCCACTGTCGGAGACGAGAACTGGTCCGTTGGCGAAAAGGGAGCACTGGCTGCCCACAATGCCGACGGGAATACGGCGCTGAGTTATATTGCCGGCGACTCCAACGGCGTGCTGGCTCTCACGCAGAACCAGCTCACCCAGGTTGATACCTCCGGGCACAAGAACCTCATCATCGGTGCTCTTGCCGGGCAAACCATCCAATACGGCGAGCAAGGCACCACAGAGCAGTTGGCGGCGGTCGACAACGCCTGGCGACTGGGCGGCGGCGGCGGCAATCTGGTGGTGAACTATATGCTGACGGGCGACAATAAGCTCATTCTCGGCAACGCTCACACCAAGGGCGTAGTCACCCTCACCAACACCGGCAACAACTTTACCGGAGGCATTGATTTCATGGGGACAGGTGTCACGCTTAACTACACAAGCGAGGACGTCATCCGTAACATCTCACTCAATCTGAGTTACGGTAACCGCGTAGCCATGTCCGACCTGCTTTCCAACATCACCAATGACTCGAACGGTATTCTGCTGCAACGGAAGGCTGATCAGGATCTGGACATGACGGCACATCAATCGCTGTTCCTCGGCGCAGAAGGCAACCTGAATTACACGGGCAAGCTGCAGCTGGCAGAAGGTCAGGATTACCGATTCTCCGCAGCAACCGGTACCCTGACCATTGCCAACGAAATCGGGGGCAATCGTAACCTCATCATCGATGCCCAGGGATACACCGACGGCACGGTCAAACTGGAGCAGCTGAACAACTTGAACGGCAACGTTACCGTTATGGGGCAAGACAGCACCAAAACGGCAAATATCGGCAACATCACCCTGCGCATTGATCAGGATAACGCTCTGGATTCGGCTGAAAGCGTCACACTGAAAGCGGGCGGCACCCTGCATATCGGCGATTCCACCCAGCGTATCAGCAATCTGGTGCTGGAGGAAGGCAGCTCTCTGTTAGGCAACCGCCTGGAGAGCAGCACCGACCCCAAAGCCAGTGAACTCCACATCACCATTAATTCTATCAATGACATCAAGGGTCTGGTTAATGTGGACACCATCCACAAATACGGCAGCAACATCCTTGAGTTGAACAACGGGGTAACCTCTACCACCATGGGGAACCTGCGTTACCGCGCTCTCTACATCGAAGAAGGAGATGTCAAACTCACAGCGACTTATTCCAATGTCGGCTCCCTGTATCTGGGAGACAGCACGCTGCATCTGAACGGGAAAAACCTCAATCTGGGCACAGTCATTGCGGGAGACGGAGCCGTCATCGATGCCTCCGCTTCCGGCTCAACCATCGGCGGCAACGCCATCATTACCGTTGCAAGCGGAACAGCCACGCTTTCCAACGGCACCAATACGGTTACAGTCGGCGGACGAATCGGTGCCTACGAAGGTGCCACACTCAGACTCACCGGTTCCGGAGATTGGAAGTTTACCAACTTCGGCTACAACCTCGGTGGTACACTCCGCATTGAAGATGCCTCCAAGATAGCATTCTCATACGGCACCAACGGAAACACCAGCTACACCAGCTACAACGGCACCTCCCCCACTACACAAACCGTAACCGTAAGCGGCACGCTGGATTTGGCAGATAGTGTCACGCATATCCAATCTGCCGCCAACTGCCATGTACAGGAGCTGGACTTCAACACCATCAAGCTGAACGGCCAGAATCTCACTCTGGAGGAAACAACGCAGCAGGCAGTCTGGAGAATTCGGAATCTGGAAGCCTCAGAAGATACCACCATTACCTGGAATGCTTCCCACACCACCACCTCCAACTATCGCCGTGATCAAGGCGGCACGAGTTGGGAATACATCACGGAAACCAACTCCTCCCGCTTAATCCTCAATGGGGAAAACTCCTTCACGGGCAAAATCATTGCCAACCGCACAGCAAATGGTGCAGCCTACAACAGCTATGTAGAACTGGCTCATGATAAAGCTCTGCAGCACGGCACACTGGAGCTGAACGGCTACGAAGGCTCCACGATGTCACTGGCGGTCAACACAAATAATTCCCGTATCAAGGGACTCACCGGTAATGAACACTCCCTCGCGTACAGTGGCGAATCCTCGCGTATCAATCTCGACTCCGCCCCCACGGGTGACGGCAAAAACACGCTGACTATCACCGGCAGCGAGAGATACGACTACAAGGGCGCCGTCAACGGGCTGAACATCGCCATGAACGGCACGGGAACTCAGATTTTCAGCGGGACCAATATCAAGGCGCAGAACATTTCCGCGCTTTCCGGACGACTGGAGTTTACCCAAGCCCCCACGGTGGCGGATACCATCAGTATCGCTCAGGGAGCCACCCTGAAACTGAGCGATTCCTATAGCCTGAACAACGGTGTAACGCTAGCGTTGATTGCCGGAAGCAACGGCTCGCAAGGTACTCTGGAGGGGACTTTGATTCTCAACGGCGGTACTCTGGAATTTGACAGCACGGCGTTGAATGACGCGACATCCCTGCTAAACGCAAACATTCAATACGGAGAAGACTTCAGCGATCAAGCCGTCAGCTTCAGCAATCATCTGTCGCTTGAGCACGGAGCCACCTACAACTTGCTTTCCGGCGACTGGAGCGGGCGTAATGCAATACTGGCAGACAACATGCCGGATTACCTTGCGGGAAGCACTTTTACTGCCGACGGTAGCGGCTTGAAAGTAACCGTCCGCTTTGCTGACGGCATTACGGAATGGCAGGATGATTATGCCGTGTTCAGCGCAGGCGAAACCGTTCTGTTCCGCGACCGCGAGCCATCCCAAACCCTTCAATTCACAAGCACAGCAACCGCAGGCGGTCTGCGCTTCACGAACAACGAAACCTACAGCTTCTCCGGCAGCGATATCACACTCAGCGGCGACTTGAATGTGGAAAGCGGCAAGCTGGTGCTCAACAACAAGCTGACTGCGGCGGACTACACCGCAGCCGAGGGTGAAGTGGAGATTGCCGCCTCCGGCACTCTGGTACTGACCAATACACAGGAGAGCACAGCCACCGTCAGCAACATTTCCGGCATCGGAACCTTGCAAATCAAGCTCGACACCGCCGGTAACACCTATAACAACAAGCTCGCCATTGATGAGAATTTTGAAGGGACGACTCATGTGACGACCGGCAACCTCACGCTCACGGGTAGTAGCTTCGGCAACACGCTGAAACTGGCGGGAGGCGTTAACGCCCAGATAACGGCAAAAACGACTATTGACGGCAATCTGGAACTGGAAGGCACGTCGCAGGTACACCAGAACAGCGGTAATCACCTCATCATCAACGGGAACGTTTCCGGTAGCAGCGGCACATGGGAACGCAGAGGCGGCGGTACGCTGGATATCAACGGCTCTGTCTCACTGGCAGGCTTCGACACCGGTTCTGACAATACCACATCCAACTTCAACGGGGCAACCGACATTACCACGGTTACACTTGACCAGAGCAATATTACCGCCAACTTCAACGGCAACGCCACCGTAGGAACACTCAATCCGAACGGGAACAACGTGACTTTGGGCGGCACGGGAACGCTCGGCGTCGGCAACTTCAACCTGGCCGGCGGCAAGAGCGTCACTATTGACGGACTCAGTATTGCCGAAAGCTCTGCACGGACGCGCAGTTGGAACAACAACACGATTAACCTGAAAAACGGGGCAAGCCTGGATAGTCGCCGGTCGTACTACAATCATAGTTCCGGAACGCTGACCATTGGCGGTAGTGATGCCAATGGCACGATGTACGTGAAAGGGCTCTGTCTGATGCCCAATGATGCAGCATATGCGAAATCCGAGCTTAACGTATCCGCCGGGGCGCACCTGATTATCGCCGGGGAAACCAGCGGGACAACGGCTTCTGATTTTGTATTGGCGGTGGGCGGAGAGCAGTCGCAATTGACTGCCGGAGCCAATAAAATTAACGTCTATGGTACGCTGACATCCAATGCTGCCATGACGCTCTACCGCAAATCCGCTGATGTTACTATTCAGGAGGGCGGACGAATGAATCTGCTCAGCGGGCTGGAATTGAAAGGGAGTGCCTATAATGAATGGGTTTCCGGAGGCGTAAAAGCCAATCTTCTGGTCCAGGAAGGCGGGCAACTGTATGCCGCCGGCGGCACGCAACGTAGTGAACTTGTCGTCAGTCTTGCTTCCGATACAACGATCGGCGCCGTCGGAGCGGCGGGCAGCTCTGTAAAATTCTCCAATAATATGACTTGGGGCTCTGCGGATACCGAAGGTAAGATTACCGTCGACACGGCGGCAACGACAGCGGATGCCGATTTTCGGATGCAACGCAGTGAAACGGAAGGCGTTACCGTCTCCTTTACGGGAACGCTTGGTTTGCAGGGGACGACAAGCCTGGAAGTCGTCGGCGCGGGAACGCTCAAGCACAATTCCGCGTTCAACAATGCCGCCGGAATTACCGTCCAAAAAAGCGCGAGCTTGGCGGTGGATAATTCTGTTCCGCTGAACAACGTGACGACTCTTTCCGAAGGAACGCTCTCTTTGAACGATACGACAATCGACGGCGAAAAAGCCGCTGTCGCAATCGACTCGGCGGGAACGATCAAGGCTATTTCGGGAACGAACACGCTTGCCGTTGCGACGACGCTTTCGGACAAGGCACTCGTAACGTACGATGTCGCAGCGGGTGCAAGCCTGAATTCAACGCGTGCGTTGGAACGTTCCGGCGGACGCGGTACACTCGAAAAAACCGGTGCGGGAACGCTTACGATTGATAATTCCGGAAATGCACTTGCGGTAGTCAATGCGGCGGCGGGAACGCTCAACATGTACGGGACGGAAAATTACGAGTTGACGGACTTGGGAATCGGCGAGGATACAATTGCCGGATTCTTCAAGGATAGCCCCGGAAATACGGCAACGGAGGCAAGTGTTTGTGTTACGGGAACGGCTTCATTCGGTGCCGGAGCACATCTGAACGCAAACCTCACTTTGGATATCGGCTCGACGTTGGATGTCGCCGAGGGCGGACTTTCCATGGGAAGTTCGGTAACGCTGGAGCAGGGCATTCTCTTGAGCGATGCTGTTTTGGTGCGTGCCGATGCTTTGAGCGCAGGGGAAAAGCTTACACTCTTTTCCGGGGTTGACAGTTTGATTCTCGGCAACGGCGAAAATGCAAAAATTCTCAATCCGGGCGACTTGATTTCCGGGGAAGATGCCTTGGCGAGCGGATATTTTTCAAATCTCCGGGGCAATTTGTTCGAGCTTTATTTCTCGGGAACGGGACGTGACGGAACCGTCGGAATTTTGGCGATTCCCGAACCGTCGCTTTTCGGTGTTCTTGCGGGAACGCTTTCCCTCGCGTTTGCGTTTTCACGACGCCGCAAGCGGCGTTGACGTATGACGAAGCGAGCGCATTTTCGCCTTCCTGAAAACCAATCGGATTTTCCCGGAAATGCGCTTACTTCGTTTCTTGCCAATCCGTGTGAAGTCCTATAGTCTGCACGGCATTCCCGAAATCATGTCTTCTCTGTTTAAAAAACTTTCTAACTTTTTGGGGCTTCCCGCACTCGCCAATGCACAATCTTCGGAACACGCATCTTTGGAGTCGGCGCTTTGGGTTTCGAGCAACACCGGAATTGTTTTTCTTTCCTGCGACTGGCGCGATTTAAAAAAAATGCCGCCGCTGAGCTTGCGTTCGGGAGCACGCATCCGCGAAATTGTCCGAGTGCCGCCGCAAATCGCAGGGATCAATTACGGTTACTACATGGACGGGAACACGGTCGTGTTCGTGCTTTATCCGCGTCTTTACAGCGGGCATTACGTAGCGCCGGATGCGGAAGTTTTTGTTGCCGGCAATTTTAACGGCTGGAAAGATGCCATCGGCAATCCGGCTTGGCGTCTCCGGCGCGTCGTCAGCGGGCAATATGATATTTGGGAACTGCGGGTTCCGCAGGAAAACGTGTTTTACGGCGACCACACGGAAAAGGTTTCGTTTAAATTTGTTACGAAGGCCGGGGAATGGCTTGGCCCGCCGTCAGAGTCCGTCAATTTAGTTTTGGACGAAAGCGGGAACGGCAATTTGTGCGCCCGGCGCAATCAAACCGGCTATCAGGTTTTCCAATTTATCTGCGAACGTCCGATTGATTTTAATCTGCCTGAGGAATTGGTGTGGAACAGCGCGGATCGCCCGCACGCAATTCCGGTGAAGGCAGGATTCATGATTGCGAAAATTTTTTCGCCGATTCCGCTCGGTTCGCATATTTCCCGTGACGGAAAGAAAACGGTTTTCCGCATTTTTGCTCCGCGAGCCTTGTCCGTAAGCGTCGAATTTTGGAGCGGGAACGTCGCTCGCAGGCGATTTGATTTGCGTCCGCTCGAAAACGGAGTTTGGGAATACGAATACAACGCCAACCTTTCCGGATGTTTTTATTTCTATTACATAAGCGGGAAAAACGTGGACAATACATCGGCGTTTGCCGAAGACATGCCGATTTTGGATCCTTACGCCAAAGCTTGTTGCAGCCGAAGCGGCCCGGCGATTGTTGTCGATGAAAGCCAAATCGGATTTCCTTCCAAGAAGTTTCATACGCCGGATCTTTCGGACCTGGTGATCATGGAAGTTCATCTGCGCGACCTGATTGCGCGCCTGCCGCAGTTTTCGGAAAATAAAACAATCGGTTTTCGGGAGCTTGCCGAGTGGGTCCGATCGCCCGATTGTTATCTGAAAAATCTCGGCATCAATGCCGTTGAATTGCAACCGATTCAGGAATTCGATGCGGAAAAACGCGAAGATTATCACTGGGGCTACATGACGAATAATTGGTTCGCACCGGCTTCGCATTATGCGTCCGATCCGTCCGCGGGAACGCAAATCGAAGGATTCCGAGATCTCGTCGACGCATTCCATGAGGCGGGAATCGCGGTTATTTTGGATGTCGTTTATAATCATGTCGGCGAGCCGAACCACCTTTTCCGCGTCGACAAAAATTACTACTTCCATCTCGACCCTTACGGCAATTTTACCAATTGGAGCGGTTGCGGGAACGATTACAACGCAAACAATCCGATGTCCCGAAAGCTCATTTGCGACAGTCTGATTTGGATGCTGGAACGCTATGGCGTGGACGGATTCCGTTTCGACCTCGCCGAACTTATCGGCGTTCCCGCGTTGCGCGTTATCGAATCAACTGTGCGTACGCGTTTCCCGGATGCGATTCTCATTGCGGAGCCGTGGAGTTTCCGCGGGCACATCGCATACAACTTAAGAAAAACAACATTCTCGTCTTGGAACGACGGATTCCGCGACTACGCCGCAAAATACGTTCACAACGCCGTCAACCTCGACGGATTCCGCTACTTCCTCGCCGGATCTCCCGAATATTTCGCAACGTTCCCGGCGCAGACAATTAACTATACGGAGTCGCACGATGACCGTTGCTGGCTTGATCGCATCACCGAATGCGGGAACTCCAACGCCGAAAATCCGACCGAACAGGATCGGCGGCGGACGCACATCATGTTCGCATTCTTGCTTTCCGCGCTCGGAACTCCGATGCTTGCCCAAGGTCAGGATTTCCTCCGTACAAAACACGGAAAAAACAACACCTATCTCGACGGCGAAGAAAATGCGCTCGATTACACGCGTTTGATTCGTTTCGCAAAAACGCACGCATTCGTGCGCGCGTGGATTCGCTTCCGGCTTTCTCCGCGCGGACGCCTCTTCCGCCAGCGCCACAATGTTTCCCGCGAGTTTTTCCGCTTTTATCCCGATCAGAGAAATACTGCCGTTGTTGCGATTTATAACGCCGATTTTTCTCAGGGAAAAATGCAATACGCGCTCATGCTTAATCCGCAAAGCGCAGAGGCAACGGTTCAAATTCAGAAGTCTGTACTCGAAGGATTCCGCCAAATTGCAAATTCCTCGGAAATCGACTTCGAAGGCGTCGCGCCCGAAAGCGGATTTTCTCACGAAGGAGCATTCCTTACGCTCCCGCCGTTGTCCGTCTCGCTTTGGATTCGCGGAGAAGATTAGGCTCAATGAAAATCTCCGTTGTGTCCTTCGACCTCACGGGAACGCTCTTGAAGCCGTTCCCGTCGATCGGCGATTTGTGCGTTGACGCGATGCGCGCGCAAAACATTCCGAACATTCCGGATGCAACGGAATTCAACGCCCGCCGCAATCTCGCCCGCCGCGTGGCGCAGGCAAACGGTAACAGCCCGACAAGCGAACAGCGTTCCCGCGACTATTGGCGCGCCATGCTTTGGGAGATTTTCGCCGGGCGCTGCAACAACCGCCAATTCGAGATCGCCGTCGATTTCATTTATCGGGCCTTGGCATCTCCGGAGCACTGGAAGCTGATGCCGGATGTCGTTCCCGCGCTTGAAGCTGTCAGTTTTCTCGGCGTAAAAACCGTCGTTCTCTCAAATGGAGATTCCCGTTGGAAAAAAGCCTTGGCGGACAAGAAAATCGCTCATTTTTTCGACAAAATCCTCGTTTCGTCCGAGACCGGTGTCGCCAAACCGAGTGAAGCAGCGTTTGATAATCTTTGCCGCACAATGTGCATTCCGCGCGGCGAACTGTTGCATGTCGGGGACACGCTCGCCGAAGACATCGTTCCCGCCGTCCGTTTCGGTGCTAATGCGGCTTGGGTAACAACGCGGGCAACGGAACTTCCTCCGGAAAACGTTCCGATTTTTCCGAGCTTGCGCGGCGTTCCCGAGTACTTGCGGGAACGCCTCGTCGGAGAAATCTCAAAAAAAAAACTGACGCGTAGCGCGAATAATCTGCTCGCTGCGTTGAGCGGTTTCCCGCAGGAAGATCCGGCGCCCCGGAAATATGGAGATTTAGATCGGGAAAAAGAAATCAAAATTTCCCGCCGCTTTGCCGAAACTTCTGAGGCGCGGCGCGAGCAGAGCAAAACAGAGCCGCAGGATGTTGCGCCGTTTTGGGAAAACCTTTTGCGTTCCCGCGGGCTTTTTGAATATAGCCTGCAATCGGCTATTGTTCGGGAATGGCATAATTTAATTCCCGAAAAACTTGCAGGGCGTACTTCGCCCGTTGCGCTTGAAAATAATTTTTCGACGCTTAAAGTGCAGTGTACGAACCCGGTTGTTCGGCAGGAATTCGAATTCCAAAAAAGCGCGATACTCCGGAAAATTCGTACAAAAATTCCGGGAGCCGACAAAATCCGAAAAATCGTTCTCGTTGCCTAGGAGCGCATTTTTTATGATACCGAGGCATTTCCTGTACATGTAGAAACGGGACTTTATGTGTGTGCGTGACGCATTGTTAGTTTTTATCGGAGCCGGCTTGGGCGGTGTTTTGCGCTGGGGAATCGGAGTTGCCGTTGTCGCTTGGCTCGGAACTCTGAGATTTCCGCTTGCGACATTTTTGGCAAACTTGATCGCGTGCATATTGATCGCTTGCCTGGCGGGAATTTCATTTCGCGGAACTTGCGAACTCAGTTCCGGCTTGCGCCTCTTTCTCATTACCGGATTCTTGGGCGGCTTGAGTACAATGTCGGCGTTCGGCTTGGAAACTATTTTGCTTTTAAAGCGCGGTGATTGGATTTGCGCGGGAACAAATTTTGCCTTAACACTCATAACCTGTCTCGGCATGATTTGGTTCATCTTCAGAAAAATAAACCTGCAGACTTTTTAGTTCCGCTCCCGCGTCATGGTAAAAAATCAAATTAAGACAAAAAGTATCGAAGAAGCGCTTTGGGAATCCGCAAATAAGCTGCGCGGATCCGTCGAACCGTCCGAGTATAAGCACGTCGTGCTGAGTTTGATCTTTCTAAAATATGCCGACGACCGTTTTGTCGAACGACGGGAGGAACTGATCGCCGACGGCAAAGGCGCGTTTGTCGATCAGGCGGTCTTTTACAACGCGAAAAATGTCTTTTTTCTCGGCGAAACCTCGCGCTGGAGTTTCATTATGGAAAACGCCAAGCAGAACGACATTGCCGTTAAAATCGATGCCGCTCTCGCCGCGATCGAAAAAGAAAATCCCGCGCTCAAAGGTGCGCTCCCGAGCAATTATTACTCCGGGCTCGGACTCGATCGCACAAAGCTCGCCGCGCTTCTCGACGAAATCAACAAAATCGACACGCTCAAAGACCGGGAGAACGATCTCATCGGACGCGTTTACGAATATTTCCTTTCCAAATTTGCTATCGCGGAAGGCAAGGGCAAAGGCGAGTTTTACACGCCGAAAAGCATCGTCAATCTCATCGCGGAAATGATTCAGCCTTATCGCGGGAAAATCTACGACCCGTGTTGCGGTTCCGGCGGAATGTTCGTCCAAAGTATGAAATTCATCGAGGCTCACCACGGGAACAAGCGCGATATTTCCGTTTACGGGCAGGAATACACCAACACAACTTACAAACTCGCCAAAATGAATCTCGCCATTCGCGGGATCGCCAACAATCTCGGAGAATCTGCCGCCGACACTTTCCACAACGACCGCCACAAATCCCTCAAAGCGGATTTTATCATGGCAAATCCGCCCTTTAATCAAAAGGCTTGGCGTGCCGATAACGAACTCCGCGACGACCCGCGCTGGGCCGGCTACGACATCCCGCCTACAAGCAACGCCAACTACGCTTGGATTCTCAACATCGTTTCCAAACTTTCCGCCGACGGAACCGCCGGCTTCCTCCTCGCCAACGGCGCGCTCTCCGGCGACGGGACCGAGCTCGCCATCCGACGCCGCCTGCTCGAAAACCGCCTCGTCGAAGCCATCGTCATTCTCCCGCGCAACATGTTTTATTCGACGGACATCAGCGTTACGCTGTGGATCTTGGCGGGCAACCGCAAGGCACGCACCGTCGTCCAAAACGGCGAGCCCGTCAAATACCGTTCCCGCGAAAATGAAGTGCTCTTCGTAGATTTGCGCCAATGGGGCGAACCTTTTGAGAAAAAATATATCCGCTTCTCACCGGAAGACATTTCCCGCATCGCCGAAAATTTTCACAACTGGCAACGCGAAGGACACGAAAAAACTTACAAAAACGTTCCCGAATATTGCTATTCCGCCACGCTCGAAGAAATCGAAGCCAAAGGCTGGTCGCTTGTCCCCAGCAAATACATCGAGTTCGTCAATCGCGATGAATCCGTGGATTTCGACACCAAGATGCGCGAACTCCAAGCCGAAATGTCCGAATTGCTCGCCGAGGAAGCGCGTTCCCGCGAAGAAGTGCTCAGCCTCTTCAAAAACCTTGGCTACGAAATTAAGCTGCAGGAGAATCGGAAGGGACGGTAGTTATTCGAAAATTTCTAATAACTCAAACGGAGCCGGAAACGCAAATGAGCCGGCGCGGGAACGCCGGCGCCTCCTGACGTTCCCGCGCCTGCCTTATTTACGGAAAGTAAAATAAGAAAATCCGTTATTTTACTTTTAGCCTCGAAACTAAAATAAGAAAGTGCCTTATTTTACTTTTAGCCCCAAAAGTAAAATAACACGCCGAAAATTGATACTTTACTCACGGAAATGCCCGAAAACTCTCTGAAGAATAAAACCGACTACAAACGCCTCGGCGATTACATCCGCGAAGTCGAACCCGCAACCGCGAGTTGACGGTAACGAAACTTGTCGGTCTGACTATCGACAAAGCGTTTATTCCGTCGGTTGCCAATGTCATAGGGACAGATTTGTCCAATTATAAAGTTATCCGGCGGGAACAGTTTGCGTGTAGTCTTATGCAGGTGAGTCGCGATGGGAAAATACCGATTGCGATGTTTGAAGAAGAATCCGCAATAATGTCTCCTGCGTATCCGATGTTTGAAATCATTGATACGGGAACGCTTTTGCCAAAATATTTGATGATGTGGTTTTCCCGAAAGGAATTCGATCGGGAAGCCAGCTTCTATGCCGTCGGTGGTGTTCGCGGAAGTTTGACGTGGGAAGATTTTTGCGATTTGCGTCTGCCGATTCCGCCGCTTTCCCGCCAACGCGAAATCGTTGCCGAATACGAAACACTCACGCGCCGCATCTGCCTCAACGAACGCCTCATCTCCACCCTCGAATCCGCCGCCCAAACCCTCTACCGCCGCACCTTCGTGGACAACATCGATCCCGCCCACCTTCCCCCCGGCTGGCGCACAGGAACCCTCTCCGAAATCGCGGAATGCTTTGACTACAGACGAAAACCGCTTGCGGGATACGAACGAGAAAACATGAAGAAGCTTTATCCTTACTATGGTGCGGCTTCTCTCATGGACTATGTTGATGATTATCTATTTGATGGTTGTTATATTTTGATGGGAGAAGACGGAACTGTGATGAATGAAGATAAAACGCCTGTCGTGCAGTATGTTCGCGGGAAGTTTTGGGTGAATAATCATGCCCATATTTTAAAAGGTAAAAACGGCTTTGATGAGAATCTCCTTTATCTCGTTCTCAGAAATTCGAAAATTGAGGATATTATCACGGGAGGAGTTCAAGCAAAAATCAGCCAAGCAAATATGTTTTCAATTCCGGTTTTAATTCCGACGGAAGAAGATTTATCCAAAATAAAATCCCAGCTAAATCCGATTTTTATGAATTGGTACAATAAGAAGCTTGAAAATGAAAAATTGCGAGAAATGCTCTCGTTGCTACTTACTACAATAGTTCGTTGATTTTGTTATTTGAGGATACCGTAAATGAAAGTAGAAGATGAAAGAACAAGTTTTCGAAATGTAGAGCCGTGGTCCGCAAGGATGCTTTCGGAGAAAGCATCTGCAATGGATCTGCAACTTAATCAAGAACGTGCTCAACTTCGTGAAGTAAGGCAGAATCTTGAACGACTGCAACATACCTTTCTACGACAAAAGGAGGAAGTATTCAATGAGGTTTCGAGAAACCTTGAGTACATCCAAGAGAGGAGAAATCAAATAGATGAGGCGTATAAGAGAATTTTGGGAGATCCAAAAGATAGTTCTTTTGTCCCTATAGAGAAAAGGATAGAGAATGCCTCCTCCAAGGTAAATCGTGCTATAGAATCTATCGAATTTCGCGCGATGAGGTTGCGCGAGAAGCAAAAGAAACTGGAGGATTTTTTCGAAAAAGTTTTTGGAACTTCGAATGAAGGCGGCGAGGTCGTTGACTCTTTAGATCATAAAGTTGATGAGGCATTAAAGAAATCAGAAAACTTGTTGGGTGAACAAAATCAGAAATGTGACGTTTTGTTTGACAGGATTGAAGCCTTGCTTCCGGGAGCAACAGCGGTTGGTTTAACAAAATCTTTTTCAGAGATGAGGAAGTCTTTTGAGAAATCGATAAAAATTTGGAACTTATCGTTCGTAGTGTCGATTGCTTTTATGCTTCTCATTGCGTTTACTATTTTTGTAGGAGAGTCTCATGATGGCAAATTGACGTGGGAGTGGGGAGCGTTGGTAGCAACCGCAGACAGTACAAGATCCTTTGAATGTGTTGCCAAAAGAGTTTTGTCGCTTTTGCCGTTCTATATCCCGTGTATTTGGTTCGCTGTTTTTAGTGCCAAAAGGCGTAGTGAAAGTCGTCGACTTGAACAAGAGTACGCACATAAAGAGTCTGTTGCCTCTTCTTATGAGAATTATAGGAAGCAGGCAGAAATGTTGGCAAAAGAAGGAATAAAAATGGAAGAGAAACTTCTTGATGGTGCTGTTGGCGCTCTATTGTTCAATGCTAGCTCAACCTTGGATAAAAAATGTGATGAAAAATCTCCGTTTCAAGACTTAGCATCATCGATAACTTCTTTTGTAAAGCACAAAGAACCTTGAAGTTGTTGATATCTTGGGCTCTCGAATTTTTCCTCGCCAAGTTATGATTTTGGTAGAAGAATTTTGTTCATAAAAGATTTCAAAAAATGTCTGATGCGGGAACAGAGTTTGTGAAGATTCCTCTGTCGTTTTCGAAGAAGACGGCAGACGGACGCTTTGTGTCTCTGGAGCATATCAGTCGGAACGATTTTTTGAAATTTTATGAGCAAGCAATGAAGTTCGTTTACGGGAACGACGGTAATGCTCCGCATCGCGCTCCCGCGATGGAAAACGGTTCTTTACGCTTGGTTTTTGCCGTTCCTGCGGCACTTGCAAATGCGTTGTCGGCAGATGTTGCGGCGATTAGTGCCGGAGATGAAGACGCTGTTTCAACGCAAGAGCGCATCGATATTGCCCGCGAATGGGAGCGAGCGGCGATGAAGGATGAGTCTGTGGCTTATTCGATTGGGTCGCCTGAAAACAATTTGAAAATTTCCAAAGCAACGCCGCTGAAGCTTCCGCCGGAGCAGGCATCGTGGATTCGCGTTGAGCGTTTTGTCACGGGAACGGTTGAGAACGTGGGCGGAAAGCAAAAAGCGAATCTTCATATAACGGTTCCCGGGGAGAAGAATTTATTGGTCGTAGAATCGTCCAAAGATATGTTGCGCGGTTTTGACAAGATTTACAGCGAGGTAACGTTGAAAATTCGCTATGAGTATCATCCCCGCACGCTGGAGAAGAAAAATTTTCATTTGGTGAAGATTATTTCCGCAAAGCCGGCTTTGTCACGGAAAGATCGGATGGCGAAATTGGAAAAAGTAGCGGAAGAAGGGCGTAAAATTTGGGCTGACGTTTCTGACCACAATGCGTGGTTGCGGGATTTACGCGGGGAGGACGAGTAGCTGATGGCAAAAATCCTCATTGATACGGGTGTTTTGATTTCCCTCGCTGACGCATCCCGAAAAAACCACGGGAACGCGGCGGACTACGTTTCGAGTGCGATTGAGCAGGGACATATCCTTTGCGTTTCGGCTCTAAGCGTAGCGGAATTTTCGGTGAAAGAGGATATCGGAAAAATTTTGGACGTATTTCCGGAAATTGTTGTTGAATCGTTTGACAGAGAGCACGCTGCTGAGGCGGCAAAAGTTTTTGTTCCCGCGCGGGAAGAGAATCGGGATATTCCGAGAAATGTCGTGAAAGTGGATTCTATGCTAATCGGTCAGGCGATCGCCTCCAAGCTGGATATTATCCTTTCGGAGGATGAATCCTCGCTGATTCGTTGGACTAAAACTTATTGTTCCCGCGTAGGAGTTCCGCTTCGGGCAGTTTCTATTTCAGCTCCCTTTTCTCCGGACGTTTTTGCTCCCGACGGGCAACAGGATTTGCCCTTGGCTGAAGGAGAATAATTTTTGTACTTGATGCGAGGCGTTCCCGCGAGGGGGCGGCTTGGGGATTTAAGAAGAAGCGGGAGGCGACGCAGGAGATTTAGGCGAGCGGAGCGTCGTAGTGCTGTATGTCCGCGTAGCGGACTCCCATGGGATAACCGCAGGTTGTAGCGCGTTCCCGCGCTCAACCTGTGGAGGGTACGCCCCCCCGCCCACATCGTCTCCGGAGGAGACGCCCGCTCGCGAAGTCTATTCTGCGAGAAAATACTTTTCGTCGAACTCGATTTTATTTTCTTCAAGAAAAGCCCTAAATTCTTCTGCAAAGGTTCTTGTTTTGTGATGTTCTCTCTGATTTGCAATATACGCCAAAACGCGCTCTTGTTCTTCATGTGAATACGAGAATGCGGCGTACGATCTCGCCCATCCGGAAAACAGGGGGAAAAGATTTTTATGAAGCCGGAGCCAATTTCCGCTGGCTATTTTCAAGTCGTGTACAAATGCGGAAAGTGCGATTTCCGGATGTAGGCGAAATAAAAGATGAAGATGGTCTTCCATGCCGTTGATGCGAAGTAGGACGCATTTCCGTTTTTTGCAAAATCCCCATATATAGCGGTAAAGCTCTTCCGAGTGCTCAAGTGTAAGTGCGGTAGCGCTGTTTCGGGTGCGAAAAACAAGATGGTAGAGCGATCGAATATAACTCATGGTGAATCCATACGAAATTGATAGGCAATATTCCGGTCAATGCAAATATGGGTGTCTCCTTCGGAGACGGAGCGGTTGGGTTTACTTCCCGTAGGTTTCGAGCGGAGCTCTCAACCTACGGTTATCCTATGTGCGTCTCCTTCGGAGACGGTCAGGTACATTGTTCTGTCTGCAGGTAAAACGCGGAGTGTTTCACCTGTGGTTATCCTGTGTATGTCTGTTTCGTAGGTATTGAGATTGCTCGATCTGTGCGTGAGATTTTGGGATTGCTTATGGGTGTTTCCTTCGGAGACGGTCAGGTCCATTGTTCTGTCTGCAGGTAAAACGCGGAGTGTTTCACCTGTGTTTATCCTGTGTATGTCTGTTTCGCAGGTATTGTGATTGCTCGATCTGTGCGTGAGATTTTGGGATTGCTTATGGGTGTCTCCTTCGGAGACGGTCAGGTCCATTGTTCTGTCTGCAGGTAAAACGCGGAGTGTTTCACCTGTGGTTATCCTGTG
>JAZSKX010000002.1:0-91215 GCA_045535075.1 Candidatus Spyradenecus sp. | reverse complement strand
AACGGGCTCCTCGCATTTAAAAAAAGCAAGGACGAATTAAAAGCCTCTGGCTTGAAAAGGAGCAACCGGGAGAAATGGGAAAAAAAAGGAAGAGTGTGGAGTGAATGACTAAAAAACGTTCCCACGTAGATAATTACGCGGAAACAAAATTAAGCCCCAAAACGACGAAGATTCGGATGCTCCTTACGAGGTGTGTCTAATGCCTCGGAGAGACTTCACGCGAGCGGAGCTTGGGGGGCGCGAACAACAAAAACGCGCCGCATAAACGACTCCGTTCCCTCTGTCGGAGTTCCTGCAGCGCGATGGAATAGGAACCTTTCACCTACGAATAAAAACAGATGGCCACAGATTTTATTTAGAAAAAACGTTCCCGTGCTGCGGATTTCGTCACGGAGGAACGTTTGTTTCCTGTGGCTCTATCAAAAGAATTTAGGCATATAACGTTCTACAGAATCGATATTCCCTACGAAAGGTTGGTTACAGAGCTTCGTAAATACTGAAATTGCACTCCATGTTCTTGTCGAAAGGAGTGCCATTTCGACCTTTATGTTCGTTCCTTTTTCATCAAAAGAATTAATGGGAGTCACCGAGACACCCGATTTTTCTAGAAAATCTTTGCTGCCGTAGTTTTCGAGCTAAACATCAACAAACAACAAGAATCTAGGAAGCATGATTTTTGCGATTTCTACGAACGTATAAAAATCGTCTTCTACCAGTAAGTGATTTTTTACATCGTTCCCAGGATATTGTCCTTTTTTTAAGTTGAAAAACGCGAGTTGAGACCAAAGTGCTTCCCGATCCGCAATCGTAGAAAGGTCCCTTCCTAAGAGAACTTTTGTCGCACGTTTATACGGATTTTCATCGTTTTTCTGTATCCCGTTATCTGCAACTCTTTCTCGCGTATATTCTTCATGGGACGCATTATCGTTTCCGAAATGCCATTTACCGACAACGACGACACGGTTTTCTAAATACCTTACTCCAACCCACGGAAAAAACGATAAGAACTTCTTATTTTTTAAATCGTTGAAGTCTATATCGTAATGTTTCGTTATGAAAGAATTGTATGCTGCCATAGTTTGCGTTATTGAAGGCTTTGTTGAAAAATTGAGAAAAAGCTTGTGGGAGCAAGGATGACTCGGAATAGACAATCGTGCACCTTCTTTTGATGAGGCTTCTCAAACCCAGGCGTCCATGACCTTGTATAAAGAACGCCAGTGTCCCTGTAATCCGGATCCGTACTTGTCCACTCTGCGCCGTTCGCTGAAACTAACCCCGTCTCTACGGCGCGATGCAGCTCGTATAGCTCGGGAAGTTGATATTCCTGATTTTTTGAAATTCGTCCTAGGGCGCGATCTCGCGTTGTCAATTTTTTACAAAATTCTACTGCTTCGTACCATGAGACGCTGCCTACCCATTGAGAGTTTTCCTTCCATGCTTGCGACGGCTTTCTTCCTGTAATTGCCCTGTAAAGTGTAAGTGGAACAACAGACTTTGCGATTGAATGACTGCTTCCGGGAATTTTCATCATTGTTGGCGAGCCATAATTCGCTATTGTTTTTTTAAGAATTCCACCTAGAAAGTTTTGCCCCCACGCGATGGATTTCTTCGCGAGTTCGGCATCCGCATCGTTGAGTTTTTCGGACGTAGCCATCCCCGCCGTGTGCTTGAAAAAAGCGTCTTTGATTGTGTTCGCCCACTCGGCTTCGCGTTTTTCGAGTTCCGTGATTTTTTCGGAAAGCGAGCAGTAGCCGGCATCTTCATCAGGCACACGATTCATTACGCGAAGATCCTCTGCGAGCGATTCGCGAAGTTTTTGTGTTTCTGCGCAGTCTTTGCGGAAACGTTCAAACACGGCTTGCGATTCCGGCATGTATTGCTGTGCAAATTCTTCGTGGTTTTCCGGCGCGGCAAACGCGGGAACGCCAAACGCCGTGATTACAGCAAAAAGTATAGATTTTAATAAAGTTTTCATAATGAATTTTTAATTTTGTTTTTGAAAAAAGATTCTGTGTGTCAAAAGCCCCAACGGGGCGAAATTGGTCAGCGTAGGGTGAAACCCTACGGAACGAAGGGAAAAATCATTGAGCTCTGAAAGAGCGACATTGCCATGCGTAGAACACAATTACGCCCTTTCAGGGCTTTGTTTTTTTGTTCCCGAATCGTAGGGTTTCGCTTCGCTCCACCCTGCGCTGGCAAATTCCGCGTCTTTGGCGGCAAGTTCGTCCGGCGTAATCGCACCAATCTTAAACTGCGAGTAAAAATCCGTCAGCTTGTAGCGCAACCACCAATATTCCGCCGCCAAATCCAGCCACCGATTTTTCGCCGCATCAAAAATCGGATTCACCTTTTGAGCCTCGCCATCACGATCACGGCTACGATGGGAACTCTCGTTCTCCTCCGAATTCGGATTAAAATTCGTATCTTCCGCTTTCAGTGCTATAATCAACTCTTTCAAGTTTGCTTCGGCTTCGAAACAATTTCGTCGAGCCGTCTTGCATTTTTCCGCAAGGACGGGCATTTGTTCCTCTCCGAAAGTTTCCAAAAGAGCCCATCCACGAGATCGCTCTTCTTCGGATAGCTTTTGTTCTGACGGGAAAATTTCTCCTTCTAAACGGCAACGAACATAATTCTTTTCCGTTTTTTCAAAATCCTTCAGCACTTTTTGCGCGGCAATTTTCGCCTGCCACGCTTCTTCTGCCGCACGTCGTGCGCGTTCGGCTTCCGAAACGCACCCCACCAGAAACGGGAGTGTCGCCAGAGCAAGGACGGTTAATAGTTTTGTCGGTTTCATAAATTTGCGTAGATTCGCGTTAAATCTGCGGTTTGTTTTTACTCTCCTTCGAGAAATTCCTCGGCGGATTGCTTGCGTTCGGCGTCGGGATCTTCTTCCGTGATGTCGTCGAGCGAAAGTTTCGTCGGGTCTTCCGAGAGTTCGAGCTGCATATCCTTGATGGTGCCGAGGACGTTTGTCAGTTCGTCGATTTCTCCGAGAGCTTCGTTCATTTTCACCTGTTCGAGTTGCAAAACCAGCTTGCGGCGAATCGAACGCAATTCCCGCGTTTTCGTTTTCAAAACGCCTTGGCGGATTTTCACTTTTTTGACGACGACGCTGTTCGTCTTCTTCTGGCTTTTCGCGAGCTCGACGCGTTCGAGCGCGTCGGCGACTTTGTCGGCAAGATCTTCCTCCGAAAGCTCAAATCCGTTGATTTCGACCGGGAACGCGTCGTTTTCCTTAGCGGCTTTGTATTGTTTTTTCGCTTCGTCCAAAAACTTGGTGTAGCGGCGAATCGTGCTTTCGGCTTCGGAAACTTTACGCTCCGCCTGTTTCTTCAGGCGAATAAACGCGATTTCCTGAGCCTCGATTTTGTCCTTCAGCAAATCGCACGCGCCGATGGTTTCCTGCAGGAAAAGCACGGGATTGTCGCGAATATTTTCCGGAGTCCACGTCGAGTCCTGTCGCTCGCGTTCCCGCCGTTCGGCTTCGCGCACGATGCGCGGCTTGCGCTCGTTTTCCCACGGGAACGCGGAAGCGGGAACGGCGGAAAACGCCGTCGCCGCGAAAGTTAAAAGAATCAGAATTTCTGCGTGTTTCATCAATTTTCGGTGTTAGAAGGTTGCTAAAAAGAGCAAAATCGGGATTCGCGTTAAACTCGCGAAAATACCCCGGTTTTGCGTCCGTCTGATTGTGCAAAAAAACGGTTTTCAAGCGGAAAGCGAAATTAGGGTGTGTGGCGCGGGGAAGCGGGGCGATTTTTCGGGCGACCACGAAGTTTTGCGGGAACGCGGGAAATTTCGCTAATTTTTCAAAGAGAGCTAAGGAAAACTTTGTGAAGCTTGGCGAGAGGGTTTATCCGGATTCCGCAGTTGCCGTGTGTTCCGGGGCAAAATATCGTTGCGGGAACGCGTTCCGACATCCGTGTTCCCGTGAGAGTTCGAGAGGTCGGAGAAGTGCATTTTCGAGGGAATTTATCGTCAAATACGCTTAAATGACATCGAAATCAAACGATTTTTTCTTTTTGTCTCGCTTGTGATTAAAAGAACGTCTACATTAAAAGTCCTATGGGTATGTCAGTCAGATACAACATCTCTATTAACGCGGAGCTTGTTGACAAGCTCCATGAAATCTCGAAAGAGCTCCGGATGCCGGTTTCGAAATTCGTCCGCATCTCGGTAATCGAGAAATTGCGCTCGCTCGGCAAGACGGTTAGCGATGAAAACACCTATTGGGGTGCTCGCACGGACCTTCCGAACCGCATCAAAGAGTCGGACAAGCGCAAAAAGCGTGAAGAAAACGCGGCTAAAAAGAAAAAAGCAGCCCGTTAATTCTCGCGTTTTTATTAAAAGATTTCGGAAAATGGCGGAAGCGTGTTAGGCTTGAAGCCATGATTCCGTGTCCCTTCCAGAAAATCTTCCCGTCCGAACTTGTCCGCGACGACGCCTATTTTATGGCACACGCGTTCAATGAGGCGATTGAAGCTTGGAAAGAAGATGAAGTTCCCGTCGGAGCGGTTATCGTTTCCGACGGGATTATTATTGCCTCGGCGCATAACCGGACGATTGCGGCGACAGATCCGACCGCGCACGCCGAAATGCTTGCAATTACGCAGGCGGCTCAGGCGATCGGCGATTGGCGGCTCAATGAATGCACGCTTTATGTTACGAAAGAGCCTTGCCCGATGTGTTCAGGAGCGATGCTCGTCGCGCGAGTCGGGCGCGTGGTTTATGCGTGGGGGGATCCGAAAATGGGTTGTCTCGGCGGAGCAACGGCGCTTCAGGATTTGCCCAAGACGAATCATCGTCCGCAGGTTGATTTCGGTGTGATGGAGGAGGCTTGCCGGGAAATTGTCCAAGCATATTTTCGTTGCAAGCGGGAACGTGCCGAATAAGCTCCGAAATAATTTGCGATATGGAAATTCTCGAAAGTCTGCCGCCTCGCCTTGCAAAAGCACGTTCCGTGCGTGTGCTCTTTGATGCCGTGGAGAAAAACCGCCTGCCGCACGGAATTCTTTTTTACGGTGGTTCGGCAAAAGCACTTGAGCAGGTTTGCCTTAGCCTCGCATCGGCAATTTTGGGCGTTCCCGCGGAGAAATCTCTTGATTTTCATGTTGTGCGTCCGGCGAATAAATCACGGACAATCGGGATCGAAAACGTGCTCGCGCTTGTGCGGGAGATTCAGCAATCGCCGGCATTCGGCGATCGCAAAGTTGCGTGCATTTACGACGCGGATCGTCTCGGGCGCGATTCCGCCAATGCTTTTTTAAAAACACTTGAGGAGCCGCCGGCGGGAACGTTTATTTTTTTGATGACGACGGCAATCAACAAGATTTTGCCGACGATTCATTCCCGTTGTCTCCATTTTCGCATTCCGGGAGAAGAACGTATCGAGCACGAAGAATGGCACCTGTGGCTTAATGATTTCGAAAAATGGATCGGCGCGCTACTCGACGGGAGCGGGGCTGCCGATATCGGGAAATCCGTCTTTTCTGTTTATGCGCTCACAGTACGCTTTCAGGCGCTTGTGAAGGAAATTTCCGATTCTGAGTGGAAGCGCATTGAAGACGCGCTTCCGGCAGGAGTAAATGCGGAACAAAAAGATGCAATGCAGGTCGGCGCTTCCCGCGGAGTGCGCCATCGCCTGCTCGCTGAAATGCAAGAGGCTCTCTTACGGCTGGCGTTGCGCGATGACGCGGGAACGCCGCTTGTAAACGAAACGGCGCGGTCGTGCGCATTGCTCGAACACCTTAACGGACTTCTCGAACTCAACATGCAGGACGGCGCGGTGGTTGAAGCATTCCTGTTGAATTGCCTCCGCATTTGGACGAAGAAAAGGCGTTGAGGCGCGTTAGCGTGCGCCTCTAAGCGAGTCCCTTATTCGTCTTCTTCGGGAAGGATTTTTTCAAAAGACGCAAATTCCCGTTCCTCAAGAACAGCGCGAATTTGCGCCAGTGAAATATCAAAAAGATGAAATTCCTGCTTGGCGTTTTTGGCGACAACGGTGAGTCGCCAGCCGCCTTTTAGCCGAAGGATTTTGATTGTCCGGGCGCGGGAACGCGCATTTGCTTTGATGATGCCGCGGGAAACACGCGCAACGCGGTCAAGCTGCCGAATCAGAGACTCGGCGGCTTCGATCACCGTGGAATGTGTTCCCGCACGCATAATCAAAATTTGGAATAAACCTTAGCGGGAACGGATGATTTCTCCGCAAACTCCGCTAAGGCGAAGCTTACGAGTTTCCCTAAGCGATTTCCCACTTATAAGGATGCTTTGAAAGCAGTTCGCAACCGTCTTTCTTCACGACGACGACGTCCTCAATACGGCAGCCGCCGATGCCCGGATAATACAGTCCGGGTTCAATCGTAACGACCATATTTTCCTGAAGCTTTTCTGCGGCGAGCGAGCGACCGCCAAGATTCGGCGCTTCGTGTACGTTGAGTCCGACGCCGTGCCCAAGCCCATGGAAAAAGCCCACGGGAACGCCGTCGCGATAACCCGTCTCGTAGCCGAGTTTTTGGAAAAATTCTACCGTAGCCCGATAAACATTGACGCCGGGAATGCCTGCCTTAACTTGCGCAATCGCCGCGTCGTGCGCTTTTTTGACGGAATCGACGAGCTTTTTCTGTTCCGGAGAGGCTTTCCCTTTGAGGTAGGTGCGCGTCATGTCGCCGAAATACCCGGTTGCGGCGATGCGCGGGAAGATATCGCAAACGATCAGTTCGTTAGCGCGGAGCGGGCCAAAGCCGGAGCAATGGCAGTCAACCCCTTGATCGCCGCCGGCGGCAATGAGCCCTTCAACGTTGATACCGCCCGCATCAAGGCAAGCGTGTTCAATCGCCGCCCGAAGGATTTCCGAAGTCAGCGTTTTCCCGTTGTATTTCAGAAAACCTTTTTTATCAATGACGGACTCTTTGAGGATTTTTTCGACCGCCTTAAATCCGGCGCAGGACGCGCGGTTGCCGGCGCGAATATATTCGAGTTCTTCCTCCGTTTTGATGACGCGTTGCGGGAAGAAGGGCGAGCCGCCGACTTCGAGCTTGAGCCCGAGTTTGTGAAGCTGCACGAAAAGCCCGGCGGGAAAATCCGGCGGCACAAGGAAATTGTTCGCCTTGTAGCGCGCGGCGAGTTCGACGATGAGCTCGGGCGTTCCCGCGTCCGGTTGCGTTTCCCGCAATTTCGCCATTTCCTCGCTGATGTCGAGGACAACATCGAAATTGGATTCCTTGCGGCAGCGAACGATTTCGAGAGGCGTGATGGCGGCGATGCGCTTGCCTTTTGCCGTAAACGCAATAAACGGATCGCCGCAGGCGAATCGGGCAAACCAGCGCATGTCTGCCGAGTTGTTCGGCGATGCAAAAAGAAGAACGTTTGATTTCGAAGCTGTTTTTTTAGTCATAGCGAGTGAGATTTTAGAATTAAACTTGCGGGAACACCATCAATTTACGGCGATTTTTTCGAAGATTGCTTCGTAGGTTTTGACGCCTTTTTCGAGCAGGGAAATATCGACGTTCTCATTCGGCGCGTGAATGAGCGAATCCGGAAGGAAGAGCCCGATCATAAGCGCGTTCATCCCGCAGATTTGGCGAAACGCTTCGATAATTCCGATTGAACCGCCGTCGCGCGTGTAAACGGGAGGATTCCCGAATTGTTCGGTGATGATCGCGTGCGCCGCGTCAAATGCTTTCGCCAAAGTCGGATTCATATCCGCCGGCGTATTCGGGCGATGCGGCGGGCAGACGTAATAAGGCGGGCACCCTTGCATCGGTGTAATCGAAGCTCGGATTCCTGCGGGAACGCGGGCAAGAATCGCCGCCGAAACTTTTTCCAAAACCGACTTCGGATCCATGCCCGGAACGAGTCGGCAAGTGATTTTTGCAAACGCCTTCGCGGGAACAATCGTTTTGGAGCCGGCTCCGTTGTAGCCGCCGCCTAAGCCGTTAAATTCAAGCGTCGGAGCAAAGCGCGTTGCTTCAATGCCGTTGTATCCGGGGAGGCAATGAAGCGCGTCCACGCCGAGGAATTGTTTGTAGCTTTCTTCCGTTGCGGGGAGGCGTTTTAGCTCTTCGCGTTCCCAATCCGCAGGAGCGAGCATTCCGTCATAAAATCCGGGAACGTTGACCGAACCGTCCGCATTGTGAAGCGAAGCGCAAATTTCCGCAAGCGCCTGCAACGGATTGTAAACCGCGCCGCCGTGAATCCCGGAATGTAAATCGCTGTTCGGACCTTCGAGATTGACTTCCAAGCCGACAATACCGCGCAAGCCGATAGTAATCGCAATCTTGTCCGCAGCAGGGCTTTCGGTGTCGGAGAGCAAAACAAGGTCGCCGCTCGAAAGCTCTTCCCGGTGTTCCCGTAAAAACTGCGGGAACGAGCCGCTCCCGATTTCTTCTTCCCCCTCAAAAACGAAAGTTACGCGTAAAGGCAAATTCGGTTGCCGCGCCAATAAATTGGCGAAAGCAACGATCGCGACGGCGTGCGGTCCGCGGTTGTCTGCCGTGCCGCGCCCGAAAATTTTTCCGTTGCGAACGCTCGGCTCAAAAGGCGGTGTTTCCCAAAGCTCAAGCGGATCCACCGGCTGAACATCGTAATGCCCGTAGATAACAATGTGCGGCAGGTCGCTTCGGTGCGCATTGTAGCGCCCCATGACAACAGGATTGCCCGCCGTCGGAACAATTTCCGGGCGCGCTCCGGCTTCCTCTAAAAGCCCGGCGAGAAATCGGCACGTGTCCGCAATCGCTTGCTTCGCGTCGGGGTTTGCCGAAATGCCGGGGAATTGAATATATTTTTTTACGACCTCTGTAATTTCCATGCCCCTGTAAATAATTGTTTTTCGGGAAAAAGAGAACGTATTTTTTCGGGAAATAAAATCTTGACGCGTTCCCGCGCGGCTGATTTCATTCTCCCCAATATTTCCTTTTTGGGGGCGTAGCTCATCTGGTAGAGCGCGACATTCGCATTGTCGAGGTAGTGAGTTCGAGTCTCATCGTCTCCACCAATTTTTAAAGCCTGCAAATCTGCACAAACTGCAATTTGCAGGCTTTTTTGTGTGAAAAATCCGCGTTCCCGCGATTGGTTTTTCGGGAACGTTTTCTTTTTCCTTTTTATTTTTTTTCGTAGGTGCCGTCTGTTTTTCGGGTAACTAAGCCGTCGAGCTCCAAGAGGAGGAGTTTGGATAAAATGGCGGCTGCGGGAAGGGCGGTTTTTTCCGCAATCGCATCAGGCGAAAGAGCGTCTCCGGCGGCGAGGGTTGCAAAAATTTTGGCTTCGTCGCCGGAGAGTTCGGGCGGCGCTTTGTCTTGCGCGCTTACGGGAACGGAATTCGGGATTTCTCCGAACTCAAGAGCGAGGCTCGGTTGCGAGGCGACGCTTTCCATTTCTTCGATGATTTCGGCGGTGTTGGTGATGAGCGTCGCGCCTTCGCGGATAAGTTTGTGGCAACCGCGGGAACCGGCTTGATCAACGCGTCCGGGAAGCGCAAAAACGGTTCGTCCGTAATCGGCGGCAAATCCGGCGGAAAGCATGGAGCCGCCTTTTTCGTCGGATTCGACGACGAGCATTCCCGCAGAAAGTCCGGCGATAATGCGATTGCGTTTGGGAAATGAGCGTTTGTCCGCAGAGCGGCCGAGTCGAAATTCGCTGATTACGGCGCCGCCGCGAGACGCAATTTCCCGGTAAAGCTCGAGATTTTCCGGCGGGTAGACGATATCGAGCCCGCAGCCGAGCACGGCGACGGTTGTGCCGTTCCCGTCGAGCGCGCCTCTATGGGCGACGGTGTCGATTCCGCGTGCGAGCCCGCTAATGATGCTCCAGCGCGCGCCGGCGAGTTCCCGTGCGATTTTTTGCGCCATTGACGAGCCGTAAGGCGAGGCTTTGCGTGTTCCGACGACGGCGATGCTTCGGCGCGTTTGCAGGGCGTCGGCGTTCCCGCAAACGTAAATGCCGATGGGCGCATCCGGAATTTCCTTGAGCATTGCAGGGTAGCGCGAGTCGAAAAACGGAATGAAATCAAAGCCGAACTTCGCCATTTTTTCTTCCTCTTTTTCTAAGTCGAATTCACTTTCCCAGGAGACGATTTTTTCCGCGAGATTTTCTCCGATTCCGCGAATGGCGGCGAGTTGCTTTCGGGAAGCGTAAAAAATTTCGGGCAACGAGCCGTCAAAAGCGTCGGCAAATTTACGGCAGGCAACGGCGCCGATTCCGGAAAGTGCGTTGAGAATGAGTGAGGCTTGAGCGGGAGAAATCTTCATGAAAACGGATAAATTTTAGCGAATAGTAAAATTTATCCGTTGCGCGGCGACAACTTATTTTTAGGAAATGAGGCGATGCGGGCGCAACGCTCAGAGCGGTTTTTCTCCGTGGGCAAAAAGAGTTTCGAATTTCAGTTTTTTGTCGTCGGCGGGAAAAATCAGTGAGGAAATTTTTTGAAAACCGCTTTCGGCGAGCCAGGTTTCGATATCGTTTTTTGTAAAGCCGAGCCAAGTGTCGTGGTAGCGTTCCCGCGCGATTTCGTAAGGGTGTTTGTTTAAATCCAAAATGATAATTTTCCCGCCGGGCTTAAGAATGCGAAATGCTTCGTCAATTGCGGTTTGCGGGCGGCTGGCGTGGTGAAGCGACTGGCTGAGCAGGGCGACGTCGACGCTTGCGTTTTTGAGCGGAACGGTCTGGATGTCACCGAGAATAAATTCCACGTTTTTGACTCCGTGTTTTTTCATGAACTCGCGACCTTCGTCGAGCGTCTTTTTGGAATTATCGATACAGAAAATTTTTTTTGCGGAAAGTGCGAGCCGTTGCGAAATGATGCCGCGTCCGGAGCCGAGGTCTGCGATGGTAAGCGGCGGAACGAGCGTTAACAGCATTTGGATGATTCCGCCGTCGGAGCGCCCGGGGACGGCGGCGTTCCCGTCGCGCTTGGCGATTGCGTCGAAATATTCCTGCGTTGCGGCCGTGCGTTTTTCGATGACGCGTGCGAGAGCGGCTTCGTCGCTTCGGATTTCGCTGTCGGAAGCGATGGAATCGAAGGTTGCGTCGAGCAGTTTGCGCGTGTTTTCCGGAAGCGTTCCCGCGAGCGAGTAGAATGCTTTTTTCCCTTCCCGTCGGAGCGAGACGACTTTGAGTTTCAGCAACTGCGCGAGATGTGTCGATATGCGGGATTGCCCCATGCCGAGGATATCCTGCAATTCACCGACAGAGAGTTGCTCGCGCTTGAGTAGATGGAGGATGCGCAGGCGCGTACGGTCTGCAAAAAGCTTTAAAAGATTCCAAGCATTGTCGGACATGGCGGCGGGAGTTATTGAGGAAGAAACTCAATATTGTTTAATCGCCCCGTGAAAGCTTCGCCGCCGGGCGGGCGTTGAAAGCGATTCGGAAAGGCGAGCCTGAAGACTTTGCGAATGCATTCGCGTATCTGCGAATTATTGCTTCCGTCAATCTCCAAGAAGCGGATTTCGCCGCTTTTGCTGACGGAAAAGCGCGCATCAACGCTTACGGCGTTCGGAAGCAGAGGCGGATTTTGCGCGACGACATTTTCAAAGTGGACGATGAAGCGTTCCCGCACGGCTTCAACGTAAGCCATGCGAGCGTCGGCAACGCGCTTGCCGCCGTCGCCGCCGTTCCCGCCGGTGCCGTTCGGTTTGCCGAGAACGCTTCCGCTCCCGACACGTCCAACCCTGACTTCGCCGATGCGTACGGGCTTGTTCCCGTTGCCCCTACGGGAAGACGCCGTGGTATTTGTCTTGTTGTAAAGCCCTTTATCCCGATTGTTTCGGACGAGGCTTCGAATGTCGACGCTTCCGCCGGAAGGTTTGTTTGCCGGCGGGGTTGCATTTGCCGACTTCGGTTTGTTGCGCGCCTCCTGTTCGGCTTTCTGTCGCGCGGCTTCTGCGGCAGCTTGTTCCCGCTGCCTACGTTCCGCTTCGGCTTTTGCCTGCCTTGCCGCTTCTTCCGCCGCGCGTTCGGCCGCCGCCGCTTCCTCCTGCGCAAGGCGTTCGTTCGCTTCCCGAATTGCGTCAAGCCGGCTTGTGTCGTTGTCCGGCTCGGGAATGGTTCCGTCTTCTGTCCCGCGTGCGACACCGCGTTCCCGCCCGACTAACCCGGCGTCTTTATTCGGGTCTTCGCCGCCGAGCATCAGTAAAATCGGATCCGCGTCGGAAGCGGAAACAGCCGTTTCCTCCGTTCCCGCAAACAGCAACATGCCGAGCACAACCGCGTGGAGTGCGACGGCGGAGCAAAGTCCGGGAGCTGAAAGAGAGTGGCTCATTGAGCGGGTTTTTCGTTGTCGACTTCCGTGTCAAATGCGACTTTGGCGAGCCCGTGGCGCTTCGCGAGGTCAAAGAGCGAAATCAGCTGTTGAACCATGAGCGAGCCGTCGGCGCGGACGCGGACAACGGGTTGCTTGTCGGCGGGAAGGGCACTGATGCGGGAAAACTCGTCTGCGAGTTGTTCGGGCAAAAGCTGTTTGCCGTCGAGGAAATAAAAGCCGTTTTTGTCGAGGGAGACGACGGCGTATCGTGTTTCGGTTTCGAGCGGTTTGCCGATGCTGTCGGAAGCGACGGGAAGATCGATCTGCGTCGTTTGCTCCAGCATCGGCGTTGTAATCATAAAAATAATCAACAGACAAAAACACAGGTCCAGCAACGGCGTGACGTTGATTTCGCTCATCGCCTGAATGCGGTTTTGTCTGTGAAACGTGCGGGAACGGCGTGCCATGGCGGGCAGAATTATTCGGCGTTCGCGTAAGGGTTTTGGAAGGTTCCTGCAGTGTTTGCGGAAGCCGGTTTTTCTGCGGGAACGGCTCGGGAGGGCTCCGGCGGAGTTGATTCGCCGGCGCGCAGATTTTCGTAAAGCTCAAGCTCGATTTTATCGAGAAGCATCGACGCAAAAGCTTCAATTTCCATCGTCAGTTGCTTGGTTCGCGTGAGGATGTAATTGTAGAAAAACACGGCGGGAATGGCGAGCAAGAGCCCGGAGAGAGTCGCGACGAGCGCGCCCGAAACGCCCGGTGCGAGGTCGGAAATCGTTGCTTTTTCGGAAAGTTCTCCGAACGTTACGATGATGCCCCAAACGGTGCCGAGCAGCCCGAGAAACGGGCCGCCGGCGGAAAACGAGCTCAATAGAACCAGCGATTTTTCGTAGGTGTTCATGACGCGGCTCATTCCGCGTTGCACGGCGTTTTCGATGTGGCGCATGCAAATATCCACATCACTTTCCGTGCGAATGTTTTTGCCGTTGCGGGAGTACGCGATGCAGGCTTCGATTGTCAGCATCTCGTAAGGCGAAGCTCCCGGATGGCGCTCAAGGCGAAGTTGGGTCAGCCGAGTTTTCCCGGCATTCAGCCGCGCCTCGAAACGTGCGTTCCCGTGGCGAAATTTTTTAAGGTCGAACATCTTGTTGATAATCGCCGTAATCGACCAAACCGAGAGGACGGCGACGAGCCCGATGACGCATTTTGCTGCGCCGTCGCATTGTTCCCAATACCAAATCGGCGGGCGCGAAGCCCCGCCTTCCGCGAAGAAAATCATAGAAAAAAGTGTCTGCATAAATTGATTTTTCAAATCATGCACAGAAAAAAATCGCGTGCAAGGTCGGACTTGGAAAATTCACCGCCGCGACCGCGTTCCCGTGAAATCTCGCGGCTTTATCGTGTTTCCTCGGACTTTGTCGCTTGCAACGGGAACGGTCGGATTTTATCTTTCTACGGAAATGGATAAGCACGACAACTCGCAGGAACCGCTTACGAAAACGCTTTCCCAAAGCGGTATTTTCGATTCGATCCGCCCGCATCTCGAAGCGCTCGACGCTTTTTTGGATGAACAGGTCGAGTTGTTTGCGCCCGTGACGCGCCCGCTTGTGCGCTACACGTTTTCGCATCGCGGGAAGCGCCTGCGCCCGGCACTTGTTTTTTTCTCCGGTTGGCGGGAAGAAACCGTCAACCCGATGCTCGTGCGCGCCGCTGCCATCGTCGAATTGATTCACTTGGCGACGCTCGTACACGACGACGTGCTCGACGATGCTCAAATCCGCCATGCTTCTCCGACGCTCTTTGCCAAATACGGTTCGCACACGGCCGTGCTTCTCGGCGACGCGATTTTGGCGCAAGCTCTCAATCTCATGGCGGAGCTTGATTCGATTGAACTTTGCCGTGCGACGGCGACGGCAACGCGTAAGATTTGCGACGGTGAGATTTGGCAGACTTCCGAACGCGGGAACGCCGATCTTTCCGTCGAAGATTATTTCCGCATCATTCAGATGAAAACGGGCGAGCTTTTCGAAGTTTCCGCGTTGCTCGGAGCGATGCTCGGCGGGAACGGTGCCGAGCACGGCAAAGCCTGTGCAGTGTTCGGGCGTTCGCTCGGGCGCGCCTATCAGATTTTTGACGACTTGGTCGATTTTCTCGGAACCGAAGCCTCCATCGGGAAAACGCTCGGAACCGACCTCGCCAGCGGAAAGTACACGCTTCCGATTATTCTGTTTTTGAAGAAAAAAACAGACGGAGAGCGCGCGGCATTGGTTGCCGAAATCGCTGCGGGAACGCTTGCTCCGGGCGAGCTTGCTGACCGGATGAAGGCCGCCGGCGTCTTCGATGAATGCCGCGAATATTTCATGAAAGAAATTGCGGCGGCGCGCGAAGCCGTTGCTCCGTACGGCGACGGATTCGGCGTAAGTCAATTGCTCGCGTTGGCGGATTTTGTCGTCGGTCGCGTCGATAAATTCTTTGCCGCTCGGCAATGATTTTTGACGTTACCCCGCGGGAAAAGCGCGTTCTTGCGCTTATTGTTTTTATCGCGGCGCTTTACTTATTGTTCAAGCTTTTCGGTTTTTTTTAGAAAAACGAAATTCCTGTTTACCGTTCCCGCGATTCCGTAAGCTCCGGCATCGTTTCGCGAGTCCATTTCACAAGAAAACGCGTTTGGTCTTTACGGGAAAATTCGAGCGCGAATTCGCCGGCGGGAACGTTGTCGAGGCGGCGTTCGAATCGGGTATCCGAAAGCGCGCGAATCCATTGTTTTAATGCGTAAAATGCGGGGCGAGGGCGCCATTTGTCGGGCGTTCCCGTGTCGTCAATCAAGCCGTATCCGCGAGCAGAGAGGCGCCACCAATACAGGCGTGAGACGTGTCCGCTTGCGACGGATAAAAGCCAGTAGCGAATCATGAATTTCGCGTAGTCGTCTTCCGAAACACTCGGCGGCGATTCCCACGGCCCGGAATTCGGGAAAAGTAATCCGACCGGCGACCACGGTCCCGTGTTGAGCAAGGGCCAATTCACTTCCGAGACAATGATTTTTTCGTTGCCGCATTTGTATGCACGGGCAAATGCGCGGTGCAATGCGCATTTGGAGACGGTGTCAAATTGTCCTTGGGCGTTTTCCGGAGCGCCGCGACGGTCGACGTAAAGATGTTGCGAAAGAGCGTCAAAGCTCGCTTTCGGAATTTCCCCGAGCAGGGCGGGAAGCGAATGCAAATCGAAATCAATGCATGCGGGACCGGTCAGGCGGATATGCGGGAAACGCTTTTTCGCTTCGAGCGCGGGCGCGAGCAGTTTTTTGTATTCGCGAAAATCCCAAACGCCCCATTTCCCGCGATTGACGGCGTGCCCGATTTCGTAAAAATCCGCAAAATCCTGCGTTCCCGCGATGACGGTTTCGAGCATTTTATTCCACGAATCCGGGCGGAGCAGGGCGTTGCGGTCTTGGACAAAGGCGAACGCCACGGCGTTCCCGCGGGCGCTCAGTTCTCGTGCTTGTTTGACGACGCGGGCGTGATGCGCGGCGCCTTTGTGGTGATAAACGCGCAAAAGAACGGGAAGCCGCCGTTCGCCTTGGAGTTCGTCGAGAAACGCCGATTGCGTCGCCCATGTTTTCGGGTTGTCTTCGAGCGCAATTCCGAACGTTCCCGCAAATGCAAGCGGTTCGGAAAACGAATTTCGCTTCAATTCACGAAACGTCCTGCTCACGGAAATGCCGCAACGGAGAATCTGAAAAATCGAGGCGATGATATTGCCGGCGGGGCGTAACCAACGGCGTTCCCGCGATGCGACGATTGGCGCCGCCTGCGAGGAGCGTTCGTCCCAAACCCAAAGATTGCGCAGGAATTCCCGCTGAGCGGCAAAGCGGAAAATAAAGGGTTGCCCGTCGAGTTTACGCAATTTGTATTCGCGGAACGGATGGCGGAACGGGCGTAGGAACGCGTGAAAATTGAAACGCCGGCGCGCGGCGGATTCCGCCTTTCGGCAAGCTTCCGAGGCGTTGTAAATGAGAAAGAATTCGTGGAGAATTCCGGACGGTATGTCCAGGCGGGAAAGGTCTTTTCCGCGTTGCTTTTCCGTAAGCGATTTCGGCGGGAAAATGCGCGCACGGTTCAAGTCGATAAAAAATATGCGGCAGGTTCCGTCCGCAGCGCGCGTGATTCCGATGTTTTGATTGCCCAAATCGCGGTGAATGATGCCGGCATCATGCAGTTTGCGAATTGCGCGGGCGACGGGCTCGACAAGATTCATCAGGCTTTCGCAATCGCGTTTTTGAGACAACTCGAAATGGAGTTCCCGCCGAAAATCCGAAAGCTCGGGAATGTATTCACTGACAAAACGACTCTCGACAAGCCTGCCGCGTTCCCGCCGTTCAACAAGCGCAACCGGACGCGGCGTGCCGACGCCGTTTTCGCAAAGAGCGAGCGCCGCGTCAAAAGCCCGGGCAGCTTTCGAGGGCTTTTTCCCGGATGAAAAAAGACGCCGGGCAAAACCGTCGTTCCCGTAGGTTTTAACGACGATTTCGCGTTCCTTGCCGTTGCAATTTGCCCGCGTGTGAACAACGCGATTGCGTCCGCCTTGAAGCAACTCCGCATTTGCCAAGGTTTCTGCGTCGGAAAGCCGTAGCAGAAAATCCAAAAAATCCGGATGATCCCATTCCGCGGGAACGCGAATCAGGTAGGATTTTATCGTGTGCTGGCGAACGGCAATTTCCGACATGTGGCGTGCTAGAATTTTCGAATCGGGAATCTTCGGAAATAGTCAGATTCTCCCTTGAGGCGAAGGGTTTGTCCATGAAAAACGGGGAGAGCGGGCGCGGGAACTCCGGAATTTTGGCGCAACGGCTGTTCCTGCCGTCATTTTATTCTTCACTATCGGGGATAAATGACTAAGATTACGGAAACTTTCAACGTTATGCCCCTCGGAAATTCGCCTGAAAAACCTGCCGTTAAACTCGCCCCGCGTGTCAAACTCGCGCCGAAAGCAGTTGCCCCGGCACCGAAACCGGCTCCCGCAAAAGAGCCCGTTCCCGCAAACCGTTCAGGCGCGACGTTGGTGCTCATCGAATATATCGGTGCAACCAAGCAAACGCCGAGCGCGAAACCGACGGCAAAACTTCCTCCCAAAACAAACATTCCAAACAAACCGACTATGTCCTCACCGCTTCCTCCTCCTCCTCCCGCTCGTCCGCGTGTCGCCGTTGCTAAGCCGCCGGTTCCGGTTCGCCCGGCTCGCGCTCCGATTGAAGCTCCCGCGATTCCCGAAGCTTCGACGGAAGTCGGCAAATTCGCCGCCGTCGTCGATGTGCTTTTCTTCCTCGCCGCCGCCGCCGGAGTCATCTTGCTCCTGCTCGAATTCATGGCGCGCGAATACAAATAATTTTGCGACGATAACGCTCTAAATTATATGGCATCACCCTACGTAAATGAATTAGACAACGATACGTTTGACGACGCGATCAAGGCGGACGTTCCCGTACTCGTTGATTTTTGGGCTCCCTGGTGCGGACCGTGCAAAGCTCTCGGTCCGACAATCGACCAGATTGCAGACGAAGTCGGCGGCGACGCCAAAATCTGCAAGGTCAATATCGACGATTCCATGGAAATCGCGGCTCGCTTCGGAATTCAGAATATTCCGACGATTCTGATTTTCAAAAACGGCGAAGTTGCTCAAAAATTTGTCGGGCTTCAACAAAAAGCCACCTTGCTGAATGCGTTGAAATAAACGCTGTTACGAAATTCGTAAGGCAAAACCGTTCCCGTGAATGTTTCGCGGGAACGGTTTTTTGTTTCGCTATAACAGCCTTAAGGCTGGGAAAAGTATCCGGTTTTCTCGAAGATTTCCTGCCCGGCGGGAGAAAACATAAGCGCAACGATTTTCTTTGCGGTTTCCGAACGCGGCAGAGCCGAAATCATGTAAAAATCCGCGATAAACGGAAAGAAAATCCGACTGCGCTGTTTTGTGTTCCCGTGGGAACGGTTACTTGTGCGGCGGGGAGGGCGAAAAATGTGTGTTCATGAGTTGAAAAAGTTGGCGGATAGCGGGAAGCAGTATTGTGCTAAATAATCTATTGATTCAATAGGGAGAAAGATAAAAAAGATTTCAGAACTGCTCGTTTTCGCAAATTCCGCAAATGAAGATCATTTGAGAAAATTCGTGTTTGTTCGCGGTTCTTTTTTTGAGAATGCGTTTCCGTGGAAATTTCTCGCGGGAACGCCTGTGTTTTTCTATGATTGCCCCCCAATTATGAACAATCCTTTCCAGACGCTTCGCGAATTTAACTGCCCGGCAGCCGGCAAAAAAGGTTTTTACTACAGCGTTCCCGCGCTTGAACAGGCGGGAATCGGGCAAGTTTCCAAAATGCCCGTCTGCCTCCGCGTCGTCCTTGAAAGCGTGCTTCGCAACTGCGACGGCACGCTGATTACGGAAAACGACGTTCGCGCGCTTGCCAACTGGAACGCCGCAAAGCCCGCCGACACGGAAATTCCGTTCACGGTCGCGCGCGTGCTTTTGCAGGATTTAACCGGCGTTGCGCTCCTCGTCGATCTCGCCGCCATGCGCGATGCCGTCGCCAAGCTCGGACGCGATCCCGCGCTCATCGAGCCGCTCGTGCCGATGGATATGGTCGTCGACCACTCCGTGCAAATCGACTACGCGGGAACGCCGGATGCATTTCGCAAAAATATCGAAAAGGATTTTTCCCGCAACACGGAGCGCTACGAATTGCTCAAGTGGGGGCAGGGCGCGTTCAAAACGTTTTCCGTCGTGCCGCCCGCCGTCGGGATTTGCCACCAAGTGAATTTGGAATATCTCGCGCGTGTTGTTTTTGAAAAAGAAACGCCCGCGGGAACGGTTTTCTACCCGGATTCCGTCGTCGGAACGGACTCGCACACGACAATGGTCAATGGCATCGGCGTCGTCGGCTGGGGCGTCGGCGGCATCGAGGCGGAAGCGGGAATGCTCGGACAGCCGGTTTGCTTCCAGACGCCGGAAGTTATCGGCGTGCACCTCACGGGAACGCTCCCGGAAGGCGTGCTCGCCACGGATCTTGCGCTCCGCGTGACGGAAATTCTCCGCGCGGCGAAGGTCGTCGGCAAATTTGTCGAATTTTTCGGCGAAGGCGCGGCAACGCTCTCGCTCGCCGATCGCGCGACCGTTGCCAACATGGCTCCGGAATACGGCGCGACGATGGGCTTTTTCCCGGTTGACGAAAAAACGCTCGACTACCTACGCCTCACCGGGCGCGACGAAAAGAAAGTCGCCGTCGTCCGCGATTATCTCCAAGCGCAGGGGCTTTTCGGCATGCCGAAAGCGGGCGAAATCAACTACACGAAAGTCATCGAGCTCGATCTTTCGACGATTACGCGTTCCGTTGCCGGGCCGAAACGCCCGCAGGATCGCATCGAACTCGGAAACGTGAAAAACGCGTTCGACAAATTCCGCGAAGAAACGAAAGGCGCGGCAACCGAGGCGGGAACGCTGCGCGACGGCTCCGTCGTCATCGCCGCGATTACGAGCTGCACGAACACGTCGAATCCGAGCGTGCTCATCGCCGCCGGCTTGGTCGCGAAACGCGCCGTGGAAAAAGGTTTGCGCGTTCCCGCGTATGTGAAAACCTCGCTCGCGCCGGGTTCCCGCGTCGTTACGGATTATTTAAACGCGGCGGGCTTGACGCCGTATTTGGACAAACTCGGCTTCAATCTCGTCGGTTACGGCTGCGCGACCTGTATCGGCAATTCCGGTCCGCTCGCGCCCGAAATCGAGACCGCGATTCGCGACGGCAAACTCATTACGGCGAGTGTGCTTTCCGGCAACCGCAATTTCGAAGCGCGCATTCATCCGCTCATCAAATCAAATTTCCTCATGTCGCCGCCGCTCGTCGTCGCCTTCGCGCTCGCGGGTCGCATCGATATCGATTTGGAAAACGAACCGCTCGGCACGGGAACGAACGGGCAACCCGTTTACCTCAAAGACATTTGGCCGAAACAGGCGGAAATCGATGCGCTCATCGCCGCCGGCATCAAACCCGAAATGTTCGCCAAGCGCTACGCTTCGTTCGATGATGCAACGGCAGAATGGAAAACCGTTCCCGCAACCACGGGCGCGCTCTTCGGCTGGCGCGACGACTCAACCTACGTCCAGTTCCCGCCGTATTTTGACGGCTTCGGCATGACGCTCCCGCCGCCGGCGAAACTCTCGGGAATGCGCCCGCTCGCCATCCTCGGCGACTCCGTGACAACCGACCACATTTCTCCCGCCGGCGCCTTCGCGCCCGAAACGCCCGCCGGGAAATACCTCACCGAACGCGGCATTCCCCGCGAAAAATTCAATACCTACGGCTCGCGTCGCGGGAACGACCGCATCATGGTGCGCGGCACCTTTGCCAATGTGCGCATCAAAAACAAGATGGCGGACGGCAAAGAAGGCGGCTTTACCAAACTTCAGCCCGCGGGAACGCTGACTACGATTTTCGAAGCCAGCGAAGCCTACAAAAAGGCGGGAACGCCGCTCATCGTCTTCGCCGGAGTCGATTACGGCATGGGCTCTTCCCGCGACTGGGCGGCGAAGGGCGCCGCGCTTCTCGGCGTGCGCGCAGTCGTCGCGCAGAGCTTTGAACGCATCCACCGCTCGAACCTGATTGGCATGGGCGTGCTCCCGCTCGAATTTACAAACGGCGAAAGCGCGGAATCGCTCGGGCTCGACGGCACGGAAACTTTCGACATCGAGGGCTTGGAAAATCCCGTGAAGCCGAAGCAAAACGTCGCGCTCGTGATTCGCCGCGCCAACGGCGAAGTCGCCAAGACGACCTTGCTTTGCCGCATCGACACGCTCGCGGAATCGCATTACCTCGCCAACGGCGGCATTCTCCAATACGTCCTCCGCAAAATCCTGGGCTAAGCCCAAACTTTCCCGAAAAACTCTCCCCAAATTGCGAGGGGAGTTTTTTGGGGCATTAAGGGAATTGGCACTTCTTTCGGAAACCTTAATCGCAAAAGAACAAGGAGAAAGAAAATTTCTTCCAAAGGAGGACAGCCGTCTCGGCTGTCCCTTTTTTTGTTTTATAGGAAATTCAAAAGCCTCGAAGAGGATTAACAATAATAACCCCATGCGAAGCGAGCAACGCGAGCGGAGCTTGGGGACAGCAAACTGACAAAACTGCGCCGCGGGAACGATACCGTTGCTCCCTGACGCATTCACGGCGCAATGAAACAACGACTTTCGACACGCGTTCTTGCTGCGCTTTTCAATCCGGAGTAGTAACTCGTATGTTTTGCTTGCCGGTTCTTTGAGAAAGATAAGTTTTGAGCAACGCCAAAAGCCTTTTCTAAGCCATTTAAAACAGGTTTTGTTACTTTTCGGAAGATAACGAGAGAAAATCCTTACTTTTTAAACAAAAAACTTACTTTTTATGTTTTTCGTTGTAAAAAACTTACTTTTTGGAGTTTCGGGATAAAATGTTTTTGTTGATAACTCGGGTAAGGGAACTTATTTCCGCATCACTCAGCTCTTCAAACATTTTTCGGCGATTTTTGGGAAAGGAACCATTATTTTGCTGAACAAAAGTAATAAATAGCCTTATTTTTTTTTCCGGCATATCGACGATATTGCGCATTTGAGTTCTGGCTTGTTCCCACGACTTCAGATAATCCAGTTCGGGAACGAGTTCTGTTTCCAGGGTTTTCTCTATGATTTCAAAGAAAAGCTCAACTATTTCCGTATAATTGATGTAACGATAAAAGTCTGCCGTTTCGTTTTCTACAGTCATTACTCCGAGGGTATCCAACTCGTAATTTATCAGTGGCATCAAACGTTTGGAGAAGCTCTCGAGCATCCGATCGTAAGATGTCGGATTCTTATACAGAACGGCGGATACCGGAAAAATAAGATTTTCCGGAGAAAATTTCATCATCGCTAAAATATGATGCATCAAATAACGATGGAGCCGTCCGTTCCCGTCATCGAACGGGTGGATGAAAACGAAGGCAAATGAAAGAACGGCAGCCGTAATGACCGGATTACAGCTCGAGGCTGTGAGCCTTTTCAGGATTTCAAAAAATGCCTCCATGAAAGAGTTTAGGTCGTTAGGCTTAACTCCGATAAAGTGCACTAATTCGTGCCCCGGGGCTAAAGTTTGCCCGACGTAGACTTGATCTTGACGAAAGCCGGATTCCGCATACCGTGCATCAACGATACAATTCTGCAATTGAACGAGAGCCTGTGTATTCAGTTCTTTTGTTCCCGCTTGTTTGAGAACTTCCATGAAAACTGTTGTCCGCTGTTGAGAGGGCGTTTGTTGCTCGATCGCGAAAGACGATTTCGTTTCCCGTAAATACAGAAAAGCGTTCGCCCTATAAATCAGCTCGTTCGGATATTTTGAAAGAACAGCAGAGATTTTCGCTCCGAAATCCGTATTTAATGCAGATTTGATTTTTTTTGTTAAATGAACAATCGGGCAAAACGCCGCATTGCCGGGGAGATTGCAAAAAAGGCGCTGGCGTGGAGCTCGTGTAGCGTGTTCTTTGTCTATTGTAAAATAGTCTTCCGGAGGAAGCGCATAATCGTATACACCGGTTTTCAGAGCCGGAATTTCCAAACGCCGTCCGGTTAAAAATTCATAGAAAAACCATATTCTTCGCAAAATGACGCTAACCCGTTGTTCGCAAATGAGCGCTTTAAGCTCTGATTCATCAAGTTTTTCAAAGAGAGCTTTTAAAATATTTAAGTTAATTCCTTCGTGCTTTATCGCGAAGCGCAAGTGATCTTGCCATTTCTCTTCGAGCTTGAAGCGTGAAGGGAAGTATTCTATTTCGCCGGAGGCAAAGCATTCTTTCATTCGAACCTGCTTCGATGTCAAATACGACGTTTTGTAGGGGCTCAGAACTTTCAGGTCAAAGTGTTTGATTAAAAAAGCGTATCCGATCGGCGTCATAGAAAATCCTTATTTTTTATATAAAATACTTATATTTTTCTATTTTTAAAATAAAAAACTTACTTTTTGTTGTTTTTTATATTTTTTTCTTACTGTGATTCGGAGAGCGCTTTTTGAGGATTTTTTGCTTTTGCCGGGACTGTTTTCTGCAAGTTCGCTTTTGCGTTCCCGCGCGGAATTTGTTGTCATTTTAGCAAAGTGAAACCACTTCAATCTTCTTAACGCAAAACGGAGACTTATCCTACCCAAACACAATACGTCTGAAGGCGGGCACAATATGGCAAAGGCAACGAAGGAAAAGACTGACGATAAAATCAATTTAGACGCGATTCTGTTCAAGTGTCGGGATATCCTGCGCAAAGCCCGCAATTCCGGATCGTTTTTTGAAAAGCGCGACATGATGCTGACGCTCGTGTTCTTGCGCTTTATCGGCGAAAAATTTGAAGATGGGATCAAGAAGCTACGCGAAGACCTAATCGCTCAAGGTCTTGACCCGGACGATGAAGAAATCTTCGCGGCATTTTTCGACGATGCCACTTTTACGGACGGGACCTATAATCTTCCCGCAGAGGCGCGTTGGTCCACGATTATTAACACTCCCGCACCCAAACTGAACGTCGCCCTCGATACCGCTCTGCACAGCATCGCGACCGGCAGTGCCCAGCTGAAAGGTTGCTTCGTGGAAGGCACGTTCACTACGCGCAACCTTGCCGCCAACGACATCAAACAAATCGTCGACGAGGTCAACAAAATCAGCCACAAGGCATTCGGCGAAGAAAAAGACCTTATCGGGCGGGTTTACGAATACTTCCTCAAAGAATTTGCCGTCAACGCGACCAAAGAAGAGGGCGAATATTACACGCCGCACGATGTCGTCCAGCTCATCGCCTCCATGATTGAGCCTTTTGACGGCACGCTTTACGATCCCTGTTGCGGATCGGGCGGTATGTTTGTCCAAAGCACCGACCTCATCAGAGAAAAGCGCGGCGACATCAGCCGCATCAATGTTTACGGGCAGGAAAAAGAGGCGGCGACTTATCGCCTCGCTAAAATGAACCTCGCCCTGCGCGGGATCAGCCACAACCTCGGCGGCGAAAGCGATTCCACCTTTACGCACGATCTGCACAAAGGGCTCTACTTCAACTACATCATGGCAAACCCGCCTTTTAATCTCAAAGGCTGGTATGATGAAAACCTGAAAAACGATTCTCGCTGGGCAAACTACGCCACGCCGCCCGAAAGCAATGCCAACTATGCTTGGATTTTGCACATGCTTTCCCACTTGAAGCCGTTGGACGGCGTTGCCGGATTCTTGCTTGCGAACGGTGCGCTCGGCGACAGCGACACCGTGGAAATCCGAAAAAAGCTGATTCAAAACGACAAAGTGGAAGCCATCATTATCCTCCCGCGGGAACTCTTTATCACAACGGACATCAGCGTTACCCTCTGGATTTTGAACCAAAACAAAAAAGGCGGGAAATACCACGGGCGCAGTCTGCGCAACCGCGAAGGCGAAATTCTCTTTATGGACCTGCGCACTTGGACGGATAATCCCGTGAAAAACGAAGGAAAGAAAAAAGTGCTTTTAGATGCCGCCCAAATCCGACGAGCCGCCGACATCTACCACACTTGGCAAAGCGCGGGAACGGACGGGAACGCGTATGCCGTTCCCGAGCTCTATCGCAGCGTCGGCATCAGGGAAATCGAGGCGCAAGGCTGGAGCCTCGTTCCCAGCAAATACATCGAGTTCATCGACCACGACTTGGAAATCGATTTTCCCGCAGAAATGGCTCGCATCCAAAAAGAAATGCGGGAACTCATGGCTCAAGAAAAACAGTCTCAAAAAATGCTCGCAGGCGCATTCAAAGGAATCGGATATGGCATTGAGTAGATATAAACTTGGTCAGCTAATAGAACTTACAACCGAAACGAACAAAAATAATTCGTTCGGAGTGAACGATGTGAAAGGAATGACCATAACAAAGCAAATCATTCCAACAAAAGCTAACGTATCAACTGCTGATTTGGAAAAATTCTTAGTTATCCATCCTACCGAATTTGTTTTTAATCCCCGTACTCATGGAAAGCATATCGGTTTTGGATACAATAGTACCGGAAAAAGCTTCATCATTTCTTGGAACAACATTGGTTTTAGAGTAAAAAAAGAAGTGAAAGAGGTTGTTTCCCCTGAATATTTGTTTTTGCACTTCAACCGCGTGGAATGGGATCGAGAAGCGTGTTTCCGTTCTTGGGGAAGCTCTACAGAAGTTTTCACATGGAATGCATTGTGCGAAATGGAAATCGATCTTCCGCCTCTTTTCACGCAGCAAAAATACGTCGATATCTACAAAGCGATGGTCGCCAATCAGCAATGCTACGAACGCGGCTTGGAAGATTTGAAACTTGGGATCGATGCCTTTATTGACGAAATTAAACATAAATCAGAAACAACACCTGTCCGCGAATTACTGAAAGAAGTTGATATTCGTAATGAGAGCGGCGAAATCACAATTGCGCATGGGATAAATATTGCAAAACAGTTCATGCCGTCTGTCGCAGACACCAACGGAGTAGATTTAACAAGGTATAAACTCGTCGAAAAAAATCAGTTTGCTTTTTCCGGAATGCAAACGGGACGGGATGAATGTATCAGAATCGCTTTGAATAAGGCGGGAATGCCCATCATTATTTCTCCGGCCTACACGGTGTTTGAATGCAAGAACGACACTGTTCTCGAAGAATACATTTTGATGTGGTTTTCCCGAAGAGAAAGCGACCGTCGTGGGTGGTTTATGAGTGATTCGAGTATCCGGTCTAATCTTGATTTAGATCGGTTTTACGAAACACAACTCCCGATTCCGGACAAGGACGTCCAAAAATCCATCGTCGATATTTACAACGTTTACACCGAACGAAAACGCATCAACGAACAACTAAAATCACAAATCAAAAACATCTGCCCGATTCTGATTCGGGGCAGTTTGGAATCTAACTAAGAAAGAGGTATAACGTATGGCAACATTCGAGGTATTGATAAATGATGAGTTGATGTCGAGTCTTGAGCCTTCTTTTGAATCAAGAGGGAATGAAAAGGTTCTTAGTTTATTAAATGATTTTGAAGATAGGCAATGGAGGTTTGAAAAGTTTCAAAACTTTATTTGGGATAATATAATCGAAGCTGCATTGTCTCACGAAGAAAGAGAAAAATTAGCGGGACAATATCAATCATCGTTAAAAGAGGCGGCTAAGAATTTGCGATTTACATCCAGAGGGGAAGATGTTGGTGCGGGGAGTGAATTAGCCGAAATTCTATTATATGGAGTAATGAGGCATCACTATAATGGGTTACCAGTGGTCCCCAAGATTTTTTATAAGCAAAACTCTCAGGATAATGCAAAAGGTGTTGATAGCGTGCATATTGTCCTTGAAGGTGAAGATGATTTTTCAATTTGGTTTGGGGAGGCAAAATTTTATAAGGAGTTAAGTCCTGCTATGGGAGCTGCAATTGCCTCTATAAAAGAGACATTGGGCACAGAAAAACTTAAAAGAGAAAATAGGCTTATTACGGGAGCACGCGATATGGATAGGCTCATGGGAAACAAGGAAGCCCTCTTGAAAAGAATAAGGTCTCTTTTAGACAATCAAGAATCAATCGATGATTTCAAACCAAGATTGCATATTCCAATACTTCTATTGCACGAATGTAAAATAACCAAAAATAGAGAAATGATGTCTTCTCAGTATAGAAACGACATTAAAAAATTTCATATTTCAGAGGCGTCTAAGTATTTTAGTAAGCAAATTCGTGAGTTAGGTTCTGTTTCTCGTTATGCAGATATAAAGTTTCATCTGATTCTATTCCCTATCCCTGATAAAGAAAGGATCGTGAAGGATTTTGTCTCGAATGTTAACTTTTATAGGGGGAGATAATTATGGAGGAAGCTGTTTTTAGTCATTGTAGAGAGATTAATTGCTTGCTAGACAACGGGAACGAGGAAGAGGCGCGGAATAAGTTGATAAAATTATTGGACGATCATGAAAGAATGCAGCTTCCTTATTCTCCGCTTGTTAATCATTTGATTCGAAAAACAGGATTATACCCGTATATCCAAGAAGATACCGCCGGGTGGGAGGATAAGTTTGTCTATGAAGCTTTTAAGGTAGATACAGGAAACAGAGAAAAGCAGACATTACATAGAGAGCAATCGTTTTTACTAAAAGAGCTTTTGTCCGGTAAGAATATCGCAGTCAGTGCTCCAACAAGTTTTGGAAAAAGTTTTGTAATAGATGCGTTTATTGCAATCAAGAAGCCTCGAAATGTTGTAATTATCGTTCCAACAATTGCGTTAGCAGATGAAACAAGGAGGCGTATATATAAAAAATTTTCCAGCGAATACAGGATTATTACAACAGGCGATGTCGAGCTTGGAGATAAAAACATTTTTATTTTTCCACAAGAAAGAGTGTTTGGGTATGTCGATAAGATTGAAAAAATTGATATCCTTATTATAGATGAATTTTATAAGGCAAGTAGTAAATATGAAGACCGGTCTGTAAGTCTTTTAAATGCAATATTAAAAATCAAGGATAAGGCCGTACAGAAGTATTATCTTGCTCCCAATATCTCAAATATTTCTCCCAATTTATTCACGCATGATATGCTGTTTGTGCGTGAACTAGACTTTAATACCGTTTTTTTAAACAAACATGACGAGTATGTGAGAATAGGACGAGATGAGAGTAAAAAAAGTGAAAGATTGTGTGAGATTTTAAAACCGAGATCTTCGAAGTCACTAATATATGCCGCCTCTTTCCCTCAGATAGAAAAAGTAACGAATGCGATTAATGAAAGATTGGATTCTAAAGAAAACAACCGTCTTTCAAGTTTCGCAGATTGGCTTAGCCTTAATTATGATACAAACTGGAAATTAACAAGTTTGATAAAAAAAGGCATTGGTATTCATAACGGGCGACTTCATCGTGCGTTGAGCCAGATACAGGTGCGCTTATTTGAAGAAAAGGATGGATTAGATGCTATTGTTTCAACATCTTCGATAATTGAAGGCGTGAATACTTCTGCTGAAAATGTTATTGTTTGGCGCAATCGGCGTAGCGGGAGTAATGCCAAACTCGATGTCTTTACATATAAAAATATAATAGGACGAGCAGGGAGGATGTTTAAACACTTTGTTGGGCAAATTTATCTACTAGAGCCTCCCCCGACGGAATCGGAAGTACAACTTGATATAGACCTTTCGGAGGAGGTTCTTTGTAATGTTTGTGAATCTGATTATGATAAAATATCTCAGGATCAAGTTGCCTCGATTAATAGCAGTAAACAAGCTATGAGCAAACTTCTTGGGGAAGAAAATTATAGGAGTTTGATAAATGAAAATTTGCGTTGTGGGAGTTATGCTTTTATACGAAAAATTGCGGTAGGCATAAAAGAGGATTGTACTAAGTGGAAGTGTTTGGCCTATTTAAATTCGGAGAATCCGGAGGACTGGAAGGGCGTTTTATATACAGTGTTGTCAGCTGTTAAGGGCGAATTAGTGGATTATGATTTTACGAAAAGCCAATATGATGAAAATCGTAGTTTTGTTGAATTTGTTGTTTGTTTGTCTGAAAACTGGACTCGTACAATTCCCGATATGTTAGCAGTGCTGGAGGACTATGATATCGGTATTGACAAGTTCTTCAAATTTGAGAGAGCGGTGACCTATAAATTCGCAGAAATCCTCAAAGATATAAGCAATATTCATAACAAAATTACTGACGACAACATTAATATATCATCATTTCTCGCTAAAGCATCACATGCGTTTCTTCCCAGAAACGTTTATGAGTTAGAAGAATATGGACTCCCTAGGATGGTGAGTAAGAAAATTCAAAATGCGGGGATAATAAATTTGGAAGACAATGAAATTCCTCTGCACGAGGTGTTGTTGCAGTTAAAAAAAATTGGGAAAGAGAGATTAAAACAACAACTTGAGGGAAGCTTACATCCTTTTGAGCATTACATTTTAGATTATTTTTATGATGGGATAGCTTGTTAATGTAGAACAAAATAATCTAGCTAAATCATTCAATTTTCTTCTGTACAAATCGTCGAAAGAAGACATTGCGCTAAACGCCCTTGTAAAAGATAAGTCTATTTGGCTGAATTGTTCGGCATGAACACGCCAGCGACATCTTAAGAACATTTTTGAAGAAGACGAATTGGCTTGAAAGTGGTTGTTTCAATTTTAGGAATACCCACGCTGGTTGCTTTCAGATCTCTTAACCTCTATGACTAACACACTAACCGAATCCCTTAATTTTTCTCTCTGCAAATCTGCCGGGAAGCAAGCTTGTCCACATCTGAAAAACGTCTCTCGGCGGGAAGATTGTCCGTGGCGGGAATCTCGGTAGTTGATTAATCCGGCGGGAAGTGAGGCGGGCAATGGCGAAGCTGAAAGAATACAACGGGCGGTTCTGCGAATCGGAATTTGAGGATGCGTTTATCTCGTTTTTAGAGGAAGCGGGTTGGCATTATCTGCCCGGCGGGAGCGTCGTGCGGAACCTGAAAACGGACGTTTTGTATGAGGACGACTTGGAGCAGTTTTTGAGTAAAGAAAATCCGGATTTGCGTTCGGAAGAGATCCGCGAGGTCATGAATTCCGTTCGCCTCGCGGGAGCGGAAAGTGAGTTCGCGACCTTGCACAAACTGTATGTGCAGATGGTAAACGGCGTGCAGTTTACGCCGCAAAGCGGCTTGGCGCGAATGGTTGCGCTTATTGATTTTGAGTGCCCGGGAAACAATATCTTTCGCGTCGTCAACCAGCTTCCCGTCGAATATGTGAACAACGGGCAGCGGGAACTCCGCCGTCCGGACGTGCTTCTCTATGTCAACGGTTTACCGCTGTGCGTCATTGAGCTGAAAAATCCGGCGGATGCGCGGGCGACGATTTACGATGCGTGGGAGCAAATCAACGTCCGCTATTGGCGAGATATTCCGCACCTGCTCCACTACTGCCCGTTGGCGTGTATTTCCGACGGTGTGAAAACGCGCTTGGGAACGGTGCGCACGCCTTATGAGCATTTCTATGCCTGGCGGCGTGTGAACGACGGCGACAAGGTTTCGACGCTCCCGTTTGAGGAAACGCAGACGATGATTCGGGGCGTGTTTGCGCCCGAACGCTTTCTCGAAATTTTCCGGGACTATATTTATTTTCAGGACAGCGAATACGATTACGCCGAGCGGGAAATCGTGTGCCGCTATCCGCAGTTCTTTGCTTCCCGGCTCCTGAAGCAGAGCATCGTCAAATCCGTGATTTCAAAAAGCGGGAAAGGCGGGACTTACTTCGGCGCTACGGGGTGCGGGAAAACCTACACGATGGCGTTTCTTGCCCGGCAATTGGCGCTGCGCTGTGCGGACGTTCCCGCGATAGGTTCGCCCACCATCGTTATGATTGTGGACCGCGATGAATTGCAAAAGCAGGGCGCGAAGCTCTTTACCAAGAGCAAAGAATTTTTAAATTTGGGCGAGGTTTGCATTGTCCCGAACAGGAAGGTGTTGCGGGAAGAGCTCGGCGCACGGGAAAGCGGCGGTTTTTACATTTGCACGATTCAGAAATTCTGTGATCGGGAAGACGATAGGATCGGACTGATTAACAGCCGGGCAAATATTATCTGTTTCTCCGACGAAGCGCACCGGACGCAAATTGAAAACGCGAAGAAGATTCAGTTCAGCAAAGATGCGGACGAGAATATGCGTGCCGTCGTTTCCAAGCCCTACGCGAAAGTGTTGAAAGAGGCGTTGCCCAATGCGACGTTTGTCGGGTTCACGGGAACGCCGATTGCCGAAACGTATCAGACTTTCGGGGACGAAATTGACCGCTACACGATGGATCAGGCGGTTGCGGACGGACTTACCGTTTCCATCAAATATCATCCGCGCATTGCCAAAGTTTTGTTGGATCAGGCAAAGATCAGGGAGATTGAGAATTACTATAAGAAGTGTGCGGATGACGGGGCGACGAGAGACGATATCGAAGCAAGTAAGCGTGCGATGAGCTCCATGGAGGTCATTCTTGGCGAACCGTCCCGCTTGGAGCGCCTTGCCGTTGACATTCACGATCATTATGTGTCTGCGTGTGAAAACGATCCTGGAAGAGTGCAAAAAGCTATGATCGTTTGTTCCGGCAGATCGATTGCCTATACGCTTCTGAAAAAATTCCAGGAAAAGTATCCCGAATGGTTTGCGGAAAGGAAGGTGGCGGACGGAACCGTCGTTTCTGACGAGGAATTGCGTGAACTGAAGCCGATGCCTTTTATGGCGATGGTTTCAAGTGTCGGTAGCAACGATCCCGCAGAGATGTATAACTACCTTGGCGGAGTAAAGAACGGAGAGCGCTCGGAGGCGCTTGATGCCGCATTTAGGCAGGAAAACTCCAACTTCCGAATCGTCATTGTGGTGGATATGTGGATTACCGGATTTGACGTTCCCGCGCTGACATACCTGTACAACGATAAGCCGCTGAAAAAGCATCTCTTAATTCAAACCATCAGTCGGGTGAACAGAAAGTTTCCGGGCAAGGATTACGGTCTCATTGTCGATTACATCGGCATTCGGGATAACATGCGGGAAGCAATGAAACTCTATGGTGGAGATGCCTCTGTTGCCCCGTCTTCGGATGACGTGGAACAGGCGGCGGCAGTTTTCAGAGAAGAGTTGGAAATCCTCAAAAACCTTTTTGACGAGTATGATCTGAGTCCGTTCCTCATGCCCGACGGAGACCCGGCGGAGCGGTATAGGCTTTTGGCAAAAGCGGCGGAGTTTGTCTTTGTTTCCGCGCGGTTTCTGAGTTCGGAAACAAATCGCGGGAAGAAAGTTTCCAAGGTTTCTTTCAAAACCTATTTTCTGAAAACCGTGAAAAGAATGCGCGCGGCATACGACATTTGTCAGCCGTCCGGCGGCCTCGGTGAAGAAGAATCCGCCCTGGCGCAGTGCTTTATGGCGATTGCCGGATTTGTCCGCAAAATGAGCGGAACGGACACGGATATCGATACCGATACGATGAATCGTCGCGTCTCCGAAATGGTGGAACAAGCGCTGAAATATAATGATGTCGAAAGCATTCTTGATGACGGCGAGCAGGAAGATTTGTTCAGCCCCGAGTTTTTTGAAAAGCTGGCGGATGTAAAGATGCCTGCCACGAAACTTGAAATGCTGGTGAAAATGCTTCGCAAACAGATTCGGGAATACGGGAAGACCAATCAAATGGCGGCGAAGAAATTCCAAGAAATGCTTGAAGAAACCGTCAGGCAATATCACGAAAGGAGAAAACACCTCTCCGAAGAAGAAGCGGGAGAAACACAGGAACAGACCGCAAACGAAATTATTCGGAATGCAACGGAACAGGCACTTCAAATTTTAAAGAATATGAATGCCGATCGTGAGAGCTTTAGAAAAATCGGTCTTACATTTGAGGAAAAAGCATTTTACGACATTTTGATGGATTTACGCGATCGACACAACTTTGTGTACGGGGAAGACAAACTTGTCGGAGGCGTTTCTATTAATGAAAAGTGTAAGTCTCTGGCAAAGAAAGTGAAAGAAATTATCGATACAAAATCTTCATTTTCTGATTGGCTCAACAATCAGATTATTCGGGACCGGCTTAAATTTGACATTAAAGTTTGTTTGATCAAAAACGGCTATCCGCCGCAGTACTGCCCCGAAGTTTTCCGAAAGGTTATGGATCAGGTCGAAAATTTTGAAGAGAACAACTCGGGAGTTCTTGAAGAAAAGAGTATCGTGAGCTATTCGGACGAAGAAACATTGCTCATCGTTTCAGAAGCTTCAGCGCCTTACGGGAAAAAGGCGGCATTCTCCAATACGTCCTCCGCAAAATCCTGGGATAAAAATTGCGCGGCGTCCGAATCCGAAACCACGAATAGACACGAATTTTCACGAATGCTTTCGCGGAAATAGTGTCTTTCGCAGAGTTCGCGGAGGCGCTACTTTATTTGCCCGTTCCCGTGGTTTTCCGCGGGAACGGTTTTCGTATCCGGAAATTACAGTGCGTCGTGCTGCTTCAAAATTACCCCTAAAATCGCTTCAAATGCACTTGACGCCATTTTAGGGGGGGGTAAAATGAACCCCTCATTTTAATCTCAATCACGAAACTTATGAAAAAATATATTACACTCGCGGCTCTTTTCGCCGCAGGCGCCGCTTTCGCAAATGCAGTCTCGCTGGACGGTGCGGATAAGGCTGTCGGGGGAGATACCAGCTACAATACGCTCGGAGGAAGCTTTACCGTCGCTTTGACGCTTGATGTCGCGGAGCTCCGCGCGCTTCTGGAAAAAGGGGTAACCGCTAGCTGGGGAACAGATATTGTTCGCTACGATGCCGGAGGGACTGCTACCGGCGTTACGGTTAACGGGGGATCTTCCGGTGGAAAAGTTAATACTTCCGGATTGTATGCTCGCTGGGGAGACAATATCAATTGGAGTAGCACCTGTTGGACAGGCAGTTCCGATCTCGCAGATCTTAACGGGGACACGGAAGGAACCGGTTGGGACAATGTCGCTTACGCCGGATTGGTTTATTCGTTTGGTTCGACTTCCGGCACAGCCGTTGCATTTACGCTTTTGGATGCTAGCAAAAATGCAATTGTGAATTCGTATGTTGCTGCCGGAGGCTTGAAGACAAACCAGGCCGGTATTTCCGCACTTACTTTCAACGATTCTGTCGCAACGTCCTATTATTTCAACGAATATATGGGCGGAAATGAAACCAACATGAAGGATCTGTCGAGCCTCGCTGCTACGACCGCTCCGATTCCCGAGCCGTCTGCGTTCGGTTTGCTCGCGGGCTTGGGCGCTTTGGCGCTTGTCGGTTCGCGTCGCCGCCGTCGCTAATCTTTCTTTAGTGATATATTAATTCATAATTAGTCCGACGTTCCCGCGGAGCAGTCTGCGGGAACGTTTTTTTGTCGGCTTGTTCGCGGTTTTGTTGTTTTTAATATTTGAAGGTGTTGAGCGACTGCGATTAGACTGAGGGGAAATTTATGTCCGTCTTTTTCTCGAAAACTTCGAAGCTTTTTGTTGCGCTTGCGTTTTGTGCCGGAGCCTTCGCGGCCCATGCCGACGAAGTGCGGCTGGACGACGGTTCGCTCATTCGCGGGAAGATCAAAAGCATTTCCGGCGGCACGCTTATCGTCGTTCCTGATTTTGCGCAGAGCGAGTTTAAAATCGACATGGCAAAGGTCGAAAATTTTTCGACGGACGAAGCGATTTTCATGACGACGAATTCCGGAGCGACGTTTCACGGAACCGTCGTTCCCGGCTTCGGAAACACGATCAGCATCAGCTCGCTTCACGGGATTGCGGCGGCGGGAACGGACGAAGTCGCCGACCTGTGGCGCCATGGCGATTTAAGCCCCGCCGAGCGTGCGCTTCAAAAAAAAGACCGCCACTGGACGTTTACGATTGAAGCCGGCTTTACGGGAACGTCCGGGACGACGGATTTCGCTCAGGCGCTTTTCGGGATGAATGCCTACAATATCGGCGAGTTCGATAAGCTTCATTTGTGTGCAAATTTTAATTACAGCGAAACCAACGGAGACAAATCGCAGGACAATCTTCACCTTATCGCCGACTACGAAGACAAATTTTATGCGCCGCTTCAATGGTACGGGCGTACCGACAACGGCTACGACAAAATTGCCAAGCAGAACTTTTTCACGACTTCCGCGCTCGGGCTCGGCTATGGCGTTATCGACCGCGAGAATTGGAAATTGAACGTACGTTGCGGGGCGGGTTTTCGCTACGAAAGCTACGAAGAAGACGCCGGAATCGAAGATGTCAGCACGCCGACGGGCGACTTTGAAATCAACCATTACTACTCGGCGGATTTCGGAAAGATCGTAAATAAAGTCAATTACGGTCCTTCATTTGACGATCCGAGCGGCGATTACGTTATCTCCCACGAATCCTACTTCGAAACCGCTTATTATGAAGATAAAGTCGGCATTCGCATCGGAATGACCAATGCTTACAACAGCATCGTCGCCGTCGGCAATCGCCACTTCGATTCCACATTTTACGTGAAACTCGTATTTAAAATTAAATAACACGCTTTATGAACGATTCGCAAATCGATCTCGCACACGTTTCCGCGCTCGCACGTATCGAACTTTCCGATACCGAAAAACAAAAATTCGCCGGAGACTTTCAAACCATTCTCGGATTTTTCGAAAAACTCAACGCTGTCGATGTCTCCGCGCTTGAGCCCTGCGCGCACGCGTTCCCGGTTTACAATGTTTTGCGCGACGACGTTCCCGCGGAAACACTTCCCGTCGAAGCTCTTCTGAAAAACGCTCCTGCCGCACGCGAAGACCAAATCGTCGTCCCCCGCGTCGTCGACGACGGCGAATAAGCGAAAACAAAGTTTTCGCGCTGAGAGGCAATGGCTGAGAGCTGAGAGGTATTTGCTTTTAGTAAAATGGAAGAAGTGGTTTTTTCATTCGAAAAACTCTATGCGTGGCAAGATTCCATGCGCCTCGTAAAGCTCGTTTACGGTCTTTTGACAAAATTTCCGGAGCACGAGCAATTTGCGCTTTCCGCTCAACTTCGGCGCGCAGTTGTTTCCGTTCCTTCAAACATCGCAGAAGGGAACGGACGATTTTCCGCCAAAGACCAACTCCGCTTTTTCGAAATCGCCTACGGTTCGTTGATGGAAGTTTTTTGCCAAATAAAAATCGCGCGGGAACTCGACTACATTTCCGAAATGGAATTAAGCGAGGCGAAAAACCTCATTCTCAGCATCGCCAAATCCCTCAGCGGGCTTTCTCGGCATCGCCGCCAAACCGAACAAAACGAAAATTCCAAAACCTTTTAACGCATTTACCTCTAAGCCCTCAGCTCGCACCTCTAAGCCCTCAGCTCTCATCTATCATCTTTTTTTATGGATTCTTTAAATTTTAAAACGGCAACCGAACTTGCAACGCTCCTTGCGGAGAAAAAAATCTCCGCGCGGGAACTCATGCAGGCGCAACTCGACCGCATTCGCGCAACGGACGGAAAAATTCGCGCGTTTCTTTCCGTGGACGAAGCCGACGCGCTCGCGCAAGCCGACGCCGCCGACGCACGCCGCGCTGCGGGAACGACACTCGGCGCGCTCGACGGCGTTCCCGTCGCCATCAAAGACAATATCGCCGTTGCCGGGCAAAAATGTTCCTGCGCGTCGAAAATGCTCGAAAACTTTGTTTCGCCCTACGATGCGACCGTCATTTCCAATTTGAAAAAATCCGGCGCCGTCATTTTCGGTCGTCTCAACATGGACGAATTCGCGATGGGCTCCTCGACGGAAAATTCCGCTTTCGCGAAAACCGCCAATCCGTGGAACACCGATTGCGTTCCCGGCGGTTCGTCCGGCGGCTCGGCGGCGGCGGTAGCGGCGGGAATGACGCCGCTCGCGCTCGGCTCGGACACGGGTGGGTCGATCCGCCAGCCGGCGAGTTTTTGCGGTATTGTCGGCTTCAAACCGACTTACGGAACCGTTTCCCGCTACGGCGCGGTGGCGTTTGCGTCCTCGCTCGAACAAGTCGGACCGATGGCGCGTAGTGTTGCCGACGCCGCTGCGCTTTACGACGTGCTCGCCTCGCCTTGCGCGCACGATTCCACTGCGCTTCCGGGCGCGCGCACGCCGACGTTCCCGCAACTTTCCGTTCCCGCGAAACCGCGCAAAATCGGTTTACCGAAAGAATTTTTCGGCGGCGATTCCGCCATCGACGAAGCCGTAAAAAAAGCCGCGGCGTGGTATGAATCTCAAGGTTGCGAAATTCGCGAAATTTCACTCCCGTCGATTAATCTCGCGATTCCGGCTTATTACATTATCGCAACGGCGGAAGCCTCGTCCAACCTCGCGCGCTTCGACGGCATTCGCTACACGCATCGCAGTGCGCGCGCGACCGACGCGATCGACATTTTTGCAAAAAGCCGCGGCGAAGGCTTCGGCGAAGAAGTCAAACGCCGCATCTTGCTCGGCACCTACGTGCTTTCCGCCGGCTACTACGACGCATATTACCTGCGCGCGCAAAAAATCCGCTCGCTCATCCGCAACGAATTTGAAAAAGCCTTTGCCGATGTCGACCTGATTCTTGCGCCGACGACGCCGGAAACCGCGTTCCCGCAGGGCGGAAAAACCTCCGACCCGCTCAAAATGTATCTCGGCGATATTTGCACCGTTCCCGCGAATCTGACCGGGCTTCCCGCCGTTTCGCTTCCCTGCGGCTTCGATGCCGCCGGCATGCCGATCGGGCTTCAGCTCATCGGGAAAGCCCTCGACGACGGGAACGTACTCGCCGCCGCTCACGCATTCGAGACCGCGCACGATTTCTCCTGCCGCGTTCCCGCAGGGTTGTAATTAAAATTCCGAAAGAGAAGCACTTTATTCGTTCGGGGATAAATTCTCTCGCAGAGTTTGCAAGGTTTCGCAGAGCAAAAAATTTCTGCAATCCGCAGCGTTCTTTGCGAGAGCTTTTTTTGGGGGAAAATCGAAACGCTTTTGGGGCGAAGGTCGGGAGACTTTCACTTTCGTAAAACGTCCCGGAGTTGTTGCGCTTTTCAAGCGCATTGCGGTTGCGCGTTTGTTCCGCAGGTAACTCGCGCTACCTGCGGTTATTATTGTTCGACTTTTTAAGCTGTTGATTTTCGGAGGTTTTACTGTCGGGTTTCGCTTGATGTTCGATGCGTGGAAGCGGTGCGGTTGCTCTCTTTAATCTTTAAGGATTGAGCTTTAATCTTTAAGCTTTCCCGCCATGGCAAAGAAAACTTCGACGACGAAAAAAACGGCGGCTCGCAAAGAGCAGGCAACTTGGGGCGGACGCTTTTCGCAAGGTCCCGCAGAGCTGATGCTCAAGTTCAGCGAAAGCGTTTCGTTTGATGCGCGGCTCGCACCGTTTGACGTCGCGGGAAGCAAGGCTCAGGCGAAAATGCTCGCCCACGTCGGGATTATTTCCAAGAAAGAATGCAACGACATCGTGCGCGGGCTCGACGCGATTTTGAAAGAAATCGAAGCCGGAAAATTCGAGTGGAACATCGCACTTGAAGACGTGCACATGAACATCGAACAGGCGCTGACGAAGTGCGTTCCCGCCGCCGCGAAACTGCACACGGCGCGTTCCCGCAACGATCAGGTCGCGACCGATATGCGTCTGTTTTTCAAAGACGCGAGCGCGAAAATTTTTGAAAAACTCGGTGCGCTGATGAACACGCTTCTCGATGTTGCCGCGCGTAATCAGGACGTTTACATTCCCGGGTTCACGCACCTGCAACGCGCCCAGCCGGTTTCTGTCGCGCATCATTTGCTCGCCTATGTCGAAATGTTTTCGCGCGACCGCGAGCGTTTCGCCGCCGTGTTTGACCACGCGAACTGGTCGCCGCTCGGCTCGGGCGCGATCGCGGGAACGACGCTTCCGATCGATCGCGAATTTTCCGCCGTCGCCATGGATTTTGTCGACGACCGCGGGAACGCGCGCGTAACGCGCAACAGCATGGATGCCGTTTCCGACCGCGACACGTTTATCGAATTTGCGTCGGCGTGTGCGCTTTGCGGCGTGCATTTTTCGCGCATCGCGGAAGATTTGATTTTGTGGAATTCCTCGGAGTTCGGTTTCGTTGCGCTTCCCGACACGTTTACGACGGGTTCGTCGCTGATGCCGCAGAAGAAAAACCCGGACTCGCTCGAACTGCTTCGCGGGAAATCCGCGCGCTTGCATGGCAATTTGGTCGCGCTCGTTACGATGGTTAAAGGCTTGCCGCTGACTTACAATCGCGATTTGCAGGAAGACAAACCGCCCGTATTTGATTCTTTTGATACGGTGATGATTTCGCTCGATGTGCTGCGCGAAACGCTCGCGGGAGCGGCGATGCGCGCGGAGCGTTGCGCGGCGGCGGTTGCCGATCCGCTTTTGCTCGCGACGGACGTGGCGGATTATCTCGTGCGTGCGGGCGTGCCGTTCCGCGAGGCGCATCACGTTGTCGGGCATTTGGTTGCGCTTGCCGAAAAGGAAGGCGTTCCGCTGAATGCGCTCCCGTTTGAAAAAGTGAAAAAAGTGCACCCGAAACTGGGAGAAGATTGGGTGAAGGTTTTTGATTTAAAAACGGCGATGGCGTCGCGGGAACGCGTCGGCATGCCCGGTCCGAAGCAAGTGAAAAAGCAGATTCTCGACTGGCGCAAACGCTTGGCGTAGTTTCGAAAAAACACCGGAGTTCTGATGCCGGTGTTTTTTTATTTTCAGGAACAGAGCCTCGAAAATCTTTGAAAGTTTCGGCGGGAACGGATAGCGTTTACGCTCATGAACGGGAACGCTTCCAATTCGCATTTTTCCAAAAAAGATTTTGTTTCGCGCGGGAATTTTCGGCGCGGAGAATTTTCGCGGGAACGCCGCTTCGGCGCGGAAAAACCGCTCCCGCCCGGAAGTGATGCGTGGCAAAAGCCTTGGGTTCAGCTGAAATATTTTACGTTTTCGCCGAATGTGTTCCCGCGCTTTGTCGGGGCGACTTCCGGCGGAATTGAAGCCGGCGCGCAGGTTACTGTTTACGACAAGGAAGGGAATCCCTTCGGGCACGGTTTTTACAACGCGGGAGCGAATATTCCGCTTCGGATTTTTTCTCACGCCAAAGAACCGCTTCCTGCGGACTATTTTGAAACGCTGATTCGTCGCGCGTGTCGCTTGCGTACGGAAACTTTGCACTTGCCGGAGGCGACGGACGCGTTTCGCGTCGTGCATGGCGATGCCGACGGGCTGAACGGCTTGGTGGTCGATAAATACGGCGACACTCTGAGTGTCGAAATTTTTTCGCTTCCCGTTTATCAGCGCATTAAAGATTGGATTCCGATTTTTCACGAGGCGCTCGGAACGACGCGCGAGACGATTCAGCTCGTCAAAGGCTTCGGGAGTATGGAAAACGCGCGTGCCTGCGAAGAAACGCATACGCCGGGTTTGCGGGAAGTCAAAATTCGCGAAAACGGTTTGCGCTTTGCGGTGGATTTTGAAAACGGACACAAGACGGGATTTTTCTGCGACCAGCGCGACAACCGCAAAAAACTTGCGGCGCTTTGTGCGGGAAAGCGCGTCTTGGATTTGTGTTGCTACACGGGCGGATTTTCGATTGCGGCAAAAGTGCTCGGGAACGCGGCGGAAGTAACCGGTGTCGATTTGGACGAAAACGCCGTTGCGCAGGCAAAACGCAATGCGAATCTGAATCAGACGCGTATCAATTTTGTTCATTCCGATACGTTTACGTATGCACGCCAAATGCAGGCAAACGGCGAGCGTTTTGATGTCGTCGTGCTCGATCCGCCGAAGCTCATCAACGGACGCGAAGATTACGAAGACGGCTACGCGAAATATCACGATATGAACAAAGTCGTGCTTCCGCTCGTGAAGGAAGGCGGTTTGTTTGTGACGAATTCCTGCTCCGGCTTGCTGAAAGTTGAAGACTTTGAAGCGCTGATTGTGCGCGTGGCGCATCGGCTTGGGCGTCGCCTGCAGATTTTGGATCGTACGGGACCGGGCTTGGATCACCCCGTGATGTCGAATTATCCGGAAGGTCGCTATCTGAAAGCGCTTTGGGCAATCGTTTGGTGATTAAACTTTGTATTTGAAAAATGAATACGACTTTGCCGTTTAAGATTTCCGTGCTGATTTTTATTAAAGACAAGGACGGAAAATTTCTGATGATTCAGCGAAAAAAAGCGCCGAATAAAGGCTGTTGGAGTCCTGTCGGCGGCAAGCTTGAAATGGCTGTCGGCGAATCGCCGTTTGAATGTGCAATTCGCGAAGCGCGGGAAGAAACCGGCATCAAGCTGACGCAAAACGATTTGCATCTTTTCGGGATGGTTTCCGAACGCAGCTACGAGGGAAGCGGGCATTGGCTGATGTTTCTTTTCGATGCACGCAAGCCGCTTGAGGCGCTCCCGCCGGAAATTGACGAAGGACAATTTGCATTTTTTTCGCGGGAAGAAATCGAAACGCTTGCAATTCCGCCGACGGATCGCGTGCTTGTCTGGCCCGTTTTTGACAAACATGCTGCTGCGGGAACGTTTCTTGCTTATCGCGCACAATGCGGCTCCGGCGTTCCCGTGCGCGTCGAAGAAGAAGTTATCGGCTAAGGCGCAATGGGATTTTTCAAAAAATTTTTAGCGTGGTTGAGCGGCGAAGTTCCCGTCGAAAGTCTCGAAGTCGAGCAGGCGGTTTACGGAAAAATCATCGCTGCCGGCGCCTGTGAATTTTTTGCGGAAACTCCGCTTGGGGAAATGCGCGGCACTTGGCACGGGAGCGATGATGTGCCTGCGGGAACGCCGATAAAAATCGTGCTGCCTCCGGAGATTTTTCATCTCGACGATTGTCCGCCCGAAGAAAATTTCTTCCGGCTTTCGGACGCGGGAACGCTCCGCATCGCGGCGGCAGAAAACTTTTCCGGCGATCCGGAAGACTGCTTCGTTTGGTTTTTCCCGGAAGATGCGCAGGGTTTTCCCGCGTAAAAGCGAAAAATGTTTCGGCGGGAACGCGTTTAGCGTTTCAGAAAATCGCAGATTGCGGGAATGACCCGATCTCCGGCGTCTTCAAGCAGGTAGTGCCCGGCGTTTTCGCAGTAGAGTGTTTGTGCGCGCGGAAAGCGGCGTCGCCATTCGTCGTAAAACGTGTCGTCGAAACAAAAATCGCGACCGCCCCAGGCAATGAATATCGGTTTTTTACTTAAAAGTTCGAGCCCGTATTCTATGTCGAGAAGCGTTTTGTAGCTCGGATGGGATTTAATCAGCGGAATGTCGCGGACGAAGTCGGCAACGGCGACGCGTTCCCGCGGCGAGCCGTAGGGCAGGAGAAATCCGGCTTTGACGGCGGGAGGAAGCTTTTTCGTGACGGACATGAACGTCGCCGGATACGCGAAGGCGTTGAAATATTTGACAAGAAACGGACCGATTCCGGCGGCTTTGCAAAGCGCGATGCGTTTGGGAATGTTTTTAGAGCGAAACGCCGCCGTGTTGGTGATGACGAGTTTGTCGATTTGCTGCGGGTTGCGCACGGCGAGTCCGCTTCCGATGGCTCCGCCCCAATCGTGTACGCAGAGTGAAAATTTTTCGATCCCCAGGTGGGCGAGTAAGTGTTCGACGTGCTCGATGCGATCGGCGAGCGTGAGATATTTTTGCGGCTTGTCCGAAAGCCCCATCCCGATGTGGTCGGGCGCGATACAGCGAAATCCCTCTGCTGAAAGCGCCTTGATCAAATCGCGCCAAAGGAAAGACCACGTGGGATTGCCGTGAAGCAGGACGACGTTCCCGCGCGTTCCTGACTTCGTATCCACGAAATGCATACGCCCATAGGGAGTTTCGAAAAAATTGTGTTCAAACGGGTAAAGTTCGGCGACGGCTTGCGGAAGCGGTTTCATCGGCAGTTTTTGGCAAAAGCGTGAATCTTGGCGACGAGATTGGCGAGCCCGTTGCGGCGATTGGGAGAAAGATGCTGGTCGATACCGACCGAAGCGAGAAAATCGGCATCGTCGGCGACGATTTCGGCGGGAGCGGCACCGTCAAAATAATTGCAGATAAGCAGGGCGATTCCCTTGGCAATAACGGCATCGGCGTCGACTCGGAAGCGGCAAACCCCGTCAGCGAAATCGCAAATCAGCCACAGTTGCGACGTGCAGCCTTCGACGAGGAATTCGTCGCGGCGCAGGCTTTCCGGAAGCGAGGGAGCGGATTTGGCGCAGTCGATGATGTATTGGAAGCGTTCCTGAGGCTCTTCAAACGGTTCCAATTCGGCGACGATTTCGGCGTGTTTTTCCTTGAGTGACATGATACGAAATTTAAAGCGCGCAAGCTTAGTGTTCCCGTAAGGAAAAAGCAAATGAATGAGTTCGATGGAGAAAAAACGGGCGTTCCTGCTGAGGAACGCCCGCCAACTCTCTCTAACTTAACCTATTCTCATTAACACTCAAAACATCTATTAAGCGAGCAAGCCGCGATTTTTTGTTCGGATTTTTTTACGGGAAAATTATTGGCTCTCGCGTGTATTTTAAATAGGGTTTCCGGCATGAAACTTCGTCAGGATTTTTCTCCCGAAATTCGTAATGTTTTCTTCGACTTCGGCGGCGTTATTATGGATGTTCATTTGGAGCGTACGCTTGCCGCTTTTGTCGAACTCGGCGTCTCAAGGCTTAGCGCCGAGCAGACGCAAGCCGGCTCGGGAACGTTTTTTGATGCTCACGAGCGCGGCGCGATTACGACGGAGAAATTTCTCGAAGAACTTCGAAAATTGTTGCCCGACGGCGAAAATATTCCCGAAGCAAAAATTTGGAATGCGTGGCATGCATTACTCGGCGGCTTCGTTCCCGCACGCATTGAGTTGCTCCGGAGGCTTGCGCGGGAACGGCGCTATCGCATTTTTGTGCTGAGCAACACGAATCCGCCGCACCGAAATCGCTTTCGCGAGATGTTTCGTGAGCAATTCGGCGGGGATTTTGATGCGATTTTCGAGAAGACGTTTTATTCGGATGAACTCGGTTCAGTAAAACCCGAATCGGCAATTTACGAACGCGCGGCGCAGGCGGCGGGAGTCGTTCCCGCGGAATCGCTTTTTATCGACGACAACGCGGCAAATGTTGCGGGAGCGAAAGCCTGCGGGTGGCATGCCTACCATCTCGTCGTCGGGAAAGAAAACATTCTCGATTTGTTTGAGCCTGCGGAATAATTGACGCTCTCGCCGGAGTCGCGTTCCCGTCTTAAAAATATTGCTTGCGCGAAGCGGGTTTCCGTGAGCGTGCTTTTTGTGTTCCCGCGCAAGCGCGTTCCCGTGTTTGAGAAAACTTTTTTGCCAAGCCGATACTTATTCTGTATGCTAAAAAAAATATTTTTTTTGACCTATGAATACACGTATTTGGAGGATGGGAATTGTCGTTTTGCTCGCCGCGATGCTGGCGGGGACCGGCGCGCGGGCGCAGGAAGAACGCTTGGAATTGGTTGCCGTGGGAACGGTTCGTGAGGCGGAAAACGTGATTACGCATCGTTATCCCGGGCGCGTTGTTTCGCCGTCGATTGTCGCCGTTACTTCGCGTGTTTCCGGCGACTTGCTGGAAGTCGCGTTTAAGGAAGGCGATTTCGTCAAAAAAGGTCAGCGCCTTTATCGCTTGGACGACGTCCGTTATGTTGCGGCGCAAAAAAGCGCGGAAGCGAAAATCGCGGAATTGAAAGCGCGCATTGCTTACTCGAAGGCAAATTTTGAGCGCACGCAGTTGCTTTTTGACAAGGAAGTTTCGACGCAGGACGAGCTTGAAAGTGCGCGTAGTGAATACGAAGCGTACAAGGCGATGCTGACGGCGGCGGAGGCGGATTTGGTTGTTGCTCAGGATGATTTGAAAAATACGGTTATTCTCGCTCCCGCAGACGGGCGAATCGGAGTCAATGCCGCTCCGCTCGGAAGCTATGTTACGCCGGCTTCGGGAACGCTGACGACGATTGTCCAGCGCGATCCCGTGCGCGTCCGTTTTTCGCTGAGTAATCGTGATTTTCTCCAGATTTTCGGAACGGAAAAAAATCTGCGGGAGCAGGCAAGCGTTACGCTGACGCTCGCGGACGGGCGGCGCTATGATATCGCGGGAAGCATTGATTTTATCGACAACATCGCAAATGAACAAACCGACGCGGTGCAGATTTACGCAAATTTTGCCAATCCGAATAATGTTTTGCTTCCCGGGAGCACGGTTTCGGTTGTCCTCGGTCGTAGCACGGGAACGCGGATGCCGGCGGTGCTTCCGTCTGCCGTGATGCACGACAACGAAAGCGCTTACGTTTACGTTTTGGACGCAGAAAACAAGGTGGAGCGCCGTAATGTCGTGCTCGCGCAATCGACGAAAAATTTACAGTTTGTCGAATCCGGTTTGAAAGTCGGAGAGCGCATTGTTACCGACGGGACGCACAAGGCGATTCCCGGGCGGAAAGTCAAAGTCAGCGAATAACGAATTGTGAATAATAGTGCGGCGAGAGGTTTTTGCTTGAGCAAAGGCGTTGACCGGTTTCCTGCTTTCTTGCCGCCGGAGTTTTGTTGTTAAAATGTTTTCCCGAATTTTTATTGAGCGTCCGCGCTTTGCGGCGGTAATCAGCCTTGTAATGTTCCTTGCGGGATTGCTTTGCCTGATGCGCCTTCCCGTCGAGGAGTATCCCGATATTGCTCCGCCGAGCATCCGAGTTTCCGCCAGCTACACGGGCGCGAGCGCCGAAACCGTGCGCGACGTTATTGCAACGCCGCTCGATGCCGAAATCAACGGTCTCGAAGACATGCTTTATTTCTCGTCGACCTGCAGTAACGACGGGCAATATTCCTGCGGGATTTCATTTAAAACGGGCGTGAACGACGACATTGCGATGGTCAATGTCCAAAATGCCATCAAACGCGCCGAGCGGAAATTGCCCTCGGAAGTTCAGCGTACCGGCGTTCAGGTGCGTAAACGAAGCAACGACATTCTTGCGATGTATGCGTTTGCGACCGACGGGACGTCGATGAATACGCAGGAATTGAGTAATTACATTTCAACGACGGTTTGCGATGCGATTTCCCGTGTAGACGGAGTTTCTTCCGCCGATGTGATGGGCGGCGACGTTTATTCGATGCGTATTTGGCTCGATCCTGTGCGTTTGGCGGGATTGGGATTGTCGACAAACGACATTTCCGATGCCGTTGAATCGCAAAATATTCAGGCGGCGGCGGGAACGCTCGGCTCGGAGCAGGGCAATGAATTTCTTCAATTCAAACTGAACGTTCAGGGACGTTTGAAAACGGCGGAAGAATTCGGCGATATTATTGTCCGGACGGATTCCGACGGCAGTATTCTCCGCCTGAAAGACGTCGCCCGCGTGGAGCTCGGCTCGAAATCTTACGCCGGGCGCGGGAGCTTTAACGGTAAGGAAACCGTCGGCTTGGGAATTTATCGCAACAGCGATTCCAATGCGCTGGCGACAGTCAGGAAAGTCAACGCCTTGCTCGAAGACATGGCAAAGCGTTTTCCCGCAGGAATTTCGTACGAAGTTTCCTACGATCCGACAAAGTTTATCGTCGTTTCGATTAATGAAATCGTCGAAACGATTATCGTCGCACTCCTGCTTGTCGTTTTGGTGACCTACGTTTTTCTTCAGGATTGGCGCGCGACGCTCGTTCCCGCAATCGCCATTCCCGTCGCGCTTGTGGGGACGTTCACGTTCATGTATCTGATGGATTACAGCGTGAACGTGCTGACGATGTTCGGATTGATTCTCGTTATCGGTTCGCTTGTGGACGATGCGATTGTCGTCGTCGAAAACTGCCAGTCGCTGATGTCGCGGGAAGGGCTGGGCGCAAAAGAAGCGGCGATTAAAAGCATGTCTCAAATTACGGGAGCGATTATCGCGACAACGCTCGTTACGATTGCCTGTTATGTGCCGCTTGCGTTTTACGGCGGCATGGTCGGGCGCATTTACATGCAGTTCTCGGTAACGATGTGTATTGCGCTGACGCTTTCGACGGTCGTTGCGCTGACGCTCAGCCCGGCGCTTTGCGCCTTGATTTTGCGTCCGCCGACAAAAAGCACGTCGCGCATTTTTGTCGCGTTCAATAATTTCCTTTCGGGAACGAAGGAAATTTACATTAAATTTGTTCTTCGCCTCGTTCGCCGTGCGTCGTTGACGGTCGGCTTCATGCTTTTGTTCTTCGCCGGAATTTGGTTTTTCTCGGAAAAAATTCCGGGGTCGTTTTTGCCGGACGAGGATAAAGGCTCCGTTATGATGAATATCGAGTTGGCACCGGGCGCAACGATTATGCGCACCGAGGCGACGCTCGACAAGGTGCGGGAACGCATTCGTGCCGTTCCCGGAGTGCAGTCCGTGATGACGATTCCCGGGCGCAGTCAAATGAGCGCCAACGGCGAAAATGTCGCCATGGGCTTTATTCGTCTTGAAGATTGGGAACATCGCCAAACTCCGGAAACGCAGCTTAGCGCGATCGTCGCCAAATTGCAGGAGGTTACATCGGATATTCCCGAGGCAAAAATCATTTTCTTTACGCCGCCTGCAATTATGGGCTTGGGAAGCGTCGGCGGGGTTTCCGCCGTGCTTTGCGGCGAAGGCGATATTTCTCCGACGGAGCTTTCCTCGGTTGTTAAAAATCTCGTTGCCGACTTGAATCAGCTCCCGCAGGTGCGCCGCGCAAGCTCCTCTTACAACGCCGATACCGCGCAGCTCTTTCTTGATATCGATCGCGAAAAAGCCGAGTCTCTGGGCGTTCCCGTCAGCTCGATTTTCTCGACGCTTCAGAGTTTTCTCGCGTCGTTTTATATCAATGATTTTAACTTCGCGGGGGATTCATTCTACGTAAAAATGCAGGCGGACAAGGCTTTCCGCGTGACGCAGGATGATATTCGCGGCGTGCTCATACAAAGTAAATCCGGGGAAATGGTGCCGTTGGCATCGCTGGCGACATTGCGCTACACGGTCGGGCCGACGGAAATTCAGCGCTTCAACAAAATGACGGCGGCGGATCTTTCCGTGCAGGTTGCCGAAGGCTATACCTCGGGCGAAGTTATGGAGTTGCTTGAGAACATGAAGCTCCCGCAGGGCTACCATTTCGAGTGGAAAGGACAAAGCTATCAGGAGCGCCAAAACGAAGGGCAAATCGTCCTTATCATGGCTCTGGCGATGCTTTTCGCGTATCTTTTCCTTGTCGCTCAATACGAAAGTTGGACGATTCCCGTTCCCGTTATGTTGACCGTGACGATTCCGACATTCGGGGCTTTGGTCGGTCTGCTTGTTTGGGGCTTGTCGTTGAGCATTTATGCGCAACTCGGGCTTGTCATGCTCATCGGGCTTTCCGCGAAAAACGCAATTCTGATGATTGAATTTTCGAAACAGTCTCGGGAAGCCGGTTATTCCATCAAAGAAGCTGCAATGCTCGGAGCGTCTTTGCGCTTTCGCGCCGTGTTGATGACGGCGTGGTCCTTCCTGTTCGGCGTGTTCCCGCTCGTTATTGCAACGGGCGCAGGCGCCGGTTCCCGCCGTGCAATCGGCGTAACGACGTTTACGGGAATGCTCGCCGCAACGCTTATCGGAATTATTTTTGCCCCGGCGCTTTATGCGCTTTTCCAGCGGATGCGTGAATTTTGCCGCAAACCGGCAAATATCCCGGACGCACCGACTGCGGAAGCCGTTGCCGCTATTTCCGCCGAAATCGCCGAATCCCGAAACGAAGAGGAAAAATAATGAAAACTGAGTTTAGAGTAAAAAATTTTTGGCTGATGCTGGCGGCGGGAACGTTGCTCGCGGGAACGGCGTGCTCGACGGTAGAGGAGGCGCGGGAAGCACAAGACGCGGCGAATCGTTTGCGCGGCGAACGCACCGTTTCTTTCTCCGAATACGGATTCCCGGCGGGAATCGCGCTGTCTCTTAGCGACTTCGAAGGAATCGCGCTCGACGCGAATCCGAAGGTCTTTCAGGCCCGCCAAGCCGTTATTGCGGCGGAACTCGCCGTGAAGGACGTGCGATCGGATTACGAGCCGAAGATTGATGCAACGGCATCATATTCGCGCGGAACCCATAATAATTCTTCGCACGGGCAGAGTTTCCACAGCGACGGCGGAAGCAAAGTCGGTTTATCGCTTGAATTGTTGCTTTGGGACTTCGGGAAAACGGACGCGCGCTTCCAAAAGGCGCTTGCCGAATTGCTTTCGGCGGAAAAAGCTCTGCTTTCGGCGGAAAATCTTGTGCGTTACAACGTAAGAAAAGCTTATTTTGAGCTTCGCCGAAGTACCGAGTTAAATGTCGTTGCCGAGCAATCGGTTGCCCAATACAAGGAGCATCTTACGCAAATGCTCGCAAAATATGAGGCGCAAAAAGGGACGAAATACGATTGCACGAAAGCGGAAGTCGACTATAACAACGCAGTCCTCCAGAGTATTAATACGCAGAACCGCATAAAGACGGCGCGTGCGGAATTGAATCTTGCGCTTGGTTTTGCGGAATCCCCGAATTATGAAATCGGCGGGAACGTCATGGGGACTTTTGTCGGCGATGTCGAAGTGCTTATGACGATTGCGCGGGAACGCGAGCCCGGGCTTGCAGAATTGATTGCACGTGAGAAGGCGGCGTCGGCTTATGTCGACAAAACGATCGCGGACTTGTATCCGTCGCTCGGCCTGAATTTTACGGCATCACTCGAAGGCGACGACTTGGATATGCCGAAAATCTGGAATCTTATCGGCACGGCAAAGATTGCTCAGAACGTTTTCGACGGCGGAAAAAATGTCCGGGCGATTGAAAACGCCGTTGCGCAATTACGGATTGCCCGAAGCCGTGTCGCTGCTTACGAGCAGGAACTTTATGCGAAAATTTGCACGGCGGCGCTCAACCTCACGCGTGCAAAAAAGCAACGCGAAGTTGCGCAACTCTCCGAGCGCGCGTCAAAAGAAAATTTCGATATCGTAACCGAGCAATTCCGCGTCGGGAAGGCTTCGGCTCTCGACCGAACGGACGCGCAGGTTTCGTTGACGGAGGCGAGAGCGGCTTCCGTTACGGCTGAATACGATTACCGCGAAGCCATTGCCGCAATCGCGTATCTGATTGCAATGGATCCGGAAAGCTGAGAAATCGCGTCCTCTGCTTAATTTCAGCGTTTGCTTTCCGATAAAAAATCCCTCCGGTTTCGGAGGGATTTTTTTGTCGAGTGATGCCTTTAGCGAACGGGAAGACCTTTTCCGCGTCCTTTTTTCTTGGTCGGCGGAATGATTTCAACGCCGCCCGTTGTTCCCGAGGAATCCTTGTCGCGGGAACGGCGTACCAACCAAGTTTGGAAGATGGTCAGGATGTTTTGCATCGTCCAGTAGAGCGTTAGCGCCGAGGGCATTGTGTAACAAATGACAGGAATAATCGCCATCATGATGTAGAACATATTTTTCTGCCCGGGCTGAGCGTTCGGCATCGGCGTCATCGCCATATTAGCGAGCATGGTTGCACCCATGAGAATCGGGAGCAGGTGGATTTGCGCGCCGATGAGCGGGATGGTTGCATCCTCCATGCCCGGAATCAGGTCCGGCATGGAAAGATCGGAAATCCAAAGGAATCCTTGCAGGCGTAGCTCCGCGCAGGTTTGGAACGCGCAGTACATCCCGAAGAAAATCGGAATTTGAATCAAAACCGGGAAACAGCCCGCGAGCGGATTGATTTTGTTGTCGCGATACAACTTCATCATTTCCTGCTGCATTTTCTGCGGGTTGTCTTTGTATTTTTCGCGAATCTGCTTCATCGGTTCGCTGAACTGCTGCATCTTCTTTGCAGAGCGCTGTTGCGCCATCGTCAGCGGCCACGTGATGCCCTTGACAATCAGCGTCATCACCAAAATCGACCAGCCCCAAGCCCATGCGCTTGTCGGCAGAAGATTGTGAATTGCGTTCATCACGACGACCAGAATCTTGCACAGCCAATCAACTGAGATAATGCCGAAAAGGCTTGTGAATTGGACAACATTGTCGATGCCGTCAATCGTGTCGTTGAGTTCGGCGAGGCGCGTATATTCTTTCGGCCCGACAAAGTAGTGCAGGGCGATATTGGCGGTTTGCCCGATATTGAGCGCGGGAACGTCAAGTTGCGCGTAAGCCTGCGTCGTTAGCGTAATGTCGTTAATCTGTTCTGCAGGCGGAAGTTTTTGCGGGAACACAAAAACGCGAGAGGCGATCGGGCGCGTGCTTTCCGCAAATCCGATAACTCCGGCGAAATATTGATTGGTTACGGCAACAAAGCTTAACGGGTCCGCGTGCCCGACCGTGGCTTCGAAGTCCGGAAGCGCCCGATGCGCCCCGAGCCCGAGAAATCCGGACGAGTCTTTAAATTCGCTCGGCGGGCATTTTTCGTAATCATCTCCGTTGTACCACGAAGCATTCAGGAAAATGTTGGCGCGATCGCCTTCCGTCGGCGGAAGCATGCCTGTCGAGAGCAGGAGCGGGAACGCCTTTGCTTCGCCGGAGACGCGTTTGATTTTGATATCGTGGTTAACCAAATACGGGTCGCGAAGGCCTTCGCCTTTTTCATCGAGCGAGAGCGTGTAAATACGGCGAATTTCCAGCCCGTCCTTTTTGCCGAGAAGCGTTAGCGTGCGCGTTTGCTTAGCACTGTCTTCCGTCGAAGATTCAACAACGAAATTTACGTCAAACGGAATCGGTTCGACGCCGCGAACGCCGGACGGCGATGCCATGCGGAGCGCGGGAACGGGAGACCCTTCGTTGAAAACGACCGGAGCGCTGTCTTCGAGCGAGGTCGGTTGCGTTTTCAGTTCGACGGTTTTCAACGCGCCGTTGTGTGAGCTGATATTGAGCTTGAGCGTCGAATTTTCGAGCGAAAAGATTTTTTCCGGCTCCTGCGGCGCTTTGACTACGGGAACGGCGGTTGCATTCGGTGTTTGTGTTACGACGGGAGCGGGCGAAACGTTTTGTGTTTGCGCGATTGCCGGTTTCGGCGCCGGGGGCGGCATTTCCGAACGGTTTCGGGCATCCCAGAACATAAGTCCGATTGCCGTTGCAATCAGCAATGCTCCAATAATTGTGTTTTTCTTGTCCATTTGAAAAAGTAAAAGAACAATAAAAACAGAAAACGAGCTTGCGGGAAAGGGAATTAACCGGGAGCGGAAAATTTTCGGCCGCGCCTTAACGACGATTATTTCAGGCGCGCGGGAAGGAGCGAGTGCGATTGTGCGTCGGAGCTGACGGCGCTTGCAACGGATTCGGGATCGCAACAGAAGCAAAGTCTGCTCTGCGGCGTTTCCTTAAAGCGTGTAATTGCCGTGTAAAGAAGCTGGCGCGTGTAGAATCCGGGGCGCGTGTTTTTCGGAAAGAAAATGCCGAGGCGGGAAAATTCCGAACCTTGCGACTTGTGAATCGTCATCGCGTAGGCGGTTTCGTGTTTGGGCAAAAGCACGACTGGAATTGAACGGGCCTCTCCGTTCCCGTCCTGAAACCACGCATAAAAGTTGAAGTTTTCCGGCGAGCGCAAAATGAGTCCGACGTCTCCGTTGCTAAGCGAAAATTCCGGCGCGTTTTGCGTGACGAGAATCGGGCGTCCGTGAAAATGTTCGCCGCGGGATGCCGGCGCAAAGATCTTTTGTGCGGCGGCGTTGAGAGCATGTACGCCGAAAACGCCTTCGGTGCTCGGTGTGAGTACGCGGGAACTTTCCAGCGCGTGCAAAATCGTTTTCGGGTCGATGTCGGGCGAAGGATTTTTCAGTTCGGCGGGAAGGCACAGATGAAGTACGCGCTCGATTTGCTCCCGCGCGCTTGCCTCGTCGCAATACTCGACGGTCGTGTTTTCCGGGGCACGCGAAAGCAGGTTCGGGATTTTTTCGTTTTTGCCGTCGAGGACGGCGGCGGCGAGTTGTCCGACGAAATTGTCGTCGTTGAATCGATGGCTCTTAACGAGCGATGCGCGGGAACGCGATAGCGCGGGAGCGTTATAAAAATCGCCGAAAACGTGTCCGGGTTGGACGGAGTCGAGCTGATTTTTGTCGCCGAGCAAAATCAATTTCGCGTGCGCGGGAAGGGCGCTTAATAACGTTGCCATCAGGTTTTGCGAAATCATGGAGGCTTCGTCGATGATGACGACGTCGGCGAGAATCGGCTTCGGACGCGTCGTTCCCGCAGAAAGTGACAGCAATCGGTGAAGCGTTTTGGGAACGATTTTTGAAATTTTCTCCCGAACGTTTTTTGTCGCTGTCGCAATCAGTTTTCCGTCGTCGATTTCCGAAAATTGTTTTGTAATGGATTCTTGGATACGGTTTGCCGCTTTTCCCGTCGGAGCGGCAATTTCGATTGAGGCTTCGGGATTTTCGGCAAGAATTCCGATGAGAGCCCGGAGCAGCAGGCTGGTTTTCCCGGTTCCCGGTCCGCCGGAAATAATTGTGAATTGCCTCCGGAGAATTGCCCGGACTGCGTTTTTTTGTTCGTCGGTGAGCGCGAATCCGAATCCGTCTTTCGTTCCCGCGCCGATGATGTTTTCCTGAAGCGGGGAAATCGGAGCTTCCGGGGCATTTGCGGCGGCGCGAACGGAGCGCGCAATGAAGCATTCTTCAGCGAAATGTTTTCGGAAATAGAGCGTCGGTGCGTTTGTTACGGTTTCGATATCTAGGATGAGCGGCGTTCGGGCATTCGGCTCGCTGGAGATAATCGGATTTGTGTTTTTGCTCAATTCGCAGAGAAACGCCAAGTCTTCTGCGGCGGAAATCGGCAGGCATGTTTCCTTCTCGGAAAAAACGGCGTTAGCGAGCGCTTCCGTCAGTCGGCGCATTTCCGCGGCTTGTTTCGGCGTAAATCCTGCGTCGCTTGAAAGAAGTTCAATTTCGCTGCCGAGCCAATGTGCTTCGCTGCCGGCAAATCCGTCGCCGTGGTGAGTCATCGCGAATTCCTTTCCGATAAAATATTTTCGAGCGCGTCGAGTTTGCCGTCGTCCAGGGAGTTGTCAAAGAAAACCGTGTTCCAACGCACAAAGAAGTACGCGATTCCGCCGAAATTGCGCTCGGTCGAATAGCCGTCTCCCAGTGTTTTTCGCAGGAATTTTCTTAGGGCGACGGCGTAAATCGCCCATTGAAGCGCGTAGCCGCATTCCGCGATTTCGTCTTCAAGATTTTTACGTGACATGGCTCTTTCGTCTTTTTTCATCACACGATTGGTTTTCCAGTCTGCGATGTAATAGCGCCCGTTTGTTCTTGCGACCAAGTCGATATAGCCGTGCATCAGTCCTTCTATTTTGAGCGTTCCCGCGTCTCCGCTCGCCCAATGAATTTCGGCTGTGCGTTTGTAAATTCCGCCCCAAGAAGAAAAAACGTCATTAAGTTCCGAATACAAATTTTCGGATTTTTTGGCGTGGAATAAGAATTCAAGTTCCCGTAATGCATCGCGCGTCGAATCGATTTGGCTGAGTTTGGCGGACTTGCCGTCGATGGGAAGCTCAAGCGTTTCGTCGATCATTTTTCTGATTTTTTCCCGGGAAGCGTCGTCGGCGAGCCATTGCGGAAAACGCTCTCTGTAAAATTCGATTAGAGCATCGAGATTATTTCGCGTTTTAAAATCGACTTGTTCGAAAATAGCGTGAACGAGAGTCCCGAATTCTTTCCCGGCTGCGAGATCGTAATAATCCGGAGCTTGGAAGAGCTCGGATTTTTGAATCGTTCCGTCGATGATTTTTTCGGCGTCGTCGGTTTCCGGTTCGAGTTTGCCGTTTTGCGTTTCGTGGTCGTCGATAATTTTTGAAAAGCTGAAAATTCCCCAAGCACCGTTTTTCGGTTTGTTTTGCGGGAACAGAAAGTCCGGCGAGTTGCGCGCCGTCGATTTTTTTTCTCGGAGAAATAAAATTTCCGGGAGCGCGTCGTCTTCGGCAAGGATTTTCCAATGCTTCGCTTCGCCGTTCCCGGTTGCGTTCCCGCAGATGCCGGCGGCGGAAAGGATTTTTGAAAAATAGGATTCGATTTTCTTCCCGTAAGAAGTGGCTTCATTCGCGTGGTAGGCGACGCAGGCTTTCTTTGCACGCGTAAACGCGACGTAATTGAGGCAGGCGTGCGTTTGGGCGGTTTCTTCGATTTCCGCGTGTTGAATTGCGGCATTTTTCCGAAGCAGTATTTGGCGGTCGCCGCTTTGTGTTTGGCTACGGACGCAACGGACTTTGCTCCCGCCCGAGCTTATCGGCATGTCCCACAAGCTCGGGAGAAACACGATTTCGTATTGAAGCCCTTTGCTTTTGTGGAGCGTGGTAATTTGTACGGCGGGAGCGTCGGAATCAATGCGCAGCGCTTCTTTTTCCGAGTCGGGATTCGGCGAGCGCAGCATTTCCGAAAAACGATTGAAAAGAGCTTGCGGCGCGAGGCGGCGTTGGTGGGCTTCGGTTTGGAGAATTTCCAAAATGTGCGTCGCGTTGGCAAGTCGTCGGGAAGCCTCGGAAAGTTTCGCGAGATTTTCGCGGAACGAATATGTTTTTTCCAGCAATGAAAACGCCGAAAGCACATCGCGCTGCTCCCAGATTTTTTGCGCTTCAAAAAGGCGTTCCCGCAACTTCGAAAGCGCTTCGTTTTCTCCGCTTCCTTTTTGTGCGAGTGATTCAAAAAAAGAAGTACCGAAAAATTCGCAAACCGCCGCACGAAGAATTGCGGACGTGCTGCTCGGATTGAGCATCGCGTCGAGAATTTCGCCGATCGCAGATGCTTCTTCCGTTTCAAGCACCGAGCCCGTCGCGCTCATGACGGCGGGAACGCCTTTTTTCGTCAGCTCTCTTAAAATTGCAAATGCTTCGTTGTTTTTGCGTGTAAGCACGGCAATTGCTTCCGGCGGAATTTTTTGTTTCGTAATTAAAATTTGAATATCTTCGACAAGTCGTTCCCGAACTTTCGCGCGAGCTCCCTCAATCGCTCCGGAAAATCCGGTTCGAAGAAAAATCGCGGGAGCGTTTTTTTCGGAGTCCTCTTTCCGCTTCGCGGGAACGGCATCAAGGTAATTCAGATTGCCGCTTACGGGAACGCCTTGGGCTGTAGGCTCAATTTGGGAATCGGCGCGGAAAAGCTCGTTGAACGCCGCAATCATTGTCGCTTCGGAGCGCCAGTTGGTGATTAGGCGAAGGCGATTGTCGCGGTTCTTTCGAAGGATTTCACCGACGGCTTGCGTGTACGTGCGGATGTCTCCGCCGCGAAATTCATAAATCGCCTGCTTCGGATCGCCGACACAGAAAAACGGGCGCTTTTGTCTGACGAAAATGAGATTGAAAATTTCCCATTGAACCGGATCTGTGTCCTGAAATTCGTCAACAAGCGCAACCCGGTAGCGTGCGGCGATTTTCCGGGCGAGTTGCGGTTTTTCCCGCAGGGCATCGCGCAAGCGAAGCAGTACTTCGTCGAACGAGAGTTGTTCAATTTTCTTGCGTTCGGTAAGCCATGCTTTGAGCCCTCGGGTCGCGACGTGAAAGTCGGGGTCTGAGCGGTCGCCGTTGTCCGGTTCGGCGATTGCGATGTCCGGATTTTTAGCAAGTTTGTCGATAATCGAACGTATGTCATTCGTCGAAAGTTCGAGAATGCGCTTGTTCCCGAGCAACGCTTCCCGCGTGCGGAATCGTGCGGCAAAGCGCGTCATTTCCTCCGTGAGATTTTCTGCGGGAACGAGCGCCGGCGGCAAGCCGCATTCAAAGCTGAAATCCCGCAACACGCGCATACAAAATCCGTGAATGGTCGAAACGGCCGCTTCGTCAAATTCGGCGTCGGCGAGGCGAAGCAGACGGCGTTCGTTTTTTTCTTTTTCCGACGCGTCGGGCGAAAGCTCTTTTTTTACGGCTTCGCGAATTCGTTTTTGGAGTCGTTCGGTCAGCTCGTTCGTTGCCGCTTCCGTAAATGTAACGACGAGAATTTCCCGCACGGAAGGCGGATTCGGATTCCTCCCGAAATCAAAATCTTTCGGCGGATTTTGGGCGTAGCGTGTGTGCCCGCAGAGCAGGGCAAGATAGATTTCGGCAATCGAATATGTCTTTCCCGTTCCCGCCGACGCTTCAATGACGCCGGGGCGCTCAAGGTCCAAAATGTCAAATGCCTGCTGTGTCGCGCTATCGCCCATATTTCTTTTGAAAACGCTACGCTCTGCCGGTCGTTCCCGCAACGGAGAAGATTCGTGAATGCCGATTTCACGGCTCTTTCCGCGCATAAAACCGCCTCCAAGAGCGCTTAAAAAGCCGCTTGATAACTTTTAGGGGGGGGGTAAAATAGACCCCTCTTTTAATCTCAATCACAAAAAACATGAAAAAATATATTACAATTGCGGCTCTTCTCGCCGCGGGAATGGCAGTCGCAAGTGCGGATGTCGACTATACCGAGAACGAAATTTGGAGTGTAAATTTCGGGAGCGGATACACTAATGGCTATGAGATCACGGGAACGTTAAATAGTGCGGGGACGTTCTGGGATGTCTCAAATTACGTTAACGAGGGAGGAGTGACCACAGCTAATAACCATCGTCCGCACCTTGCCGGCGGTGTTTATGGAAGTTGGGATGAAGATTTCAAATTCAGTGTTACGCTTACACTCGGAGATACTATTTCTGCGAGTAATGCTTGACCTGTTTTTGCTACAATTGCGGGAAACGGAACTGCGCTGCGCTACGGTCCGTACACAAACATGGAAAATAGTGTCGCTCTTGACGGAAATCTTACCAAGGGCGAAAACAATCTTGTTAATGTTGCCGCCGGAGGAATCTACACTGTTGATTTAGTTAAAATCGGCACGAATGTTACGCTGTACGTTGACGACGTAATGACAGGTACGGGAACTCTCGCAGATACGGTTACCGGAAATATCACGGATATTGCTCTCGGAGGAAATACTGGTGGTGACTATCGTATCAACGAAACCGTCCACAGCATTTCGATGAGTACGATTACTATCCCCGAGCCGTCGACGTTCGGTTTGCTTGCGGGCTTGGGCGCTTTGGCGCTTGTCGGCACGCGCCGTCGCCGTCGCTAATTTTTTTTAGTGATTATTAATTCATAATACGTGTGCGTTCCCGTGATTTGTTTCACGGGAACGTTTTTTTGTGGGGGAGAGACAATCCTGTCACTTTCAATTTCACTTCCTTCGTTGTTTCCGGAGAGGATTTCCGCTTGCGCCGGGCGGAGAATTTGCGCGAAGATAGACTTGTTTTTATGGACCAAACGATTGAAGACGTGCTTGAGAAGATTCAATGCCGCGATTCGCGATTTGCGAACGAGGCTTATCTTTTTGTTTCCGAAGCTCTCGGCGAAACCGTTAAGCGCTTGGGAAGGCAAAAATCTCCTGCGGGGAAGCGCCATGTTTCGGGGCAGGAACTCGCCGAAGGCATGGCGGATTTTGCCTTGGATCGTTTCGGGCCGATGACATTTCAGGTCTTGAAAACGTGGGGATTGGGAAAGACGCGTGATATCGGCGACATTGTTTATACGCTGATTGATGAGAAAGTTCTCGCGAAATCCGAAAGCGATTCCATTGAAGATTTTGATAATGTTTACGATTTCCGAACGCGCTTTTTGAGCCCGTGGGAAGCGAATTGACGCGGGAACGAAAATGTTTTCCGGAGAACATTCGGAGCTTCGCGAGCTACGGGAAGAACCGTTGACGGTTTCCGAGCTGACCGCGCAAATAAAATCAACCCTGGAATCGGCGTTTTCCGGTGTTTGGCTACGCGGAGAAATTTCTAATTTGCGCATTCAAAGTAGCGGGCATGCGTATTTTACATTGAAAGACGCGGGAAGCCAAATTTCCGCCGTCGCGTTTCGCGGAATGCTTGCGCGCTCGAATGTTCGGTTGCGGGAAGGGATGCAAATCGTCGTTTTCGGAGATGTTGACGTTTATGCGCCGCGCGGGAACTATCAGATTGTTGTCCGCATCTTGCAGGAAGAAGGCGTTGGGCGGCTTCAGGCGGAATATGAAAAATTGTTGCGCAAGCTGGAAGCGGAAGGCCTTTTTGCAAAAGAGAAAAAACGCCCGATTCCCCGATTCGCCAAAAAAATTGCCTTTGTAACGTCTCCGACGGGAGCGGCAATTCGGGATTTTATCAGCATTCTTCGTCGCCGGGATTGGGTGGGAATGCTTTACGTGATTCCGGCGAAAGTGCAGGGCGTCGGCGCGGCGGAGGAAATCGTGCGCGGCATTCGCCTTGCGGGAACGCTACGCGATTTAGACGTGTTGGTTGTCGGTCGCGGCGGCGGTTCGCTCGAAGATTTGTGGTGCTTTAATGAAGAGGCGGTGGCGCGAGCCGTGCGTGCGTCGCGCGTTCCCGTGATTTCCGCTGTCGGGCATGAAATTGATTTTACGCTTTCGGATTTCGCATCGGACTTGCGTGCCGAAACGCCTTCTGCCGCCGCCGAGTATATTTCGAGCGGACGCATGGAAATCGTTGAACGGGTTGACTCTGCCGAAATGTCGTTGGAGGCTTGTGCGACCGCGATGCTGGAAAATTTCGCGCAGCGTTTGGATTTGCTTGAAGCCCGCCTCGAAAGCCGCTCGCCGCACGCGCTTTTCGCTTTGATGCGAACGCGTGCGAATTTGCTTTCGCATCGACTTTCCGGCGCGCTTGCTCCCGCAGTCGCTTCTCTGCGGGAACGACTTGATAAGCTGAATTTCCGCTTGGAGAAGCAATTCCCTGCGACACGAACGGAACTTGCCCGCTTGCATTTGAATCAATTGGCGGCCCGCTTATCCGCCTCCGGATTGGATGCGACCCTGAAGCGCGGTTTTGCTGTTGCCAAAGACGAGGCGACGGGAACGCTTTTGGATTCTGCGGGAAAAATTTCTCTCGGGCAAAGGGTCGTCTTGCAGTTCCACGACGGAACGACGCACGTCGAAGGCAGAGATCTTGCAGGCTAAGGGTTCCGTTCGGGAAACAAAAAAGGCACACTCCGCAGGGAATGTGCCTTTTGAAAAGGTCGAAGCGAATTAGGCTTCCGTCGAGAATGCGCGTTCTTTGACCTTCGTTGCCGCTTTGCCCAAGCGCTTGCGCAGGTAGTGGAGGCGCGCTTTCATCGGAACCGATTTGCGATCGACTTCGATTTTGACGACGTTCGGGCTGTGAACCGGAAACACGCGTTCAACGCCTTCGCCCGAGGCGATGCGGCGAACCGTGAAGGCTTCTTGAATGCCCGTGCCTTTGTGGCTGATGACGATTCCGGAGAAGATCTGGATGCGTTCTTTGTCTCCTTCGCGAACCTTGGTGTGGACGCGAACGCCGTCGCCGACGCGGAAGTTGTTGCGGTCAGCTTTGAGCTGGGCTTGTGTAAGCGAATTAAGGATTTGCTGGCTCATTGTTATATGTCTTTTGAAAGTAAATCAGGTCTGCGTTCCCGCGTTTTTTTCAGCTGTTGCTCATGCCGCCAACGCTTGATTTCTGCGTGATTTCCGGAAAGAAGAACCGGCGGAACAGGCATACCGCGGAAAACCTCGGGACGCGTATACTGAGGAAAGGATAGAAGATTGGCATTAAAACTGTCGCTAGTCAACGAATTTTCTTCGCCGAGCACTCCGGGAATTTGCCGGGCGAGGCAATCGACCAAGACGGCGGCGGCGATTGTGCCGTTTGTCAGCACATAATCTCCGATAGAAATTTCCCGCGTAATCAGTGTGTCGCGGATACGTTGGTCGATCCCTTCGTAATGCCCGCTGAGGAGAATGATACGCTTTTTTTGAGAAAGTTCGCGCGCGAGGTTGTTGGTTAGCGGTTCTCCGTCCGGACAAAGGTAGATGATTTCGTCGACGGAATCGTTCCCGCGAACGGCTTCGATGGCATCGAAAACGGGTTGCGGGGACATTAGCATGCCGGCACCGCCGCCGAACGGGCGATCGTCAACCCGCCGATGTTTGTCGGCGGTCCAATCGCGGATGTCGTGCGTGTTTACGGAAAGGATTTTTTTCTCAATCGCACGCCCTAAGATGCTTTCGGAGAAAAATCCGGTAACCATCTTGGGAAAAAGAGTGAGAATATCTATCTGCATGCTACGGAGACGAAAAAGGCGCTCTCGTTTGCCACGGGAACGCCTTTCTTCTTTTAGTAAATAATAAACTTGTCGGAAGTTCCCGCAATTACGCAGCCGGAGCGGCGGCGGCTTCCTTACGGGCGCGCTTGATGAGCGAAGCAACCGTTTCGGAGGGTTGCGCACCGCATTTCATCCAGTAGTCGACGCGATCGAGAGCGACTTTCAGCGGTTCGGTTTTGCCTTTAGCGGCAGGATTGTAGGAACCGACGATTTCGACAAAGCGACCGTCGCGACGAGCCGTGCTCTCGCAAACAACGAGGCGATAGTTCGGAGCGTGTGCGGCCCCATGACGTTGCAATCTGATTCGAAGCATTGTGTTTCTTTAGGTTGATGTATTTGAAATTGAAAGTGCTTTATAAAGGCTTAGTTTCGGGAAAGTGTCAAGCGGTTTTATTGCACGTGTTTGCGGGAAAGGGTTTCGGCGCTTTTTGTTTGCCAAAAAACGCGGGAGAGAATGAAGTAGGAAGCAGAATATGGAAATACTTAAAGGAAATTTGTTGGTTGCTCAAAGCGGTGGCCCCACCCCGGTAATTAACGCCAGCTTGGCGGGCGTTCTCACGACGGCACTTCAGTTTGAAGACGAAATTGAAGAAATCTACGGAGCCGTTAACGGTGTTGAGGGCATTTTGACGGAAAATTTCATTGATCTTGCCGCAGAATCACAACAAACCGTGCGTTTGTTGAATACGACACCGGGCGCCGCCCTCGGCTCCTGCCGTTATAAATTGAAAAAAGAGCAGGACATGGCGCGCATTCTTGAAGTTTTCAAAGCGCACAATATCCGCTATTTCCACTACATCGGCGGGAACGATTCTCAGGATTCTTCAAAGCAAATCGCTGATTACTGCGCGTCGCAAGGCTACGAAATTCGCGTTATCGGCGTGCCGAAAACCATTGATAACGACCTTGTCCTCACCGACCACTGCCCGGGGTACGGCTCGACGATTAAATACATCGCGACTTCCGTACGGGAACTCGCCTGCGACTGTGAGTCGCTCGGGCGCAATGATTTGGTTTCGATTATCGAAGTGATGGGTCGTAGCGCGGGTTGGATCGCGGCGGGAGCGTCTTTGGCGAAGCGCCGCGGAAATCCGGAAGACGCGCCGCATCTTGTTCTGCTTCCCGAAGTGCCGTTTAATCGCGAGGCGTTTGTGGAAGCCGTTCGCAATGTGCTTACGACCAACAAGCACTGCGTGGTCGTTGCGGCGGAAGGCTTGGTGGACGCAGACGGGAACTATCTCGGCGCCAACATGGCGGTACTCGATGCGTTCGGCCATCCGCGCCTCGGCGGAGTTTGCGAGTATCTGAAAAGCGTCGTTGAGGAATCGTTTGCCGGTGTAAAGACACGTACTTGCCGCCAAGGGCATATCCAGCGTACAGCATCGCACTTTGCTTCTAAAACGGACATTGACGAAGCATTTATGGCGGGCGCGGCGGCTGTCAAAGCCGCAGTTGCGGGAGAGAGCGGCAAGATGGTAATTCTTGTTCGTGAAGAAAAGGACCGCTATCAAATCAAGGCGGAATTAGCACCGCTCGAAGACATCGCAAACGGCGTTAAGACGTTCCCGCAAAATTGGGTCGGCGAAAACGGAATGACAATCGGCTTTCAGTTCGCGAAGTATGCGTTGCCGCTTATTCAGGGGACACCGCAACTTACGGATGAGGCCGGGATTCCGAAAATGGCGATTCTCGACCGCGTTCCCGTGGAAAAAAGATGCGCACCGCACGAATTAAAGAAATAAAAGTATTGCATTTCGCGAATATTACTTAAAAATATCCGGACACAGTTTTAATCCCTTAAAGAAAATTTACTTATGAAACTAGCAAAATTGGCTACACTGGTACTGGCTCCGCTGTTCCTCGCATCCGTCGCGTTTGCGGCTCCGATGACGGTTTCGGTTGCCAGCGATAATGTCACCGTTGTTGTCAACGGGAAGGCGACTGCCTTGAAAGCCGGCGCGACGGTTCCTGCCGGCGCCACTGTTAAAGTTGCCAAAGGTGCTTCTGCACGCGTCACGTTGCCGGACGGAACGGTTGTCGGCCTTGGCGAAGGTGCTTCTTTTTCTGTTAAAAGCTCGACGGAAGAAGACGGCGTAACTTCCACGGTTGCTTCGCTTTCCGGTGGGGCGGCGACAATTCAGGCGAATTTGAAAAAAGGCTCAAGCTTTACGCTCGAAACCCCTGCCGGAACGATTTCCGGAATTAAGGGAACGGTTACCGTTACGGCTACGGCATCTACCATGAGCGTTACCGCAACGCAGGAACGTTGGCGTGTTGCCGGAACGGACGGAAAAGTTTCCGTGCTTGCTGCCGGACAAACGATTTTCCTGACGAAAGATAATCCGAATCCGGCTCCGCGTCCGGCGACGCGCGCGGAAAAGAAGCAGGCGGAACTCCTCTTGGCTGCAGGTGAAGAAGATTTCCGTACGCCGGGAGCTTCGGCTCCGGCAGATGCGGATCCGTTCGGCGAAGACGTTGAAATCGACGGCTTGAACCTCGCCACGATTCCTGAAAATTCTCCCTCGTATTAATTGATTTTCAGATGAAAAGTGCCGCTTCGTTTGAGGCGGCACTTTTTTTGTTCCCGTATCGGAGAAGCTTGTCGACAGTCGATTGTTTAGGAATCTAAAACTTTGAGATCGCCGTTTTCGTCGTCTGCGACGGGAACGGTGTTTGTTTTTTCGGGCGAAAATTCGGCTTCGAAGGCAAGTTCGTCCGCTGCGCGTGCTGCAAGTTTTTTTCTTAGGAGAAAATCTCCGACGAAGACGGCGCAGAGGAAAATAAGAAAAAGTAGTCCCGTTAGCGCAAGAAGTGTAATCGGGTCGCTGATCGGAGATACGAAAGCGATGACGATAAGAATCCCCGCGATAACCCAGCGCCATTTGCTTAGAAGTGATTTCGTCGGAATAATTTCAAAGTATTGCAATGCGACGACGAGGAGGGGAAATTCAAAAATTGCTCCGACGAAAAGTACCAGGATGACGATGAAGGCGTAGTAATCTGCCGCCAACCAGTTGACCTGCAAGCCCATTTCATTTGAGAAAAAATACATGAACTCAATTGAAACGGGAGCCAGCTTGAAAAAAGCGAGTAGCGCTCCCGCGACAAAGAGCATCGTCGACGCGATACAAACCGGTAGAATCCGGTGGCGTTCCCGCAATGTCAGCGCCGGGGTGATGAAGTGAGCCGCTTTGTAGAGAATAAAAGGTCCGGAAATGATGATGCCGCCGAGCAATGCGATATAGAGCAGAATTGAGAACGGGTCTGTGAAATGCATCGATGTAAGCGCATTTTGCATTTCGGATAGCTTTTCGCTTTCTCCGATTTCGCGAAGTGCGTATTCCAAAGGAAGGCGTAGGAAGCGGAAGATTTCCTTGTAAAAAAACAGCGATGCCGATGCCGCAAGGACGAACGCTATCAAACATGCGAGGAGCGTCATTCTCAACTCTTCGAGATGTTCCCAAAATGACATTTCGTTTTCGGGGGATGCATCTTTGCGGGAACGCGGCTTATTTGTATTTTTTTTCACGGGAACGAAGATAGCGGGAACGAAGTAAAAACGCAAAACTTCAAACACGACTTTCATACTCTGCGATAACGGCTTTACTATTTCCCGGGAAAACTTCACTATGACTGCTCATTTTGAATTTTCACGCTATGAGCCATTCTTCGTTAGAAATCCGCAATTTGTGTGTCTCCATCGGCGAACGCGAAATTCTGAAAAATTTTTCGCTTACGCTTCCGAAAGGCGAAGTCCATGCGATTATGGGGCCTAACGGAACCGGGAAATCGACCCTCGCAAAGGCACTTGCCGGGCATCCGGATTATACGATTACCTCCGGAGAGGCATGGATGGACGGTGTTCAGATTATCGGAAAAAAGACGGACGAAATCGCGCGTCTCGGACTTTTTATTGCGTTTCAATATCCGGTCGAAATCCCCGGCGTAACGATTGCGAATTTTATTCGGTCAATGAGAAAAACGCGCCTCGCGCCCGGCGAAACGCTCAACGCCAAGGCGTTTTATGCTGAGCTTTACGAAAAAATGGACGCGCTGAAAATCGACCGCAAGTTCACGTCGCGCGCGGTCAACGAAGGTTTTTCCGGCGGGGAAAAGAAACGCTGCGATATTTTGCAGATGATGATGCTTAATCCGTCGTATGCGATTTTGGATGAGACCGATTCCGGTTTGGATATTGATGCGTTGCGCATCGTTTCCGAGGGTGTCAATCTCATGCGCGGGAACGACTTCGGCGCGCTCGTTATCACTCACTATCAGCGCCTGCTCGATTACATCGTTCCGGACAAAGTGCACATCATGGCAGAAGGTCGTATTGTCCACACTGGTGATAAGACACTCGCGCTGGAGTTGGAAAAAAAGGGTTACGAATGGGTAAAGAAAACGTTTGTTGATCCTCAGGCGTAAGTTCTTAAAAACAACAATTTCTAAAGGCGATTTTCTCTCCCGGAAGATCGCCTTTTTACGTTCCCGCAGGCGGAAAATTTTGTTGCGGGAGCGTCGTAAAGCGCTCATGCTTTCAAGAAACTGCGTGGACTCTCTGCGCACGAACTTTGCTTTTCCTTAAAATTGCCCACACATATCTTTATGAAACCCTCCAAGTTTTTCTTGACTACCCTTTTTGCCGCCGCCGCGATGAGCTCTACCGCCGCGCTTACCGATCTCGGAGTAACGATGAGCGACCTCGCAGCCTCCGGGAAACTGGGCTCGGGAGTCCGTCAAGAGACAATTTATTCCGCAGAATCGACCGTTTACAGCTTTACGGGTGCGGGTGCGATAACCGATATCAGCAACCAGACGCTGCAAAACGCGGTGAATGCGGGAAGCGGCTACCTCACGATTGCGGCGTGGGTAAATCCGACAACAACGAACGGGATTCAATCCATTTTTTCTTACGGAGGGGGCGCCAAAGGATTTAATTTCTCTCAAAACGGGGCAGACCTTCGGTTCACCACGAAGGGAAAGGTGGACACCGCCGGCGGCGGCACGGTTGTCGCCAACACGTGGAATTTGCTTGCAATTACCATTAATCTGACGGACGGAAACGGTTCCAGATTCATGCTGGGAGAGAAAGACGGCAGTTATTACACCCGCAATCTTTCCAAATGGGATACTCCGGCGACTCAGAAATTTGCCATCGGCTCTTTCACTTGCGACGGGCTTAGCGAACAATTTACGGGAAGCATTGCGAATTTGACGTTCTTTACTTCCGATTCCGTGGTAAACAACTCTGCGCTGTTAGCCGCACTCGGAAGTGCGCCGGTGCTCGGTACGGACGGAATGATTTCTTGGGCGGGAACTCAAGATGCGAATGTTTGGAATACGACGAATGAAAACTGGCTGAATGAAGACGGCGCTTCTGTCGCGTTTGCCGACAAAAGCAGTGTTTCTTTCGGGAAAGATGCCTATTCCACGGTTGTTGTTGAAGATGCATTGTCTGCTGCATCCGTCCTTGTTTCGGGCGATTATACGTTCTCTTTTTCCGGCGAAGGAGCTTCGGTTTCGGCGGCGGCTCTTATGCTTGAAAGCGGTGCGCGCTTGGAACTTTCCGGGAACGGTGTGCTTATCGCAAAAGCGTTTTCCGGATCGGAAGACACCTTGGCTTTGAACGGTGCAACTTTCGAGGCTGGCGCTGATTTTGCCGTAAAGCATGTTGAAGTCGGTGCGCAAGGCGGGAAGTTGGTCACGGGTGCAACGCTGACGGCTTCTTCGCTTACTCTTGAAGATGGCGTAACTTTGACGAAGGCCGGCTCGGGAACGCTCGCACTTTCGGGAAACTTGGCGCTGTCCCAAGGCCAACGCTTGAATGTTGATGCGGGAACGCTCCAAATCGGCAATGCTTCGCTTATTGAAACGAGCGGAGCGGGAACGATTGCTCTTAATGACGGCACCTCGCTTTATCTGCGAGGAAAAGGCGGAGTTCACAAATTAACTCAAAATTTCGAAACGCAGGGAAATGTCGTTTTAAATTCGCATGACGCATCGCAACCGAGCAAAGATGCGTATCAATACGATATTTCCGGCGATATTAATGTTAAAAGCGGAACGCTGACGATTACGAACGATGCGAATAATTGGTCGAAGGAACTCGCGCTTTCCGGAAAACTTTCCGGAGCGGGAACGATTCATTACTATCGCGGCACCGGAGACGGAAATTACAATTCCAACGGTCGTTTGATTATCAGCGGCACTGAGAATTCCGGCTTCACGGGAACGGTGTTTGTCGAAGCGAAGAGCGATTACAGCGCCGGGCTGGATTTGCTCTCAAACATGGAAAATGCAACAATTCGCCTCGACGGAAGCGGACAGGAAGCCTACCTGCGAGTCTTGGGAAATGTTGCAATCAAACGCCTGGAAGGGAATGCCAATGCCCAAATCGGCGCGGCAAATACATTCGCCGAAACTAGTGCCGGCGACTATACCTTGTCCGTCGGCGAAGGTGATTACAAAGGGGCTCTTTCCAATTACGGCGTTGCCCGCGAATACGGATCAACTTCGAAGAAATTTGTCAGCACCGGCTCATTAACGCTTAAAAAAGTTTCCGACGGGACATTGACGCTTTCCGGCGGTGTGGATTTGAAAGGTATCACGGTCGATGCGGGAACGCTTTCTTTGACAAATGCCCAAGGGGTTGCCACGCAGGTCTTTGTGCAGAACGGCGGAACGGTTTCCGTTACCGGAAATCTGAAGCCTTCCGCGTCGCTGACGCAAAACGGCGGAAGCCTCTCCGTCGGCGGGACGCTCGAAACGGGAGCCTTAACCCTTGCGGGGACACAAGCCTCATTCAAGGGCGCGGTAACGGCGAAAAACGTTTCTGTCGGAGCTGAAAATACGGAATTTAAAGGCGGGCTTAATGTCGGGGCTTCCTTAGTCGTTGCTCAAGGAAAAACGACAGTCGGAGGAACGCTAACGACGGGAACGATTTCCGTTTCCGGGGGGCGCTTGGACGTCGAAAAACTTTCTGCTGTCGGAGACCGATTGAATCTGACGCTGTCCGGCGGGACGCTGGCGCTGAACAATGCTGCCTCCGCCGAGTATTCGGTCGATTTGCGCGGCGGCGAAATTGACGGTTTGGATCTTTCTTCCGCAAAGTCCGGAAGCGTTGTCCGCCTTCGCGAAGGAACGCTTTCGTCGGCAAATTTAAGCGCGGGAACGGTCGTTCTTTACTCCGAATTCGTTGATAGCGCGGAACGTACGGGAACGTATCTGAATAACGATGTCGCGATGACGATTGACGGCTCGCTGACGCTTTCCGCGGCGGCGACTCAGCTGGATTTTTCCAATCTGATTTTTGAAAAAGCCGGTGACAGCTACGCGCTTTTCAATGTCGGCGCAGGTGCTGACGGGAGCGCGATTTCGAGCGCTTTGAACCAAGCTTCCGGCTTGGGCGGAACATTTTCCTACGATTCGGCGAATAACTATGTCGCTTTTACTGCCGGCGAAGGTATGGGATTTGCGCTGATTTGGGATTCGGAAGCCGGTAACGATTATTGGTCGGCAACGACGTTCCAAGGAAAGGAAATCAGCAATCTTAAGAGCCGTAGCGTCAACTTCGGAAAAATTCTTCCGACGGGGGCAGACACGGAAATCGTAAACATCCTTGCGGGCGCGCAGGCACGTTCGCTGATTGTTGCCGCCGCAGAAGGCAATACTTATCGCCTGGAAGCCGGAGAAGCCGATGCGAGCCTGACTCTTGAGTCGTTGCGAATCGCCCGCGGAGCGCTCGACGTGCGTACGACGATGACGGTCGGCAAGGTTGAAGTTGATAAAGGAACCTTTATTGCCGGCGCAAAAGGCGCATTGACGTTGGCCGATGCCGGAACGATCGCAATCAGCAAGGGTGTTTTGTCTTTGCAGCACAGCCAAGCAACGAATGCCGCCAATCTTGATTTGTCCGGCGGCTCAAGCTTGGAGTTTGTCTCCGGAGCGCTTTCCGCGATCAAAGACAAGGGAATTAAGATTGCTTCAACTTCTGAAGACGCCCGCGCAGTTTTACATTGGTTGGACGGAGCGACGGACGATGTTGCTGCGAAGGTCGAATTTGAAAACGGCTCACATGTTGAGTTTAAGATTGATTCCGGGACGGTTGAATGGGGTGCGGATGCCTACGTCGGTGATTCCGGAAACATTTATTACAAAACCGGGCTCGGTACGATTTCTCTTGCCAGCGACGAATCTTTGGGCGGCACGTTCCGCATTGAAGAAGGAGCGCTTGCTCTCGGCCACGCAGAATCGAAAGGACGTATTTTTAACGGAGATATTATTGCTTCCGGTGAAACCGCGACACTCTTGCTCGCTCAGGCGAATTCTTTCGGGACTTCGGAAGGCTTTGCTCCCGTTAGCGTTGAGCTGCGTGACGGCGCACAGATGCTTCTCGCCCGCAACGCAAATGACGACAGACAGACTTTGGTCAACGTCAGTCTGAAACTCGGCGAAAATACTCGTATCGATTCTCAAGACGCGGAAGAACCGAATTTGTCCGGCATCGTTCTCGGTGCGGGAACGAGCGTAGTTGCGAGCGGCGATGCGGAAATCGCAACGCAAGTTCAATTGTCGGTGAACAGCGGAACTTCCGAGTTCACCATTGAACAGGGCGCGACTTTGACTTTGTCCGGAGCGCTTGTGGATTCCCTCGAATATCAGGGAACAAAGCTGAAGAAAAGCGGCACGGGAACGTTGGTGCTTTCCGGCGCGTTGACGGGAACGGCGGCAAATCGCTATACGAAATATTCCGGAGCGACGGAGATTGCGGAAGGGACATTGCGTTTTGAAGGCAACGGCGCACCGGGAAGCGGCGATGTTACGGTCGCGAGCGGGGCGGCTCTTGAAGTGGATACGGCGGGATCGCTTGAGTTTGCCGGAGCGATTTCCGGAGACGGCGTGCTCCGAGTTCTTTCGGGTACGGCGGTGTTTCAGGATGTTACGGGGCTTTCCGGTTTCGTCGGTGAAAACGCATTCGTCCGGATTGTTAACAACAAAACCTTTACGGGCTCAATGGAACTTCTCGGCAAGCTCGGCGGGAACGGAACATTTAGCGGCGATGTTACTCTCGGAGAAAATGCTCATCTTTCCGCCGCCGCAAGCGAAATTTTCAATTTCAATGCAAGTTCCATTGCCGGGACGCACGCATTCACGAAATCCGGACTCGGCGATGTTGTCGTCGGAACGACGCTTGCTTCGGATTTTGACGTCAAGATTGAAGGCGGAATTTTGAAGACCGCTCAAAAGCAAACAATCGATACGCTTACTTTCTCCGGCGGGGTTTTGGGCGCTGATGATGCGGGTGCAGGCTCGTGGGTTGCGTCCAAACTCAATGTCGCTTCGGGAACCGGTCAAATTCAATCCAAGCTCGAACTCAACGCTCCCCTGGGACAAAACAACCTTCGCCTTGACGGGGCTCTTTATGTCGGCGGACTCGTTTCCGGAAATACTTACGGCTCGCTCGAAGTTGCGGGAACGCTCAACCTTTCAATGGGCGCATCCGGTTCGCTCAATATCGGAAGCCCGGACGGGAACAATGTTGTCTCCGGCGGGCGGCTTTATGCGGATGTTCTGAATGCGGACGGAACCGTAAGAAAAATCACGCTCGGGACGACTCCGAACGTTAATACATTGAGCCAACTTGCATTCAAAGATGCGACGTTCAAAGGCGACATTGAAATTTCGGGAACCGCAGGCGAGGTTGTCGTCGCGGGAACGGCCTTGTTCGAAGGCGCTGAAGTTTCGACGATTGACGGAAACTTGGTCGGTTCCGGGGACAAGGCTGTTGTCAATGTCGCCCAACAGGGCTCACGCCTCGAAGTCGGCGGAGAATTTCAGGGGTCGTTGACCAAAACCGGCGAAGGAACGCTTGATATTGTTGCCGTCAGTTTGGACAGAGTGAATTCGATCAAGGTAAATGAAGGCCAGTTTATAATCGAAGATCTCTTGGAGTTTGATTTTGACGAAAATCCCGATGCGAAAGTTGAGCTTACGCAAGTGCAGGTTACGGACGGCGCAATTCTTCAAGTGCGGGCAGATGTTCTCGAACTCGCTCAAGGCGGAAGCTTTGAATTGAGCGGCGATTCCCGCTATACCGGAAATCTGTTAATCGGCGCGGGAACGTCATTGACTCTCGACGCGTCGACAATCTCCGGGCAGCTGACGCTTGTCGGAGATGCGACGGTCAACGCGTCTGAGGTTGATTCCGTTGTAATCGGCGATGTCGGTCTGCAACTGCAGGGAACTCTTTCCGTCTCCGGCGGCGCTCCGGCGATTCGCACGGACGAGCTGATGATTCATGAAGGATTGAAGCTCGATAATATTAAAATCAATTACGGCACGCTCGGCTCCGAATTTGCTCTTATCGAATTTGATGAAAGCCTGAGTTTGATCGGCGACGGGTTTACGGCTGGCGGGAACTCGGTAACGCTCGATACGCAAACGATCGACGGCCGCGATGTTTACCTGACCGTCGAACGTAAAGACGACGGTTTCGGACATGATGTCGGCGCACTCAAAATCGTTGCTTACGGAACTTTGATTTGGGACGGTGCCGAAAAATGGGAGGTCGGCAAAGAACGCGGATGGTTGCAAACCAGCGTTGGCGGAAATTCTTCAACGACGTTCTCCAACGATAAATACGTTGCCTTTAATTTCTCCGACGGACAGCAAATTTCCGTCGCGGAAAATGTCAATGTCAGCGGCGTTGTTTTCGACGGAAACGGCAGATTTACATTGAATTTTGACGGAGGCGTCATCAAAGACAAATCCGACGGAACGAAGATCGCAGCTTCCGTGCAATCGGGAACGGTTGTTTTCAATAACAAAGGCAAGGTTTCGGCGGAAGGCGTATTTTCCGGCGGTTTGACTATCGCTAAAGGCGCGGCCGTAGAAACGAATAGCGACAAGCTCATCGGAACGGGAACGATTTCGCTTTACGGGGCGCTTTCCTTTGTCGGAGCATCGGCGGAATATAACGTCGGAGAAGTTGCCGTCGCGGGAACGGATGCAACGTTGAATGTTGTCGAGGCAAGCACTTTGGTTACGCTCGAAAAACTCTCCGGAACTGTTTTGACAAAAACCGGAGCCGGAAGTCTTACGCTTTCCGGCGCGGCGGAACTCGGAAAGCTTGTTATCGAACACGGGAACGTCGTTGTGAGCAACATCGGCGAAACCGGAATCGCTTCCATCGTTGTCGAAGAAGAAGCCGGAACGCTTACGTTTGAATCCGGCGCTACGCTTGGCGGATCGACGACCTTGGATCTTGCGGACGGTAAGCGCGCAGAGTTTGTTTCGACCGAAACGAAGCTTAACTATGTTGATTTGGCGGATGGCTCGGCTGTCGCTTTCCGGACGGACGGAACATTTACTCTGGGCGGAACGGTGCGCGACGACGGAGCGGACGTTCCCGTTGAGGCGCTTTGGAACAAAGACGGCAACGCATTGGCGACGATCGGCGGAAACCTCGCGCTTCAAGGTGTTACAAAGACGGCGGACGGCAAATTTGCTACCGGCGCAACGATGAATGTTGCCGCGGGAACGTTGAAAATTGACGGATCGGTTTCTGATATTGCCGACGCGAATGCCGGAAACTTCCTTTTGGCGAAATCCGGGAACGGCGTGTTGAATATCACCGGAGATTTGGATTCGAAGGCATCGCTTTCGATTGATTCCGGAAAGATCGCCGTTGACGGAAGCATTAATTTGTCGGGCGACGTTGAAGTCGGCGGGAACGCGATTTTGTCGATCGGGGAAGGCGGAACGCTTGGCTCGAACGCGGGAGCGTTGGTTGTCGCGGAAGGAAAAACTCTGCAGTTGAATTCGTCTAAGGCGCTTTCCGTTCTTAGTGAGTTGACGGTCGCGGGTACCTTAGCGGTGAACGGCGATATCAGTTTCTCCGGAGCCCAAAACGTTTATAGCGCGCTCGAAGTTGCCGCAAAATCGAAAATTACGGTCGGTTCCGGCGTTAAAACCTTCAATGGGGAAACGCTAAAACTTGGCGCGAATGCGGCGATCGTTGTCGACGGCGCTCAATTGAGCGGCTCTTCCGGCGTTTTGACGGTTGATGCTACGGGAACGACGCTTGAATTAAAGAACGACGGGAAAATTACGTTCTCGGCGGCTTATGTAACCGGCGAGCAAGCGATGAATGTAACCGGAAAAGGTGAAATGACGGTTCTCGGCGAAATCGAAACCAAGCTTACGCTTGATATTTCTGCGGAATCCGTTGTTACCGTCAGCAACGCAAAGCTGGCGCAGGTCGGGAAATTCACGGGAGAAGGAACATTCCAAAAATCCGGTCGCGGCGATCTTTACCTGCTTCAGGATTCATCTGCTTTCGCAGGTACGTTTGCCGCTCGCGAAGGAACAACGTATTTCTATGGCTCCGGTTCTTTGGGGCAAGCGAAGATGATTGCGGACGGTGAAGTCGTTTTTGCACGCTCCGCTGTTTTCGGGAACGGGACGGAAGGCGTTGTTGCAAATGCACTTGTCGGCGGAAGCGGAAAGGTGGCAATTATCGGTTCCGAAAATTCGCTTAAATTTGCAAATGCAATTGGCGGCGGCTTTACGGGAACGCTCGAAGCTCGCGACGAAGGAACGCTTGTTTATAATCAGATGATTGCGGCGTCCGGACGCAATGTTTCGTTGAAAAATGCGGGAACGCTATTCGTGGAAACGCTCAATTCTGCGGAAAATGAAACGGCGGGAACTCTTGCTCTCGGAATGCTTTCCGTTTCCGGAAGAGGAAATGAGCTTATCCTTGCGGACAATCGTTCTCTCGACCTTGGCTCGATTTCAATTGCCGATGCGAAAGGAACTGCGGCGCTGACATTCTCCGGAAGCGGCTCTGCAACCGTCGCTAATTCCATTACAAAGAATGCGGATTCCAAGGCAGAACTCGACATCTATACGAGTGAAGATTTCGCGGGAACGCTGACGCTTGCCGGGGCGGATAACGCCCATCGCAATACCTATGTGAATTCCGGAAGCGTTGTCGTTGAGAATGCAACGGCGGGCGGAACCGGAACCATTTTCCTGGCAAATCCGGAAAAATCGGTTGTTCGCATTGATGTCGGGGACGGAAATACGATTTCGACGGCGCTTGCCGGCACGGGAACGCTTGAAGGGAAATCCGGGATTGTTGACGATTTGGATGCGTTTAGCGGCGCTCTCGTTGCCGTTGACGGAGGAACGTTTACCTTGGATAAAGGGGACGCGACGGAATTAGCTTCCAAGGAAATTTCTTTGGGCGCCGAATCCGGAGCAACGTTGGTGATTACGACGGATAAAACGGTCGCAGATCTCGACATGGGAACGGCGAGCTTTGCCGGCAACGGGACGGTTCGCCTGGATCTGGATGCAAGCCAAACGCTCTCCGTTTATACGGCGAATACGATTTCCGGAATCTTCGAAATTGCCGGCGGAACGGTTGACGTTTTGGAAGACGGGAATCTCGGAACGGCGGAAATTGCAATTAACGCGGGAGCGAAGCTTAAGCTTAATTCGGATGTTTTGCTGAACCGTGAAATTTCCGGCGCGGGAACGCTTGTTAAGAATACGAGCGGAACGAGCTTTGTTGCGGGAATGATTAATACGAATGCATCGGTGGCAACGGGAGCTCTCTCGATTGCGGAAACCGGAGATGCCGCATCTTTTGAAATCAAGAACGGAACACTCGAGTTCTCGCAACGCTATGACGAGGTTGCCGGAAAGGTGGTTTCCCGCAGCGAAGGAACGCAAACGTTCAAGGCTGAATATGTTGCCGACGGAGTCGCTCGTTTTTCTCATAACGCACGTAATTCGAGCTCGGTCGTCGACGGTTCGTTCTCTTGGAAAAATGGTGTTGCCGGAGCGGTGATCTTTGCCGGCGGCGGAACGGGTTCTGAGTTCCTTCCCGAAATTGAAACCGGAGATATTGTTAAGACCGGAGCCGGGAAATGGTATGTTGATGCGTTCACTTCTTCCGGATCCATTAAGGTTGAAAACGGTGGAGGAACTTTGGCAATCGGCGGTTATGTCGGAAATCAAAATCAGGAAATTTACATCGGGCGTGACGGCGTTTTGGAAATCGCCGAGTTCGGCGGGAACGCCGATGCGGTTGTTCGCGGGAAGGTTTCCGGTGCCGGGATTTTGGCGGTTTCGGCTACGACTTCGGAAATTTCCTTCGACCTTACGGGGGATTCCGATTGGGTGTTGCGCGTCGATCCCAATGCGACGGCGAAGTTCGGTTCCGGATTGTCGTCCGATAATATCCTTCTTGCATCAAGCGGAAATACTCAGGATTCCGGCGGTACGTTGAATCTTGATGTCGCTGCGGGCAGTCTTTCGGATTTCTCCGGAAAAGTCCTTACGATTCAAGGCGGAAGCAAAGACTTCTTGGATATCCGCAATGCGAAGGTCGTAAAGACCGGAACCGGAACGTTGGATCTTTCCGGCGCGACTGTTAACCTTAACGGATTGCTCCAAATTAAGGAAGGCACGGTGAAGGCTGTGTCGTTTAAGAGCAATCCGACTTCCGGGGTAATTGAAGTTCAAGGAAACGGGCTACTCGAAATCGGAGCGAAAGAAAGTGTCGGGAATCTTGCCGCCTTGGCGGGTGCCGGCCGCGTCCGCTTTGTTGCCGGAACAACCTTGATTGAGAATGTGAACGGCGCTCAAAGCCCGGAAGAATTCAATCGGGATTTCTCGGGCTTCGTTCAAATTGATGCGGGAGCGACTGCGGTTTTGAAGTCTTATGCGTCGTTCGGGAACGCCGGGTTTGTCAGCATTCTCGGCACCTTGGAAAGTTCTCAAGTTGCGGAGTCGACTCTCGAAAATCTCGACGGGAACGGCATTTTGCGCGTTAACAACGAAAAATCTTTCGTGCGCACAAACTACAAGAACAATGCGTTCTCGGGCAAAATCGAAGTTGCTCGCGGGCGTTTGGTCGTTGATACGGCAACGTTTGGCGCGTTGGCAAATGAAATTGCGGTTTCTTCCGATGTCGAGTCCGGACTGGTTCTTCGCAACGGAAGCGGAAAATCCGTTTCTCTCTCCGATCTCACCGGAAAGAATATTAACGATTCCGGAACGTTCTTCCTTGAATCGGCGGATGCGGATAACGCGTTCGTTCTTTCGGACGGAAAGAGCTTCGGATATGGCTCACGCGTACTGCTTGCCTCGGATGCGAACATGCTTTGGGGTGAATCTGCGACAATCACGCGCGATTTCTATGTTGCCGAAAACGCAACACTTTCTCTCGGAAAATCGGCTTCGATTTCAACGCTCGGTTTCCGCTCTTCCGGACTTACCGCAACGCGTAAAGTTGAGGGTGATTTGACGATTGCCGGAAAGCTTTTTGCTGATTTGCCGGACGCGGGAACGGTCGCTATCCGTGCTACGGGAAGTGCAACAATCGAGAAAACAGCGGTTGTCGAAATCGACGGGACGCTCGCCGAAGGCGAAGAATTTGCTCTTGTCGCGTCAGACGTGAAAGCGATTGAAAACGGAGCTTCGTTCCGTATGGCGAGCGGTGAACGCCTTTCCGCGCGCGTTGCCGAAAACGCAACTCTGGTTGTCCTCGGTCTTGCGACTCCGGTTGACGAACTGATTCCTTCCGGAATGGGAACTCTCGCCGATACCGTCTTCTCCAATACGGACAGCGATATTTATAAGTCGATTTATTGGTCGGGAACGGATGGCGAACAACGCGCGAAGTTGACGAATTATTCGCCGGTTTCTTTCGCGGGAGCGCTCGAGCTTTCGACGGGATTGACCCAGCTTGAAAACGATTTGTTGCGCCAGCGGCTTGAGCAACGCCGTTACGATCGGGCTTATCCGGAAAAGGAAGGTGCATTCAAGGCTTTTGCAAACGTCATCGGCAGTTCTGCTGATTCCGACGAAGGTGAAAATAAGTCCGCGAACTACGACATGAGCCACTCCGGAGCCGTTGCCGGCTTTGATACGCTTGTTAATTATGATTTCGTTCTCGGCGCAAGCTTCACTTATGATGTCGGCAAGGCCAAGGTACATAACGGCGGCGGAAAGCACGAAACGGATACGGCGCGCATCAATGTTTACGGAATGGCGATGCTCGACGACGTTTCCTATTTCGGCTTCGGCGCAGGTGTCGGTGTTATCGGATTTGACACGAAACGCACCAACGCGCTTGAAACTCTGAAAGGGGATGCTTCGGGAACGGACCTGTCGCTTTCGACGACGCTCGGAAGAATGTTCGTTCTCAGTGCGGAAAACGGTTTGCACGTTTCGCCGTACATCGGCTTGGATTACACGTATTCCCGCATCGGAGGATTCTCGGAAACCGGCGGTACGGAAAGTGCATTGGATGTCGATGCCTCGGATCGCAATTCTTTGCGCGGAACGATCGGCGCGACTCTGAATTGGCTCCCGTCCGAAGATTGGCGCTTTACGCTCGAAGCAGCATTCCGTCACGAATTCCTTGATACGGACGCCGATATCAACGCGAAGTTTATCGGCGGAGCGTATGCGGGAATGAACGCTTCGGCAACGGCATACTTCTCCGGCGAGGATGTTATCAGCGTCGGTCCGCGTGTTGAATATCGTATCAATTCCGAATGGGCGGTTTCTGCCGGCTACACCTTCGAAAGCGATTTAGATAACTCGACGACGCATTCGGCAAACGTCGGCGTTCGTTGCACGTTCTAGTTTAATAAAGAAAAAAGAGACCGCGAATTGACACAAATGCTTGTGAGTTTGTGTTAGTTCTCGGTTTCTTTTTATTTTATACCCATGGAGAAAATTGCTTCGCTTGCCGATTTTTCGTATCCGACAAACGTTCCCGTGTTTCTTTGTATCGGGAATTTTGACGGCGTGCATCGCGGGCATCGTGCGCTTTTTGAACTCGCAAAAAAAACGGCTCGAACGCAAAACGGAATCTGGGGCGCATTGACATTTTCCCCGCACCCGGAAGTGTTTTTTCGCGGGAACGCGGCTGCGAGATCAATTTATTCTCAGGCGACGAAATTAGCCCTCTTCGAAGAAATCGGTTTGGACTTTGCTGTTGTACAGGCTTTTTCGACGGAGTTTGCGAAGATTCCGGCAGAAGATTTTTTGACGACGTTGAAAAAATCAGTGCCGTCGCTTACCGGAATTTTTGTGGGAGAAAATTTTCGCTTCGGCGCCGGTCGTAAAGGAGATGTTGCGTTGTTGCGGGAACGTGCCCAATCGCTCGATGTCGAGATAAATGCACTCGAACCGGTTTTATTTAAATCCGAAAGAATCTCTTCTACGCGAATTCGGAAGGAGCTTGAATTCGGGGAGATCGACTCCGCCAACTCCATGCTCGGAAAACCTTATTTTGCCGCGGGAACGATCGTGTCCGGGAGGCAACTGGGGCGTACAATCGGCTTTCCTACATTGAACTTGGCTTGGAATCCGGAATTGCGCCCGCGATTCGGCGTTTATGCCGTGTGCGTGAAATGCGGGAACAGGAGTTTCCCCGGTGTTGCCAACTATGGCGTGCGTCCGACAGTAGAGCGTGGCGGCGTTCCCGAGCCGCTTTTGGAGACGTTTCTTTTGAATATTCCCGAAGGAACAGAAATTCCGACTTATGGGGATTGGGTTTTCGTTGAATGGCGAAAATTCTTGCGGGAGGAGCGCCGCTTTGATTCGCTCGACGCGTTGCGGGAGCAGTTGGCAGAGGATCGGCGGCAGGCTGAAGCATTTTCGGGAAATATTTGAAAAACATCTCGCTTTTACGCGCGTAGAAGCGTTTCAAAAATTGACATTTTGGGCGTTGTTCGAGAAAATTTACACTACTATGAAACTTGAACATTCTCCGAAAGTTGCAGTCGTAACGGGCGCCGGTCGCGGGATCGGCAAGGCAATCGCCGAAAGCTTGGCGGCATCCGGACACACGGTTATTTGCGTTTCCAAAAATCCGGCTTCGTGCGGCGGAGTTGCGGACGCAATTACGGCATCCGGAGGCAAAGCTGTTGCGAAGGCCGTTGATGTTTCCGACGGAAAAGCAGTCGCTGCCGCTTGCGAAGAAATTCTCAAGGAATACGGTTGTGTCGATATTCTCGTCAACAACGCGGGAATTACGAAGGACGGACTTGTTATGCGGATGACGGACGAAGATTGGTCGGATGTCGTCCAAACTAATCTCGCGAGCGCGTTTTATTGGGTGAAAGGCCTTTTGCGCCCGATGACGAAAAAACGTTGGGGGCGTATCGTAAATATTTCTTCCGTAACCGGAGTTCAAGGTAACGCCGGGCAGGCAAATTATGCCGCCGCGAAGGCAGGACTTATCGGCCTGACGAAAACGCTTGCGCGGGAATTCGCGACGCGCTCTATCACAGTTAATGCCGTTGCTCCCGGATTTATTACGACCGATATGACGGCGGTGCTTCCGGAGGAGGTCCAACAGAAAATTAAGACTGCAATCCCGCTAGCGCGCTTCGGAGCTCCCGAAGATATTGCAGCGACCGTGAATTTCCTCTGCTCCGAAAACGCCGGCTATATTACCGGACAGTGTTTTTCGGTTGACGGCGGCATGGCAATGTAGCAGGATTAACCCATTCGCGAGGAATCCTCTTGGGCGTCTTCCTGCGAATCTAACAACACAATTTGAATTTTTTAACCATCAAACTATAAAAACTATGGCAGACAAAACCATCGAACAACGCGTTAAAGACATCATCGTCGCTCAGCTCAATGTCAATGAAGAGCAGCTCACTCCGGAAGCCTCCTTTATGGGCGATTTGGGTGCGGACTCGCTCGACCTCGTCGAATTGATCATGGCGTTCGAAGAAGAATTTAAGGACGAAATCAACGGCGAAATCCCGGAAGCGGACTCGCAGAAACTCCAGACCGTCGGTCAGGTTATTGAATACATCTCCGCGAAAGCCGGAAAATAAGCATCGGGCACAATACGTGCTCGTGCATCCTTAACCCTTAATTTTATCCGAGTGCAATCCGAAACTAATTCAAGAAGAGTCGTTGTTACGGGTATCGGTATCGTTTCCCCGATCGGGAACGGCGTGAAGGCTTTCTGGGAAGGTCTCGTCGCCGGCAAAAACGGTGTCTCTACGGTAACTCGCTTTAATCCGGAAGGTCTTACCTGTACGGTCGCCGCCGAAGTCAATGACTTGGACATGGATCAGTACATGGATCCGAAGGAGCAAAAACGAAACGACCGCTACACGCGTTACGCCGTTGCCGCCTCTAAGATGGCAATGGAAGATGCCGGACTGAAGGTCGGAGACGTTGAACCGAGCCGCATCGGTGTTATCATCGGTTCCGGAATCGGAGGCATGGAAACGATTGAAGCGCAATCTTCCGTTCTCGTTGAGAAAGGACCGCGTCGTGTTTCTCCTTTCATGATTCCGATGCTTATCTCGAACATGGCTTCGGGAGTCGTCGCAATCGATATGAAAGCACAGGCCGTTAATTACGGTATCGTTTCTGCATGCGCATCCGGTTCTCATGCTCTCGGGGAAGCTCTCCGCCATATTCGTAGCGGACATGCGGATGTCATGATTGCGGGCGGTGCCGAAGCGGCAATTACGCGTCTCGGATTTGCCGGATTCTGCAACATGAAAGCTCTCGCAACGAAGTATAACGACACGCCGGAGACGGCATGCCGCCCCTTCGACGCGACGCGTGACGGCTTTATTATGGGCGAAGGAGCCGGGGTGCTCATTCTCGAAACCTACGAGCGTGCAATGGCGCGCGGGGCTAAGATTTACGCGGAATTTGCGGGCTACGGAGCATCCTGTGATGCGTATCACATTACTTCGCCGTCTCCGGACGGATCCGGGTTGGCGCTTTGCATGGCGCAGGCGCTGACGGATGCCGGCGTGAACGCGAACGAAGTTGATTATATCAACGCACACGGAACTTCGACTCCTTACAACGACAAGTTTGAAACGGCAGCGATTAAACGGGTTTTCGGCGATCATGCCTACAAATTGGCAGTCAGCTCGACAAAGTCGATGACCGGACACTTGCTCGGAGCTGCCGGCGGCGTGGAAGCTGCGGCAACGGTACTCGCGATTGCAAACGGTATCGTTCCGCCGACAATTAACTACGTCAATCCGGATCCGGAATGCGATTTGGATATCGTTCCGAATCAGGCGCGTAAAATGGATGTCAATGTCGCGGTTAGCGATAACCTTGGCTTTGGCGGGCACAATGCCGCGCTTGTTTTCCGAAAAATCTAAGCGTTTTTCTTTTCAAAAAAGCGTTCCCGTAAATTCTTTGCGGGAACGCTTTTTTTGTCGAAAAAAAACGGAAACGTTTTAAGCTTGTCGGTATGGAAACCCCCGCTCATTCCCCGCAATTCAAACATCTTAAAGCATACGAAAATCTTGATTTCCTAAATAGTCCCGTTGCGAGGACAATTCGAGTTCAATGTGAAATGATTGAGCCGTATTATCGCCTCTATCCTTACGGGATTCGAAAAACTTTAGTAATGTTCGGTTCGGCGCGTACGCTTTCACGGGAAGATGCGGAAGACGATTTGGCGCGGGAAAAAAGACGGCTTGAAAATTCTCCGCTTCCCGAAGCGGAGAAAGCTTTGCGCCTTGCCGCTGCCGAGCGAGCCGTGAAAAATTCGCATTATTACGAATCGGCGAGAAAGCTTGCACATGATTTGACGATCTGGTCGCGGGAAATGTTCCCGAACCCGGCGGACGGCTACTATATTTGCTCCGGCGGAGGACCGGGTATTATGGAAGCCGCAAATCGCGGTGCTTATGAAGCGGGCGGAAAATCGCTCGGACTCGGCATTCAACTTCCGTTCGAGCAGAAGCCGAATCCGTATATTTCCCCGGAATTCGATTTCGAGTTTCGCTATTTCTTTATCCGAAAGTACTGGTTTCTCTATCTGGCGCACGCTCTGATTGCTTTTCCCGGAGGCTTCGGAACAATGGATGAACTTTTTGAAATGCTTACCCTTGTTCAAACGAATAAGGCCGGAAAGAAAATCCCGATCGTACTTTTCGGAGAAGAATTTTGGCGCTCAATTATCAATTTTGAGAAATTTGCCGAACTCGGCTATATCTCGAAAGAAGACCTTGATATTTTCCATTTCTGCGACAATGTTGACGATGCACGTGAACTCATTATTCGGGAAATTACAGCGAAAGACGGCATGATTGCGCACGATGCCGCAGAGCGTAGCGAAGACGGACTTCATCCGCATGAACTCGATAAACGTTGTTCCCGCGGATTCGTCAAACCCGAAAACGCATAGCGCAGAACACCGGATTTTGTAACGAATTAGAAAAATGCTTCGAAAGTTTTTTACTCTACTTACATGCGTCCAGGTTTTTTTTCTGCTTTCGGCGGGAACAATTTGTGCTGACGAAACTAAAGCAAGCGCGGTGCCTTCGACGGCGACGGAAGAGGCCGCAGGAAAACCGGAGAAGCTTTTTTACACCGCAACGCTTAACGAGTCTGTTTTCATCAATGACAAAGAGGCGCTTTATAACGCTCGGGCGACTATCCGCGTATTGCAGGGAAACTTCGGATCGGTTGTATTTGAAGTTTTGGGAGAAGGCGACATTGTCGGGGTGAACGGTCCGCAGGTGCGAGATTGGAGTGTTCGGCGCGCGGGAGCGCGGACGTTTCTCGAAATTCGTCCGAATACGGAAATCCCCGTTGATAAAACTTTTGATGCGACAATTGTCGGGCGAAAAACTTTGGAACTGCCGGCGACGCTAATCCCGATGATGTTTACGGGAACGGATGCGACGGCATTTTCCGGAATGGTTCGCATTGTTTCAACGCCGGATATTCGGCTATACGGAAAACAATCGCGCGGGCTTTTGCCTATCGGAACAAACGAACGCAACGAGTTGGCGTTCAGTATTAACGGAACTCCGTCGCTACGGCTTGATGTCGCGCGCGGGAACGAGTTGCTTGCCCCGGTTTCGCTGGAGGCATTTTCTTTGCGCGGGACAATTGACGGCGATTCGGCGCATTTTCGTATTCACACCGTGGCGAGCGTGCGGGAAATCGGAGCTGAAATTGCGGTGCTTTCCGGGGATGCTGCGTTACGGAATTTTTCGGAATCTTCGGATTTCTCGGTCAGAACCGAAATTGACGCTACGACAAAGTTGCCGATTTATTACTTAAAATTTCCGAAGCGCGGAGATTTTGAAATTGATTTGGAATTGGATGCGCGCATTACGCGTGAAGACGGGTGGCAACGTCTGAATTTTGCCGTTCCCGCGATTCAGGTGGCTCCGTTTTCTCTGAAAGGCTTGGAGGGTGAAATTCTTTTTGCACCGTCGAGCGTTTCCGTGCCTCAGAAAAAAAACGATGCCTACGAAGGTTTTCTTCCCGGGAGCGGAAGCTTTGATTTGCGTTGGCAGGAAGTTTCGGGAACACCGCCGGAATTTTCCGCCTGCGTTTTTTCTGCAGACACTTGCAGTGAGTGGCGGATTGTAACGGGAATGTTGCGTCAGCGGGAAGAAATTTCTTTGATGATTTCCCAAGGGACGCTTTCCAATCTCGTGTTTGATTTGCACGGGAGCGGCGAAGTCTTGAGCGTTTCCGGAGAAGATTTGCTCTCTTGGAGCGTTGAAGAATCTGACGGAAATCGACAGCTCAATGTTGTTTTAAGTCGAAGAAAACGCGGCGCCTATTCCCTGAATATTGAAACGCAAAGCGTGTTCGAAACCTTGCCGTCAACATTCCGTCCTCTAAGAATTGTTCCCGTCGCAAATCAGCCCGATGCCGCCGTTTGCGTTCGCTTCAACGAATTTTTGAGAATTATCAACGACGGTGTTTTGCGCAGTGAATTGCTTCCGCAAAACGGGGTAACGCAGATTGCGGCATCGGCGTTCCCGCAGAAGGGCGATTTTCTTTTGCCGGTTGACGAAACTGCCGAGCAGACCGTTTATCGCATTTCCAACAGCCCGAACAGTTTGGAATTGTTTGTCGATGCGATCCGTCCGGACGTTTCCGTTTCGCAGACGACACGGTGTTATTTTGACACGAAACGAATCGTTGCCGTTTCGCGCCAGCAACTCAAAATTCGGGCGGCGCCGCTTTACGAGTGGCGGGTTGAGGTGCCCGAGGATTACAAGGTTGAATCAGTCGAGACGGGGTTGCTTGCCGGGTATGAACTTGCGGAACTTGCAAAAAACGGATTTCGTGAGCTGAAAATCGTTTTTACCGAGCCGCTTTCCGGCGAGCAGGAAATTCGCATTGCCGTCAGCAAGTCGGCGAGTTCTACTGAAACGGATTGCGTGTTGCACAGCTTGCGTTGTCCGGATGCGCGCTTTGTTCGCGGGTTCGTCGGCTTCGCGGGAGCGAAAAATATGCGCTTAATTCCGTCAAAGCTAGACGGGCTTTCGGAGGTGCCGGCAGAATTTTATCCGCAGACAAAAGGTACGTTGCCGCAGCAGGTTTTCCGGATGCGCGGAGCGACTTGGACTGCGGAAGTTCATGTCGAAAAAATGATTTCCGCTCTTCACGGGAACGTCTCGACCGTTTACGACATCGGACGCAATGTAATTCGCGGGAACGCAGTAATTGACTGCGATTCAGAAGCGGAAGCCGTTGACGAAATCCGGATCAGACTTCCGAAAAATGCAAAATTTATCCGCCTCTCCGATTCCGATTTATTCTTTACTCCTACTGTGAAAGACGGCTTGCTTGTCGCTCAGCTTCGCACGCCGCGTCAGGGAAAATTTTCTCTGCGGATCCATTTTGAAATTCCGGTTTCCGATGCTCCCGATTCCGTGACTTCTGCCGATTTCTCCGGAGTCGGATTGGCAGACGTTTCGGGAGAACAGGGCGAAATTTTTATTACCAGCAACGAAGCCGTCGCCATCGCATCTCCCGAAGAAAGCGCCGAGAATTCTGCATTCTTAAAAGTGCCGCGCGCAAATATTGACGGGAGCATCCTCGGAACTCGCGGCGGGAACGTCTTGCTGTGCGCATTTCAATACGTGCAACGTCCGTTTGAGCTGACGCTCGATTTCGCAATGCTTCCGCAAAAAAAGCTTTCGCGTTGCGTCATCACTTCCGCGACGGGAAGACTTGAACGCGTTGACGATATCACGGACGCGCTTAAACAGCACTTGATTTGCCGCTTCGAATATTTAAATGCCGGGGAAGCCTCTCTTTTGTTGACGCTTCCGGAAGGAACGGATCTCGAAAAATTATCGCCGATCGGAGAATTTAATCTCGAAGAAAAATCGCTTCTTTCGGAGGACGGAAGCACTTGCATCGTTCCGCTCGTAGCTCAAAACGGGCGCGGATTTTTTGAAGTTACGCTTTGCGGGCCGGCACTTTCGGCGGAAAATCCGACGTTGACGCTCGCGCTCCCGAAGGTGAACGCTCCGGTGCTTTCTGCTCGCTTGGAGGGCGCGGGAACGTTTTCCGGAGTTGAATTTGAAAACGGGCGGCGCAATCGCGGATCCTGGGAAGATATTTTCCGGGCAATCGCTTCGGACGTCTCTCAAAATCGCGAGTTACTCCCCGCGTTTTGTGTTTTCGCGGGAACGCTTATCATTTTGCTGACGACGCGCTTGCGTATTTGGCGCTTTATAATCGGGTTCGTCTGTGCGGTCGCGTTAAGCATCGTTATTATGATTGAAGCTTCTGTTTTGCGCGACGGAGTCAGCCCGAGCTATGATTTGTCCGTTGTTACATTCGGCTCTCAGGAGCAGTTTGTCGCGCATTTTACGCCGTGGACTACACTCGGGGAACGGTTCTTTCATATGGATTTGAATACGGGAATTTTCATTTGGCTTGCGGGCGCGTTGCTTCTCGCCGCAGGAGCGGTTTGGCGGCGAAGCGCAATTTTGCGCTTTGCGGGAAGATGCGGTTTTTACGGTGCGTTTGTTTGCGGAACGAGCGATATCGAACATCGGATTCCCGCGTTGATTGCCGCGTTTGTTGTCACGGAACTGATTTTGCTTTTTATAGACTGCGGTTTTGCTCTAAAGAAAAAGTTTTCTAAAAAAGAGGAGAAGTTGAGCCCGACACTTCCGATTGTTTGCGGAATGCTTGCTCTTTTGAATTTCACGGGAACGCCGGAGCTTCGTGCTGAGGAAAATGAGCTCGAGCGCGAACTTGCCCGCCCGCAGGAAATCGCCGAGCGGATTGCGCAGAATATGAGCATTCTTCCGGATCGAGTCGTCGCCTCGGGAGAAATTCGCGTGAAGGGAAAGGCAGGGGAACGTTTTGATTTATTGGCGTCGCCGGCGGTACTTACCGATTTTCGGAAAGACGCTCCGGAGGCTCCGATTCGTCTCGAACGGCGACGGGGAAAAGACGGAATTGTTTATCAAATTGTCTTGGATCGCTCCGGAACATTTTCGGCAAAATTCGCTTATGAGCTGGCATTAAGGCGCGACGCACGCGGAATGAACTTGCCGACAGGGAATGCGGCGGCGGATGTCGTTTCCGTATCGATTTCGCGCCCCGACAGTCGGCTCGGCGCGGAGGGCGAAGTTACGCTCAAAGTGGATTCGCCCGGCGGAACTTTGCAGACCGGACAAATCGTCTTCAAGCCGTTGGAAACACGACGTATTCTTTGGAATCCGCGGGAACGCGACCGTAGCCGGGAAAAGCTTCAACTCGTCGCGGAAGATTTAAATTTGTATGTTCCCGCATCGGGAACGATTGAAGGATTTCATTTGCTCAAACTGATGCCCGTTCAGGGAGAATTTGACGAAGTTAAAATTAAAATTCCGGAACCTTTCTCGGTTTCTCGCGTCGAAGGAAATTCCATTCGCCGGTGGAACTTCGGGCACGATAAAATTCTGACGGTTCTTTTTGATTCCAAGAAATCCGACTCTGTTGAAATCTCGATTTACTCTCAGGCGCCTTTTGAGCTCGAAAAAATGATCAGCTTTGCTTCTCCGGATGTTTTGAATTGCGAAGACGGCGTCAGAACCGTCGGGATCGCAACCGGAGACGAATTGCAAGTCGATGAAGTTGTCGCTCCCGGCTTGGCAGTCGTCGATGAAAAGGAATTTTCTCCGACTCTGCTTGACCGAGCTTCCGCCGACGGAAAAGCGGTTTTTCTGCGACGGGCATTTCGCTCCGTTTCCGGCGATGCGCTTGTTCGCCTCGCGTTTTCCGAGGTTAAACCGAACTTACGCATTACAGCCGATGATCGTATCGTGCTTAATCAAGACAAAGTTTCGTTGGTGACGGATTTGACGGCAGAAGTTTCACGGGCGGATATATTTAACCTTTCGTTTGCGTTGCCGGAAGGCTTGGAAGTTGAATCCGTTTCCGGGGATGCTGTCGCCTATTGGTCTGAATCTCAAGATGCGGAAGATTTGCGGACGGTTACGCTCCACATGAAAAAATCTTTGGTCGGAGAAGAAAATTTCCGCATCTCCCTCGCAGGAGCCTTTCCCGTCGGCGCGCCGACTTGGACTGTGCCGCGTATTATTTTTAATGGCGCGCAGCGGCATCTCGGCGAATTTCGTATTTACGCGCAGGAGGGATTGCGACTGCGCTTGCGTTCCCGCAATAATATCGTCGAAGTCGTTCCCGAGGAAAAGGGCGATAAAGCTGCCGATGTTCCCGTCGAAAAATCCGATACAAACACCGAGCCGAACGAGGATGCCGATTTCGCATTTCGTTATTTCGGAAGCAAATGGAACGCGACATTTGCCGTCGGAGCTTCCGAGTCGCGAATTTCCGCAGCATGGACGCAACGTGTCGAGCCGCTTAATTTCGGACGCTACGCTCGCGTGAATGTTGATTGTGTTTATAATGTCGAAAATGCCGTACGCCAGATTGTGCGTATCGGCTTGCCGGCGACGGCGCTTGCTCCGAGATTCTTCGGTGACGATATTGTAAACGCCGTTCCCGCAGGAAAAAAATCACCGAGCGAAAATGTTTGGGAATTACGCTTCGCCAAGCCGATGCGCGGAGAAATTGCGTTTAATGTCGAATATTTTGAGCGACTTTCCGGAACAACGAAGATTGATGCCGTCAACGCTCCGGACGCGGGCGAACAAAGCGGTCGTTTGGAGATTGAAGCGAATGACGTTTTCCGCCTCGCGCCGGAATCGGCGGCTGTGCTCGAAGGCGATTTTAGCGGGAAAAGCGCTGTTCTTAAAGCAACGGACAAAACGCTTTCCGATTGGCGAAAGTTGAAAACGGATGTGCGCGAAGGTTCGTTTTCCGCTCCGACGGTGCGGCGTTTTTCCCGAATTTCAGGCAGCGGATTTGTTACCGTCGAAACCATTGAACTTAAAGTCGCGCAAACGGATTTGCTCCGGATTGATGCCGCCGGAACGGAAATTTTGGATGTCCGGACAGATGGCGTTCCCGCAGAAATCTTCGATGCCGGAGAAAACGATTTCTATTTGTTGCTTAGAAAAAAAGAAGAAAAACAGCTGACGCGTATTGAAATTCTTTATCGGGGAAAATTTGCCGACGGAGACTGCGTCGAGGCTGTTCGCACGAGCGCTCATCCGGCTCGCGTGGAATGGAGCTTCGCCGAAAATCTTTCGGCCGGAAGTTGTGAAATCTCACGCATTTTCGGACTTCCCGTTTCCAAAGTTCAGTCTTGTGAAGATCTTCCGGCGTTGCCGAAGTGCTTTGAGGGAGACTCGGCGTTTTGTGCGTTTGAGACCGAGCGCTATCCGCATGTTGATGCGGGAGCGACCGTTGTTTTCTTTCGCGATGCGCCGACGCCCGTCGGACCGGAACGTCTTGATGAAAAATGGGCGTTCGGAGTTCTTGCAGGGCTGATCCTGCTACGCCTTATTGCAGCGGTCCTTCTGCGCCGAGGCAAGGCGACCGCCAAGAGAGACTAAAGCGCTTCGTCGGGAAACGGCGTTTGTTAGCGTCGGATGCTTACGGCTTCCACTCGAACTCACGAACAACGAGCCATTCGTCTTGTGTTCCCGTGGCTCGAATCCGAATCGCCTTAAATGCCGTTCCCTCAGGAAGCGTTCTTTCTGCAATACCGTCTTTGAAAACTGCAACCGAATACCACGACTTACCATCTTTGGAAATTTCCAAAACTCCGCGTTGCAGGCTGTCGCTTCCTCCGCCGGCTTCATTCTTTCCTGTGAGACAGCGTACAACGCTTGCTCGTTGGAATTTTTCGAAATACGCGGTAACGGTATCGCCCGGACGCGGCGGGCGATCTGCCCAATACACGGTTGTGCGCGAACCGTCTATCGCCCGTTCCGGAAAATTGGCTTCGACGCTTTCCATACTTGAGACAACTCTGGCTTTCGGCAGATTCATTATGCGCTCGTTTTGTCGCCCGAGAGTTCCGCCGTCCAAAATCGCTCGCGCCCGGACGCGGACGCTTCTTTTTTCTTTGGGGATTTTTACAACGTAATTTCCCGGTGTCGCACGCGGAGAATCAAGGGTCGGCTCACTGCCGTCGAGCGTGTAGGCGACAGCGGCATTTTTCAAATCCGGCGAAAAAGAAACGCCGCCGGAGACGGCTCGAATCAGTACGCCGTCAGGTTTACGGTAATTGATGCCGTCTGCGTCGTAACGGGCATATTGCACGAGCATCCTGTCTTGGAAATCGTCCCATGAAAGGCGCTCCGGCGGCGTCCAAAGAATTTCGGCGAGTGCGGAAATACGCGGGGCAATCATATATTCTGCGTGCTTTTCGTTGGGAATGTATTCCGTCCAAAGATTCGCTTGCCCGCCGAGAATACGCGGTGAAAATGCTGCGGGAACGCCGTCCGTCGGATTAAATTTATAAACGCGTTCAAGCGGGATGAAGCCGCCGATGCCGTTCGGTTCGCCGGTTCGGGCTTGGGAATAATCAAAATAACAATGCGAGTTCGGCGCCATTACGACATCGTGATTAAGTTTCGCGGCGGCGATTCCGCCCGTGGCTCCGCGCCAGCTCATCACAGTTGCGTTGGGCGCAAGTCCGCCTTCGAGGATTTCGTCCCAGCCGATTAGGCGCTTCCCTTTTCGGGCAAGAAATTTTTCCATGCGCCGAATGACGTAGCTTTGCAGTTCGTGTTCGTCTTTCAGGTTTTCATCGCGGATTTTTGCTTGGCATTTCGGGCAATTTCTCCAACGGGTTTTCGGGCATTCGTCGCCGCCGACATGGATGAAATCGCTCGGGAAGAGCTCAACGACTTCTTCGAAAACGTCTTCAAGAAATGTATACACATCGTCGTTGCCCGCACAGTAAACATCGTCGAACACGCCGCCTTTTAATCCGATTTTATAAGGTCCGCCCGTGCAACCCAAATGCGGGAGCACGGTAAGGGCGGCGAGCGCGTGTCCCGGCAACTCAATCTCGGGAACGATTGATATGTTGCGCTCGGCGGCGTAGCGGACGATCTCACGAATTTGCTCCTGTGTGTAAAAACCGCCGTAATTTCCGTTCTTGTCATAATGAACGGATTGCTCCGGCTTCAGCCCGAATCCGATGTGTTCCCGCCAAGCCGCTTTTTGCGTAAGCTCCGGATATTTTTTTATCTCAATACGCCAACCCTGATCGTCCGTTAAATGCCAGTGAAGTGTATTAATCTTTTGCGAAGCGAGCAGATCGATGAGTTTTTTGATCCACTCCGGCGATTGATAGTGTCGCACGGAATCAAGCATAAAGCCGCGCCACTTAAAACGCGGATAGTCAACGATTCTGCATGCAGGAAGCTCGCACGAGCCGCTTTCGCCGAGATCGGGCGGAAGCATTTGAAAAAGCGTTTGAATCGCATAAAAATAACCGCCGTAGGCGTGCGCGGAAATTTTGACTTTTTTATCGTCGATTTCGAGGATGTAGCCTTCCGGATTTCCGTTAATTAAAGTGATATCTTCTATCGGCGCAAAAATAACGGAAATCGGAAGCGCGTTCCCGTAACGAGCATTTTTTATATCGGAAAAATATTTTGCCGCCCGACGGGCGTCTTGGGTATCGAAGCAATGGATGCCGCCGATTGCGTCTTTTTGCAAAACAAGCGCTCTCCCGGAAGAATCTGCTTCAACGGAAACCGGAAGCGGAACAAGTCCGCGATCAATGTCGGCAAAAATCCCGACTGCGGGCAATAGCAATGCAACGAGAGAAGAAATCAATTTCATGCCCGAATCTTGCCAGGTCTCGAAAAATTAGAAAACAGAAATCGCTTTGAACTGTAGCAGTGTGTGATTTTACAAAAGTCAAGTATTTAAAGATAAATATTTTTTTAGGAAAAACGGCTTGCGCGGGGGTGTTCTTGAAGTTTTGTTTAAGAAATAAAAGAGAGCGAAACGTTTTTCCCCTTTTAAATTTTACCCCAAAAAAAGAAAGGTATATCTATGTCTTTGAACGAGATTGAGATTCCGCAGCCGGTTCCGCAAACGAGCGGCGCATTCAGCGAAGACGGCAAATCGGGCCGCGTGACGACGAGTCTGAGTTTTTCGGGCGGGACGGCGACCGGACCGGGCTTTTCTGCGGATTACACGCTGAGCGTTCCCGCGGGGAATGTTTACGAAATCTCGGTTTCTGCGGACGATACGGCGACGGTTTCCGGCGGCGGGATTTCGGCGAGT